>DASXUL010000109.1:0-78071 GCA_036504855.1 Armatimonadota bacterium | reverse complement strand
CGGGGCCTTCGGGCTGATCGCTGACAGCTGATGGCTGACAGCTACTACGCAACCGGCTTGGCTTCGCGCGGGGCGGCCATGCGGGTGTACTCGTCCCAGCGCGTCTGGATGTCCACGCGCGCTTCTTCCAGAAGGATCTTGGCTTCTTCCGGATCCGACTGCTGAAGGCTGCGGTAGCGGCTCTCCGTGTAGAGGAACTGCTCCAGCGGAAGGGTGGGGGTCTTGCAGTCCAACACGAACGGGTTCTTGCCCTGCTCCGTCAGCCGCGGGTTGTAGCGGTAGATCGGCCAGTAGCCGCTTTCAACCGCGAGCTTCTGGTGGCGCAGGCCCTGGCCCATGTCCAGGCCGTGGGCGATGCAGTGACCGTAGCCGATGATGATCGAGGGGCCGTCGTAGGACTCGGCCTCGAGGAAGGTCTTGATCGTCTGCGTGTCGCTGGCGCCGAGGGCAACCTGGGCAACGTAAACGTTGCCGTAGGCCATCGCCATGCGACCCAGGTCCTTCTTGGCGCTCCTGCGGCCGCCGGAAGCGAACTTCGCCACGGAGCCGCGCGGAGTGGCCTTGCTGGCCTGGCCGCCGGTGTTGGAGTAGACCTCGGTGTCGAGGACCAGGACGTTGACGTTGTGCCCGGAGGAGAGGACATGGTCCAGTCCGCCGAAGCCGATGTCGTAGGCCCAGCCATCGCCGCCGATGATCCACACGCTCTTCTTCACCAGGGAATCGGCGAGCTGCAGGAGGTCCTTGCAGCGCGGGTCATTCTTGGCTTCGAGGCGAGCCTTCAGTTCTTCAACGCGGCAGCGCTGGGCGTGGATGCCGATGTCGTCGCTCTGGTCGGCGTGGGCAATCTCGTACCACAGGTCGAAGCCGTACTCGTCGCGGAGCTCAGCAGCCAGTTGCTGAGCGTATCGGGTCTGCTGGCCGACCGTGAGGGCCATGCCCAAGCCAAACTCGGCGTTGTCTTCGAAGAGGCTGTTGCTCCAGGCGGGGCCGCGGCCTTCCTTGTTCTTCGTCCACGGGGTGGTGGGCAGGTTGCCGCCGTAGATGGAGGAGCAACCCGTGGCGTTAGCGATGACGGCGCGATCGCCGAAGAGCTGGCTGAGCAGCTTCAGGTACGGCGTTTCGCCGCAGCCGGCGCACGCGCCGCTGAACTCGAAGAGGGGCTGAGCAAGCTGGAGGTTCTTCGGGTTGTTGAACTTGATGATGCGGGGATCAACTTCGTCCGGCAGAGAGAGGAAGAACTCCCACTTCTGGGCCTCGGCCTCACGGATGGGGCGCTGCGGCGCCATATTCAGGGCCTTGCGCTCCGGCTCGGCCTTGTCCTTGGCGGGGCAGACGTCCACGCAGAGGGTGCAGCCCGTGCAGTCTTCCACCGCCACCTGGAGGGTGAAGAGCTTGCCCGGGAGTTCCTTCCACTTGGCCGGCGACGTCTTGTATCCTTCCGGCGCGGCCGCAATGGCCTCCGGGTCGGCCACCTTGGCGCGAATGGCGGCGTGGGGGCACACCATCACGCACTTGCCGCACTGGATGCAGAGGTCGTTCTCCCAAACGGGCACTTCCATCGCCACGTTGCGCTTTTCGTACTTGGTGGTGCCGGTGGGGT
The DNA here is from genome assembly GCA_036504855.1 of Armatimonadota bacterium. Taxonomy (GTDB): domain Bacteria; phylum Armatimonadota; class DTGP01; order JAKQQT01; family JAKQQT01; genus DASXUL01. Next base: position 76,471 of record DASXUL010000109.1, on the reverse strand, counting down.
AGGTGCCGTCCTTCGGCATCGCGGAGACCGGCAGCTCTTCGCCGCGGCCCGCAATCATCTCGGAGGTGACCTTCTTCACGAAGTCGCTGGCGTCAGCGTAGTAGTCCACGGCGCCGCCGTTGGCTTCGTCCACTTTCGTGGTCCATGCGGCGGGTACTTCCACCTGGTGGAGGTGCGCAAGGGCGGCGTCCACGGCGGCGAAGTTCTTGTCCACAACAGCCTGGCCACGCTTGGAGTAGGTCTTCTGGATCGCCTTCTTGATGTGGGCGATGGCCTCATCCTTCGGCAGGACCTTGGAGAGCGCGAAGAAGCAGGTCTGCATGATTGTGTTGATGCGGCCGCCCATTCCGGTGGCCTTGGCCACTTCGTAGCCGTCAATCACGTAAAGGCTGAGGCCCTTCTCGATGATCTCGCGCTGCACGCCGCCGGGAAGAACGTCCCAGACCTTGTCCGCAGCGAAGGGCGAGTTCAGCAGCACGGTTCCGCCGGGCATGGCCTGGCTGAGAACCGGGAACTTCTCCAGGAACTCAAACTGGTGAACGGCCACAAACTGCGCCTTGTCAATGAGGTAGGGGGCGTGGATCGGCTCGGGGCCGAAGCGCAGGTGCGAAACCGTAACGGAGCCGGACTTCTTGCTGTCGTAAACGAAGTAGCCCTGGGCGTTCAGCTCGGTCTGCTCACCAATGATCTTGATGGTGTTCTTGTTGGCGCCGACGGTGCCGTCAGAGCCCAACCCGTAGAACATCGCGCGAACCACGCTGTCCGGCTCCACGGTGAAGGACGGGTCGAACGCGATGCTGGTGTTGGTGACGTCGTCCATGATGCCCACGGTGAAGTGGTTCTTCGGCTGAGCCTTGGCCATCTCGTCGTACACGGCCTTGGCCATGGCCGGCGTGTACTCCTTGGATGAGAGGCCGTAGCGGCCGCCGATGACCTTCGGGAACGCCTGGAACGGGGCGGATCCGGCCGCCATGCCCTCGGCAAGAGCCGTAAGGACGTCCTGGTAGAGGGGCTCTCCGGCGCCGCCGGGCTCCTTGGTGCGGTCCAGCACGGCGATGGTCTTCGTGGTGGCGGGCAGGGCGGCGATCATCTCTTCCACGGCCAACGGGCGGAAGAGGCGGATCTTCAGGAGGCCCACCTTCTCGCCGGCGGCGGTGAGGACCTTCACGGTTTCCTCGGTGGTCTCGCAGCCGGAGCCCATCATCACCACAACGCGCTCGGCGTCAGGGGCGCCCACGTAGTCGAAAAGGTGATACTCGCGGCCGGTCAGCTCCGCGAACTTCGCCATGAGGTTCTTCACGATGCCGGGGGTGGCGTCGTAGTACGGGTTGCACGCTTCGCGCGCCTGGAAGTAGATGTCGGGGTTCTGGGCGGTTCCGCGCATCACCGGGCGGTCCGGCGAAAGGCCGCGCATGCGGTGAGCGCGCACCAGATCCTGGTTCACGAGCGCCTTGATCACGTCGTCCGGGATCACTTCGATCTTGGCGACTTCGTGGCTGGTGCGGAAGCCGTCGAAGACGTTCAGGAACGGCACGCGGGATTCCAGCGTGGCGGCCTGGGCGATCAGCGCCATGTCGTGCACTTCCTGAACGGAGTTGCCGAACAACATGCCCCAGCCGGTCTGGCGCACGGCCATCACGTCGGAGTGGTCACCGAAGATGGACAGCGCATGGGTGGCCAGCGAGCGGGCGGCGATGTGGAACACCGTGCTGGTGAGTTCCCCCGCGATCTTATACATGTTGGGGATCATCAACAGCAGGCCCTGGCTGGAGGTGAACGTGGTGGTCAGCGATCCGGTCTGCAGGGCGCCGTGCACGGCGCCGGCGGCTCCGCCTTCGGACTGCATCTGCTGCACGAAGGGCACGGTGCCGAAAATGTTGGTCTTGCCTTTGGCAGCCCACTCATCTGCCGACTCGCCCATGGGGGACGAGGGTGTGATCGGGTAAATAGCAATGACTTCACTCGTCTTGTAGGCGATTGACACGGCAGCTTCATTGCCGTCCATAACGGCCTGGATACGTTCCATAGAATCTCTCCCCTTCTGGGTGGCCGCGTCACGCTATATATAACCGAACCTGTGACGCCTAGGCTGTTCTTATATTAGGCTACGGCAGAATCGAGTGGCCCTGCAACGGGAAATGAGGGAGTAGGACTAGTACCATGGTACCGGGAGAGTTATCAGTCTTCAGTTTTCAGTCATCAGCCCGAAGGCTCCAAACAACGAGCAAGCTTGCTCATTGTTTGGAGCCTTCGGGCTGATGACTGAAAACTGAAGACTGATAACTCCCTCACGCCTTGTCCAGCGCGTAGAGGGCGATCTGAGTGCGGTCGCGCAGGTCCAGCTTTTCGAGGATGCTGGAGACGTAGTTCTTCACCGTGGAGTAGCCGAGGTGGAGTTCGCGCGAGATCTCTTTGTTGCTGCGGCCCTGGGAAACAAGGCTGGCCACCTGCCGTTCGCGGAGCGTCAGCTTCTCGGCGCCCGCTTCATCATGGAGGTGAGAGGGGCGCATCGTGAGCAGGTACTGCTCGGCGAGGCGGTTGGCCGTGGGGAGTTCCATCCAGTAGCGCCCCCCATGCACGGCGCGGATCGCCTTGGCCAGGTAATCAAAGGAGCAATGGTTGTGCATCACGCCGGAGGCGCCGGCCTTGAGGGCCATCTGGAGGCAGTCATCCGGGGCCGAGAAGGGTTGCGGGACGATGCGGGTAGCGTCGCGCTCGCCGTAGCGGCGCGGGTTCAGCACCACGCAGTCATCGGCGCGGCAGTCCACCATCACCACCGCTTTGGTGCGCGGGCTGAGGGTGGGAAGCGCCTCCAGCACGCGGAAACCAGACTGGCCGGGCAACTTCATGTCCACAAGGAGCACGTCCGGCTGAATCTCCTTCAGTTCCTTCATGGCCGCGGCGGCATCGCGCCAGTTGCCCGGACAGGCGAACTCGTCTGAGCGGTCAAGGAGCATCACGAGGCCTTCGCGCAACAGGTCGTTCGCGTCCAGCACACTCACTTGGATTTTCCCCGGTTTGCGATTGGGTGTGATCATGGCCATCTCCTCGCTTCCATTATACACCACCTCCCCCGCCAGCGGTACCGGCGTACCAGTTGAGGTGGCCTTTTTCCCATAGCAAACGGCCCGGAAGGTGCTGTAGTGGTTAACTATGGGGGAAAAGCCGCGCGCCGAAATCGGCCGCCGCCCCGGAAATGGGAAGGAAAGCGCCCGCGATGGCCAAGCGCAACAACCCGGAACGTTGTATCCAGTGCAATGCCTGTCTGCCGGACACGCCCCTTGAGGGCATCACCATCATGAACGCCGTATTCGTGCTGGACCCGCGTCTGTGTCCGGAGTGCGCCGGCCTTTACCCGCCGTCCCGCTGCCAGGACATCCGCCCCGTGGATGTGCTGATGGACACGATGTCTGGAACACTGGCCGACGACCGCTAGACGGCATGAGCCGGGGCCGGAGCACTCTGGAATACGCTTCCAGGATGCGCCGGCCCCGGCTCATGCCGTTTGACGGTCGTCGAACAGCGGATTACTTGCGGCGGCGCAGTCCCAGGAGGGGTAGGGCGCCCATGGCCAGGAGAGCGAGGCTGCCCGGTTCCGGCACGGCGGCCGGAGTGGCCTGCACCGGAACGAGGTCGTCCGGGGTTACGCCGAACTTGATGTTCGAGAACGTGGCCGAACCGGCCCCATTGCCCATCTGGAAGTAGAGACCCACCTTCTCATTCGGCTCCAGGCCCTTGTATCCGCCCGGGAACGTGTTCAAGGCGGGCATAAAGCCCGTGTCAACGCCGTTGATGGAGGCGATCATGCCGTTGGTGCCGGCGATGTTCAGGTACTGCATCTGCAGGCTGTAAGTCTTGTCCAACGCGCCCATGTTCTCGGGATGCCCGGCCGTTAGGTTCTTGAAGTCGAACGGCCAACCGGCGAAGAAGGAGACCTTATCGCCATTGGTGTGGATCACGAGCTGGGTGTCGGTGGGACCGTAGACGCGGAGACCGGCCTCCACTTCGCCCGCGGGGTCCGGGCTGGAAAGGGTGAGGTCCGCGGCGATGGTGAAGTAGTCGGTAGTGCCCACCAGTTTTGGGGTGATGCCGTCGTCGGAGATGAGGGCGTCATCCCGGTTCAGGCCATGGCCGGAACTAAGGCCGGATTCGGACATGTAGGCATTGCCGCCGCCCACGGACATCAGCATGCTGGCCGCCGGCTGATCGTTGTACACGCGGGGGGCCAGAACCATATTGGCGGCGGCGTTGGCGATGGCGCCCGTGCCGGCCAGCGCCAGCAAGGCGGCGCCGGTGACGACAGATCGGATGGAAACGCGCATGAGACACACTCCTTCGTCGATTTCGCTCCACTTTGGCCCAGTGGGGACAACTCATGCAACATGCAAGAAACGCGCCAAGGCAAACGTTTACCTCCATAGGCATCCCGTGGTAAGATGGATGACACGCCGCGTCGAACAGAGCTGACAAATCCGGGCATGGCGCCCAAGCGGCATGCCGCCAGGAGGAGGGACTCAACTATGCGCCTACTCATTTCGGTGATCCTGCTCGCCCTCGCGGCGGCCCGGCCCGCCGCGGCGATCACCGCCCGCGACCCCTTCCTGGATGAGGTCCAGCGCCGTTCCTTCCTCTTCTTCTGGAACGAAACCGACCCCGTCACCGGCCTCACGAAGGACCGCTCGCACAACTTCGAGCCCGACACGTACGACGTGGGCAGCACCGCCGCCACCGGTTTCGCCCTCTCCGCCGCCTGCATCGGCGCGGAACACGGATGGGTGACGCGCGCCCGCGCCCAGGAACGCGTTCTGCTTACGCTGCGCTGGCTGGAGAAGGACCCGGACGTGCGCCACGGCCTCTACCCACACTTCATCCACTTCAAGACCGGCGAGCGCGCGTGGAAATGCGAATACTCCACCATCGACACCGCGCTCCTGCTGTGCGGCGCCCTCACCGCCGGCGAGTATTTCGGCGGCGAGACGAAGAGCATCGCCGAGCGCCTCTACCGGCGCGTGGACTGGGTATACTGGTCGCCGCGCGGCTTCATTTGCCACGGCTCGCGCCCCGAGGAAGGCGAGTTCCTGGCGTTCGACTACAGCGGGTACTCCGAGGCGCTCATCCTCTACACGCTGGCCATCGGATCGCCCACGCACCCCACCGACCCGGCGCAGTGGGGCAGGCTCGGCCGCTGGATCGCCCGCTACGGCCCGTACTCCTCCATCGCCGGCTCTTCGCTCTTCGTGAACCAGTACCCCAACCTCTACGTGGACTTCCACCATCGCACCGACGGCGTGGCCGACTACTGGGAGAACGCCCGCGTCAACACGCTGGCGAACCGCCGGTTCTGCATCGACCAGGCCGCCAACCATAAGGGATACGGCCCGGACGTGTGGGGCCTTACCGCCGGCGACGGTCCGGACGGCTATGCCGCCTACTCCGCCGAGCCCGGCGGGGCGTGGCAGGACGGCACCGTGAACCCCCACGCGGCGGGCGGATCGTTCATGTTCACCCCAGTAGAGAGCCGCCGCGCGCTGCGGGCGATGCTGGACCGATACCGCCCGCGCCTCTGGGGCCGCTACGGCTTTTCGGACGGCTTCAACATCGACAAGGACTGGTGGGCGCAGGACGTGGTGGGCATCGACACCGGCGCGACGCTGCTCTCCATTGAGAATCAGCGCACCGGTCTGATCCAGCGCCTGTTCATGAAGAACGCGGCGCCGCGCGCGGCCCTGAAGCGCATCGGCTTCCGGCCGGCGCCGCCGAAGCCGGCTCTGGCCCCCATCCGCGCCTCGGGGGCCGTGCAACTGGAGCCCGGTTCGCCCTTGCAGATCACGTTCCACCTGCCCGCCAAACCGGCCGGGTGGGGGAAGCGGCCCATCCTGCTCTACGGGGGCGTCATCGAGGAGCGCACGATCTCCGTGGCGCTGAACGGCCGGCCGCTGGGCGCCGCGGAGGTTCCGAGGGGAATCGCCTGGCCCGCCGCCCTCGCCGTTCCGGCCGACCGCCTGAAATGGGGCGCGGAAAACACACTGGTGATCCTGCTGGCGGGCGGAGGGGCCGCCTGGTACGGCCCCCTGTGGCTCGGCCCGAAAGAGGGTTTGGACAACAAGCCGCTGACCGTGCGGGTGGTGGGGTAGGGCCCGGCCTGGCGCCGCTCTTTGTGACCCACGGTCTCGCTCAGCCCAAAGAGCGCGCATACGTGCGCGCGGCTGCCAGGAGCGCCGCGGGGCCGCCCCTGACGATCCAGGCCATCTCCGATGCGAAAAGGTAGCCCCACTGATCGCACAACCTGGGCGACTCGCTGCACCGCCCGCACGTGAACCAGCGGCCCTCTTCCCACACGATGTGCTGGCGACACGGTTCGTGATGGCCGCCGGCCAACTGCTCCTCCAGAGCCGGGCGAAGGTTCATCACCGGGTATCCAGCATCGATCGCCCGGATGATGGCGGCCACGGCCTCACGGCGCTGGTCGGGCGCAAGGGCGAGCCCCTCGGTTCCGGGATGCGGCGTGTGCAAGTTGTAGGAGATCGACCGGATGCGGGGATGCTCATACGCGAGGGCGGCAAGAGCCTCCACCTCGCGGTAGTTCAGATTGTTGATGGCGGCGAAGAGACACACGTTCAACCCCGGAGGCGCCGCGTCCAGGTTCGCCATGATCGCCGCAAAGGTCTCGCCACGGATGGCATCGTGCGTCGGCGGGGTTCCGTCGATGCTGAGGAACACAAGGTCCGGGTGCGGCAGGTTGAGCGTCACCGTTCCATTCGTGACGACGATCGCGAGGGCGAACCCCATTTCCTTCGCCTCCCGGCAGAGGTCATCCAGGCCGCGGCCTTCACCGCGCCAGAGGGTTGGCTCGCCGCCGGCGAAGAACAAGACGCCGATGCCCTGTTCACGGTACCGTTCCATCACGCGTCGCACTTCCGGATACTCCGCCATACGACGGCGGATGTTGCTCACTCCGCAGTGCCGGCAGTGGAGGTTGCAAGCGTCGGTCAGGATCACGGTTCCCGCCAGCGGCAAGCTCCTCTGAACCGTAACGCCCCTGAGGGCGCGCATGGCGAGCAGGGCCAGGTTGAGCGTCAGCACCGGCATCCTCTCCTTCATGCCAGCACGACTTCCTGCGGCCACGGCTCGGACTGGCAGCGCTCCCAGAGGTCGTCGATGTACGTAATGGAGAAGAGCTGTTGCAGGCGGTGCATCCAGACCGCTCCGAAGCCGGTAACGCGCCAGGCCCGGCCCTCGCGCCGCGCCATGCCGGTTGCCGCAAGGGCGCGCAGCGGGAGGCCGAAATCGCGGTTCAGGCTGCGTCCAAACAGGGTTTCGTATTCATCTTCGTTAACGGACAGGCGGTATAGCCGCCAGTACAGCCAGTGGGCCCGGCGGAACCGCTCATCCACATCCATCACCAGCGCCGGCCCGTGCCCCGGCGCGCGGGAATACTCGTCGACCGAGAACGTGTTGAACCAGAACGCGCCGTCCACCTTCGAGCCCGCCCCGGCCCCAAACCCCACGTAGTCCTCCTGGGTGACGGTGCTGTACGGCGCCACGCCGGGGCGAGTGAAGTTCCATGGCGAGGTCTGCTCGATCCCAGACGCGCGGCAGACGCGAGCGACGCGGCGCTGGGCCTTCAGACGCGCCCGCTCTCCATAGACGGGAAACTCGCCTTGGCGCACCCGGTCTCCCAGGGGAGTGTGGACGAAGGTGAAAAGCTGGTAGGCCGAGATCTGGTCCGCCCCCAATTCCAGACAACGCGCGGCGTCGTTCGCCGGGTCGTCAACGGTCTGCCCGGGGATGCCGAAGATCAGGTTCACATCCACGCACTCGAAGCCGGCCTCCCGGGCCGCCGAGATGGCGCTTAGCGCCTCCTCCGGCGAGTAGCGGCGCCCCAACAGGCGCAGCAAGTCGGGGCGGAGCGACTCGATGCCCAGGCTGATGCGCGTAACGCCCGCGGCGCGGAGCCGGGCCAGCATGGCCGGCGAGGCGTCCGCCGGGTGCACCTCCACGCCGATTTCGACCCCGGCCGTTAGCCGGGGAGAGACCTGAGCGATCGTGCGCTCGATGAGGTCCGGCGTGGCGGTCGGGGTGCCGCCCCCGAAGTAGAGCGACTGGACGGACGGGGCGTCTTCACGCGCCAGGTAGGCGGCTAACTCGGCCTCCAAAGCGGCGCCGTACAACCGGTGGCGCGCCTCGGTGTACAGCGTCTTGGCGTAAGGGCAGTGCGGGCAGATCTGGCGGCAGAACGGGAGGTGCACATAGAGATGCGAGCTCACGCCGCCCCCCCATGCGGATACTTCATCTGGAGCGCGGAACCGCAACGGCCAGCCGGACGGCCCTACCAGCGCCCGATACATCAGCCCGCGCGCAACGCGGGCCAGGCCCGTGTGGCGCAGCGTCTGGAAGCAGAGATGCGGGTTACGGGAAGTGGGAACCCGCGCCGCATAGCGTCGCGCCGGCGTGGATATCTGCATGGGTTCGGCCTCCTTCGTGGTCATCTACCACAAAGGTAAGCCAACGCGAACGGCCGCCGCCTGGGCCGAAGGTACCGATTCAGTGCGAAGCGGGACTATTACTATGTTCGGTAGGATCTGTTCCTGCGAGGCGCGAGGGCCAATCTGAGGCTCCGAGGGCAGGGCAAGCCCAGCCCCTACCAGTTCGGTGTCTCCATCCACCGATCGGTGGACGGCCGGGCCTACAGGGTAGGGGCTGGGCTTGCCCTGCCCGTCGGCTATCTCTATGCCGAGGACGCTCCTCAACAGACTGGCCAACTCACAGGTTCACTCGAACGCGGCACTAGTGCCAACCCGTTTCGGAGGCTCCCCCGGCGCCAACGGGGCAGGATTGAGGAGGGGGGGGCTACTGGTGCAGCTCTTTGTGGTCGCCCGTTTCCACGTAGTAGACGCGCTCGCCGACGTTGGTGATGTGGTCGGCGATGCGCTCCAGGTAGCGGGCGGTCATCAGGGTGGCCACGGCCTGGGCGGCGACGCTGCCGTCCTGCCGGATGAGGGCGACCATGTCGTCGTGGATGGTCCTGTAGAAGTGATCCACCTCGTCGTCGTCCAGGATCATCTGCTGCACGAGGTCCAGGTCACGGTTCACAAAGGCCTGCAGGGTCTCGCGGAGCATGCGGTTCACGAGCTCGGTCATCGTGAACAGGGCGGCCAGCGGGGGAAGGGGCGGCTCGTCGAAATGGCGGCCGGCTGTGCGGGCGATGTCGATGCAGTAATCGCCAACGCGCTCGATATCCGTGATGATCTTGAGGGCGGCGGCGATGACGCGCAGGTCGCGCGCCATGGGGTTCTGGAGCGCCAGGAGGCTCAGGCACTCGGTCTCGATGTCGAGGTTGTACTTGTCCACCACGTCGTCCAGCCTCTGCACCTCTTCCACCAGCGAGGGGTCACGGCGGCGGTAGGCTTCCATGGACTTGTGGAGCATCTGCTCCACAACGCTGCCCATGCGGAGCACATCCTGCTGCACCGCGTTCAGTTGCTGTTCAAACTGCTGGCGTGGAGTTGCCTTCAACGCTGATTCCATCGTGGTTGTGTCATCCCTTCCTCTTTGGTTCCGCTATTATACCACGCCTAACCAAATCGACCCGTGATGTAGTCTTCCGTGCGCTTGTCGGACGGGTTGGTGAACATGATCTGGCTGGGGCCAACCTCCACCAGGTCGCCCGTGAGGAAGAAGCCGGTGCGGTCGCTAACGCGGGCGGCCTGCTGCATGTTGTGGGTGACGATGACAATGGCGAGGGTCTTTTCCAGCTCGCGCATCAGATCCTCGATCTTCAGGGTGCTGATGGGGTCTAGCGCCGAGGCCGGCTCGTCCATCAGAAGCACTTCCGGCTGCACGGCCAGCACGCGGGCGATGCAGAGGCGCTGCTGCTGGCCGCCGGAGAGAGCCATGGCCGAGCCCTTCAGCTTCTCCTTCACCTCATCCCACAGCGCGGCGCGGCGCAGGCTCTGCTCCACCAGGTCATCCAGATCGCTCTTCCGCTGATGGCCGTGGAGGCGCGGGCCGTAAGCCACGTTGTCGTACACGCTCATGGGGAAGGGGTTGGGGCGCTGGAAGACCATCCCAACGCGGGTGCGGAGCAGCACCGGATCCACATCGGGGGCGTACACGTTCTGCTCGTCCAGCAGGACCTCGCCGGAGACGCGGGCCCCATCCACGAGGTCGTTCATGCGGTTGAGGCAGCGCAGGAAAGTGCTTTTGCCGCAGCCGGACGGGCCGATGAGGGCGAGGATCTCGTTGGCGTGCACGTCTATGGTCACATCGGTTAGCGCCTGGAAAGCGCCATAGTGAACGTTCAATCCGCGCGTTGACATGCGGATGGCAGGCGGCGGGGGATTCCCGCCCCCCCGCAGGCCTTCGTTCGCGGCGGTTTCGGAGGGCTCTTCAAGCACAGCGGTTGACATCACCAGTTCCTCGTCGCCCGCAACCGCGAGCGCAACACAATGGCGCCCATGTTGGCCGCCAGCACAAGCAAGAGCAGCACCAGCGCCGTGCCCCATTGCAACTGGGGCGGGGCGTCCGGCACCTGCGTGGCCATGATATACAGGTGATAGGGCAAGGCCATCACGGGGCTGAAGATGCTGTGGGGCAGGTCCTTCTGGTAGAAAACGGCCGCCGTGAACAGGATCGGGGCCGTTTCGCCGGCAGCGCGTCCGATGCTGAGGATGGCGCCGGTGAGGATGCCGGGCAGCGCGCCGGGCAGGATCACCCTCCAGATCGTCTGGAACCGCGTGGCTCCCAGCGCAAGGCTGGCCTCGCGGAAGCTCTTCGGCACGGCGCGCAACGCCTCCTCGGTGGCGGTGATCACCAGCGGCAGCGCCAGAAGCGCCAGCGTCAGGGAGCCCGCCAGGATGGAGGCGCCGAACTTCAGCAACAGGACGAACACGCCGTACCCGAACAGGCCGAAGACGATGCTGGGAACTCCGGCGAGGTTCACGATGGCCAGGCGGATGATGCGCGTCATGGGGCCCTGCCGGGCGTATTCGGCCAGGTACACGGCGCCCAGGATCCCCAGCGGCAGCGCCACCAGCACCGTGCCGAGAACCAGGTAGAGCGTGCCGAGGATGGCGGGGAAGATGCCGCCGTCGATCATATGGTTGCGCGGCATCGCGGTGAGGAACTCCCACGTGATGGCGCGCCCGCCGCGCACGACGAGCAGCACAACGATGGCCGCCACGGGGAGGACGATGGCCAGCGCGGAGAGCGCGGTCACCGCCACCGCCGCATCCTCGCCCAGCCGGCGCCCCTTCCTTTTCAGCGATTGGTCCGTCATAATTCGTCCGGTATCGGATTCAGCCATGCTTCGGCATTCGGTGCAACGCGATGTCCGCCAGCAGGTTCACCACGAAGGTGATGGCAAAGAGGACCACGCCCAGCATGAAGAGCGCGTTGTAGTGCGTGCTGTACTGCACCGTTTCGCCCATCTCGGCGGCGATGGTGGCCGTCATGGTGCGCACGGACTGGAATAGCGTGTAGGGCATCACCGTCACGATCTGGCCGTTGATGACCTTCGTCTGCGCAAATGCGTTGCCGGTGACCATCAGCACGGTCATCGTCTCGCCGATGGCCCGCCCTATGCCCAGCATCACGGCCGCCACGATGCCGGACTTGGCGGCGGGAAGCTGAACGCGCCACACCGTCTGCCATGATGTGGCGCCCAAGGCCAGACTGCCCGCGCGGAAGTCGCGCGGCACGGTTGCCAGCGCATCCTCGGCGATGCTCACGATGGTGGGAAGCGCCATGAAGGCCAGCATCACGCTGCCGGTGAGGGCCACGGTGCCGCTATCCAGGTGGAGGACGTTCTGCAGCAGCGGGCCCAGCACCACGAGGCCGATGAAGCCGATCACAACGCTGGGCACGGCCGCCACCATTTCGATGGCGGGTTTCAAGACCTCGCGCACCCGGGCCGGGGCGATCTCGCCAACGTAGATCGCGGCCGCCACTCCAATCGGAACCGCCACGGCAACGGCTCCGAGCGTCACGAGGGCGGAACCCACGATGAGCGGCATGAAGCCGAACGTCTCATCGGTGGGATACCAAGCGCGACCCGTGAGCACGCTCCACAGGCTGTGCGTCTTCAGAAGCGGCAGCGCATCGCGCAGCAGGAAGATGAAGATGAGCGCCACCAGGATGACCGACAGCACGCCGGCCGCCCAGATAACGCTCTCAGCGGCGACTTCCACGGCCTTGCGACGCTTGCGCTTGGCGCTCACCGCGATCCGCGAATCGGTTGGGGTTGTAACCATATCGTTGGGCCGGGCTCCGGCTTCCGCGTTCGGAAACCGGAGCCCGGTTTGCCTACTTCTTCACCGGCACGAAGTCCATGGATGTGACCACGGCCTGGCCGGCGGGGGAGAGCACGAAGTCCACGTACTTCTTCACGTCGCCGGCCGGTTGGCCGTCCGTGTAGAAGTAGAGCGGGCGGGCGATGGGGTAGGTTCCGCCCAGCACCGTATCCACGGTGGGCTTCACGAATGGGCCGGCATCGGTTTTGGAGACGGCGAGATCCTTGATCTTGGCGCCCTTAACGTAGCCGAGGCCCACATAACCAATGGCGCCCTTGTTGTTCTCCACTTCCTTCACGATGCTTTGCGAGGAAGGCTGCAAGCGCGCGAACGCCGCGTACTGCTCCGGGCCCTTGTCATTGCCGTGGCGCAACACGTGGTTCAGGAAGAAGTCGAAGCTGCCGCTGGATTTGTCTCGGCTCTGGAGAGTGATGGGGAGATCCGGGCCGCCCACTTGCTTCCAGTTGCTGTACTTGCCCTGGAAGATCTGGGAAAGCTGCGGAATGGAGAGTTTCTCCACCGGGTTATCTTTGTTGACGATGACGGAGAGGCCGTCACGCGCCACAATGGTTTCCACGGCGGTGATGCCCTTCGCCTTGGCGCTGGAAATCTCTTCGGGCTTCATGGCGCGAGACATTTCGGCGATGGACGTGCTCTTGTTGAGCAGAGCCGCCACGCCGGTGCCGGAGCCGCCGCCCTGAACGGAAACCGCCGGGTTGCCCGGGGTCTTCTGGAACTCCTCGGCCCAGGCCTGGCCCAGGTTCACCATGGTGTCGGAGCCCTTCACGGTGATCCCGGCGGCGGGCGTCGCCGGCGAACCGGGAGAGCCGCCGTTCTGGCTGGTGGCCGGCTTGTTGCAACCCGCCACCGATATCGCCGCCGCGGCAAGCAGAAGGCCGCATTGTGAGAACTGCTTCATCGTTTCCTCCTATTGATCCGTGGTCATCTTAAGGAAGCGGGCTGCAAGGGCGATTAACGATGGCTTAACTCATGCTTAAGGGGCCAAGCAGCGCTTCCTTCACTCGCTTCAGCGCGTGTCGCGCGAACCCGACTGCCTCACGTCACCCGGCATACTTGTAGCCCACGCCGCGCACGGTGACGATGCGGCTGGGAGCGCTGGGGTCCGGCTCGATCTTCTGGCGCACCCAGCGGATGTGGACGTCCAGAGTGCCGCGGTCCATGTACGAATCGTCGCCCCAAACGCGCTCCAGCAGGATGTCGCGCGTGAGCACGCGGCCCTTGTTGCGGAGGAGTATCTCAAACAGGTCCCACTCTTTGGGGCTGAAGGAGACGGAGCGGCCATCCACGGTGACCTCGCGACGCGAGACGTCCATGGTAACGCCGTCGGCGCTGAGGCATTGTTCCGGGAGCGATTCCGAGGGGGCAGTGCGGCGGAGGATGGCTCGGATGCGCGCCACCACCTCGCGGGTGGAGAACGGCTTCACCACGTAGTCGTCGGCGCCCAGCTCCAGGCCCAGCACGCGGTCCATCTCTTCGGCGCGAGCGGTGACCATGATGATCGGCACGCTGGATGTCTTGCGGATGGCGCGGCAGACCTCCCAGCCGGAGAGGCCGGGGAGCATAAGATCCAGCAGGATGAGGTCCGGCGGATCGGTTCGGGCCGCGGACAGGCCGGTTTCCCCGTCGGCGGCGATGCGCGGACGGAAGCCGTCCTGTCGCAGCGCATACGCCAGCCCTTCGGCAATGGCGCTTTCGTCCTCGATGATCAGAATACTGTCAGGCATAATGGCGGGTTCGGAAACGGTTCGGCCCCACAACCATGTTACCCCGGCCGCCGGCTCGCCACCCTTAAGGCGCGGCTAAGAACAGGCAAAGGATGGCTTAGCGTCAGTCATCAGTCATCAGTCGTCAGTTGTCAGTCCCAAGGCCCCCGTCCGGGAGCGCGCTTGTCGTCTGGCGCGGGGCCCTGGGGCTGATCACTGATCACTGATTACTGATGACTGATTACTGACGACTGACGACTGATTACTGACGACTGATTACTGACGACTGACGACTGACGACTATTCAGGCCGCCGGAAGGCGGACGGTGAAGGCGCTGCCCTTGCCGGGGGTGCTGGCAACGCTGACGGCGCCGCCCACGCGCTCCACGAGGTGCTTCACGATGCTGAGGCCGAGGCCCGTGCCGCCTGCCTCGCGCGAGCGATGGCGATCCACCCGGTAGAACCGCTCGAAGATGCGCGACTGCTCTTCCTGGGGGATGCCGATACCGGTGTCCGCGACACACACCACCGCCCAGTCGCCATCGCGCATCGCGCGAACGTCTACTTTGCCCCCCGGCGGAGTGTACTTCACGGCGTTGTCCACGAGGTTGCCGATGATCTGCCGAACGCTTTCGGGATCGGAGAGCGCGGCCAGGTCATCCGGAACATCCACCCCCACGTCGAGCCCCTTCTCCGAGATCAGCGGGTCCATCGTGGCCATCACGGCGCGGGCCACGCGGCCGATGGGAACCGGCGCTTGTTCCACTGTGGCTGCGGTCTCGGCGCGGGCCAGCCCCAGAAGGTCATCCACCAACGCCACCAGCCGCTGGGTAGACTGCAGGATGTGAGTCAGGAACCCCAGCGCCGCCTCACGGTCATCCAGCGCGCCCTGCAGCAGGTTCTCCGCCAACGTCTGGATGCCGGAAACGGGCGTTCTCAGCTCGTGGCTCACGTTGGCCACGAAATCACGGCGCACTTGGTCCAGGCGGAAGGTCTCCGTTAGGTCGTGCAGCACAGCCACGGCGGCGCGGTCGCGCCCGTGCCCCGCGGCGCTGACGAGGGCCCGCACGCGGCGGGATTGCGGGTAAAGAAGGTCCAGATCGGCGGCCACCTGAGCCTCTCCGCCCAGGGCTTTGTGGACGGCATCATCCAGCGGGCCGCTCACCGTGCATTCAATGACGGTACGCCCCAGCGACTGCTCCTCGGTGACGCCCAGGATGGCGGCGGCGGCGGCGTTTACAAGGCGAACCCGGGCATCTGAATCGACCACCAGCACGCCATCCGCCATGGTGGAAAGCACGGCGCGCAACTGCGCCAGCTCCGTGGACGCTTCGGCAAGGCGTCGCCGCGCCTCCCGCCGCCCGGCCAGAACCTGCTGCGCCGCGTCCTGCCACTCGTCGCCGGAGTGCAGCCGGAGGCGCGTGGTCTCGGGCCGCGCGGCCCAGTCCAGCAGCTTCATCAAGGGCGCGCTGACCCATTCCGAGACGATGCTGGCGCCGCAAACTCCGAAGAGGAATGCCAGACCGGCGGCCACTACCCATGAGGCGCCCATGCTCGCCGCCGCCAACGCCACGGCGGCGCAGCCGGCCGCCGCCGCCAGCGTAGCGAGGAAGGTCTTGGTCCGATATGATAATCGAGGGAGCACGCTTCGATGTTGCCGATGCGGGCGTCGAAATGGCAAGCCCGCCCGGAAGCGCCGTCCAGCGCCAGTTCGCTAGCATGGGTTGCGCGGCCAGCCGAGCCGCCGGAGGGAATTGGGGGAATGAACCATCAAACGCCGCCGCATAGCGTCCACACGCCTGGCTGTCCGGCCGGGAACGTATTGGCGCCATGAGGATCCTCGCCGATCATTGCGTCCCCGAGCCCATCCTGGCGGCATTACGCGGCGAGGGGCACGCTATCACCCGGCTTGTAGATGTCGCCGACCCCCGCGCCACGGATCGTGAGGTCGCCGAACTGTCCCGCCGCCTCGGGCTCGTGCTGCTCACCGCCGACGGCGACTTCCGCCGGCGGCGCGATTTCCAGCCGCGGCGCTTCGCCGGCATCATCTTGCTGCGGGATCTGCACGCCGCCCCCGAGCGCGTGTTGCGCCGGCTCCTGCGCCTCCTCGCCGGCGCAGATCCCTCCGAGCTTTCCGGCGCGCTCATTACCCTGGATCGCCGTTCCGCCCGCGAGCGGCGGTAGAGCCCGTTACCCCGTGCTCTGCATGGCGGCGGCGATGGCCGTGATGCTGAGGAGCAGGGCATCGCGCCAAGCGGGGTCGTCTGTCTCGCTCAGAAGAGACAGCGTTCCGCCGGACTCCATCAGCGCCACTTGCAGGCGGCTCAGGGGCAGCACGGCCGGGTTCCGCAAACCGATCATCCGCCGCACCATGGATGCGTGCGACAGCAGCTCCCCGGCCCCGGTCACGCTCAATACTGTCTCCCGCGTTCGCGCGTACTCCGCCTCGATCTCGGCGTGGATACGCCGGCCCAATTCGGCGGGGCGGACCCGGGCCGCATACAACGCCGCCGTCGGCATATGGGCGCGCATCAACTCCAACTGCGCGTCGTCGAGCACGGTGTGAAAGAGCGGCCACTTCCGGTACATCTCTCGCAGGGCCTCCAGATTGCCGGGCGCCTGGTCGATGTACCACAACAGAGCGCTGCCCAGGCCATACCAGCCCGGCGCCACGTACCGGCTCTGCACCCACGCGAACACCCACGGGATGGCGCGCAGGTTTTCGATGCCGCCGCCTTTCCCATCCGGCCGCCGGGCGGGGCGTGAGCCGATGGCAAGCTGACTGATATGCCCGATAGGGGTCGCCTGGACGTAGAAGTCCCAGAACTCCGGATCATCGTACACCAGCGCGCGGTAAGCCCTTCGGCTCTGGGCGGCCATTTCGCGCATCGCCCCGATCCAGGCGTTTCTCGCCGGCCGGCTGCCGGAATGGAGGCCCGCGGAAAGCAGCACGGCGCTGGCGATCTGCTCCAGATGCCGGTGGGCGAACGGGGGCAGGCTGTAGCGATAGCTCACCACCTCGCCCTGTTCCGTAAAGCGGATGCGCCCGGTGCACGACCCGGGCGGCTGGCTGAGGATGGCGCGGTTGGCCCGCCCGCCGCCCCGACCCACCGTGCCGCCCCGCCCATGGAACAGGCGCAACTCCACCCCCGCCCGACGGCATACCGCGGCCAGACGAGCCTGGGTATCGTGGAGAGCGAAGTTGGCGGCCAGGAACCCGCCGTCCTTGCTGCTGTCCGAGTAGCCCAGCATCACCTCCTGGAAACCGCCGCGCGCCGCAAGGTGGGCGCGGTAGGCGCGGTTGGCGAACAGGGTGGTCATCAGAGCGTCGCAGCCATTCAGGTCATCAATCGTCTCGAATAGCGGCACGATGTCCAGGTCGCTCTCCATCGCGAGGCCGTTCGCGCTGGCTCGCCACCGCACGAGGCCGGCTTCCTTGGCGATCACCAGCGGCTCCAGGATATCGCTCAGGCCGTGGGTCATGCTGATGATGTAGGAGGTCACGGACTCGGGCGAGATGTAGCGCTGCGCGTGGCCGATGACCTCGAAGAGCTGCGGCAGGTCGCGCGCCGCCTCGGAGGGGAGCCAGCCGCGGGGCAACAGGGGCCGCACGCCCATGAGCTCACGGGTCAGCAGGCGTACCTTGTCCGGCTCGGGCAGCGACGAGTAAGGGCGATCCTCGGGCAACGCGCCGGCCGCCAGGAAGGCCTCGTCGAGAAAGCGCTCCTGCGCTTCGCTGTGCTGCCGCACATCGAGGCTCGCCAGGCGGAATCCAAACGCCTGAACCTGCGTGACGAAATGGGCCAGCGGGCCTTCGTCCGCCAGCGCCGCGCCATTGTTGTTCCGCAGGCTGGACTGGATGAGGCGGAGATCGGCGAGGAGCTGCCCGGCATTCTCATAGGCGGGCGGACGGGGCGCGAAGGAAGGCCCTTCGGCGCGCCAGTCGCCGAGGCCGTCCAGACTCCGCTCGGTGGCTTCGAGCCGCGCCCGCACAAACGCCAGCTTCAACGCGTACGGCTCGTTTTCGTGGTGACGTTCCACGTCTTCCGGCAGAGCGATAGACCGGCGGTCCTCCTCGATCGAAGCTATCAACTCCGGCGCCACGCCGGCCTGGCGGGCGCTCTGAGTGAGCTCGCGCTGCAACGCCTCGGCCCGCCGCCGCCAGGCGCGCAAAGCGAGGCGCTTGTGGGCCAGCAGCGTTCGCCAGGTAACATCCGCGGTCACATGGGGGTTGCCGTCACGGTC
Organism: Armatimonadota bacterium; assembly: GCA_036504855.1. Classification (GTDB taxonomy): domain Bacteria; phylum Armatimonadota; class DTGP01; order JAKQQT01; family JAKQQT01; genus DASXUL01. The sequence goes on along the minus strand of DASXUL010000109.1, from coordinate 58,212 downwards.
GCCGCCCACCCAGCTTCGGAAGGTGAGGAAGGCCGGAATCTCAAACGCCTCGCCGGGATAGCAGGCGGAGAGTGCGGAGCGGAGGTCGTCGTGCAGCCAGGCGACCACATCCATAATGCCGTGGTCGAAGTAGTAGAGGGCGTTGCGCACTTCATCGTCGACGGTCATGGCGGTAGAGCGCAACTCGTCGGTTCGCCACAACTCCAGAAGGGCGCGGCGAAGGGCGCCCTCGGCGAGGCCCTCGGTATCCAGCGGGCGGTCCAGCCGGAACGAGCGGGTGGTTTCAGCCCCTTCCATGAGGCATTCCGAGATCGTCTGCAGCTTGTCCAGCACAGCGCGCCGGCGCGCCTCGGTGGGGTGGGCCGTGAGGGTGGGGCAGATATCCAGCCGCGAAAGCAGGCGCCGCACCCCGTCCGCGGATACGTTCGCGTTCTTCAGGGCTAGAACCGCCTCGGCGATGCTTTCGGGACGCGGCGCGCCGGACAACTGCGTTCGCCGCTGCCGGTTTACGCGCACGATCTCCTTCTGTTGGGCCGCGTTCAGCAACTGGAACAGCGCGGTAAAGGCCCGCAGCAGGCGCTGCACCACCAGCGGGTCCTGCAGCTCCGGCATACGGCTGATCAGCGAATACGCCTCTTCCGCATCGTCATGGCAGAGCCGGCGCGCCAGGCGGGCCAGTTCGGGGCCCTCCTGTTGGGTGAGCATTTCACCGAGGAGACGGTCCAGCAGGCGGATATCATTGGCAAGCGGCTCCGGCAGGTCACAGCATGCCGGGTCCAGGAACAGAAACGGTTCGCTCAATCGGCGCCTCCTAGGGATGGTTCGCGCGCGGGCGCTGGCATCAGCATAGTTCGAGCCCACTCGGCACGCCCACGGGGCGGCAGTTTCAGCGCGATGGAAGCGGCGCCCGGCCTGCCCATAGGGCGCGACTCCCCGAAGCGGCGACGCCAACGCCGCCCCGTTTGACGGCGCCCTGCGTATCCGGTATCATGGGGGTGTCACGGGATCGCCTGCGCGCGGAGCGACGCCAAGCAGGTCCACCCCACCGAACCGTGGCGACCAACCACGCAATGGAATTCACCGACCTGCAGCAGCCCTACACCGGCTCCGACGAAGCCTTTGAGCTTCTCTTCGCCAGCAACCCCATGCCCATGTGGGTCTTCGACACGGAGAGCCGCCTCTTCCTTGAGGTAAACCGGGCGGCCATTGAGACCTACGGTTACACGCGGGATGAGTTCGTCTCGATGTGCATCGAAGACATCCATCCACCCGAGGAGGTTGCCGCTCTGCGCAATCTCGTGGCGACCTCCGGACCAGCCCTCCGTTCCTCCGGCGAATGGCGCCATCTGCACAAGGACGGCTCCATCCACTACGTCCTTGCCAGCAGCCACGCCATCCGCTTCCGCAACCGATCGGCGCGGTTGGCGATGATGCAAGACATCACGGACCGCAAGGCCGCCCAGCGCGCCTTGGAGGAAAGCGAGCAGCGCTATCGCTCCCTCTTCGAGAACACCGATGACGCCATCGCCATGCTCGACCTCCAGGGTCGCTACCAGCGCGTAAACCCGGCCGGGCTGCGGCTCACCGGGTATACGGAGTCGGAGTTCATCGGCTCCAGCATCGATCTGATCGTGGATCCCGCCCACCTAGAGGCGGCTCGCGCGCTGTTCAGAGACGTCGCCGCCGGCCCACAGGAAGTGGATATGGTCCTCGCCCGCAAGGACGGATCGAGGGTAGACGTCCATGTCACGCTCGGACCGATCCTGGTGGGGCATGATGTCGTCGGCGTGTTCACTTCCGCCCGCGACACCACCGAGCGCAACCGCGCCGAGGCCGAAAACCGCGCCCTCATTGCACAGGTCCACCGGGAGCGCGAGCGCCTGGAGAACCTGCTGTCAAGCGTTCCCGGGGTGGTGTGGGAGTTCTGGGATGAGCCGGACCCCACACTGGGGCGCGTCAACTACGTTAGCCGCCACATTGAAACTATGCTCGGCTACACGCCGGAGGACTGGCTAGGCCGCGCCAACTTCTGGCTCACCGTGGTGCATCCGGATGACCGCGCGCGAGCCCAGGAACGCGCCAGGGAGATCTACGAGTCTGGCGGCGGCGCAGATGTTTACCGCTCGATCACCCGCGACGGCCGCATCCTGTGGCTGGAGTCACACTCCGTTTCCATCTGCGACGAGACCGGCAAGCGTCTGGGGATGCGCGGCGTGAACATGGACGTCACGGAGCGTGTGCTGGCCGAGGAGGCCGTGCGCGACAGCGAGGAGCGCTATCGCCTCGTTCAGCTTGCTACTCAGGAAGTCATCTGGGATTGGGACCTGCGCACCGGTGAGCTTGTGCATAATGACAGCCTCCTCACCGTTTTCGGATACTCGCCGGACCAGGTCGGCCGCGACGGCCAGTGGTGGTACGACCGAACGCACCCCGATGACCGGGAGGAAATGGTCCGCACCCTGTGGGACGTCATCCGGGGCGGCGGCGCCTACTGGACCGGCGAGTACCGCTTCATGCGCGGCGACGGGACGTGGGCGGACGTCTTGGACCGCAGCTATGTGACGCGATCCGCGGACGGTGCGGCCGTGCGCATGATCGGCAGTATGACCGACATGACCGCCCACAAACGCGCCGGTGAGACCCTTCGCTTCCTGGCTCGCGCCAGCGAAACCCTGGCCGAATCGCTGGACTACGAAACCACCCTCGCCAACCTCGCCCACACAATCGTTCCCGGCCTGGCCGACTACTGCTACATCGACGTCTTTGAGGCGGAAGACCGCGTGCGTCGCCTCGCCGTCGCCCACGCGGATCCCGAGCAGGAAGACCTGCTGCGACAGCTCCAGTTGACCTACTTCACCTCATCAGCTCCGCGTCACCCGCGCCTGAAGGCGCTTCGCAGGGGCGAAACCCAACTGGTTACCCACCTCCGAGACGCCGATTTCCGCGCCGCCGCCGAAGATGAGGACCATCTCGCGGCGCTCCGCAAGCTGGGGGCGTGCTCCTTCATGGGCGTGCCCCTCTCGGTGCATGGAGAGGCCTTTGGCGGCATCTCCTTCATGTACGCCGACTCCGGGCGCCGCTATACACAGCAGGACCTTGCCCTGGCGATTGAGCTGGCGCGTCGCGCCTCCGTGGCCGTGGAGAACGCCCGCCTTTACCGCGAAATCCGCAAGGCGGACCTCGCCAAAGATCAGTTCCTCGCCATGCTCAGCCACGAACTGCGCAACCCGCTGGGCGCCATCTCCAACGCGCTGAAGCTTATTGATCTGCGCGGCAAGGCGGACCCGTCGACACAACGCACGCTCAATGTGGTCGACCGCCAGGCCAAGCACATGGCCCGGCTTGTGGACGACCTGCTGGATGTGTCTCGCATTACGCAGGGAAAGATCGAACTGCGCACTGCGCTGATTACGCTCTCGGACATCGTGGACCAGGCCCTGCAGACCGCCGCGCCCCTCCTGGAGGCGCGCGAACACACGCTATCCACACACGTCGACCCGGAACCTGTGTGGTTGCAGGCGGATCCCATCCGCCTCGCGCAGGTGCTCACCAACCTGCTCAGCAACGCCGCCAAATACACGAAGCCAGGCGGCTCCATCGTCCTCACCGCGGGCCGCGAGGACAACCAGGCCGTGCTGCGAGTGCGTGACTCTGGCATGGGAATCGCCCCAGACATGCTCCGCCAGGTGTTTGACCTGTTCGCCCAAGCGGAACGCTCGTTGGACCGAGCCGAGGGCGGCCTCGGCATCGGCCTCACCGTGGTGAAGAGCCTGGTGGAAATGCACCACGGCGCCGTGGAAGCGCACAGCGAAGGCCCCGGCAAAGGAAGCGAGTTCGTGGTCCGGCTCCCTGCTCTGAGCGCTGCGTCCGCACCCCGCGCCGATGGCGATCCCGCCGCGAACTCCGGCGACGCAGCGCCGAAACGCCTCCGTATCATGCTGGTTGAAGACAACGTGGATGCCGCCAAGACCCTCGGCGAGATCCTGGGCATGTGGGGCTATACCGTGCGAATCGTGCACGATGGGTTGACCGCCCTGGAAGTGGCCGCCAGGTTCCGCGCGGACGTTGTGCTGCTGGACATCGGCCTGCCCAGCATGGACGGCTACGAGGTCGCCCGGCGCCTGCGCGGCAACGCCGATCTCCACCCCGCCACCCTCGTCGCCCTCACCGGCTACGGTCAGGAGGAGGATCACATCCGCTCCCGTGAGGCCGGCTTCAACCACCACCTGGTGAAACCCGTCGACTTCGCCACCCTGGAATCCCTCCTCAGCGGACTGGAACCATCATAGCTGTCAGCCGTCAGCGATCAGCCGTCAGCACGAAAGCCCTATACCAAGAGCCAACTGAACTCTTGGTATAGGGCTTTCGTGCTGACGGCTGATCGCTGACGGCTGACAGCTTATTTCAGCGCCACATAGCCCACTTCGCCCACGATGCGCTGGCCTTCGGGACTGAGGGCGAACTTCAGGAAGGATCCTTCCTCGCCGCTGGGCTTGCCGCGGGTGACCATGAACAGGTAGCGGAACAGCGGGTAGTCGCCGCTGGACACGCTCTTCACGCTGGGTTCAACCGGCTTGCCGCCCTTCTCGGCCACGCCGAGGGCGCGCACCTTGGACGGGTTGTAGTAGGCCAGGCCCACGTAGCCGATGGCGCCCTCATCGCGCGCCACGGTTTGCACGATGGCGTTGTTGCTGGGCAGAGCCAGCATGTCCGGCCGGTAGTTCTGGCCCGGGAACAACGTGTCGCGGAAGAAGACGAACGTGCCGCTGCTGCTGTCGCGCCCGGTGACGGCGATGCGCCGGTTGGGGCCGCCCACCTGGTTCCAGTTGTTGATGCGCCCCGTGTAGATGCCGGCGATCTGGTCCATGGTGAGCGTCTTCACCGGGTTGGACTTGCTGACGATCACGCAGATGCCATCCTTGGCGACCCGCGTGGCCACCGGCACGAACCCGCGGGCCTTGGCGCCGGCGTATTCCTTCGGCTGGATGGGACGGCTGGCGTCCGCGATATCCGTGTTGCCGTTGATGAGGGCGGTGAGCCCCACGCCGGATCCGCCGCCGGTGACGGCGATATCCGCGCCCTTGTGCGTGGTCTGATAGGCTTCCGCCAGCCGCTGGGCCAGCGGCAAGATCGTATCGGAGCCCTTCAGGTTCACCGTGGCGCCGGCGGAAACCGCCGCCGTCGCCGCAATGGCCAGGGCCATGCATTTCACCATTTTCATACGTTATCTCCGTGAAGGCACGGTCATCAGTCTTCAGTCATCAGTCATCAGCCCAAGGCTCGACCCAGTGAGGATTGGCGCCTCATGGCCGGGGCTTCGGGCTGACGACTGAATACTGACGACTGACGACTCCCTCAATACTTGTACTGAAGCTGGACGGTCATCAGGTCCTGCTTCGGGCGGTTCGCGCCGGCCAGTTTGGGCAGGCGGGGGCTTTCGAAGGCCAGGGTGAGGCGGGTGGATTCCGTGAGGAAGCGTTGCGCCATCACCGCCCAGGTGGGGATGGCCTGGTAGCTGGCGAGAGGCTCTCCCGCCACGGGCGAGTTCGTATCCGGGTCGTAGACGTCGTAGCGGAAGCCGATGGCGTTCGCCTTGCCGATGTTGCGCAGAATCTGGGCGTACCAGTATTCGATGTTGGCGGAGCCGTCCACCACGCCGTTCACCTTGCGCCCGGCGTTGTAGTCCTTGCCGCGCACGTATTCGCCCTGGATCTTGAACTCGGGGATGCCGTAGTAGCGGAACTCGGCGCCGTAGCGCGTCTTGTCGTACAGGCCGAACACTTCCTTGCCGGAGGAAAGCTCCCCGGTGGCGGCGCTGCCCTTGCCGCTGTAGACGGAAGCGCCGATCGCCATCTTGCCCGTGGGCGGCTCGTAGAGCAGATGCCCAACGAGGTCCTTGTGGCTGTTCGTATCCACGTAGGTGTAGGTTGTGGAGGCGCTGCCCGGGACCTTGTCGCCGTCGTTGATGCCGTTTCCGTTGATGACGCCGAGTTGGTACTGCCAGGCGTTTCCGGCGAGCGAGCCTTCGAGCTTGATCCCGCGGTCGCGCTCGCCCTTGAAGAAGGTCCGCTCTCCGCGCGACCGCTCCGGGAACTCGCGCTCGCTGGAGGACTGCTGGATTTCGAAGCCGAACGGGATGTTGAACTGGCCGGCCCACAGGGTGAGCGGGATGTCCAGGCTGCGGGCGCGCATCAGGGGCGTTGTGACGTAGGAGTCCTTAATGACCACGTTGTTACCCTTGGCGGCGTCCACCTGGAAAACCATCTGGTTGTTGTCTTTGAAGGTGTGGCGGATGCGGATGCGGTTTTCGCGGATATAGAAGTTGTTCTGGTTGGCCAGCGTTCCGCCGGGGAGGAGGTTGTCCTTGCCGTCGGAGCGGCTCTCCCAGCGGGCCTGGAGGTAGCCGTCGATGGTCGTCTTGCCCATCTTGGCGACGGTGGCGGCAGTGGCCTGCACCGTGCCCTCGGGGTCGTTCACGGCCTCCTCCAGGGAGGTGATCTTGCCGTCCTGGGTGTCCAGGCGGTCCTTGATGCCCTGCAGATCGGTTCCGATGACGGTGAGCTCGGTTTTGTACTCTTCCACCAGCCGGCGAAGCTCCGCAAGCTCTTCCGGGGTCGCCGAGGGAGCGACGGGCGGCGCAACCGCCGGGGCGAGGGACGGCGTGGGGGCGGGCTTGTTCTCAAGGCGGTCCACCACGCGCTTGATGAGGGTGGCCATCTCGTAGCGTGTGAGCGTTCGGGCGCCGAGGAACTTGCCGTCCGGGTAACCGAGCACGAGGCCCTTGGCGGCCAGGTCTTGCACGGCCTGGTAGGCCCAGTGTCCCGGCCCCACGTCGCTGGTTTGAGCGAGGGAAGGGGCGGCCAGAAGGCCGGCGCCCAGGGCCAGGATGAAGGCGTTTCTGATCACAATTGATCTCCTTGGATGATGGGGCGGACACGGTCTGGCCCACCCATCCCAAGGATTCAGGCGCTTCCTTACGGCGGGCTTCGCGGTTGCTTAAGCTCGCTTAACGTTCGCCCAAGGCCGCCCTAAGCCGTTCGGGACGCCTTGATTCGGCGCCCGCGCGGCCGGGCACGATGGAGGGAAAGAGGAGGAACGCCCTTTGAGAACCACCATCGCCTGCGCCCTGGCCGCTCTGGCCCTGGCCGGCTGCGGAAAGCCCATCAACACGACGCCGATGGCGGAGCCCAGCGCCAAAGCCCCCACGGCAAGCGCCGCCGTGGCCGTTGCCGTGAAGGAATGGAGCATTGCGCCATCGCCCGCAGCCGTGAAGGCCGGCAGCGTGACGCTGACCATCCGAAACGAGGGGAAGGAACCGCACGGCATCTACGTGGAAGGCCCTGGCGTGGACCGGAAGGGCCCGCTGGTTCAACCCGGCCAAACGCAGACCCTCACGCTGGAGCTGACCGCCGGCTCGTACAACCTGTTCGACTTCGTGAAAGACAACGAAAGCGCCCACGCCATGACGGCCGCGCTGAAAGCGGAGTGAGGAATGCCGGAGCGTCGCACGGGCCGAGCCCCGGCAAAGCGGATGGGATCGCGCGTCAGGGAACCGGGAGGTTAGGAAGGCATGATGCTGGCTCGCGGAAGCGACCGCCTCCGCGAGCCAGCATGGATGGCATCACCCTTCAGGAATACAGCGCGTGGTTACTTCGGGAGCGATATGTCCTCCCACTGCGCCTTCACGGCGGCCCAGATGCCGGCGGGCTCAAAGGGGCCAATGCGCCGGTGTTCGACTCCGGCCTCCTCAAGGCGGGCTGCTGTGTTGTCCGCATCGGCGCTCTCGGCGATCAGCCAGACGGCGCCACGCCCTCCCATGTCCACGGGCGGCAAGCATAGGTGTGACAACGGCTCCCTCGACATTCGTGGATGGCTGACCTCCTCCACGATAACGTAAGTTGCGTTTCGGAACACCCTTGACACATCGAAGGCAGCGTTCGGGGGCCATGCCTGGGCGAAATGGCACACAGCGTTCCACTCTCGCCGCTCTGCCAACCGGCCGCGAGCCGATGCATTCAGTTCATTGAGCCCAAGCGTGCAACGGTTCTGCCAGGCGATTCCTTCGACCCGCGGCAACTCGTCCGGCGTCTGCAGTCCGCTTATCCAGTTGCCATCCGGGTCTCGAATGTCTACCTCGATGGTGTGAACAGGACCGGCGAGTTCGTCGCTGAACCCCGATACAGCAGCCTGCCCACCAACGTTGGAAACGTCGGCAAAGAGGATCTTGACGTGGCACTCTCGTGCCGAGTGATCAAGGAGAACAGGCGGGTTCCCCGCGATCTCCAGGCCGAACTCCTCCAGTACACCGCCCGCCTCTGCGAAGTGCGTGAAGCCACAGGCATAGGTGACAAGATCAGAGAGCGCTGACGGCATATCGTTGCGTTGCGCAAGCCTGCGCCGCAGCAACTCAACCGACGGGCGCCTGAGATCGGCCGCTAGCTCCGTGGCCAGTAGTGAATTGTCCATTGGCATCTGCTACTTTCCGCTGCCCGGCTTGAAGACGTAGGGTGGGGGCCATGCGCCGTCATCATTGTACCTATACCTCTTCCACCATTCTCCAAATGGAATCGGATTGTCGTTTCCGATCACCATGGGTTCGTTCAGGCGTCTGCATTGGTGGAATCGTCGGAGGCAGCCGCACCATGCTCGATCCGCTCCACGACAACGCCATGTGCTATTACTCTGCCCCCTTCGCATACATGGAACTCGACGCCGGGTTGTAAGGCGCTATAGTCGATCGTCGCGTAGTATAGGAGTTGCATCCGGAACCTGCCGTACCGACCCGTCCCGTCAAGCGGATCCCCGGCAACGAACCGCACTCCCAGATAATCGATGTTGCCGGTAACACCAGTGGGATCACCGCCTACTGTCACAAGGTGCGGCATGTAATCTCCCGACGCGGCAGACGGCACAGCCGGTCGTCCGCCTTCGGAACTGGGCAGGAAATAGACCACGGCTACAATGGATGGACCGATCATCGTTGGCCCCCTTACGAAAGACATGAAACCGCCAACTACGGGCGATGTCTCAGAGCAGAGAACTGGGTTTCAGAGAGCACAGCCTGGTCCTCACATCCCAGACAGACCGACCCGCGTCGCTTGCCGGAGGTTGGTCGGCGCTGGCTAACGCCCATGGCGACCTGCGTCGCGCAACCACCACACCGCATGAACGCCCAAGGTATAGATAATGCCCGGCGCGCAGCCCCAATCGATCAGAAGCGGAAGGAGCCACCAGTGCCGGATGCCCTCAATCGGCAAGATCAGAAGCGCGACGCTGCCCGTACACCCTCCCAGTAGCGGCAACCACGATGCGTGCATTGGGCGACCGATCAGACCACGAACGACCCAAATGCCATTCAGCACGATGAGCCACACGGCCACCGAGGTAAAGACACCGCCGATCATCCACCGCGCAACGGTCATCGTCGATCCCTTCTCCCGAGGCTATGGCCTGTAGATACTTCGCGCCTTCACTCTATCACACTGCCATCCGCCGCCCTGGTGGAGACTGCGAGGTCGCCGAACACCACCGATGTCATCCTCGGTCATCATCCGCGGCATCGACGGATGCCGCACGCTGTCTGCCCGCCGGACATCGGTAACCAGCCTGATTTCGCGGCGTTACTCCGCCTGGTACGGCGCTGGGTCGCTCATGCCGGCTTCGGCGAAGCCGCGGAGACGAAGCTGGTAGGTGCCGTGGGATCGCCGCTACCAGACACGGGGGCCGTCCTCTATGATCTGCGCGATCACGGCCTCATCCTGACGTTCCGATTCGTTCACCAACAGGAGCCGGAGAACCATGCACGTTACGCTCTTGAAGGCAAGGAGAGAAGAGCCGATGTCCCCATGGGCCGCCATCTCAAAGTCCAGATCACCACAGCCCAACCGTCCGGCGGCGCCCTCCGTCGCAGCGACGTCCAGAACGGCGTAGACATACTCGGGAAGCAGACCTACATGCAGCAGTTCCACGAGGGCGGCGATCGATCCCGGGACATTCCCAGCGACTGCGCCGTTGACGACCCGGACCCTCAGTTCAGACGTGTCGGAAGCCGAGAACCGGGCGCCGAGCAGCGCGTACTGGTGATGCCCCGCCGGCGAGAAGAACTCCACGGCGGCAAAGCCGTCGCGCTGAACCGTCGTCGTTCTGCAAGGGACGACCCTTTCCACCCGTTCGCCACCGAGCCTTAGGTCCAACTCGCCTGGATCAAACCAGACGCGAGCCTTTTTGTTTTTCGGCAGCGCCAGTTGGATCATTCCATCGGACTCCGTGGAACGGAGGAAGCCTTCGCCGTCTCGCCGCCGCCGCTCATCCCGCCCTGGTACGGCGCTGGGTCGCTCATGCCGGCTTCGGCGAAGCCGCGGAGGCGAAGCTGGCAGGCGTCGCAACGGCCGCAGGCGGCGCCCGAGGCGTCCGGGTCGTAGCAGGTGGTCGTCAGCCCGTAGTCCACGCCCAGGCCGATGCCCTTGCGGATGATTTCGGCCTTGGTGAGGGCGATCAGAGGCGTGTGGATGCGCAGGGTCTCGCCGCCTTCGACCCCGGCGCGGGTGGCGAGGTTCGCCATGCGCTGGTAGGCCTCGATGTATTCCGGGCGGCAGTCCGGGTAGCCGGAGTAGTCCAGCGCGTTCACCCCGATATAGATGTCTTGCGCTCCCAGCGTTTCCGCCCAGGCCAGCGCGAAGGAGAGGAACACCGTGTTGCGCGCGGGCACGTAGGTCACCGGGATGCCGTGGCCCATCTCGGTGATGTCGCGCCCCTTGGGGACGTCGATGGCGGCGTCCGTCAGCGCGGAGCCGCCGAAGGCGCGCAAGTCGAACTCCATCACAACGTGCCGCGCGGCCCCATAGCGCTCCGCCACGCGTCGGGCGGAGTGGATCTCCCCCTCGTGACGCTGGCCATAACGGAAGGTGAGGGCGTACGGCTCGAACCCCTCATCCCGCGCAATCGCCAGCGTGGTGGTGGAATCCAGCCCGCCGCTTAGCAGCACAACCGCCCTCGGTTTCCCGTCCATCTCCGCCAATCCCTCCTCGGATCGAACCGTATGCCGGGATGCTTTATTCGCCCGCCCGGCAATCGCGCATAATGCCATGTTCGTTGTTCGAATACCCATTATGAAACTGCCGCATCCGAACCCCGTCCATCCGGACTATATGGCCGATCCCTTCGTCCTCCGCCACGGCGGCGCCTACACCGCCTACGGTACCGCGCCGGCGGACCCATCTACCGGCCGCGTCTTCCCCATGCTGCGCTCGACCGACTTCGTGAACTGGACCCGCCTCGGCGGCGCGCTCGTTCCGGCGCCGGGAGCGCGCGGGGCCGCCCACTGGGCGCCGGAGGTGTCGGAGCAGGATGGCCTCTTCATCATGTACTACTCTTCCGCGCTCGGCTCGGAGGAGTCTCACCGCATCCGGACGGCCAGCGCAACGTCTCCGGCGGGCCCGTTCACCGGGATCGGCCGCGTTCTGCTGCCGGACGAAGGGTTCACCATCGACGCCAGCCCCTTCCGAGATCCCGTAACCGGCCGCTGGTATCTCTTCTTCGCCAAGGATTTCCTGGATGGCCCACGGCCCGGCACCGGGGCGGCGGTGGTCCCGCTGGCCGACGACCGCCTCACGCCCCTGGCCCCGCCGGTTGTGGTGGCGCGCCCCTCGGCGGACTGGCAGATCTACGAGCGCAACCGATCGCACTACGGCCGCGAATGGCCGGCCTGGCACACGGTGGAGGGCCCGTTCACGGTGCATCACGACGGGCGCTACTACTGCTTCTACAGCGGCGGCGCTTGGCATGGCCCGCAATATGGGGTGGCCTGCGCCGTTGCCGATTCGCCGCTGGGACCGTGGACGGACCTGGGCGCGAACGGCCCGAACGTGCTGAGGGGGATACCGGGCCGGATGATCGGCCCCGGCCACAACAGCGTGGTCTGCGGCCCGGACGGGTGCGACTACATGGTCTACCACGCGTGGGATCTGGATATGACCGCGCGCCGCATGTGGATTTCGCCGCTGGAATGGACGCCGAACGGGCCGAAATGCACGCCGGAAGCCGGATAAGCAGGCGACAGGTGAAACGCGGCGGATCTGCCCAGTAGCGCCGGCGGCCCGCCGGCATGGCCGCGAAACGGCCACATCCGACGCCGAAAGTCCGCCCTTCGGGCGGATGCCGGCGGGCCGCCGGCGCTACTGTGGCGAAGAGCGACCATCAACACGAAGTGCCAATTCAGCGGAAGCGGCGACCCCGGCGGCCCCAACGGAGGTCCGCCGCGTAATCCAGGTTGGCGTTCGGATTGGGGGCGGTTCCGGGCGGCGGCAGTTCGCGGCGCCGGCGGCGGTATAGCCAGCGCTGGAAGCAATGATCGTTGATGCCGCGCTCGCCCAGCCACACGCGCCAGCCGCTGAACGCCGCCACGATGAACAGGAGCACGATCAGCGGGATGATGTCATCGCTGGTGGAGTCTGAAAGCGCGGCGGCGGCGATGAAGATCTCCAACCCCAGCACGATGCCGAAGATGCGGCGGCGGCGATCCAGGTACTCCCGGCGCAGCCCCTTCATGGCCTGTTCCTCGCGGAAGGCGGCCTCGGCGGCGTCTACATCCTCCGGCGCCACGCCCACTTCCGCGGCCAGCTTCAGCAGTTGGCTGCGCGTCATGTCGCCCGGCATCGGCTGGCGCGCCATGGCCCGTCGCAGAATCGCATCCGCTTCTTCCGGCGTGTAATGTGGCTCCAAGGCTGTTCATCCCTTCGCCGCGCAACTAGGGCCTGCGCCAGCATCCCCATTATTGCCGCCCCGCATCGGCCCCGGCGAGCGCCCGGAGGCCCTATGGAGTGCGTCGGCTTGCCGCCGCTTTCGTTTGGTTACAGCCGAACCAAAGCGGCGGCGAGCCGCCGCACTCCATAGGGCCTATCCGTCTCAGTAGGCCAGCCGGTCCGCATCGTGCCGGATCTCGGCGACGATAGACTCGGGGAGGGGACCGCATTTCGAGAGCTCATCCAGAGCGCGCCCGCGACATTGCGAGCACGGGACGTGCTCATAGACGGCGCGCAGCACGCGGTTGACGCCCGGGCCGGGGTGGGCCTTGGCGTAGTCGATCGCGCTCCAGGTCAGGCAGTGCAGGGCGGTGCGGTCCGCCGGCGGATCCTCCAGCCAGCTCGCAACGAGGGCGTCGTCGTCGGGCTCGCGATTCGTGCTGAGTGCGCCGACCGCGAAGCTTCGCATCTCGAGGTCACATGCAACTTCCAGCGCCCACCCGCGCACAGACGGGTGCGCCACGTATCCAAGAGCCACCCGGGCCAACCGAGCCACGCGCTCATCCGGGTCGTCGGCCAGCGCGATCAGCGGTTGCGGATCGATCGGCCAGGCGCGCTGCTGGAAAACACCCAGAAACGCTCTGCGGCGCACGGGGTCCGTTTCGGCAAGCGCATCATTGGCGGCGAGGAGCAGATCGACATCATTGGCGCGCTGCCCCCATCGCGTCATCGCTATGGGGTAGGTGCGAGACCTGTCGCCCGCGAGGATACGGCGGCGCATTTCGCTATAGGGCAACGCCGGGCGTCGGGGCGCCGGACCCTCCGGACGCGCGGCCCGCTCTGCCGCTTCTCGGTCCACGAAGGCCAGCAATCGATTCACGCTGGGGCTTTGGAGCGTCTCCAGGGCGACCCGGGTCTCGGCTACCCCGTCACGCTCCATCAAACCGTCCAGTGCGCTCACAAGCTCCCAGTCCTCTTCGCCGTCCTCGTCTGGAAGGAGCCGTTCAGCAGCAAAGGACAGGGCGGCCGGACCATCCAGTAGCGCCAACGAATCCGCCGGCAGGGGCTCATCCGACCCGCTGTTCCGATCAAACGCGGCGTACAGGGCCGCGCGGGCGCCGGCGTCGCCCCGGCGGGCGAACTCGTAGGCCAGATCGTATAGCTGTCGCTCGCTCTCGCCCTCTCCCGGATCGGCCAGCGCCGCCAGGATGCAGTCGCGCAAACCGGCGAAGTCACCCGAGAGCTGGATCAGCGCGTACAGGTACGGCGCGCGGCTGTTCTCCGTCTGTCGATCGTACCGCAGGTCGTTCAAGCAGGCGTGCAAGATTGCTTCGCGGAACGGCGCGGGGTCATGGGTCTCCAGGTAGAGCACGGCGCGGCCGTGACCGTTAGCCAGCAGGGTTCGGAACACGTCCAGGGTGAGGGTTGTCATCGTCTTCCGTATCGCGCGCCGCTGGCCGGATGCTAGGTAATGAGGGCGGCTGTGCGCCCTGATATCACGGCGCGAAGGCGCCGTTCGTCCCCTGAGCCGGCCCCTCGGGGCCCGGCGATTGGCGCTGAGCGGAAATCGGCCGCTGGTCCGCCCTCAAATGCTGAGGACGGTGGATTCCGAGATTTCCCCGGCGGACGGCTCGGAGCAGGCGCCGCCCATCAGCGATTGCCAGCGCAGAGCGGCCGTCTCCGTGAGGGCGGAGAACCAGGCGCCGGAGGCATCCACGGCGGGAAACCACCAGGCGGTGGGGCGGGGCTGCGTATGGCGCAGCGCCTCGGCGGTCATCCAAGCGTCCCGGATGCGCCGGGCCTTCTCACGCTCTGCTTCCCCTTCCAGCACGCGGAGGCGGGCCTCCCGGGCGCCAACCGCCGGGTCATCGGTCAACGCGCGCCGCTCGGCGGCCAACGCGGCCCTTTCGCTCTCAACGCGCGCGATGGCGGACCGTCGGTCCGCTATCTCCGTAACGAACCGCTGCCGCCGTTCCATCTCGGCGCCGAGCCCTTCTTCCAGGCCGGCCGTGTCCGCTCCGGAGCGCCGCGCCTCGGAAAGAGTGTCCTGTACGGGCCAAACGCAGGCGCGGAAGTGCCGCCCCTTTTCCATCTCCAACGCGTTCGCCTCGGCGCGCAGAACCCGGAGCCGGCGGATGAGCGCCTCGCCGAGCGCGTTCACCCGGCGCACCGCCTCGCCGTGAGCGAACCGTTCCGCACGCAGGTCGCGGTGCTCCGCGGCGCTCGTCTTCCAGCGCGCTTCGGCGTTCGGCTCGGAGGCCAGATGAACCAGCCAGTCCGCGGGCCGGGTGATGCTCTGGATAGCTCTCAGCGTATCCTCCGCACGGCTGGCGGCCGCGCGCCACGTTGCGGCCAGCTCGGGCGCCGGCAGCCGCTCGGTTCCGAAAACGCTGGCCATGTGAGGCGGCAGGGCGATCTCCCCGCCGGCGGCGCCGATGGTATCCAGGGGCCGCACGCCGAGGCGCATGATGGGGTACAGGTTCAGGCCGATGCCGTCCATCCCCAACAGCGCGTTCCAGTGGCACGAGCGCGTCACATACGGGGAGCCAGTTTCGTTGAACAGGAAGATGTACTCGCCGGCGAGCATGGTGATCAGCACCACCGCTTTGCCGAGGAGCGCCACATCGGGCCCGAACCGCTCTTCCAGCACGACCGCCAGCTCGCGGCGGGTGCGCACGGGCCGCTGGAGTTCAATGGTCACCGGCTCATCCGTGTCAATGTCCAGAGCCGCATCGGTGAGGTGAAGGGTTCCGCGACCGTGGCCCGGGATGGCCACCTCGAAGGGGATGGCGTCGTCGCCGAACCGGTCCAGCGTGGCGATGCCGCCGTGGCGAACGGCCTCATTGTAGTGAGCCGCGGCCAGGGGGCGGGTATCCGGGTTCAGGAAGAGGTCCAGCGGGCGGAAGCGAGCGCGGTTGGCGGTGTTGCGGTTGAAGCTCAGCAGCTCCGAGGAACGGGTGTACTCCAGGCCGGCCGGCTCGCGCCCCAGGAGGGTTTCATACAGGAAGGGGAGGATGGCCAGATACAGGTCGGCCAGGTTGCCTTCGGGATGCTCATCCACAAAGGCGGCGATGCGGCGGCGGAACTCCGCGGCGAACGGAGCCAGTGGCCTCCCCGCCACCTTCGCCGTCTCGGCCAGCGCCCAGTCCACCTGTCGCAACAGCGGATCCTTGAGCTCTGAGAGGCGGACATCGCCCGCCAGCAGGCGGCGGCCCTGCGTCTGGGCCAGCCCGCGCCAGCCCCACGCCTCGGTGATGGCGTCGATGAAAGACGTGCAACAGGGGGCGCTACAGTCGCCGCCCAGCGCCGCGGCCACCTGCCCCTTGCGGACGCCATGTTCGGCCAGTTTGTGAACCGGCAGCGGCGTTTCCGCGCCCAGGAGGCAACTCATCTCGCCCACGGCGGCCCAGAGGTCACGCGTTGTGCCGTCGTTGTGGGCCAGCACGTCAAACGGGGCCAAGGCGCCGGGCGGTTTGGGGAGGCGTGAAAAGTAGTCCGTGTCCATCACGCCCAGAACGAGGCGCGCGCCGGGAGCCCCGTCGTCAAGGAAACCCTTGACCATCGCCTTCAGGGGGTCGTCCCAGAGCGCCGTCTGCGCAAGCGTCAGAATGGGCACGCCACGGTAGCGTGCCCGAATGTCACCCAGAATGCTGCAAACGGAATCGGTCATAGCGCCAACTTACCCAACACCGGCCCGATGCAGGCCGGTTCCCGTGTGGGGCAACGGAATTGGGGCTCGCTCAGCCCGGCAGTCTCAGGATAGCGCGCAGCACTTCCGGCTCGCGCCTTTCGAGGGCGCGGGCTGCCCAGGCTGTGGAAAGGCCGTACACAACCACGGAATAGACGGCCGCCAGCGGCGTCGTGAGGAAGAACCACGCCGGCGAGATCCACGCCGCCGGAGCCAGGTAGGCCAGCGTTACGGGCGCGCCGGCGATCACGAACGCCAGGAAGCCGGCAACTGAACCGATGCAGCCCAGGGGGGAACAGCCCCGGCCGGTGGTGTATGGGTTCTTCCCGCGCTCCACCGCCGCCATGGGGTTGAAAACGCTCACGAGGTTTCCCTCTCCCAGCATCATCAGCATCAGGAACTCGCCCGCCAGAAAGGCCGGCAGCGCATCGCGGAGATCGCGCGCGCCGTAGGCCACCAGGGCGCAGAGAACCGCGTTCACAGGCGTGAACAACAGCAGCATCGCCAGGTTCTTGCCATAGAAGAACGATCTCCGGGGCGCGGGCATGGTGAACAGCAGGGTCAGTCCGCCGCGGTCTCGCGCCAGGATGTTGGACGCGGCAATGAGCAGCATGAACGTCAGCATCCCCATCGGGAAGAGGAACGCATACCCCCTGAGCCCGAAGACATCGCCGGCGGACAACCCTCGCGGGGAGGTGAACATGATCACCGGCCAGGCAATCAGCCCCGCCAGGCGCTGCAGCAGTTCGATCTTCACCTGCGGATCGCGCTGGATCGTGCGCATCTCTTTCTGGAACATCGCGGCGGTGGCCGGCGGAACCCAGGAAGGTAGAACGAAGCGCCCGCTTTCCCGGTGGACGCGCTCCGGCTTCGCCGCGAGGCCCACACGGTCCAGCACGAGGTCCCCGGCGGCCACCCGTTGCACCAGCCCGCCCGCCAGCGCCACCGTAATGGCCAGCACAAGCAGCAGGACCATTGCCCGCCATGCCGCGCCCGACGCGTCGCCGCCATGGATGGCCATCAGAGCGTCGGCCGCGAGGCCAGAGGGCAGGAACCGCGTGTAATGCGACGGCTGAGAGAGCACAACAGCGGGCACGGCCCGGTCCATATGGCGGGCCATCACCTGATAGCCAAGGCCCACCACGGTCCCCACCAGGGCCGCCGCCACCTTCCAGACATCCGCCACGCGGCGCGATCGCAACATGCCCCACAGCAATGTGAGCACGGCCTGGGAGAGCGCCATCGTGTGGAACAGGAATACGGCCAGAACCGCCGTCATCAGGAGGCCCCGGCCCAGCGTGCCGCCCAGGGCAACGGGGATGCAGAGCAGCGGCACGGCGAGAAAGAGCACCGTTTTGTCGAACGCGGAACCAAGGAGGTTGGCCAGGAAGATGGTCCGGCCCGCCACGGGATAGTGGAGGAGCTTCGAGATGTCGTAGCCCTCGTTCAGCGAGAAGCCCAATAGCGGCCCGAGCAACCAGCCCACGTAGATGGCGGAGAGCGCGCCGTTCAGGATCTGCCGGCTCTGTTCGGCGGGCAGGCTCCAGAAAGCCACGAGACCGGCGAAGTAGAGCCCAAACATGGCTCCCACGGCGATGGGCGCCCCGAGGACCAGGGAGAAAACGAGCCCCTTCCGTTTGCGGTAGCCGGCCAGCGACAGGCGCGCCTTCAGCCATAGGAGATTGCGGATCTGGTCCATGGTACAGGCATTGTAGCAGGGCCAGCCGCGCGGCTACGGGTTCGGGTCCAGGCCGAACGCTTTCCGGGCGGCCCGCGCCGCATCGGCCGCATTCAGTCCGTCCCCGCGAACGAGGTCCAGCCGCGCGAATTCCCCGGCCGCCGGCGAGGCGAGGCCGGCCGCGATGCGCAGAATGCGCGCCGCGTCCAGCACGCGATGCGGGCCGACCGGCCCCGTCTCGTATGCGCCGATGTCGATGTGAAGGCCAAACCGTCGCGGCGAGCCGAGCAAATCGAGAGGCTCACTGGGAGCAAAGGCGTCATCGCCCGCATCTATGCAAGGCGAACCCGGCGCCAGCCGGTAGTCGCCGCCCGGCCGGTCCAGGAACAGCGGATCGGCGGCGGTATCCGTGGCCCCCGCGTCGATGCCGGAATAGGCAGCGGTCGCATTCCCAAACAGATCGTTATGCGAGAGCGTCGGCTTTGGGTCCGCGGCGACGCCGCTCCACACGACGCCGTTGCCGTTGAACGCCACGATGTTGTTCGCCAGCGTGAGGCCCGAGCAATCGCCCGAGAGTTCGATGCCGCGTTCGAACGACTTTACGCGACCAAAGGCCTGGCTGGCATTGTCAACGATGGTGTTGTTCGCGATGACGCCCGAGGCGGCTTGAGCCACGATGCCTCCGCCGGACTCGAACACGATGCTCGCAACTCCGTAGGTCGCCACGGAGTTGCGGGTGACGAGGTTGTTTACCACCGTGGCTTGCGCCCCGCTGACGTAAACGCCCGCCCCGAGGGCGCCGACCATGGAGGCGAACTGAGGCGGCCCGGATCGGGACGCTGAGGCCCAGTTATCCTGAATGACATTGCCGGCGATGGTTGCGGAACCGCCGTCCACGAGGATTCCGGCGCACGTAGCGCCCGGATTCGAGCCCGTTGCGCTAACGCCATTGTCGGTAACGGTGTTGTTCACAATCGTTACGTTGCGGCCCGCGCTATGGATTCCGGCCCCGTATCCGGCAAAGTACTGGCTTCCGCCGGCATTGCGCACCGTGAAGCCATCCAAGCGGACAGACGTGACGTAGGTCGGTATGTCCACCGCCACCGGCGCCCCGGCCGCGTCGATCACGGTCGGCCGCGCGCGGAAGTCGTGCTGCTCCAGCCCTGTTTCATCGCCCCGGAATCCGCCGTACAGCGCCACGCGGCTGGGAATGCCGAACCCTCCAGCGTAGGCGCCCTCGCGCACCCACACGTCGCCATCCAGCCCGATCGCATTCAGAGCGGCAGGGATGGATGCCTTCGCCGTGGCCCAGCTCAGACCATCGGCGGCATCGCTTCCCTCCGGCGAAACGAAGACCCGCGCTGGGCCCGGCGGCTTGGGAACCTCATACGCCCCGATGTCCACGCGCCGGCCCTGCACGCGCTGGCTCCCGGCCGCATCCGTGTCGCCCTCCGCCGCGAAGGAAATCTCGCCCGCATCCACGGCGGGCGAACCGATCGGCGGGATGTAGGGAGCCAGGGCGGGGAGCAGGGGGTCCGCCAGAACGTCGCCGACGCCGGTCGGCGCCGTCCTGTCTGGAGAGTTGGCAAAGAAGAGGTTATGGGTCTGCCGTCCCTGCAACGGGTACGTTGGCGCCGTACACCCGCCGTCGGCGCCGCCCCCGTCCGGCATGGTGGTTGCGCTGTTCGCCGTGAAGATGTTGTTGGCCACGTCGATGGTCCCAGACAGGTAGGCGCCGCCGCCTGCGCAGACTGTGCCGGAACTTCCATACGCGGCTCCCGCCGCGCTGGCGGAATTCCCCAGGAACGTGTTGTTCGCCACGACGCCGCCGATGCCGGCGCACGATAGCCCGCCGCCTCGGACGTCGGCCGTCCCTCCGATGCTCACCAGCGCATCTCCGACCACGCGGTTGCGGGCAAATACGTTGTCCTTCAGCGTGGCCGTGCCGTACGAAACGCCGACCCCTCCACCGCTAGCCGTAACCACCATGGCGACGCTCGGGATCGACTCCCGGAACGCCACGTTGTCCAGGATCTGGTTGCGCACAACGATCAGGTCGGCAGCGTCGGCCCAAATGCCGCCGCCGGAGCGCGCGGCGTTCCCTGAGATGGCGTTGTCCGTGATCGTGGCCGAACCGCCCATGATGGCAACGCCGCCGCCTCGCGACAGGTTGCTGTACACGGCGCGGCCGTCCGCGCCGGCGACCGCGTCATTGTTGCGAATCGTGTTGCCGGCGATCACCAGCGCGGCGCTTGCGCCCAGAATGCCGCCGCCGTTCTCCGCCGCGCAGCTCTCGATGACGTTGCCCCAGATCGTCGCCGAGGAGCCCGCTTCGCACAAAATGCCGCCTCCCGCCGCGCCCATCGCCCCGCACTGATGGATGGCGTTGTTGGAAAGCGTAACATTGGTCGCCCGGCAAACCACGCCGCCCCCGGCCGGCCCGGCGCCTCTCGAGATATCGAACCCATCCAACACGGCGCCGGTCGCGGAGGCGAGTATCGTGACGACGGGATCGGACGTAGCGGGAGTCAGAATGGATCGGTTTCCCCTGGGCTGGGGCCGGCTCGTCTCACCGCCGGAGAAGCCGCCATAGAGCGCTACGTTCGACGTGCGAAAGACGAGGTTCACGCCGGGAGCGTGTCCGGCCACCCAAACCTCGTCGCCCGGTCTGGCCGCATCCAGCCCATCCTGGATGCCCGCAAAGGCGGTAGCCCAGGACGTTCCGTCATGCGCGGCTCCGCCGCTATCCTTCACGTACACGACGGCGGAACGGGCCGAGGCCAGGGATGCCAACAGGAAGCAGGTTACCGCGATGCGCATGACGCTCTCCTTTGGGGGGGACGACGGGCCGGGCGGCCGGCGCAATGCCGGTGAGGAATGGCCCGTCCAAACGTGTGACGAGCTGATCACGGCGGCGTTCCGCGGCGCGCCGGACATGCGTCGCTCCTGCCACTGCTCAGGGAGAATGACCGCATACTGGTCTATGGGAGTAGTGATCTTGAGCTTGAAATGAGAGCACCGCGCAGGTAACCGCCCACGTGTGTGCCCGCGGCCGGACGACCCACGATGCCGCCCGGCAAAAGGCCCATCGGACCACCAGGCCCGGCGCCCTCCGTACGGAAGGCGAGGTCATTCTACGAAGAGACGCTTCAGGGGGCGGGTCGCCGTCGGCCCGACCGCCGCGTATATCCTGGGACCGTTGCCGTAGGCCATCAACCAGAGGGAGTCCGGCCCATCGCCCTCCATGCGGGTGTAGCCGTAGGTGAATATATCGGTCACCCCGCCAATGTGATTGACCGTATACCGCGACCCCAAAATGAGCATCTCGAAGAACTCCTGAACCCGGCGCTCCTGCGTTATGCCGACCATCACCTCACAACCGAGCGGGATGATATGCGCCTCATGGTAGTAGTACAAGCCCCGGACCCACTTCATCAGAACGGGTTCCATTTCCTCCCAATTGAGCGGCAGAGCCAACTGGTGCGGCGCCCAGATGCCGCCTGGAGTCACGGCTGGCCCCTCCTGCCGCGCATCCCACAGCCTCTTCGCCCGTCTCCGGTCGTACTGGAAGGACCGGGAAGCGGGACCGTCGCGGATTTCGTTGAGATGAGTGTTTGGCGCCAACAGAACCAAGTAGTCACGAACCTTGCCCTCGGCGTGCGATATGGCCCGGTTACATGATGAGCAGGCCCACACCTTGGGCGCGTCGCCCCGAAAGGCCGACGGGAAGAAGGAGCCCGCGATGACGTGCTCCCGCTCCACTCCGCACTCCGGGGATAAAGCAGGGTGGAGGAATTGCCCGCAGTAGCAACTGTGTTTCGGAATTTCTGATAGGGCAAGTGCGAGGGGGCTCATCGCATGTTCGGCGAGCCCCCTCAAGCGGCAGGTTGCCAGGCGCGGTGGTCGCGGAGCATGGCGTTGAGGATGCAAAGGAGGCGGCGCATACAGGCGACCAGAGCGACCTTCTTCGGTTTCCCCCTGGCGACCATCTGCTCATAGGCGGAACGCAACACCGGATTGTAGCGAACGGCGCACAGCGTGGCGGTGAACAGCACCCGACGAACGTCCGCCCGCCCTCCCCACGTGGACCGATGACCGCGGAAGGCCCCCGAATCCCGGTTCAAAGGAGCCACCCCCGCCAGGGCCGATGCCTGTTTGCCCGTAAGCCGTCCCAACTCCGGCATCTCGAACAAGACCGTGCGGGCCAGGATCGGTCCCACACCGGGAACCGTCCGCAACATCTTCTCCTTCTCCCCCAACTCGGTGTGCTCCCGAAGGGACTGGTCAATGTCGTTGTCGATGTCGTCGATGCACGCCTTCAGCCACTGGATGTGCTCGTCCAGGTTGGGGCAGACACTCGGATGGGCCGTTTGGCGGCGGTTCCTCTCCGCCGCCAGGATGTCGCACAACTGGCGACGGCGCAACAGAAGCGAGCGGAACGTCTGGGCGGCCTCATCAGGCAGCGGGGTGGGCGGGGTCTCCAGGCACTCGGCCATGCGGCACAGGATCCTGGCGTCCAGCCTGTCGGTCTTGGCCAGCTGCCCCAGGGCCTTGGCGAAGTCCCGGGCCTGGCGCGGGTTGACCACGCTCACCGAGTAGCCTTTGGCGCACAGAGCGGCGGCGGCCGGGCGTTCATAGCCGCCGGTGGCTTCCATGACGATGCGGCGCACGGTCATCGGGGAGAGTCTCTGACAGAGGGCGTCGAGGCCGGCTTCCCCATTGCCGACCCGGAAGACGGGCTCGCCGGTGATGCAGATGTCCAGATGGGCCTTGCTGACATCCACGCCGACGCAGACGGAAGAGGCGGACATGACGGGCTTCTCCTTTCCAGCACGGTAGGTCCGAAAGGGATCTGTCTCTGGACGGCGCCGGCCTTGCGGATGCGGGCTTGGCCCCTCGCCGGGAGGACGCGAGTCCCCTCGCCGGGAGGGCTGGCCCTGGCAACTGTTCGGGCTTTGCCAGAGACCCTGCGGGCTGGACGACCAAGCTACTGCACGGTCTTGAGGGACCAAGGGACACACGGTCCGTCCAGCGCCACTTCCATCTTAACCTACCGACTCTCATACAAGGGGCAGAGCAAAGGGTCGAAGACTGTACGTGGGTTGTCCTTCGCCATGGGCTTACCTCCGACCTAACGAACCGTCCCAGGTTCACTGGCGTTAGGGAACGCTCTCGTTGCCTCACAGATACTCGACAACGGCCGCTATGGCGGCGGCGATTTCCTGAAGGATGACTGGGGTGACTGCCCCCCACCGACTGACAAAGCGGTCCACCGACACGCTCCGGGTTTGGAGCGTGTCGGCGGCAGAGTCCTTGGTCAGGCCGTTGCGGCTATCGGGCGTGATCCTTACGTGCCAGATGTTTCCCGTGAAGCTCGCCTGCCACTCAGTCAGGGGCACCACCAGTTTTACAGGCAGTTTGCCGACGCCGTCGGAACTGATGACGATGGCGGGGCGGGTCTTCTGGATCTCCGACCCAACCGTTGGGTCGAAGTTGACCAGCCAGACCTCACCCCGCTTGGGCACACTGGCGATGCTACTCGTCAATGTCGCCCCCCTGGATGTCCCGCCACGAGGTATCCCGCTCGTAATGGGACACGAACCGAGCCGCCTGCTCCTCGAGGATGCGGCGACGCTCCTCCGCTGGGAGCTGCATGTAGTTCCGCCTGCCGTCCAGAGACAGATCAGGAACGCCCTCCACAAATCCGCCTAACAGACGCTCGGCTTCCTCCTTGGTGGTTAGTCCCTCAGCCAACGCGTGGAGGACGCTCTGGCGAAGCCACTGAGGTTCCTCGGGGGGCACAGGCGCCGGTTCTGCCTTCCTGTAGCCCATCTGGTTGATGTCGATGCACCATTGCTTGTAGTGCTGGTCGGTGATGACTTCCAGTTCCCGCAAGCGGTACAACAGAGCCTGTACGCTCATCCCGAATTGGCGCTTCAGCATGAGGAGTTCGGGCAGGGTCAGTGCACCGCGCGTTCTCCCCACTTGCCGAAGAAGCTCCCCGACCGGCGCCAAGAACGCGGAACCGAACCTGAACGCAGCTTTCTCTGGGTCAACACCCTCGGCGATATCGAGGACGAGATGGCCGAGTTCATGGCAGAGGTTCAGTCTCTGGCGCTCTCCAGAGACGCCATCCCGAGAGACGACCGCCGCCGCCACGGCATCGCCTTCGCTGTCGTAGGCGACAGCGGAAAGGCCATCGAAGTGGTCGCTCGTTGGTATCTCCACGACGTGAACAAGATGGCTCTCCAGGACGTTGACTACGTTTGCGATGGGGTCCACACCCAACACCCACTTCGTCCGAAGGACCTCAGCCGCCGCCTCAGCCTCCTCCACGCTTCCAATGTGGAGGGAACGGATAGGCAGGTCCACATCAGGGGTTTGACCCATCACGTTCTGAAGGGCAACCCGCTCCTCCAGCGTCTGCCTGACAAAGCTCTCGGTTTGTTCCTGTTCCTTCTTTGTTAGGCGGCTCCGCTTCCTGTAGGCCACGAGTTCCACACGGACATTGGGTTCGGCCCAAAGGGCAACAGACTTCACGCCGAGGGCGCTGGCGAGACGCGTGAGAACGTAGGCGGAAGGGTTTGCCCTGCCATGTTCGTACTTCCATATAGCTTGGCGTGAGACGACGCCGCCGACCTCTGCGGCCAGCGCCTCCAAGCTCCATCCCCTCGCCAGTCTGAGTTGCTTGAGTCGTTCACCAACCATGATAGTCACCTTCTCACGAGGGGTATCCCTTGCCCACGGTTAACAAATGTATACCGATCTGCGGCGCTATGTCAACCAGAGGTCAACACAGTGTAACTGCTCAGGGAAAGCGGCGCTCCTTGACCATGCTCGACAGCCCCCCCTAAACTGAACCATACGCAATGAGTGGGAGCCGGCCGGGGGCGCCCGCCGTCCTAAGGAGTATGGCTATCACGCCTTTGGCGCTCACCGTTACACCCAACGCCGCGCTCGACAAGACCTATCTGGTCGATCATTTCGCGGTGGATCGCATCCACCGCCCCCACGAGTTCACCTCTACCGCAGGCGGCAAAGGCATCAATGTCGCGCGGGTTCTTCACACCTTGGGCGCGCAGGCCGTGGCCACCGGGTTCCTGGCCGGGCACATCGGACGCGAGGTGAGGGAGAGCCTTCGGGAAGAGGGCATAACCGACGGATTCGTGGACGTGGACGGCGAAACCCGCCTGTGCATCAAGGTGATGGATACCGCCGCCCGCACGCAGACGGAGATCAACGAACCCGGCCCCGTCATCGACGAGCGCGCCGCCAAGCGCCTGCAGGAACGCTTCGAGGCTCTGTTGCCGGACTGCCGCTGGGTGGTGGTGGCCGGCAACCTGCCGCCCGGACTGCCGCCCGAGTGGTGCGCAAACCTGATCCGCGCCGCCAAATCCCGCGGCCTGCGTACCGCGCTGGACACCAGCGGCGAGCCGCTTCGGCTGGGCCTTGCCGCCGCGCCGGACGTGGTGAAGCCGAACGCCGCCGAGTTGAGTGAGGCGCTGGGCCGCGAGATCGAAACGGTTGGCGAGGCGGCCGAAGCCGGCCGTGAGTTGTTGAAGATGGGCGTGCACACCGCGGCTATTACGCTGGGGCGGTGCGGCGCCGTCGCCGTGGATGCTACCGGGGCCTGGTACGCCCAGCCGCCGGAAGTGGAGTTCAAGAGCGCCGTGGGCAGCGGCGACGCGTTCCTGGCCGCTCTGGTGTTAGCATTGGACGAGGGCCGGAACTGCGCGGACGCTTTGCGCTATGCCACCGCCGCCGGCGCCGCCAACGTTTCCAACTATGGCGCTGGCTACCTGGAGCGCCATACCGTGGAGCATCTGGCCCCTCGGGTAACGGTGAAACCGATATAAAGTATGGGGGCCAGGACCTGGCGATAGGAACGCGCCCAACCGTCTGAGTGTCGATCGGATGCTTGGGCCCGGCGCCGACCCCGTCTGCCGGTCCCTCGCTCTGGAGAAAGACATGCCGGGCACGGGAGAGATCATCGTCATAATGGCCGTGGCGTTTTTACTGTTCGGGCCGCAGAAGATGCCCGAAATCGGCCGCAGCGTCGGGAAAGCCCTGCGCGAATTGCAGAAGATGCGCGACGAACTGATGAACACGGTCAACGGGTCGCTGGACGACGAAGACACAGATCCGCGCCGGAAATATGACCGCTAGGCGAACTGGCGCCCGGATGGTCGCATGCGGTTTCCGGGGACTTCGGCCCGGAGCCATAGAGGAGAGTTAGCCATGGGTACGGAACCCCTAATCGCAATGCTCGGCCCGCAGGAATTGTGGCCCATCCTGATCGTCGCCATCCTGTTGTTTGGCGCCAAAAAGCTCCCTGAGCTCGCCAAGGGCCTTGGCGAGGGAATGCGTGAGTTCAAGCACGCCGTTCACGAAGTGCAGGAAGACGAGCCCGCCAAGCCCGCCAAATCCGCCGCCGTCGAGACCAAACCCGAGGAGAAGTGAACCGGGTCCATCGGCGCGGCGTTGGAGACAGGATGCCGCCTTACTCGATTGAGTAGGGCGGCATCCTGTCTCCAACGCCGCGCTCGTCCCTCATGCCGATCATGATCAAAGATACTCTCATCTCGCTGCTCACGGATGCCGTGCGCGCCGCCGTCGCTGACGGCTCCCTTTGCCTGGATTCCGTTCCGGACGTTGAACTCGAAACGCCGCCGAACAAGGAGTTCGGCGATTTCGCCTGTAATGTAGCGATGGGCCTCGCCCGCGCGGCCAAAAAGGCCCCGCGCCAGATCGCGGAGATCATCCAGGCCCACATCCCCGCCAATGACGCGCTGGAGCGCATGGAGATCGCCGGGCCCGGCTTCCTCAACCTGTACCTGAAGCCCGACTGGCTGCAAACTACTGTGCGCCGCGTGCTGGTGGAGGGCGCCCGCTACGGTCACAACTCCCGCCACGCCGGCGAGAGCATCCTGCTGGAGTTTGTGTCCGCCAACCCCACCGGGCCGATTCTGGTGGTGCAGGGCCGCTCCGCCGCCCTCGGCGACGCGCTGGCCAACCTGCTGGCAACCCAGGGCTACGCCGTCAGCCGCGAGTATTACATCAACGACTTCGGCAACCAGGTGAACAACTTCGGGCGCAGCGTGGAAGCGCGATACCGCCAGCTTCTGGGCGAGGATGCCCCGGTTCCCGAGGACGGCTACCAGGGCGAGTACGTGCTGGATCTGGCCCGCGAGATCCTGGGAGAGAATGGCGCCGAGATCGCCGAGTTGCCCGAGGATGAGCGCATCGCCAAACTGGGGCGCCTGGGCGTTGAGAAGATGCTGGCCTCCCAGAAGCGCGCAATGGAGGACTTCGGAGTCCGCTTCGACCGCTGGTTTGCCGAATCCGCGCTCCACCCGGATGCCGTAAAGGCCACCCTGGATGCCATGAAGGCCGGCGGCCATACCTATGAAAAGGATGGCGCCCTGTGGCTGAAATCCACCGACTTCGGCGACGATAAGGACCGACCGCTGGTGCGCGCCAACGGCACCTCCACCTACATCGCCGCGGACGCCGCCTACCATCGCAACAAGTTTGAGCGCGGCTTCACCCAGCTCATCGACATCTGGGGCCCCGACCACCACGGCTACATCGCCCGCACCCGGGCCGCCGTGGCGGCTCAGGGATACGATCCGGAGCGCCTGCGAGTCATCATCCACCAGATCGTGCGCCTCTATTCCGGCGGCGAGATGGTGGTCTCATCCAAGCGCGCCGGCAAGGTGCTTCCGCTGGACGAGTTGGTGGAAGACGTTGGCTCAGACGCCAGCCGCTTCTTCTTCCTCATGCGCGACCACCAGAGCCCGCTGGACTTCGACATGGACCTCGCCAGGAAGCAGAGCAACGAAAACCCCGTCTATTACGTTCAGTACGCCCACGCGCGCATTCGCAGCATTGAGCGCAAGGCGGCTGAGCAGGGGGTCCCGCTGCCGGATATCGCCTCGGTGGATCTTTCCGTGCTGACCCAGGAGTCCGAGATCGCCCTGATGCGCAGGCTCGCGGACTATCCGGAGGACCTGGAGCGCTTCGCCGGCGATTACGCGCCGCACGGCCTCACCCGGATCTCGCAGGAGATCGCCCAGGCCTTCCACCAGTTCTATACGCAGTGCCTGGTGCTCGGTGAGGACGCGAAGCTGACCGCCGCCCGACTCGCTCTCACCGCCGCCACGCGCACGGTGCTCCACAACGTGCTCAGCATGCTCGGCATCTCGGCGCCGGAGAGCATGTAACCCGGCGATGCGCCCTGTCGTCATACGAGAAGCAACCGCGGGCGATGCCAAAGGCATCGCCCGCGTTCATACGGAGACATGGAAGTCGGCCTACCGGGGCATCGTGCCAAACTCCTATCTGGATGGGCTGGACGCCGCGGCGTCCGGGATCCGATGGGAGAAACGGCTAGACACCCAGCCCCCCAACTGGTTCGTGCTGGTAGCCGAAGTGGACAATCGCGTCGCCGCCTGGGCAACCGCCGGGCCGGAACGGACCGCCGACCCGGCCTTTACCGGTGAGATCGGGGGGCTCTACGTGCTGGAGGGCTTACAGCGCCAGGGCATCGGCCGCGCCCTGGTGACGGAATGCGTGCGGCGCCTGCAGGGATTGGCTCTGCCGTCGCTGTTGATCTGGGTTCTGAAGGACAACCTACCCGCGCGGGCCTTCTACGAACGGCTGGGCGGCGTTGCCATTCGCGAGCAACCCATTGCGATCGGCGGCGTCTGCCTCATCGAAGTCGCCTATGGCTGGCGAGACGCATCCGTATTGCTCTGACTGGCGCCTCGGAGGGATTGAAGCGCCCTCGTCACCCGGAACCTGAACAATGGCAGATGCCGCACAGTACTTCCAATGGGTGTTCTTCGACATCGGCAGCGTGCTGATGGACGAGGATCCCTGGCGCAACACGCTGGACGCAACCCTCTTCGAGTCTCTCCGCGCGGAGGAGCCGGACCTCACGCGTCAGAGCTTCGACGCCTGGATGGCGATGGGCCACGAACAGACTGCGGCCGCTCCGCTTACATGGGTGTTGCGCGCCGTGCTGCCGGACGAACCCGCGGTGAGCGACTTTCGGCGCAGGCGCTGGGAACTGGCCGCGCCCACTTACTACCAGTACGGCGTCCCCGCGGAGGGCGCCGTGGAGGCGCTGGAGACCCTCCGCGGGCGCTATCGCCTGGGCATCATCGCCAACCAGTTGCCGGAGATCCACGCGTGGATGGATCGCTACGACCTGGACCGTTTCTTCGAGTTCGCCGCCTACGATTGCGATCTCGGCTTCGGCAAGCCGGACTCGCGCCTCTTCTCGTGGGCGCTGGAACGCGCCGGTTGTGAGCCCGGTCGCGCCATCATGGTGGGAGATCGGGTGGATAACGACGTTGCGCCGGCCAAATCGGTTGGCATGGCCGCCATCCGTATGTACGGACGCGGCGAATACGGGCGCGTGGAACCACGCGCGCCATCCGAAATGCCGGACGCCTGCGTCCGCTCCATGACGGAGATCCCAGCGGCCGTGGAGCTCCTGGATCGCAGGCGCGGCGCGGAACGCGCATGACGTTCGGGAGGGCTGTCTGATGCGGAGGGTATTGCTGCTGATTCTGGCGCTGTGCATATGCGCCGGCCCCGCCGCGGCGAGGCGATATCGCCACCGCGCCCGCCGGCCGGCCCGCGTCACGCTCGCCCGCCGCGCCGCTCCCGCGCGCGCCGTGCGAAACGTCATCATCGTGGTGGCCGACGGTTACTCGCCGGATGACTGGCGCAGGGCCCGCGATGCCGCGCCGAACCACGTGTTGAACCTGGATCGCATGCCGGTAACGGGCGTGGCCGTGGCGCCGGGCGGCGCATCAACAGGTTCGCTGGCCCGCATCCTCGGCACGGGCAGCCAGCCGAATGAGCAGTGGGATCCGCCGATGCTCCCGGTGCTGGGCGCGGCGAAGCAGGCCGG
Source organism: Armatimonadota bacterium (assembly GCA_036504855.1). Taxonomy (GTDB): domain Bacteria; phylum Armatimonadota; class DTGP01; order JAKQQT01; family JAKQQT01; genus DASXUL01. The sequence continues at coordinate 28,183 of DASXUL010000109.1, read as the reverse complement.
CAAATCGGTGGCGTTGGTGGGCGGCGGCGGGGCTGCCGATCCCATGCCCGCCTTCCTCGCTGTCCCCGATGATGGGCAGCCGGCGGAGCAAACCCTGAACCGCCTGCGGGCGGCCCGCATCGACGTGCTGTTCGCCCGCACCCTGCCGGAAAGCGCCCCCCCGGCGATCGGCGCCGCCGCGCTCCGCCCTTCCGTTTCGCCGGCCGAGGCGCTGCTAACGGAGACGACGCCGGCGCTGGCGGCGGCGGCGCCGGCCGATGCATCATTCGAGCAGCTCTGCTTCCGCGCCCTGCACCTCGCAGCCAAGGGAAAGCAGGGCTTCTTCCTCGCCGCCACGGCCACGCCGGAACAGGCGAGCGCGGCGGACCTGGATGCGGCCCTCGCCCCGCTGGCGCTCTATGCGCGGAACGACCGCCGAACCCTGATCCTCGTGGTCGCCCGCTACGCGGACGCGGCGAACCTCTTCGCGGGCGGCATGAGCGAGACCAAGTTCATGGGCACGCTGGCCCTCACCGACATCCCGAAGATCCTGGCCGGCATCTGCAACTTGCGCGGCTTCCGGCGCGACTTCAGCCCGCTCTTCACCTCCCACGCCACGCCGCCCGCCGCTCCCGCCATCACCTCGAACGGGCTATCCTTGCCGTGGTAACGAATCTACTGGGTTGATAGCGCATGTGAAGTTCGGCGGCTTGCGGCGACGCGCCGCCGATGTCATTCCGAGCGCAGCGAGGAATCTCGGCCTGACCAGTCTGTCCCGGATGCGTGGCAAGCACCCGGGTAAAGGCTCGCATGGGTGCTTGGTCCGTTGCACCATGCGACACGCCAGGCCGAGACCCTTCGCTTCGTTCAGGGGGACGTGGGAGGGAAGCATACCCGTGAAGCATCAGGCTACTGGGCCCAGAATACGCCGCCGCACTCCATAGGCGCGTTCGGGTAACAAGGGAGGAATCGCGTGAAGGCTGCCGTACTGCCCGCCGCCAGGCGGATTGAGATATCGGACTTGCCCGTCCCCGCTCCGGGGCCGGATGACATCGTGGTGCGCGTTGGAGCGTGCGGAGTGTGCGGCACGGACCAGCACATCTTCGAGGGGGAGCACATCGTCCGGTTCCCCGTCATCCCGGGGCATGAGATGGCCGGCGAGGTGATCGCCGCCGGGGCCGAGGTCCGCCATGTGAAGGTGGGGGACCGCGTGGCGCTGGACCCGAACATCACCTGCGGGCATTGCTTCTGGTGCCAGCGCGGCGAGGTGCACCTGTGCGAAAACCTCGAGGCGCTGGGCGTGACGCGCAACGGCGGCTTCGCCGAGTATTGCCTGAGCCCCGCCAAACAGGCCGTTCTGCTGCCGGATAACGTAAGCCTGGAGTCTGGCGCGCTGGCCGAGCCGTTGGCCTGTTGCCTCCACGGAGCCGACCGCCTGGCCGTTCGCCCCGGGGAAACGGTGGCCATCCTCGGCGGCGGCTACATCGGCATGATCCTGCTGCAACTCGTGAAGGCGGCAGGCGCGGGCACAGTCATCGTATCGGAACCGTTCGCGCCGCGTCGCGAGGCCGCGCGCGCCCTGGGCGCCGATATCCTGGTGGACCCGTTGAAGGAAGACCTGACCGCCATCGTGCGTGACGCGACGGACGGGGTGGGGGTGGATGCCGCCATTGAGAGCGCGGGCCGCAAGGAAACGGCCGAGGCCGCCGTTGCGCTTGCCCGGCGCGGAGGGCGCGTGTTGTTCTTCGGCGTGGTGTCGCCCAGCGCTGTGGCCGGCATCAAGCCGTACGATATCTACTACAAGGAGCTGACCGTGATGGGCAGCTTCGTAAACCCCTTCACCCATGCGCGCGCCGTCCAGATGCTCTCCGAGGGCAAGGTACAGGTGGAATGCCTCATCAGCCACCGCTTCCCGGTGGACCAGTTCGCCGCCGCCCTGGAAACCGCCCGCTCCGCCGACGCCGTAAAGGTGATCGTCGAACCGTAGGACAGCGTTCAGCACTCAGAACTCAGAACTCAGAATACAGCCCGGAATGCCTCTGACCAGGTGAAACCCGATCTCATGGACAGAGGCATTCCGGGCTGTATTCTGAGTTCTGAGTTCTGAGTGCTGAATGCTGTTCTATCATAACGACAGAGATCCGCACCCGGAGAGGAACCGTAAGCCGTATGCACCCATGGCCGCCGCGAAAAGACGACGAACCGCTGGATTGGGGCGATCCGCCCGTTGAACCGCCGCCGCCGCCGTCCGCCGGCCGGTCGGTGCGCCTTGGGTTCTCCGCGGTGTACGACTACCTTGGGACGTCGCTGGCCGTCAGCCTGCTCACCTTCGTGGTGGTCTTCTTCGCCCTGTCGTTCCTCTATGTGGGGCTCCAGCGTCTTCCGGACCCCAAGCTTCGCGCCGTTGGCGCGATGATGACCGCGGTTGTGCTGCTGGCCGCGCCCATCGTGTTGGGCCCCTTCATGGCCGGCCTCTACACCCTCGCCCGCGCCATGTTCCAGCGCGACGACCCGCACATCTTCGACCTCTTCCGCGGCGCGCGAAAACTGGCGCGGCCGGCCTGGGCGCTTTGCTACGCGGAAACCGTCATCACCAGCGTGCTGGTCTGCGACACCCTCTGGCTGATCTCGCGACCCTCCACGGCGATAAAGGCGGCCGGCGTAGGCGCCGGCTACATCCTGCTGTTCTGGCTGATGACGGCCGTATATCACTGGCCGCTGCTGGTGGAGCAGGGAAAGCCGCTGGGCACCACCTTGAAGCGCGGCGTTCTCCTGGCGTTGGCAAACCCTTTCTACTCGCTGGCCTTCGCCTTGTTGACGCTGGTCATGACGCTGGGCCCGGCCCTTGTCTTCGCCAGCTTCAAGAACGGCCCGGCCATTCTGATCCCCGTCTCGCTGCTGTGGGGCGCCCTGCTGCCGGCCCTCCACACCTCCGCCGCGCTGGAAATCCTCCGCAAGTATCCGGACCCCAACGGATCTCAGGACGCGTGACGCCATAGGCGGAAACAGCGCGCCGGGCCCGCCGGGGGCCCGGCGCGCGAACGCTAATGCCTGCCCGAGCCGGACTTCCGGCCCCCGCCCGTCTGCTTGTTGACCGTGGCCCAGGCGCGGCGCTCGGCTTCCTCGTCCGAAACGCCCTTCTCCTCGTAGCCTTCCTCAATATGCTCCGCCATCCGCTTCTGCTTGTCCGTGTATGCGTCCTTGTCTCCCCGTGGCATCATCTACCTCCTGTACGGGCAAATCGCCCTCGGCGGTTAGTTACCCAGAGGGAGCGCAACGTACGCGAACGAAAACCAACTTGCCTGAGTAACTTAATATAACTTTCACACAACGGAAAAGACCGGGCAACCTTGACATGGCATCATGGTGTTGTAGAGAATGAACCCTTATGTGAAAGGAGCGGTTTTATGACCATGGACATCACCGCCGGCCAGGTGTTCCCTTCCGGACACCGCGCGCCGCGCGGCATATATCAGTCCGTACAGACAGGCGTTTTGCACCGCCACCCACGCGCCATTGCGTTGCCCGACGGCGGGCCCTTCCAGTTGGTGGCTTCAACGGACCTGCTCGTTAAGGAGCAACCGGAGCCCATGTTCAACTGGCCGGAGGAATCAGCCCCGGCCGCCGAAGACAGCGGCCCCTGGTTTTCGATGTACGCGCTATATCGCATCACGCGATCGGGATGGCCCTTTTGAGCCCGGCCCTGTTCGCTAACGCCAGCCCCCTTTCCACGCTGTGGAGAGGGGGCTTTCGCTTTCCAAGCTATCTGCTATCTTGCCCCGTGGAGCGGACAGGGCGGCGGCATCGCATCCGGCCGAATGCGCGTGGTCACCGTGCGCGGGCAGCCCGGCCCGGCGAGGCCGCCGCTATCCACGCACAGATCCACTGTCACCCAGGCAGGCATCTGGACGCGCCCCGCTGAGTCCGCCTGAACGACGCTCCGCTCCGGCTGCGATGCCTGCCCATTGGCAGACGGCTGTGACGCGGGCGCGGCGGCAGCCAGGATGATTGGGCGCCGGATCTCGGCGATGCGGACCCGCGTCTCGGGCTTGTGCGTTTCCGGGCGGGCCTGCTCCCCGCGCGGGAGGATGCGGATGGCATGGCCCATGAAGGCCGCCCAGATCGGCGCGCACACGCCGCCGCCGGTGAGTCCGGGGATCGGCGACGGATGGTCGTTGCCCACCCATACCGCCGTCGTGAGCGCCGGGGTGTATCCCACGAACCACGCGTCATGGCGGCTGTCCGTGGTCCCCGTCTTGCCGCGGGCGCCTGGAACGCTACCGGCCGCCGCGCCCGTTCCGGCGCGCACCACCTGGCGCAACATAAAGTCCATGCGGGCCGACGTGGCCGGGTTCAGGACATCGGCGCGTCGAGGGGCAAACGTCTCCAGCGTGCCCCCGTCGCAATCGTCCACGCGCACTATGGCCATTGGCTCCGCGCGGACGCCGGACGCCGCGAAGACGCCGTAGGCGGAGGCGAGTTCCAGGGGGGAAACTTCGGATGTGCCGAGCGCCAGGGTCAGGTCCTCGCGAAGAGGGCTGGCGATGCCGCAGAGCCGGGCGACGTTGGCCACGGCGTCCGGGCCAACGTCATCGCAGAGCTTCACAGCCGGGATGTTGATGCTGTTGGCAAGCGCAGTGGTGAGCGTTATGCGGCCATGCCACCGCCCATCCATGTTCCGCGGCCTCCAGCGCCCTCCGTCGAAAGCCACGGGGGCGTCGGTGATGCGATCGGTGGTAAGGTGTCCGGCGCTAAGCGCCGCCGCGTAGACGAAGGGCTTGAACGCCGAGCCAGGCTGCCGTTTCGCCTGAACGGCCCGGTTGAACGACGAGCGGGAGTAGTCGCGCCCGCCGACCATCGCCCGGATCGCGCCCGTTCGGGGATCCAGCGAAACAAGCGCCGCCTGGGTAGGCCGCCGGCCGAAAGCGGCATCCATGCCGCGCCGCACCGCCAGCTCCGCGGCGGCCTGGGCGCGGCTATTCAGCGTTGTCTGAACGCGCAGCCCGCCGCGATAGACCCGATCGGCGCCATACCGGTCCTCCAGTTGGCGAACCACGAAATCAACGAAGTACGGCGCCCTCCGCGCCTGCAGGCGGGGAGGCCGGCGGTAGGCCAGGCGCAGCGGTTCGCGCATGGCGGCCTCAGCGCGAGCCGCGTCCAGATGCCCGGTCTCCACCATTCGGCGCAGCACCGCGTCCCGTCGCTGGCGCGCGGCCTCTGGATTCGCGTATGGGTCGTAGAGCGCGGGGCGGCGGGGGATGCCCGCGAGGAGTGCGCACTCCGCCAGCGAAAGCCGCGAGGCCGGCTTACCGAAGTAGGCGTGTGCGGCCGCCTCAACGCCAAAGCAGCGCTCGCCGTAGTAGACCTGGTTCATGTACATCCCCAGGATCTCCGGCTTCGTGAATCGCCGCTCCGTCTGCACGGCCAGCATCGCTTCGCGCGCCTTGCGGCTGAGTCGTTTGCCCGGATCCAGGAAGACGCTGCGCACGAGTTGCTGTGTAATTGTGCTGCCGCCTTCCCGGTAGCCGCCTTGGGCTACGTCGCTCACCAGCGCCCTGGCGGCGCCGCGCCAATCCACGCCGCGATGCTCCAGGAATCGGCGGTCCTCCACGGCGATCGTGGCGTCCCGCAAGGCGCCCGGCATTTCCGAAAGCGGCACAACGCGACGATTCTCCTCGAAAAGCCGGGCCAGCAGCACGCCGTCGGAAGACCGGATCTCGGTGGTTTGGCTGGGCCGCCACGCGGCCAGAGCATTCACATCCGGCAGGGCCGCGCGCAGGCGCAGCAGCCACACGCCGCCAGCAATGCACAAGAACGCCAGGGGCCCCAGGGCCGCCAATGTGGCGATGCACGCCGCTTTCCGCGAAATCCGTCTCCTGCCCAGTCTTTTTCGTTGCATTTACCCTCCGCCTGGAGGGATGCCCGCCGGTTGGGGATGCTAAACGAAGGAGGGCGCCGGAACGGCATTCCCCTCAGCGCGCGAAGCCTGGCACTCCGCGAAAAACCACGCTGCTGGCGCGGCTGCCAGGCTTCAAGGCGGCTTCGTAGATGCAGGAGATCGCCCCGTTTGGGCCGACGGCAAGGTCGCTATAGCCGGCGCTCCCAGGCTCGATGACGCGCTCAACGGGCCAGGTCTCCCCGTCATCCTCGCTCAGGCGCAGGGTAAGGCGGCGACGCAGGCGGTAGCCGCTCTTCGCGCTGTCTGGAAGCGGTTCACTGTCTGGGTTCGAGAACAGAAGCCGGTTCTTGGCGTCTCGCGGGGCGGAGGTGTAGCGCACGACGCTGGCGGCGCAGATCGGGTCGAAAAGCGCCTCGTCGAACCGGGGGGGCGACCAGCGGCTGATGCCGTCCGGGCTGATGGAGACGGCGCGACGATGCCTGGCGGACGTCGTGCGCATGTTGACCATCACGCGCCCGTCCGCCAACTCCACCGCCATGGTTTCGCTGGGGTTCGGCAGCGCCGGCGAGTTTTCCGCCACGATGGCGCCGCGCCTCCAGGTATCGCCATGATCGTCGCTGTAGATAGTCGCCACGGCCGACGGAGCGTGCTCGCGCCGGCCGGGCGATGTCTCCTTGCCGCGCGCCATCCAGATCGGCGCCAGGAGGCGACCGCTTCGCAACTGGATCGCGTGCCCCACGCTGGGCGCGATGACCGTCCAGGCGTATCGCGGGCGGAACCCCTCCAACACGCCGGTGATATCCACCGGCTTCGAGAACGAGCGACCGTCATCGACGCTGCGCATGTAGAAGCAATGGTCGTAGCCCGTTTGGTAGAGGAAGTGGACCGCCCCCGTCTGGCGGTCGGGAAGGGCAACGGGGTTAGCTGTAACGCCGCGCCCCGCGCCGGCGATGCGGCGCGAGGGCTGCCATACGACGCCGCCGTCTTCGCTGCGGCGCATAACGATATCGGTATCGGACCAGTCGCCGTCGGCGATCCTGCGACGCGCGGCGGCATACGCGAGGATCGTCCCGCGCGGCGTTACGACGATGCCGGGGATGCGATAGGTTTCGTATCCGCTTTCGCCCGCCTTCCAGAGCGTGGTTCTGGACATATCGGATGCCCCGGCCGCCGCCAGCCCCGCCAACCCCAACGCCGCCGCGCCCCATGCGGCCCACAATGCGATGCTCACTTTTGGCCTCCATGCCAGTATGGGGCCCTGCGCCGCGGATCCGTGGCCTGCCCGCCAGATCACAGGAGCAACGCCCGTGATATAGTTACGCATGGCGTCCCGTCGCGATCGGGCGCAAGACTGAAGAGGGAAGGGGAGACAGATGCGGAACCGATGGCGAAACGTAGTGCGCGCGATGGCGCTGGGAGCATGCTTGGTTGCGGCGGGCGGCCGGGGAACGGCCGGGCCAGCGGCGCCGGCCGCCCCAACCGCCATGCCGACCGACCTTACCACGGGCAAGACCGACAGCACCCCGCTGGGGCAGCCCGGCGGGGCGCACGGCGCAACCCTCACCCAGGACCCATTCCGGCCGGAGACCCCCCCTCAAACCGTGGAAGGAACGCTGTTGAGCGTGGACCCCAGCGGCACGGAGGCCACCATCCGCACGAAGCGCGATGGCGACATTAAGGTCGGCCTGCCCTCGAACGTGTACTGCACCCGCAACGGCAAGGACAGCAGCGTTGGCGAGATCAAGCCGGGCGACCGCGTGTGGGCCACGGTGGTGATCGAGGGCGGCAACCGGGCGATTCGCATCGTCTCCGCTCCGCCAACCAGCCCCATGCTCAGCATCATCGGCATCCCGGTCCTCTTGCTCATCGCGCTGGGCATCTGGTGGACGGGCCGCGGGCATACGCCGCCTATTGAGCCGAAGAAGGCCACGCCAAAGGCCGCGTAATCGGGCGGCGCGGGGAGGCGGCGTCACGTTTCAACGCGGATCGGTGGCTGCCCGGCGGGCGCCGGACCTACAATCTCCTTGACGACACGTTGAAAGGAGGCGCCCCATGGACGCCGAACCCACCGGCCAGTTGACTGAAGATAGCTCCCCGATGACCGACGAGGAAGAGCGCACCGACTCCGAGTTCAGCTATGTGATCGGTCACGTAGCGCAGCGCGATATTGTGGACGATGAGGGGAAAGTGGTCGTGGCAGCCGGCGCCGAGGTGACCGCCGCCGACGCCGTTGCGGCCGTGGCCGCCGGCGTACTGGAAGACCTCGCCTTCGCCGTGGGCGCCGGCGACCACTCCCGCATGGAGCCCCACGGCGTAAAGGACGCCCCAGCCGAACAGTGACAAGCTGTCGGAGATCCGCCATCAGCCATCCGCCCACATGAGGGCACACGCAGATCGAAGCGGGGGAGCCAGACCAGCTCCCCCGCTTCGATTTGGCTGCCTCGGCGGTCCCGCATGACCCTACGGGTTGCCGTCCAACCCCTGGACCTTGCGGATGATGCGCACGGCATCCACGATATCCACGCGGTTGACCGGCGCTTCCGGGTTCAGACGCGTCAGCGCGTCGGACGAAGCGGCCTGGATCCCGGCCGCGACCTTCAGGATGCTCACGGCGTCGCCCAGGGCATACGCGGCGGACGGCGCGAACTCATAGCAGCCGATGTCCACATGCGCGCCCATCTTCCTGGGCTTTCCGTCCAGATCCACCTCTCCGAGCCCGAAAACGGCGTCATCGCCCGCGTCGACGCAGGGCGAGCCCGTCAGCAGGCGATAGTCGCCAACACTGGCGTTCACGAACAGGGGATCAACGCTGATGTTGCCGTTCGTGCCCGTCGGGTCTGTAACGCCGTAGAAGTTCGCCGCCGAGTTCCCGAACACATTGCAGTACGACGCTGTCCAAGCGATTCTGGATGAGAACGCGTAGAACCCCCATGCGTTGGACGCAATGGCGCAGTTGGTGAGTGTAGAGCCACTGACAGACAGATCAGCGGCATCGGCAGATCCGCCGGCAAAAGTGCAATTGACGATTTCAGATGGACTGGCGAGCCAAACGCCCGTCCCATTGCCCACCACCGCGCAGTTACGGACCCTTGTGCCTTCGCCTTGGGCAGCGACGCCAACGACGTTGCCGCTGATCCGGCAGTGGCTGATGGTGGCGGCGTTCTTCGTGGTCACGCCGAAGTAGCCATTGGTCACAGCAAAGCCATCCAGGATGACGCCCGGGAACCGCAGCGTGACGGCCGACGAGTTGTACGTCGTATCCCCGCGAATCTCCGTGAGGTTCGCCGTCCAGTTCCGCTGGCTTCGGCGCGCCTCGCCGCCTTCGAAGCCCCCATAGAGGGCCACCGGCACGGCTGCAATGGGTTTGTCGACGTAGAGTCCGCGCGCCACCCAGACCTCATCGGCGCCCTCCGCGACGTCCAGGGCCCTCGAGAGGCTGCGCTTGGCGGTGGCCCAGGAGAGGCCGTCGTTGACGTCATCGCCAGCCATCGACACATGCCAGACGCGGGGAGGAACCGCCCAGGCGGCGCCGTCGCTCTCGTCGGCGCCGATGTCCACATGGCTGCCTTGGACACGGGGCTGACCGTCCATATCGGCGGAGCCGGCCTGAACCATTGCGTCATCTCCCGAGTCTATGCAGGGTGACCCCGGCTGAATATGGAGGTCGTGGAAGGAATTGGATAGCCTAGGGTCCTGGCTGATATTGCCGTTCTCGCCGGTTGGGTCGGCGATCCCCGTGTAGTTGGAGCCGGCATTGCCATAGACGTCGTTGTGAGATAGTGTCAGGGATTGGCTCTCGTCCGCGCGGCGGATGCCGGTTCCATTCCCGGCCACGATGCAGTTTGCAAGGGACCAGGCAACGTGGGTCCAGAGATACACCCCGCACCCGTTGCCGCTGATTGTGCAATTGGCAAGAGATGCCGTTCCCGAGTATCCGTAGACACCCCTCAGCGTGCAACTTACGGTGCAATTCGAGACCAACGCCGTTCCGCCTGTCAGGCTCACGCCGTCATCGGTTCTCGTGATCGTGCAGCCGGTCAGGGTCGCCGTTCCGGCGGGCAGGTTCACCCCCGTCCCGGTGCGGCTGATTGTGCAGTCGCTGATCGTGGCTCGACCCAACGCGTCCACGTTGACTCCGTAGGAGACGGCGTCGCTGATCCGGCAATGAGCGATTGTAGTTGTGCCGCCCACAACGACCCCGGATCCGCCTTTGGAGATGGCGAAGCCATCGAGAGCAGCGCCCAGGTACGGCGCGGCAACCACGGTATCGAAATCGGTTCCGCCGCCTCCCAGCGCTGAAACATTCTTTGCCCAATCCCGCTGGTCTCTCTTTGTCTCAGTTCCCGTGAAGCCGCCGAAAACGGCCACGCCGGCCGGCAGCTCGATACTCTCTGAATAGGAACCTTTCACGACCCACAGCTCGTCCGTGCCCTGAGCTGCCGACAGAGCCGCGCCCAACGTTCGCTTCGCCGTTCTCCAGGTCAATCCGTCGTTGCGGTCATCGCCCGCGGGAGAGACGCGCCACGAGCGGGAGGGCACGGTCCACACGGAGCCATCGCTCTCGTCTGCGCCTATGTCCACGTGGCCGCCCTGCACGCGAGGCTGACCGTCACGGTCGGTCCACCCTGGCATGACCTGTAAGTCATCTCCGGCATTGATGCAGGGCGAGCCCGGCTGGATGTGGATATCGTGGTACGGGTTGGAAAGCCTGGGATCCTGGCTGATGTTGCCGCTGGCTCCGGTTGGATCCGCCACTCCCGAATAGTTGGCCACGGAGTTGCCATAGACATTGTTGTGCGACAACCGCACCGGCTCAATGGTCCATGTTTGCTCGATGCCCGTCCCATTGAAGCCCACAAGGCTGTTTGCGATGGTCACGATGGCGTTTGCGACTTGTACTCCACACTGATTGCCGGTGATCGAGCAGTTTGTAATGGAAGTCCGGGTGATCGGCGTTTGCAGCCCGTATCCGCACCCGTTGATCTCGCAATTCGAGACAGCCACGGTGGCGTCCTCGTACCCGCCGATGCCAATCGTGCAATGCGAGATGAAGGAGTTGACGACGGCCGTGTCACCGGTATAGGCGCAGACAGCCATCCTGGCGGCGCGAATCGTGCAGTTGGCTATCCGTGTTGACCCGAACAGGCGAACGCCCACATCGCCATGAGAGATGGCGAACCCATCCAGGATGCACCCTGGCCCCTCCGTCCAGACGACAATCGAGCTGTCCATGGTGGCGGACCTCAACTCCGTGACGTTGGCCGTCCAGTTCCGCTGGTTCCTGCTCATCTCTGTACCGCTGAAACCGCCGTACAGGTGAACGGACGCCTTGAGGACCACGCTTTCCACATATGCATCGGCCGCTGGCTTTGGGGCCGCCACCCACACGTCGTCGCCGTTGGCGGCTGCGTCAATGCCTGCCTGTACGGTGAGGTAGGCCGTGGACCAGGCGGCTCCGTCGTGCACGGAACCCAGCGCATTCTTGTTCACATACACCACTCGGCTCCAGCCGGCGGAGGAGGCGGCAAGGAAGGCCAGGAGCACGAGCGCGCGGGGGATCGCGCGGAGGGAAGCGGTGGAGGCGGTACGTTGCATGTCGTAGTCCTTCGTTGTTAGGGGCTGTTGCGGCGCGCAGAGGTTTGCTTGTCATGAGTATAACATCGGCGCTGGCTGCGGCGGGCGCGCCGCTTCAGGGCGTGCCGGCAGGGAACAATCGCCGGTTTCCAGCCGTCATGAGTTGGATTCGTATATCAACGGGAGGGCATCATGTTCCATCTGCGAAGATCGCGGCTGCGCTTCCTGGGCATCCTCCTCTGCGTGCAACCCTGCGTGCACGCCGCAACGGTCTATGTAGACGCGCGCGCTCCGGAGCCCGGCCAAACCGGCGCTTCCTGGAGCGCCGCCTTCACCACTCTCACCGCCGCCCTCGCCGCCGCCAGGGCCGGCGACGAAGTGTGGGTGGCCGCCGGAACCTATACCGGAACCTTCACGCTCCCGGCCGATGTCTCGCTCTACGGCGGATTCGCCGGAACCGAGACCGCCCGCGCTCAGCGGGATCCGGCCAAACACCCAACCACGCTGGACGGGGCCAGGGCCGGCATCGTGCTGAGCGTATCGGGCGGCGCCCAGGGCATCGTCATCGACGGATTCACCATTCGCAATGGTTTCTCAAAATCGCCCGAATATCGGGCCGCCGGCATCTGGTGCCAGCGCGCGCTGCCGACGATCTCCAATAATGTCGTCACCGCCAATGACGGGATCGGCGTCGTCTGCGAGTACTCCGGCGCCGCGATCACGGGAAACGTTATCTCAGATAACGTTGGGGCGGGCGTGCGCCTGACGTACCAGAGCCGCGTCACGGTGGCCCGGAACTCGATCACCGGCAACAGCCTGAACGCCACCGACTCCAAGACAGGGGCCGGCATCGTCCTCTGGGAGTGCCCGGCCGATATCGAGGGCAACGACATCCGCGGCAACGGCGTCTGCGGCATCGCCGCTTTCGAGGCCGACGGCTATCTGATTCGCGACAATGTGGTGGCCAACAACCGCGCGGCCGGCCCCCTGACGCTGCCCGGCGGAAACATCGCGCTCTTCTACGCCACGGCGCTGATCGAAAACAACACAGTCGTCGGCTCGAACCTGCCGGGCATCTACTTCTACGGCTCGGCGGCCGGAAGCCGGGTCACCAACAACATCAGCGCGTACAACGACATCGGCGTCGCCGCGGACTACGCCAACGACGCGGCTATCGACCACAACGATTTCTATGGCAACACGACGGCGGAAACAAACCCGGCGACGCTGCTGGGGCAGAACGGCAACATCAGCGCCGACCCTCGCTTCGTTGATGCGGCGGCCGGCGATTACCATCTGCGCGTGGGATCGCCCTGCATCGACGCCGGAAGTGATACGGCGGTGGGGCCGGGCGACATCGACAAAGACGGCCTCCCCCGCATCCAAGGCGCACACGTGGACATGGGCGCCTATGAGTCCTCGCCGCCGCTTTACCCGCCGCTCTGGTCGGCGGCGCGAGCGCTTCGCATCGCCGGCGGATTGGCAACCCCGCTTCCCGGCGAGTCCGACCGCCTGAACGCCGCGCCCGATGGCGGCGGCCCATCGGTGAACCTGCTGGACGCCGTCGCCTTCGCCCGCCAGGCCTACGGGCTGCAATAACCGCCTGCCCGAACGAAAGCCACGCGGCATGGCCCCGGCGCCGATCACTCGCCGCGGCCTTTCGCCATGCGGCCATACTGCTTGCAGGAGGCATGCGATGCGAAAGCCGGATATGCTCTGCATCGTCCCGGACGATGGATGGGTGGAAACCGATTGGGCGGCCTTCGGGCTCCCCGGCGCCGGCCGCCGCAAGGTCGCCGCCTGCCTGACCAACATCTACGAGTACGGCGACCATGGGATCCGCGGCATCTCCGACTGGGCGCGGGCCAAGGAGGACTGCGGCGTGCATGCCGGCATTGAACTCTCCTTCGGCGACCTGACCGCCATCCTCGCCAGGCTCACAGCCGGCGCGGCGGGAGTGTACGCCTGCATGGGGCATCTCGACGCCCGCCAGGCGGAACCCGGCGCCTCAGCCGGCTCGTCACGGCAGCTCAAGCTATGCCGCGTCGACCCCGGGCCGGGATATGCGCTCGGTCTCTCTTGCGCGGAGACGCTCTCCAAACTGAGGGGTTTCGCGCCGGATGGCGTTCCGGAGCCCTTCCATCTGGACTGGTTCCCGCCGGGCGATCCCGCGGGCGAACACATCAGGAACCGCTGGAACGAGTGGCCCGGCGTCACGGAGGAATGGCTGATCCCCGGGTCGCCGTCCCCCTCTCAGGATTCGGTGGAGATCGTGAACATCAGTTGGGAAGGCGACTTCCTGGGGGTATTCACTCCGCATGACCCGTCCGTGGCGGAGCTGCGGGAATGGCTGGGCCCGGAAGCCATCCTCGCGGGGATGCAACAGAACGCTTTCACCCGGTACGTGGAAGGGTTCGGGTTCAACACCGGCGATCTCACGCCGGTGGACCGGGACTTTCCGCCCGGGTTCTGATCCAGGCGCGTAACTGAAGGAGGCCGGAATGCTGGGGGCCATTGCGGGGGATATGATCGGGGCGCCGTATGAGTTCGATCGGGGCACGAAGTCCACGCGGTTTCCGCTGTTCTCGCGGGGGAGCGAGTTCACGGACGATTCCGTGCTCACTGTGGCCACCGCGGATGCGCTGCTGACCGGAGGAGACTTCGCCGAAACGTACCGCCGCTACGGGAGGCTCTACCCGCACGCCGGCTGGGGCGGGATGTTCGCACGCTGGATCGCTGACCCGTACATGGGCCCGTACGGCAGCTTCGGGAACGGGGCCGCGATGCGCGTCAGCCCGGTCGGCTGGGCGTTCGATGACCTGGACGCCGTGCTGGAGGAAGCGCGCCGAACGGCCATCGTCTCCCACGATCACCCCGAGGGCGTCAAAGGGGCTCAGTCCACGGCCGCCGCCGTCTTCCTCGCGCGAACGGGCGCCGCGAAGGCAGACATCCGGCGCTTCGCGGAGGAGACGTTTGGCTATGACCTTTCGCGAAGCCTGGATGAGATCCGGCCGGACTACCGCCACGTGGAAACGTGTCAGGAGACGGTTCCCGAGGCGCTCACCGCCTTCCTGGAATCGGAAGGCTTCGAGGACGCCATCCGCAAGGCCGTCTCATTGGGCGGAGATTGCGATACGCTCGCCTGCATCACGGGCGGCGTCGCCGAGGCCTTCTATGGCGGCGTGCCGGATGAGATCGCCTGGGAGGTTTCCGCCCGCCTCGACGACTGCCTGAGCGACATCGTGGACGCGTTCACAGAGCGATACATCGCGCCGCGACAAAGCTGAGCAGGCCGCGCCGATAGGGTGTGCGGCGGGTCTGGTTACGCGGTATGACGCCGCCGAGTATCAACTCCGGTTGCGCCTCTCCAAAACGCCCGCCGGCGCGGGCCTCACTGCCCCCAAAGACCCTTCCAAACGGCGCTCTGTTCGGGGGTCGGCGATTCCACGCGGGTCAGTTCGGCGGTGGGGCGGGCCTGCACCGTAACAGACAGGGTACGCTCCTCTCCGGCGCGGCGGACGATCACCAACACGCGGTCGCCCACGCCGCGCGGTCTGCCGCCCAGCAGGGGACCCTTCCCGATGCGGGGCGGCTGGCCGTCGATGCTGAGCAGCACGTCGCCCGCCAACATCCCAGCGGCCTCGGCGGCGCCTCCCTTGCTCACGCCGTGCACCACGGCGCTGCTATCTCCGGACTCCAGGTCAGCGCCAAGCATCGTCTCCGGCACATCCACGATCCGCAGCCGCACTCCCATGGGCCTCACGCCCTCTTCCAAAGGCAGGTCCTTGGTCCCGTAGACGAAGGCCGCGTAATCGTCCGCGGGGTTCACGCCGGTGGACTCGCGGATGGCGGCGAGTACCGCGTCCGGCGGGTAGGGGCGATCCGGCAGCGCATACCGAACGAGCATGCGGCGCAGGGCGTCGTCCAGGCTCCGGGCGTTCTTCGTGGATGCGCGGATGCGGATGTCGAGCAGCCAGGCAGCCAACAAGCCCTTCGTGTAGTAGTTCGTGCCGCCATAACCGTTGGACATCGGGCTGTCCGCATCCCACACCTTCTCGCTGCTCGTTGCCAGGCTGGCGGCGTTGCGGCCGGCGGAGCCCCGGTATTCATCAATGAGGCCGGCGAACGCCTTCAGCGCGATCTCCGGCGTCCACACGCCGCCGCGCACCGCCAACACGTGGGCGTAGTAATCGGTCAGGCCCTCCGCAATCCAGAGGCTGGGCGTGCGCGGCTCGCCCTGGTAGTTGAACGGGCCCAGGCCCCGCGGGTGCAGCGCCTTTACATTCCAGGCGTGGAAGAACTCGTGGAAGATGATCCGCGCGGCGTTTGGCGCAAAGGTCTCGTCGGTGAGACCGCGGGCGAAAACGATGACGCTGCTGGACCGGTGCTCCAGGCCGCCCCCGCCGTCGCGCCTCTGCCGCGGGAAGTGGAGGTGGAACTGGTAGGAATCGAAGGGGCTCCAGCCGCCGAACAGGTCCAAAGCGGAAGTCGCCGCGCGCTTGCACACGTCGATGAGCGCGGCATCCGAAACGGGGCAGGACCCCGTGGTGATGATCTCGAAGGGCTTGTTGCGCGCGCGAAAGGCGATGCGGCCGAAGCGGCCCATCTGCACGGGGCTATCCGCCAACGCGTCATAGCTGGGCGCCTCATACGCGCCCGCGCGACCCTTCGCCAGCGGCGTAGCGGCGTCCCAGCCGTCCGGCAGCTTCAATGTGAGTGTTGCGGGATCGGCGGTGTGACCTTCCACGTATACGCAGGCAATGCCGGGGTGAACGAAGGCGGAGTTGCCATCCACGTACACGCCCATCTGGCCGAGGGTCCCGCTCGGATCGCCGCCGCCGAATCCGTACTCACGGACGGCAACGTCGTAGTCAACGGTAACGGCCTGGTTCGGCGCATGGGAGATCGTCCAGGTGGAGGCGGTGGGGTGCTCCGCTGAAACGCGGGCGCCGCCGATGGCGGCGCCGAAGCGCAACACGCCGGTCGCCTGGTCCAGCCGCCGGTAGTAGCCGGGAACCCAGGTGGGGATCGCCACGGTGACGGTGGGATCGGGGTCGTCGGCCACGGCGGCCGAAACGTGGATGCTCTTCGCTCGGGCATTCACGTAGAACGTGTAGTCCACACGCGCGGCCCGCGCCGGGGCGAGGACCGCCAGCAACGCGAGCGCCAAAACGACGGGTGGCGCGAAGGGGCAAGCCCTGAAGCAGGTCGCTTTGCCCATCCGCGCCACCCGAGGAGACGTCTCCCGATTACATCGCGGCCAGGTCTTCGTCAGAGATATCGCAGTTGCTATAAACGTTCTGAACGTCGTCGTTATCTTCCAGGTAATCGATGAGCCGCAGGGTGAGCTCCGCGTCGTGGCCGGTAACGGCAACGGTCGTCTGCGGGATCATGGTCACTTCGGCGCTGGCGATGGCGAAACCGGCGGTTTCGAGGGCCTCGCGCACCGGCAGGAAATCGCCAGGGCTGGTGATGACGTCGAAAGTCTCATCCTCAACGCGAACGTCCTCGGCGCCGGCCTCAAGCGCGGCCTCCATCACGGCTTCCTCGGTGGTCTTGGCGCTGTCGATGGAAATGACGCCCTTGGTGTCGAACGACCACGAGACGGCGCCGGTATCGGCGATCCGTCCGCCGTTTTTGGTGAAGATGGAGCGAACCTCGGGGAAGGTGCGGTTCCTGTTGTCCGTGAGGCACTCCACGATGATGCCGACGCCCGCCGGTCCGTACCCTTCATAGGTGACTTCGTCGAAGGACTGCCCCTCCATCTCGCCCGAGCCGCGCAGGATGGCGCGCTTGATGTTGTCGGCGGGCATGGAGTTCTCTCTCGCCTTCTGCACGGCGAGGCGCAGGCGGACGTTGAGGTCGGGGTTGCTGCCGTTCTTGGCCGCCACGATGATCTCACGGGCCAGCTTTGTGAAGATCTTCCCCCGCTCCGCATCCTGCTTGCCCTTGCGCAGCTTGATGTTATGCCATTTACTGTGACCGGACATACGTGCTCCTGTATAAATATCTGTAAACTGTCGCTATCCCATTATACCACGAGGAGAAAGCATTCAGGATTCAGCATCCAGCATTCAGCCCGAAGGCCCCGATCCATGAGGCGACATAGCTCATGGATCGGGGCCTTCGGGCTGAATGCTGGATGCTGAATCCTGAATGCTACTCTTTCGTGAGGTTGTACTTCTTCACGTTGTAGCGCATGCTGCGGAAGGAGATGCCCAGGAGTTCGGCGGCGCGGGTGAGGTTCCAGTTCGTCTGCTGAAGGGCATCCAGCAGCATCTTCTTCTCGGTCTCGGCCACGGCGCCGCTGAAGTTAGCCTTCGAGTCCCCGGCGGGCT
This sequence comes from Armatimonadota bacterium, assembly GCA_036504855.1. Taxonomy (GTDB): domain Bacteria; phylum Armatimonadota; class DTGP01; order JAKQQT01; family JAKQQT01; genus DASXUL01. The sequence goes on along the minus strand of DASXUL010000109.1, from coordinate 10,393 downwards.
CCGGGGCGGGCGCGGCGGGCGCGAAAGCCACGGGCTGGGGCGCCGCGGCCACGTAGGGTTGCGCCACGGGCGCGGGCGGCGGGTACATGGGCATCTCCATCCGGCGCACCCCCTGGTTTAACTGCACGTTCAGGGGCAGCATGTCGCCGGTAATCGTGGTGGCGCCTTCATCGGCCAGCACCACGGCGTACTCCATCGCGTTTTCGAGTTCGCGGATATTGCCGGGCCAATCGTAGCGCTGCAGCAACTCCATGGCCTGAGGCTCCACGGTGCGGATCTTGCGGCCGTCTTGCTGGCCGTACTTCTTGATGAAGTGTTCCACCAGGAACGGAACGTCATCAAGGCGCTCGCGCAGCGGCGGGATGGTGATCTGGATGACGCGCAGCCGGTAGTACAGGTCTTCGCGGAAGTCGCCCTTGACGACGGCCTGCTCGAGGTTGTGGTTGGTGGCGGCGATGAGGCGCACGTCCACCTTCAGAGGCTTGATGCCGCCAACGCGCTCGAACTCCTTCTCCTGCAGCACGCGCAGCAGCTTGATCTGGACGTTGGCCGAGATATCGCCGATCTCGTCGAGGAAGAGCGTGCCGTTATCGGCCAGTTCGAAACGGCCGGGCTTCTGCCAGAGGGCTCCGGTGAAGGCGCCTTTCTCGTGGCCGAAGAGCTCACTCTCGAGAATCTCATTCGGCAGCGCGGCGCAGGAGACCGGGATGAACTTCTTGTTGGAGCGCGGGCTGTTATAGTGGAGGGCGCGGGCCACCAACTCCTTGCCGGTGCCGCTCTCGCCGCGCACCAGGACGTTGGCTTTGCTGCGCGCGGCCTTGGCGATCAGGTTGTACACTTCCTGCATGGCCGCGCTGCTGCCGATGATGTTGTCGAATTTGTAGCGCGTGCGAAGCTCGGTGCGCAGGTAGTCGTTCTCGCGCTGGAGGGAATAGGTGCGGATGGCGCGCTCGATCTTGAAGCGCACCTCCTCCGCGTCGAAGGGCTTGGACACGTAGTCGAAAGCGCCGGACTTCATCGCCTCCACGGCGGTGTCCACGTTGCCGTGGGCGGTGATCATGAGGACCGGCTGGTCCAGCCCGCGCTCGCGCAGGGCCTTGAGGAACTCGAGGCCGCTCATCTCCGGCATCATGAGGTCGGTGATGACGGCGTCGATCTCGGGGTCGTCGATGATTGCAGCCAGGGCCTGCTGCGCGTTTCCGTAGGTGGCCACTTTGTAGCCAGCGCGCTCGAAAAGGGCGGACAAGACGCGACAGATGTTCGGCTCGTCATCCACAACCATCAGTCGTCCAACAGGTTGCTCCATAGTGCTACGCTACTCCCCATCTGCCGTCCGCAGGGCGGACGCAAAGAAAAATGCAGTCTGCGAATAGCGCGGCGATCCCGCTTCTGGGGCCTTGCCATTCCGCAATCTGCATTTTGCATTGTGTGCGCCGATTTTGTCCGGCGGCATCAGCCGTCCGGCAAATCGGACGGCGCCGGGAGGTGAATCACAAAGGTCATCCCGGGTCCGTCATTGCGGACGGCGAAGACGTCGCCGCCGTGATTCTGCGCAATCTTGCGCGCCACCGGAAGGCCCAGCCCGGTGCCGGCGAGTTTCGTTGTAAAGAAAGGAACGAAGATCCGCGCCATCTGTTCCTGCGGCATGCCGCAACCCGCATCCTCGATCTCGGCCGCAACGCCTTCCGGCGTGCGTTGGGTTCTCACCACAACGGTCGCGCCGCGGGTGGAAGCATCCATGGCGTTCAGGAGGAGGTTTCGCAGGGCGCGGCTGATCTGGAAACCATCCAGCAGCGCGCGCGGCAAATCCTCAGCCAGTTCCAGCTCCACATGCATATCGGCGGCCTGGGCAATACTCTGCACCGAGAGAACGGCCGCTTCCACGGTATCGTTCCAGGAACACCAGGCCAGTTCGGGGTAAAGCGGGCGGGAGAACTCCATGAACTCGGTGGCGAGCGCGGTGAGCGTCTCTACCTCATCAAGGATGATGTTCAGGAACTCGCTCTGAGGTTTCTGGGCGCCCCACTCCTGCTGAAGGATCTGGGCGGCGCCCTTGATAGAGGAAAGGGGGTTGCGGAGTTCGTGGGCCAGCACGGCCGAGAGTTCACCCAGCGCCGCCAGGTCTACCAGCCGGCCTGCGCCGCACTCGGCGGCCGCGCCAAATCTCTCCGCTACGTCGATCACGGTTGCTCCCGCTGGGCAGGCCTTCTGGATCCGGCCCGGCGGGGCTTCTGTGCCCGTGGGATCCAACGCCTGCCCTACGTCTGCGCTCTTTGCCGGGTGGATAGGATGTTCAGTTCTTCGCGGTACTTCATCACGGTGCGCCGGGCGACGCTGAATCCGCGTCCGTTCAGGATGTCCGATATCTTCTGATCGGACAGCGGGCTCCGGCGGTCTTCTGCGGCGATGAGGGCGGCAACTTCCTGTTTGACGTTCGTCGCTCGACCGAAGAAGAAACTGAACGGCAGTACGTCACCGTCCGGCATCTGCAGGAACTTGTCTGCTACGGTACGACTGATCGTCGACTCATGCACCCGCAAGATGCTTGCCAACTTCGTCTGGGTCAGAGGCTGGAGCGCATGTGAGTCTGCCGACCGGAAGAAGTCCTCTTGCTCTTCGAGGAGGCACTCCGTCACTCGGAGCAGGAGTTCCTTGCGCTGACCGAGGCTGCGAAGGAACATGTGGGCGCGGATCCAGTATTCGGAGAGCATCTTCCGCTCTGCCTCCGGGAAGGAGCGGGGTGACTTCTGCATCTGACGCCACAGACGCGTGTAAACCGGGTTCAGGTGGAGTTGAGTGCGCTCATGGTCCACAACGCTCACGGCAAAACCGCCGTCATCGCTGTGCAGGATAATCACGTCCGGCCGGATGGCGGCCGGGCTGCGATGGCCGTCGTGCTCCCAAGGCGTTCGGAAGCGCTCGCCGGGATAGGGGGAAAGCGCCTGGCGGATCCACGCCACGCCCTCGTCGGCCAGCGATCGCGGGATCTTGAGCTGGCGCGCGATGGCGTCCACCTTGTTGGCGGAGATCGCCTTCCAGCACTGGGTGAGGATGGGCCGCACGATGGGGGGCAGGCCGCCATCCGCCTCCAGCGCGGTTACCTGAAGCAGGAGGCACTCCTGAAGGTCGCGGGCGCCAACTCCGGCGGGGTCCAACCCCTGGATCACCTCGAGGGCCTGCTCCACGGTAGAGAGCCCCACGCCCAGGAATGCGGCGGCGTCTTCCAGCGAAACCCCGAGGTAGCCGGAAGGCTTCAGGCTGCAGACCAGGTACTCGATGACGCGGTGGAGCGAGGGGTCCGCCGCAACGCGGGCCTGCCAGAGCACGTGATCGGCGAGGCTGGTGTGCTCTTCCACCAGGGTGAGGGGGTCCAGCCATTCGCCCTGATAGGTTTCGGGCGTGGGCTCGTAGTTGGTGGGCGCTCCATCATCGAGGGCGCGGATCTCCTTCAGATCCGCATGGCAGCGGCAGCGGCCAACGACCTCGCCGCAGCGCTCGCAGTACTCCTCCTCCGCGCGCTCGAGGAGCGGATTCTCCAGTATTTCCTGTTCGATGCTGGCCTGCAACTCCATGCACGACATGTGCAGGATGGAGTTTGCGAGGATCATCCGGGGATCCGCCTTGATCTGCTGACGCAGGCCTTGCGATTGAGACTGCATACCACCGGCTCCCTGTGCTCATACGACTCGATATGGGCGATCGAGGGGGTCTGAGTTCCGTTTGGGCAAGATGCGTGCCAACATCTTGCATGTGATTATGCCCTATCCTCGCTGAAATCGACCAAGCATGATGGGGTAGATTTCGAATGAGCTTCTGTAAGGCCCGCGATGTATGCGAAACGGGCCCGTCGGAGGCCGGCGCGCTGTCCCGCCATGCATGGAGGGACAGGTATGCACCGAGGGACAGCAGCCCCCAGCGCGGCCTGCACCAAGGGACAGTATTTCCCCGCACAATCAAATGCACGGGGGGACATGGGGCGCATGTCTGTTCGTGCACCAGGGGACAGCAAATCACATTTGGGCCAAATGCCGTTTCCAAATGCACGGAGGGACAACACTGTCCCTCCATGCACACATATTGACCCCCCGCGCATTTCCGGCATGTCCCCCGGAGCATTTGGATACTGTCCCTGCGTGCATTACCATGGGGTGTGCGCGTTGTCCCGTGGTGCACGTCGCGCTGTCCCCCGGTGCAGGGCCCAACCCGCCGGATGTGCTCATTTTCGAGGCATTCGGGCATCATGACATGACCATGACTTCCTCTGCCATGATACAAAACAACAAACAGTATTCCCCCGGTGTTGTTGGAAAGGGGATGCTCCCGGTCCGACTCGGTAAAGACGAGATGAACATGGTCGAGTGGCCGTTCGCGGTCCTCGCCACCGTCCCTGAGAACACCACCGTCCTGGAGTATGGCGACACCATCGTTGGTCGCGACGGCAAACCGCTGCGCCGCACATGGACGGTACACGCCGGAACCGGCCTCAGCCTGCCCATCGCCGGCGACGAAGTGGTATATGTGGCCCTGATGGAGCTGGCCCGCGAGAAGGACTTCGTGAGCCCCACCGTCCACTTCAGCCGCTACGAGCTGTGCCGCCGCCTGGGTTGGCCCATCAGCGGCAAATCCTACGGCCGCATCCAGGACGCTCTCAACCGCCTCGCGGCCGTCACCATCATCGCGCAAAACGCCTTTTGGGACAACCGCGGGAAGACCTACGCTAACGTGGCGTTCCACATCCTGGACGAAGTCGCTTTGGCCACCGAGCCGGGCGGCAACTCCGGCAGCCTGCCGCTGTCGTACTGCACGTGGAGCGACGTGATGTTCCGCTCCTTCCAGGCCGGAAACCTGAAGTCGCTGGATGTGGCGTTCTTCCTCAGCCTCTCCACGCCGCTCTGTCGTCGCATCTTCCGTTACCTGGACAAGAAACGCTATGGAGGCCGCCGCGCCTTCGAGATCGGCCTGCACCGCCTGGCCTTCGAGCGCCTCGGCCTCTCACGCAGCTACGTGACCCCGGCACAGATCAAGCGCCGCCTGGACCCGGCCCATCAGGAACTGATGAACCGCGGATTCCTGGCCCGGGCCGAGTACGGCACGATGGCGGACGGCAACCCGAAGGTGACCTACTTCTTCGCCCAGCCCACGCTGGAACTGCCCAACGTGGACCCCATGGCCCAGAAGCTGGAGGAGCTTGGCGTCTCATCCAGCGTGGCGCGCGATCTGGCGGAGGAACACGACCCCGAGGTGATCCTGCTCTGGCTGGAGGCGGTGCGCCGCATGGACGTGTCGGACCGCCCCGCCTACCTGGTGAAGGCCCTGCGCGAGGGGTGGACGGTGAACGAGCGGGTCCAGAAGGAGCTGTTCGCGGAGCAGGAAGAGGCGAAGCGCATGGAGGGCCTGCGCTCCGAGCGTCGCATTGAGGGCGAGCGGAAAGAGACGGCCAGCATGCGTATCGCCGACATGACGCCCGCCGAACGCGCGCAGTTGGAGGAGGCCGCCCGCGCCGTTGTGCGCGCCAAGCTGCCTCGCGCCCGCGAGAACAGCCGCGCCTTCCAGAGCGCCGTGGCCGAGGAGATGCGCCGCATGGCGCTGGAAGACGCCGGCTAGCCCGACGGCCCCGGCGCGCAATGCCCGGTTGTTGCCCCCCAGGCGCCCGCCACGGCCATCGGCGCATCGATTTGGGCCCGTGGGACGGGCGTGGGGCGAAAGCGGGGCCGGCGCGCCATAATCCCTTCAGCAAAGGAGAGACTATGGATCATGCGCGGAATGACGTGACGCCGGTAGAGGGGCTGGACGTTCAAAGCGGCCTCCTGCTGGCCATGCTGGATATGGCGACCGCCGAGTGGCGCGAGGAGATGGGCGCCGTACCGGACGAGGTCGTCTGCCGGCAGTCGTACCCGCGCGGCCAGAGCATCGGCGCGCTGATCCTCCACATGGCCACGGTGGAGTCAGCCTGGATCACGGGGGTCGCCGCAGGACGGGAACGGTCCGAGGAGGAGCTGAAGACCCTGCTCTCCCGGGAGATCGACCCGGATGGCCCCGAGTGGCCGGCGCCTCCGGCGCAGCCCCTTTCCTGGTTCCTCGCCCAGCACGACGCCGTGCGCGCCCGCACCCGCCAAATCGTCGCCGAGCTTCAGGATCCCGAGCGCCTCGGCTACTCGGCCCACCGGCCCGGCCGCGAGTTCACGCTGCGCTGGCTGCTGGCCCATGTGATCCTGCACGAGGCGTACCACGGCGGGCAGGCCGTTCTGCTGGCGATCCAGCACGGCGCCGGGTAGTTTTCCAATCGGGGGACGGCGTTGGCGACCCGCGCAAATCCAGCGAGGAGCGCTTGGCTATGGGAGAAGCCCGGCGGGCAGGGCAAGCCCAGCCCGTACCAGGTAGGCCCGGCCGTCCACCGCTCGGCGGATGGAAACACGGAACTGGTAGGGGCTGGGCTTGCCCATTCGTTCCAACTAAGTCCGCAACCGACCATTCGCCTAGGAGCCTTCTCGGGTGAGTCTCACGCTGAACGCCAGCTCTGACTCAGGCTGCTCAGACGACCCGATCGATGGTAGGCAAGCGGCCCTATCACGCTGGAAACGGCACTTAGTTGGAACGAATGGGCTTGCCCTGCCCGCCGGGCTGCTTACCCGACCTGAGCGCTAACCCTTGCCCGCCCAGATGGAGATCAGGCGCGCGGCGTCGGCGATGTCCACCTGGCCGGGGAGGCCGGCGTGGTCCAGTAGGGTCGCGTCTTCCGCGGTGAGGTCCGAGAGGCCGCCCGCCGCGCGCAGGGCCAGCTTCAGGTCGTCCAAGAGGGAGCGCCGGGAGCCGGCGAGGATGGGAAGCCCCGGCGTATCCTCCAGCGCCGAGTCGTAGAGCAGCAGCGCGGCGTAGGGGCCATCGGCCGCGCCGCCCGGCCGCCCAACGCGCGCCCAGCCGTAGTACGCGCCGCCGCGCTCATCCCGAAACCGCAACGCCATGTACCGCTGGCCCCCAGCCCACGGCCCTGTGGTCTGGCAGACGGTAGTCTGGCCCGATCCGCACTGGGTCCGCGCGAACGCCCCGAACAGGCCGGACCACGGCAGCCCTCCGCCCACCGCTTCGCCGGGGGAAAGCGCCGTGAGCCATCGCTCATCGCCCGCCTGGATCGCCACCGCGGCGCCCCCGAAAATGCCCCCGGCGGAGAACCGGTACTCGTCGATGCCGGGCCGGTAGATCGTCTCCCGTTGCAGCAGGATTTGCGACCCGGCGTATGACAACAACAGACCGTCGTTGGTGATCGGCGCGTCGGCCGGATCCACATACCGTACCGTCGCGCCGCACCGGGCCGTCAGAAGCGAACCGGCGCACACAAAGGCGGCGAGCGCTGTTCGCGCCCGCCGGGATACCCGCTCTATCTCCATCCGCCATTACGCCTTTCGGAATGCCATGGGCAGCCGTTAGCCGGATTACGCTTCGGCGTGCCGGAGGCCATGTTATCCGGAGGCCCCAGAATCCGTCCACCCGGCGAGCGAACGCGTATGGGAACGCGGGGTTTCGGTTTCTACGCCGGGGCTTTCCGGCCGATCCAGAGCATGTGCTCGGCAGCGCCGAGGATGTACGGGTCGCGGGCGATCGGAGAGAGAATGTCCAGCCAGCGTTCCCACAGGCCGTTGTCGGCGGCGTTCACCAGCGCTTCGCGTTCCGCCAGGATGGACTCGCAAGCCAGGAAGTCCACGGGCGCGAAGCCCGCCTCGGCCATCAGTGGCGGGATCTCCGTGGGGTGGGCAAACCAGGCGTCCACGAAACCCTGCCCGTCTCCGCGCCGGTAGAGGCCGGCGGCGAGGATGGCGTCGTTCTCGTCTGCGGCGTCGCGCACGTAGCCCGCCGCGCGCACGGACGCGGACAGAAGGGCGTTATAGCGCCCCAGGAACCCGGCGAAGATGAACCCGCCGGGCCGCAGGATGCGGGAAGCCTCCTGGAGGGCCTTCAGGCGATCATCCCGGTCCAGCAGGTGGTAGAGCGGCCCCTGGAGCAAGACGGCGTCGAAGCCGGCATCGGGAAGGGCGGAGAGGTTCCGCGCGTCGGCATGGAGATACCGATCGATGTCCGCACCGAATTCGGCGGCGCGGCAACGCGCCACGTCCAGGCAGGCTGGCGAGAGATCGGCAAGCGTGACGGAATAGCCGCGCTGGGCCAGCGTAATGGCGTAGCGCCCCGCGCCGCCGCCGATATCCGCCACGCGGGCGGGAGGAGCGGGCAGATGGCGCTCCATGGCGCGCAGGCTGAGCGCGAACTCCAGCCGGTGGCGCTCCAGGCGGGTCCACTCATCCTCCGCGTGCTGGTCGTAGAATTCCTCGACGGGGTTCATCGGCGGTCTCCGCGTTGGCGATAGGGGCTTCGACTTACTTGCGGTCGTACACCACGGCGGCGAGGGTCTTGCCCACGGCCTCCAAACTTTCGGCGCTGCACTTATCCGGGGTGTCGCGCAGGGTGTGCCAGGGGAGGTAATCGAAGTCGATGAGGTCCACCGTGGGGATGCCGGCCGCGATGAGCGGGATGTGGTCGTCTTCCATGGTGAACTTCAGTTCCGGCACGAACTGCTTGCCGTAGCCCAGCCTGCCGGCCGTGGCGAAGATCGTTTCGGTGAGGGCGCGGTTGGCGTCCAGCGAGGCGCCTTCCTTGTAGATCCCCAGGTCCGCGTCGCCCACCATGTCCAGCAGGATGCCTTCCTTCGGCTTCACGGGGAGGGGGTTCTTGGCGTAGTGGACGGCGCCCACCATCATATCCTCCGTGCCGGGGCCGAGGTCCTCGCCGTCGAAGAGGGCGAGGATGACGCCCTGCGTCGGGCGCTTGGCATGGAGAACGCGGGCCAGCTCCAGCAAGATGGCCACGCCCGAGGCGCCGTCGTTGGCGCCGTCGATGGGCTTCAAACGGTTCGCGGCGGAGGTTTCCTGGTCGGCGGTGGGGCGCGAGTCCCAGTGGGCGCAGAGCAGCAGTTCCGGCGGCTTGCCGTTGGCCCCGTTCACCACGGCCACGATGTTGTCCATGGGATACGTGCTGCTGGCGGGCACGGGCGCGTCAGCAGCGAGACGAAGCTGGCGGCGATAGGAGGCCGGACGCACCACGCGCCGGTACTCAAAATGCTGCACCTGCACGGAGTCCGCGGTGGCCTTCAACTCCGCCGCGAGGTAATCGCGGCAGGCGTCATGGGCGGCGGTTCCGGGGACGCGGGGGCCGAAGGAGACCTGTTTCACCAGGCTGCTGTAAGCGGTTTTGCCGGAAAACTCGGCGCGGCCGGCGCAGCCGGCGGGCGGCAAGGCGATGGAGAGCGCCGCCAGGGCGCCGAAGAGGGGCTTGATCGATTTGTGCATAGTCGTGGGGCGCCTGCGCGGGGGCGGCCTTCGGCGCCAGGGCGCGGCGATCGCGCTCCCTCAATGCCGGACTATTGGCGCGCGCGCAGGCCGGGTCATTTTGCCGAAACGCGGCCCTCCTCGCGGGGAGAGACGGTCTTCAGGGCCTTCACGTAGTTGGCGGCCGCCTCCAGCACGGCGGGGCCGGGCTCCGAAACGTCCTTCTTCTCCCAGAGGTTGTAATAGCCGAGGCCGCCATCCGCCAGAGAGACGAGGGTGGCCACCTGGTAGCGCTTGCCGGGCTCCAGCGGCGATCCGTTGACGCGCACGGCGGTGACGCGCTGTCCGGCCGGTTTCGCCGTGTTGAACTCAATGGTGAGGCCGGAAACCTGCAGGAAGCCGTCGAACGGCTTGGGGCAGGCGGAGACCCCGCGCTCCAGCACGGCCTTCAGTTGCGCCCCGGTGATGTTGAGGATGGCAACGGCATCGTCCGGATCCTCCAGAAGGGTCTTCACGTCCGCGCGGGCGATGGGCCCCTTGGCGACGGTGGCATCGGTGATGGCGTCGGCCGGTATGACGGCGGCGTCCGCGCGTGCGGACGCTCGGACGGCATCAGCCAGGAAATTGCCGGCCACGGCCTCGCGCGTGCGGGCGCCGGCGCCGGAAATGTCGGTGGAGGTCTGACCCAGCGGCTCCGCGTTGGCCCGCGCGCATCCTACGGCAAGCGCCACGGAAAACGCCCAAATTGTCCAAACGGAATTGCGTCTCATCGAATGATACCTCTCTGGTATAGACGCTCCAGGCATAGATCAGTTCCCGGCGCGCACTGCGCGTTCGGGGCAGCATCCATCCTATACCCAAATGGAGCCATATGCCAATTCGTGGCGTGGAAGCCTAGTGCCGCGTTCGGTAGGATGCGCGAGGGCCAATCTGAGGCTCCGAGGGCAGGGCAAGCCCATTCGTTCCAACTAAGTATTAGGCGAGTGTGGTTTGCGGGATATAGGGTTTCATGGAAGAAACAGTATCCCAGCCCACCGGCTGTATCATTGGCGAGATAGAGCAGTTCCTGCAGGAGGCGA
>DASXUL010000108.1:0-8595 GCA_036504855.1 Armatimonadota bacterium | reverse complement strand
CTTCTTCTACGGGCGCGCCGATGCACCCTTCGCCGTCACAGCATATTTCCCTGAATCTCGGCTCGCGAAGCGGCAGGCCGATCCAACCTCACCAGATTCAGCAGAAGGGCGTTCACGGTGACGCTGACGGTGGATGCGCTCATCAGGAGGGCGGCCCACTCCGGCCGCAGGAGGATCCCTTGCGACGGATACAGGATGCCCCCCGCGATCGGGATGGCGATAAGGTTGTATACCGCCGCCCACGCGAGGTTCTGCTGGATCTTGCCGCGCACCTTGCGGGCCAGCGTCACGGCGTCGGCTACGTCCGCCGGGTCGTCCTGCACCAGCACCACGTCCGCCGTTTCAACGGCCACATCCGTGCCGGCGCCGATAGCGATGCCCACCTCGGCCTGCGCGAGCGCCGGCGCGTCGTTCACGCCGTCGCCCACCATGGCCACCTTGAGACCCTCCACCTGGAGCCGCTTCACCTCGCTGACCTTGTCTTCGGGCAGCACCTCCGCGATGACCGTATCCATCCCCAGTTCCTTTGCCACTGCGTCGGCCGTGCGCCGGTTGTCGCCGGTGAGCATCACGGCCTGAAGGCCCATATCATGGAGCGCAATGACGGCGGCGCGCGCGCTGGCGCGGATGGTGTCTGCCACCGCGACCACGCCGGCCGCCTTGCCGCCCACGGCCACGTACATGGCCGTCTTCCCCTGGCCGGCCAGTTCCTGGACGCTCTCCTCCAGACCGTCCGGAGGGACGTTCTCCCGCTCCAGAAGTTTCCGATTGCCGATCAGGACGCGCTGGCCCTCCACCGTGGCATCCACGCCGTGGCCGGGGACGGAGTCGAAGCCTTCCGGCGCCCGCACATTGAGGCCCCGCGCCTTCGCGCCCGCCACAATCGCCGCGGCCAGCGGGTGCTGGGACGGCTGGTCGGCGATGGCGGCAAAGAGCAGCGTCTCGGATTCCCGAAACCCCGCGGCCGCGATCACGTCGGTGAGGGCGGGCTTGCTGGCCGTCAACGTGCCGGTCTTGTCGAAGACCACCGTGTCCACACCTGCCGTCGCCTCCAGCGCGGTCGCGTTCTTGAAGAGGATGCCTTCCTTGGCCCCCTTCCCGACGCCGACCGTGATGGCGGTCGGGGTGGCCAGCGCCAGCGCGTCCGGGCACGCGATGACGATGGTGGAAACGCCGGCCGTGAGCGCGAACAGGAAGCCGTGGCCACCAAGCACGTACCAGGCCAGGAAGGCGACCAGCCCGGAGCCGAGCGCCACGAACACCAGGTATTTCCCGGCCGTATCGGCGATCCGCTGGGCAGGGGCTTTGGACGCCTGCGCGTTCTGGACCATCTGCACGATACGCGAGAGCGCCGTGTCCGCCCCGACCGCCGTGGCGCGAAAGGTGAAAGGGCCGGTCTGGTTGACCGTGCCGCCCACTACCCGTGCGCCCGGCTCCTTTGCCACCGGGATCGGCTCGCCCGTGATCATGGACTCGTCCACGTAGGACGAGCCGGACACCACATCGCCATCGACGGGCACGCGGTCGCCGGGGCGGACCACGACCTCGTCGTTCACCAGCACCTCCTCCAGGGGGACCTCCTTTTCCTGATTCTGCCGCTTCACGCGCGCCGTGGCCGGGGCGAGCTTCAGCAGGGCCTCCACCGCCTTGCCGGTGGCGAAGCGGCTGCGCATCTCCATCCAGTGGGCCAACAGCGAGAACGTGGTGAGCATGGCCGCCGCCTCGTAGAACACCTCCCCACGGAACAGGAACGTGGCGGCCACTGAGTACACGTAGGAGACCAGGATGCCCAGCGCGATGAGGGTCATCATGTTCGCCTCGCCGCGCGACAGCGCCCGCCACGCGGCCGAGAGGAACGGCCATCCTCCCCAGAATACCACTGGCGTCGCCAACATAAAGCCAAACAGGCCCATCGAAAGCCCGAACGGCGGGTGCGAGGGCAGCCCGAGCATCGCGCCCATCGGCGAGAGCAGGAAGAGCGGCAGGGAGAGGACCAGGGAGACGACGAACCGGCGCAGCATATCGCCCACCATCGCCGCGCCGTGCCCGGCGTGCTCGTCGCGCGCCATGCCGCCGTGCCCAGCGTGGGCGGACTGAGCGTGCCCGGTGTGCTCCATATGGTCGGTGGCGGGCATGGTACGGCCCATCGCCGCGTGATCCGCGGCGGGCATGGCGAACCCGCCTCTATGGCCGGCGTGGGCCGCGCGCTCGTCGCCCACCTTCGGATGGCCGGCCTGGGCCGCGGAGCCTTCCCGGTCGTGGCAGTCGCAGCGGTAGCCACAGCGGGAGAGGATCTGGTCTATCCGCTCCGGCCCGGTAACGGCCGGGTCATAGGACAAGTGGGCCACACCTCGCGTGCGGTCGAGATGCACGTTCAGGACGCCGGCGATGCCCCGCAAGTAGTCCTCGACGCCCGCGTACTCGCTCGCGTCATGGGCGTTTCGGATATCCACCTCGACGACCGGCGCGGTCCCGGACCCATCATGTCCAGCGGAGTCACCGTGCATTCCGTCGTTCACGCTTCCATCCTCTCAGCGGAGAACGCTGCCGGGTGCCGGGTGCCGGGAAGAGGCGGAGGGGTCGTATGCCGCCGCTCCCCTCTTGGTTCGAGGAGCTGGCGGCAGAGGCCGGTGAGCCGAATTCGCCGCCTTATTCCCGGCCCAACCGCCGAGTCCATTCGGCTAGGGCGGCCAGCAGCTTCCCGATCCATTCACGGGTTGGCTCGTCGGTGAGGCGGCCGTCCGCGTCGACCTCTCAACGGCGCGGCCGATGTAAACCTCCGGCTTCCTGAGCACGTGCATGTCGCTGAAGACGCAGACCTGCCGCAGGTGAAACTGGGCGCGCACCGTGCCCATTATGCCGGGCGAAGCGCCCATGATCGCCACGGGCTTTCCTTGGAGCGGCGAGGCGCCTGGCGGCCGGGACGCCCAATCGATGGCGTTCTTCAGCACGCCGGGGAAGGAGTAGTTGCACTCCGGCGTCGCGATGAGAAGCGCATCCGCGGCAGCGATACGGTCCTTGAACGCCTGGACCGGCGCCGGAATGCCTTCCGCCTCCAGGTCGGCGTTGTACAGCGGGATCTCGGAAATATCGAAGATCTCCAGCGTCATGCCCTCGGGCAGAAGCTCCCCCGCCGCCCCCAGAGCCGCCCGGTTGTAGGACCCCTTTCGTAAGCTCCCGGCAAAACCCAGTACGTGCAGTGGATCGCTCATGGGCATTCTCCTTCGGAAGGCCGGAAGCAGCCGATCGTCGCACGGCCGTGCCGCGGGCGGGGACCTCGCGCTCCCGCCCGCGGCACTCATCTCCGATCCGGCGTGTTACCGCAATGCGAAGATATCGACCGCCGACATCGGGGTCTTGGTCATCATGATGTCGTTCTTCATGCCCGCGGAGACGGCCACGTACTGGCGGCCGTTTACCGTGTAGGTCACGATGCCGCCGCCGACCGGGCCGGCCACCTTCTTGCGGGCCAGCACCCGTCCCGTGGCCGCATCGAGCGCCAGCAGGTTGCCCAGGAAATCGCCCGTAAAGACCACGCCGCCCGCCGTGGGGGTGACCGCCGCCACCATCGGCTGCTTCGAGCGGTACTTCCAACGGACGCGCCCCGTGTCCGCGTCCACGGCCGTGAGCCAGCCCTGCCGCTTGTTCGGGTCGGAGAAACCGAACATGTTGGCGGAGCCCAGGAACGGCTTGCCCGGGTGGAAGTCAATGGTGTCTCCACCGGCCAGCTTGAGGAGCGTGGGCCAGTCGATGGCGGGCACATAAAGGAGGTTGGTGCGCGGCGAGTAGGCCGGCCCATACCAGTTCACGCCGCCCTGCGTGCCCGGAGCAAAGAGGGTACCCTCCGGCGTGAGCGGCGCCGCGGTGTTGGAGTGAGTCGTTACCGAGGTCTTGTAGCGGACGGTCTGAAGTCTTCTGTCCAGGCCGTACAGGTAGCCGTCCTTGCCCCCAACCGCCACCATCCTCCGGCCGGCGCGCGAAGTGAACAGCACGGGGCTGGCCGCGATGTCCCAGTCGTGGACGTCGTGCGGCACGAACTGGTGGTAGCCCAGGAAGGCGCCCGTCCGGGTGTTCAGCATGACGGCCGAGCAGGTGTAGAGGTTTTTGCCCGGGCGGTAGCTCCCGGCGAAATCCGGGCCGGGGTTGCCGGTCGGGACGTACAGGATTCCGGACGCTGGATCCAGCGCATAGGACGAGTACATGCCACCGCCCGCCCGCGGGTTCGTTGCCGACCAGGTATCGGCGCCGGGTCCCTTCGAGGGCACCACCGCCCAGCTCCAGAGCCGCCGGCCATTTCCCGTGTCGAACGCGATGACCCGGCCGATCGAACCCACGTCGCTCCCCGATGTGCCGATGAAGCCGCGGCCTCTCCAGACGATCGGGGCTACCGTGAAGTACTCGCCCCGCTTGGGGTCTCCCATCGACACGTTCCAGATCACCCGTCCGGTCCTGGCGTTCAGGGCGAGGAGATGGCCGTCGGGCGTGCCGCGGAAGAGCCGGCCGCTGGCGTACGCCACGCCACGCACGGGAGTGCCGAGGCCCATGCTCGTGGCCGCGTACTTATTGTGCCAGAGGAGCCGTCCCGTTACGGCGTCAATCGCGTAGGTATGGAGGGCGCTCGTTACATAGAGGGTCCGCCCCACCACCACGGGGCCGGACTGGAAGGAGGTGATCTCCGGCAGCTTGTAGCGGGCGACCCGCTGGAGACGGACGACGTTGCGCGTGGTGATCTGCCGAAGGGGGGAGAAGCGGGTCGCGCCGTAGTCGCCGTTGTACATGGCCCACCCGACGCTTCCCCGCGCGCCCGTCTGTGCGGACGCCGGTATAGCGAACAAGAGCACGGCCGCAGTGCTCGCCGCGGCCCGGATGGAGGGGATACGGCTGCGACGTGGAGATGCTACGGTGTGGCGTAACCGTTCCGGAGACGAACCAGAGACACAACGATACCGCATGGTTCCTTCCCTTTCCGCCTTGCACGAAGATTCCGATTTGTTTCCTGCAACTCGGTGTATACCCGTTTGTGCCAGACACAAAGCGGTCCCAAGTTCCGCTCCCGGCAGTAGTTGTCAGGGGCCCGGCGTAGCTCGCGAGGCGCAGGGGTTCCGGAGGAAACGCACATGGTTGTTGAGGAAGAGGAGGTTGTCAGTACTTGCGCCATACCCTACCAGAGGTTCGCGTGCGGTGCTTGCCAGTGAATCAAGTTCCGATCCCTACCACATGTCCCGTGGTGGTGCCGTCCACCCGGGCCTCCGACCGCTGCCCCTGACCGCCTTGCTGACGGGAGCAGACCATAGAGCGGCTTATCGTGCTGACTGTTGCCGACATCTTCTATCGCCCGGGGTAACGATAATCCGAACGGGCCATTGCTCTCTAACGCCTGCAACCATTCCAGCGTGTGCTCCGGACTGTTCGCCCGCTCCACACTTACTACCCCGTTCCTCCGATCCTCTCCTATCATGGCCTACAAACCATGCCCTGCTTGTTCCAGCATTGGGGCGCATATCGCTCTACCAGGAAAAGCGCCATAACGTGTGCGCAGGCGTCTACTCGCATGAGAGGAGTTTCAGACGATGGCCGGGAAATCTGTGGCTTCTGAGCCCGTCCTCACCCATCTCGATAGCCTTCTTCCAGAGCTCGAAACGATCTATAAGGATATCCATTCGCATCCCGAACTCTCGATGCAGGAGGAGCGGACAGCCGGCGTCGCTGCGGACCACTTGCGCGCCGCCGGATATGAAGTGACGACCGGCGTTGGCAAGACGGGTGTTGTCGGCCTGCTGCGGAACGGCGAGGGACCGACCGTGATGCTTCGCGCCGACATGGATGCGCTGCCGGTCAAGGAAGCGACGGGTCTTCCCTACGCCAGTACGGTCACCGCGACGGACAGCGACGGAAACGTCGTGCCGGTGGCCCACTCCTGTGGCCACGACATGCATGTGACCTGGCTGATCGGTGCGACCAGGCTGCTGGCGATGTCGCGCGAGGCATGGAAGGGGACGCTCATCGCCGTCTTTCAGCCGGCGGAGGAAACGGCGCAGGGCGCGCAGGCGATGATCGACGACGGGTTCTTCAAGCGATTCCCGAAGGCCGATGTCATCCTCGGCCAGCACGTGATGTCCATGCCCGCCGGCGTGATTGGCGGCCGCGTCGGTGTCACCACCTCCGCCGCGGATAGCCTGCAAATCAGACTCTTCGGGCGGGGCGCGCACGGTTCCATGCCCGAGGCGAGCGTTGATCCTGTCGTGATGGCCGCGGCGACGGTATTGCGGCTCCAGGGCATCGTATCGCGTGAGGTGCCGCCGACGGCGTCCGCCGTCGTCACGATCGGCGTATTGCAGGCGGGGACGAAGGAAAACGTCATCCCCGACGAGGCGATCATCAAGCTGAACGTGCGCACTTTTGATGAGAAGGTGCGCAAGCTCGTTCTTGCCGCCATCGAGCGGATTGCGAATGCCGAAGCCGAAGCCTCCGGCGCCCCGAGGGAGCCGGAGATCACGCCGCTGGATAACTATTCCATGACGACGAATGATCCGGACGCGACGGGGCGTGTGCGGGAGGCGCTTCTCGCGCATTTCCCGGCCGACCGCGTGCAGGAAAGCGATCCGACGATGGCGAGCGAGGACTTCGGCTGTTTTGGGGCGGAGTGGCAGGTTCCGTCCGTCTTCTGGTTCGTCGGGGGCGTGGATCGTGATGTGTACGCCAAGGCGGTGAGGGACGGCACGGTCGCGGCGCTTCCCACGAACCACAACCCCCGCTTCGCGCCCGTCCTCCATCCGACTGTGGAGATGGGCGTTGAAACGCTGGTTGTCGCCTCGCTGGCCTGGCTAGGAACGAAGCGCGGAGGCGGGGCAGAATGATGGGGCCCTTTCACGATGCCATACGGATGGATACCGTTTTCGCTGTCCTCGACCTGTCCGGCACCTTCGTGTTCGCCCTGAGCGGGGGCGTGGCCGGCGTGAAGCACAAGCTGGATATCTTCGGGGTCCTCGTGCTGTCCTTTGCGGCGGCCACGGCCGGAGGAATCGCACGGGACGTGATGATCGGTGCAACTCCGGTTGCCGCTCTCCGCGACTGGCGGTACGTCGCTGTGTCGCTCTCAGCCGGGCTGCTGACGTTCTATTGCTATCCGCTCATTGACCGTTTACGTGGTTCCGTCCTGATCTTCGACGCTGGTGGTCTGGCGCTTTTCGCCGTTACCGGTGCGTCGAAGGCTTTGGCCTACCACCTGAATCCGGTCGCGGTGGCCCTGCTCGGAATGCTGACGGGAATTGGCGGCGGCATGGCGCGTGACATCATGCTCGCAGAGGTGCCAGTAGTGTTGCGCTCCGACCTTTACGCCGTTGCGGCACTGGCAGGCGCCGCCGCCATGGTGATCGGACGGATGCTGCATGTTCCGACGACAGTGACGGTGACGGTGAGCGTGCTTCTCTGCTTCGGGCTCCGCTTCATAGCGATCCGGCGTGGCTGGAACCTTCCCGTTGCCGCCGGACCAAGACGGGAATAGACAAAAGCGATTCCCTCGGGCATTTCGGGATTGTACAGTTTCATTCCGGCCACATTGGCCTCTCCTTACGCCAGGTAGGGGGCACCTCACGAAACGATGGTTATCACACGCTAAGCCCAGTGTCGGGTTGAGGTATACTCTATTCCGACATATACGGTAGAATTCCAGGAGTGAGAGGGGCGCTGTGCCTTCTGAGAAACTGGGAAAGGGTAAAATGGCGAAATTCATCGTTCCCTACAATGGCGAAATCCGCATTGAAGCTGCAAGTGCTGAGGAAGCAAGAACAAAAGCTTATGGTTGGCGCAAGTTCGTGATGCAATGCGTTCATGGACACCTGGAAGAGCTCAACATTGAAAGAGTTTCTATGAAGTCGATGCTCGAAGTCACGGAAGTGAGTGATGCTTGGTTGGAGAACCAGCGCCTGAGATCTAAATTCCGTGCCGAGTGGGAGCATTCGAACCATCTCGTTCCGGTTATGGCTGGCTCAAAGTTGTGCTTTACGCATCGTATCGCAATCCGACCAGTGCCTAAACCGGAAAGCGCCAGTGAGGTGCAATTGGAAGGCAATACTAGAAACCCGGGCAGTGTTTTACAAGAAGATTACGATAAACCGTTAGACTGATTTTACACTGGCGGGGGTTGTGCAAAAATAGCCAGGATGATTTTGTATCATTCATATCCTGTATATCTATATTGATAATGACGATCAGAATGAACTAAATCATCGCTTCACCTGTCGCGACGTCCCATTTGCTCCTAGAAACTCTCCGATGTCATGTCGAAGCGCTAGCAGTTTGATGGGATCCTGGAGATAGCCATCAAAGTAGTATTCCCCACCCGCACCCATGTAGGTACCGCTTGCTGCTTCCGCTCGTTTGAGAAGCGCTTTACCTCGCGCCAATATTACGGAACTACTTTCGCTCTTTGGCGACTTTTTCATCCTGTTAATTTGGTCGCTGAGCATACATAGATATTCATGGTCCTCTAGCCCCTCGCGCATGAGCTCGAATCGGATCGTGCTCATTGGTTCTCCATATTTGCTTGTCATGCTGGGGAACCACCAGTTGTTGCCGAAATTACGCTGACTGCCG
>DASXUL010000107.1:0-9456 GCA_036504855.1 Armatimonadota bacterium | reverse complement strand
GACGGCTTCACCATCCAGGGACGCCCGGGACAAGAGGGCCGCGGGGTCGGATTCCATGATTCGAAGGGAACGCTCCGGAACTGCACGATTCGGGACTTCATCTACCTCACCGGGTACGCCACGGCGCTCTCGATCAGCGGGCGGACGCCGCTCATTGAGAACTGCGTGATCCAGAACTGCGCCAGTCTATCCGGCTCCGCCCTGAGCGTTGACGGCGCCGCGCATCCCACTATCCGGCGTTGCACCTTCCGGCACAACGGATTGCCCGGCGCCAATCAGTATGGCGGCGCGGTGCGACTGACGAATTGCGGGGCGGACATCGTCAATAACGTGTTTGCCGGCAATGCTACGGGGCTCTATGGCGGCGCCGTGGCCGCGTACAACCTGTACGCCGGTCAGTCCGTCCGGATCATCAACAACACGTTCTGCGCGAACTCGGCGGCTGGAGGCGGCGGCGCCGTTTTCGTGAGCGCCTCGGACACGGCCCAGCGAGACGTGGTCTTCGCGAACAACATCGTGGACTCCAATTTCCCCGGCGTGCAGATCAGCGCGAAGGTGGCCGCGTCGTTGGTCCGGAATAACCTGTTCCATTCCAATGGGACCTACGACTACGTCGGCGACAACCCCATCGGCAAGTACGGCAACATCGCCGCCGACCCTGGCTTCGCCGATGCGTCGCATGCGGATTTCCACCTCCGCCCGGGTTCCGCCGCCATCGACGTGGGAGCCGATTCCTATGCCGCGTCCGGCGCGCTGGACCAGGACGGCCAACCGCGCCTCCAGGGCGCCCACGTCGATATCGGCGCGGATGAGTTCGACGGAACGGCTCCGCCGCCGCCAACGCCGGCGGTCGCGTTTGTCCGCCCGGATGGCGACGATGCGCATACCGGCCGATCATGGGCTACAGCGAAACGCACCGTGTCGGGGGCGCTGGCGTCACTCGTCATGGGTGAGGTGTGGGTTGCGCGCGGGAGTTACCCCGGCCGCGCCTGCGTCTTCCCTGGCCAGGCCCTCTACGGCGGTTTCGCCGGGACGGAGGCCGACCGAGCTCAGGCCGCTCCCTCGGCGAACCCTACCGTGCTGGATGGCGAGCAGACAGGGCCTATTGTAACGATGACCGGCGGTTCGGTTGCGCTGGACGGGTTCACCATCACGAACGGGAAGGCAAGCGTTGGCGCGGCCGGCGTGCAGGTAGCCTCCGCCAGCCCGCGCATATCCCGCAAT
This sequence comes from Armatimonadota bacterium, assembly GCA_036504855.1. Classification (GTDB taxonomy): domain Bacteria; phylum Armatimonadota; class DTGP01; order JAKQQT01; family JAKQQT01; genus DASXUL01. The sequence continues at coordinate 8,232 of DASXUL010000107.1, read as the reverse complement.
CGGTTCGTCAACAACTCGGTGATCGACGCCGCGTTCACGGCGGGTTCGTCCCCGCTTTTCGTTGGAAACGTGCTCGCGGGTCGCCCGCAGTCCGGCGGCGCCTCCGTCACCAGCGCCAGGGGCGCGGCGCCAGTCATCGCCAGTAACGTGTTCACCGGCATCCGGGGAACCGTCCTCGGTATCGACGGGGCCGGCCAGGTTGTGAACAACACGTTTGCGGCAAACGGCCTGAGTTCAAGCTCTTCCGCCATCTTGGCCGCTGGAAGCTCCGCGCTCATCGCCAACAACATCTTCTGCCTCAATCGGGGTTACGCCATCGGCGGCGGGGACGCCATCAAGCCACAGATCCGCCGGAACATGCTCTGGCTGAACGGGGGCCTGTATGCCGATTTCACGTTTGGCGCCGGCGGTGACCCCAACATGATCGCCGATCCGAAGCTCGCCAGCATCCCGGGAGGAGATTTCCACATCCAGCCGGACTCGCCCGCGCGCGACGCCGGGGATCCCGCGGCCGTCGGCGCGGGCTGGCCGGACATGGATGGGCAGCGTCGAGTGATCGGGGCAGGGCCGGACATCGGAGCCGATGAGTCCGACGGAACCGCCTGGCCGTCGTTCGCCATCCGCGTTCGGCCGGACGGAGATGACTCCGCGGACGGCGCAGGCTGGCCCACGGCGAAGATGACCGTCGGCGCGGCCCTGGCCGCATCCCCGGTGACGACTCCCGCCGAGGTGTGGTTGGCGGAAGGGGTGTACCCGACTTCAAGCGCCAGCCTGCCGCAGGGCGTAACCGTGCTCGGCGGCTTCGCGGGAAACGAGACAACCCATTTCGCGCGCAATCCGGCCCTCCATCCGTCTGTTCTGGATGGCGGCGCCGCATCTGGCATCTTCTCCGCCAACTACGCGCGAGGCGTCACTCTGGACGGCGTTTCGCTGCGCAACGGAAAGGCGGCGAATGGGGCGGCGATATTGGCCTACTCCGGGGAGATCGAGATCCGCAACTGCGCCTTCGCCGGCAATGTCGCTACGATGGAAGGCGGCGCCATCTTCGCCCACGGCGGCAGCCTGCGTGTTGCGGGGTGCACGTTCGAGGGGAACTCGGCCGTACGGGCCGGCGCCATTCGGAGCTCTGACGGGACCCTCGTCGTGCGAGACACCCGCTTCAGCCGCAACCGGGCGCTCGCCGTGGGCTACTCCGGCATCCATGGCGGCGCTATCTACGGTTCCGCCAGTTCCGCCATCATTGAGCGCTGCGTCTTTGAGCAGAACTCGGCGCTGCGGTCCAACTACTACGAGCCATCCGAGGGTTACGGTGGCGCCATCTCGCTGGCCTCCAGCCCGTCGGCAAGCATCGTCCGCTGCCGCTTCACCGGAAACGTCGGGTATTCCGGCGGCGCCCTTTCGCTCACCGAGTCTGCGGCCGGCGTCTCGGAGTGCGTGTTTGCCGGAAACCTCGGCACGCAGACGGGCGGCGCCATCGCGCTGGCGAAGTCCACAGGAGTTCTAGCCCACAACACCATCGTGGCCAACGTGGGCGGCGTGGAAGGGGGAGGCATCCAGTTCACCGATTCCGCTGCCGCTGTGGCAAACAACATCGTCGCCTTCAACACCTCGGGCATGAACGCCGCCGGACCGGCTCTTCCTGCTCTGAGCCACAACATCATCAGCGGCAACAGGTCGTACGCGGTCAAAGGGATGACGGATCCGATTGGGGCCGCCGGCAACACATCGAGCGACCCGCTCCTTGCATCGCTTGCCTACGGTAACCTCCATATCCAGCCCGGTTCTCCGGCCCGTGACGCCGCCGACCCCGCGTTCACGACCTCCGATCCGGATATAGATGGCCAGCCCCGTATCCAGGGAAGCGCCCCTGACATCGGCGCTGACGAGAGCGATGGAACGGCGTGGACCGAGGCGCCGACCGTCATCCGCGTTTCCTCGGTCGGAGACGATGGGCGAGACGGAGCGACCTGGGCCACGGCGAAGCGCACCATCGGAGCCGCGCAGAACGCATTGTCCGGATCTGGAGGAGAGGTGCGGGTGGCGCGGGGCGTCTACCCCGGCTCCGTGTCGCTCCTGCCTTTCGTTTACCTCCGAGGCGGCTTCAGCGGCAAGGAACTGGGGTGGGACGACCAGAATCCGGCCATGAATGTAACGGTTCTGGACGCGGAAGCGTATGGCGCCGCGCTCAGCGTCGAGGGCATCCTGTACGGATCTGTTGACGGCGTTACGCTCAGGAATGGCGCCGGAGCGATTGTGGCGCCTCGACAGCCCACGCCGACCCGGTACGGCGGCGGCCTCTTTTTGCGCCACTCGTCTCTCCCGATCAGCCGGTGCGTTATCACGGCGTGCACGGCGGCCGTCGGAGGCGGGGTATTCGTTGATGGGGGAGCGCCGGATCTGTCGCGCCTTCGCGTGTATGACAACAGCGCCGCCGAATCCGGGGGAGGCATTTGTCTCTACGCGACAACCAGCGCACGCGTCACCAGCAGTCTCATTTCCGGCAATAGAGCGGTCTCCGGGGCAGGCGTTGCCGTGTCTTCGCGGACTTCCGTGGTGTCGAACAATACGATCGTCTCCAACACAGCCAGCGAAAGCGCGATCTACCAGTCGGGCGGCGGGATCTTCGTGTCGAGTCCCGGCGGGAGCCTGCTGAACAACATCGTGGCGTATAACACTTCCGGGATCGCCGCGTATCCGAACCTCGTGCCTTTCATGACGGTTCGGGCCAACGACGTCTTCGGAAACACGAAGGCGAACTACTACTACTATCCCGACCAGACGAGGCAGAACGGGAACGTCTCAACCGAACCCCGCTTCGTGGACCGCCTTGCCGGAGACTACCGCCTCCAACCCATGTCGCCGTGCATCGACGCCGCTGTAGGCACGGCGCCTGTAGGCGGTGTTGACCTGGATGGGAATCCAAGACAGCAAGGCGCGCATATCGATATGGGCGCATACGAGCTACCGGTCGGCGCGTCCATCACGGTGGCGGACGTGGCGCGGGCTCTCCGGCTGGCGGGAGGCCTAGCTTCCGCAACGCTGTTTGACCGCGGACGGCTGAACACGGGAGCCGCCGGGCCGGGCATTACCCTGGAGGACGCCGTGTTGCTTCTTCGGCAAGCGGCCGGAATGGGCTCAGGCTGAGCGCTGCGTCAGCGGCGTGGGGCGAGCTGGATCTGGTAGGAGGCGGCGATCATTCGCCTCCTACCGGGAGGGCATCGGTGGCCGGGTTGTGCGCGGGTTTCCCCCGCGCGGGCTGGCGGGCCTGGGCAGGAGCCGGGCCGCGCCGGTACGTCGGAACGATGCCCGACAGGATCTCCCGGACGATATCGCCATCGCCGCGCTGCACGCCCCGTTCCAACTGCATCAGCCCCGCGCGCAAGCCCTCGTGGTCCAGAGGAGTCGACCGGGCCACCCGGATCTTCTCATGGCTCGTCGTCCGGATCCCTTCCTCGGCCGTCAGCACCTCTTCATACAGCTTCTCGCCCGGACGGATGCCCGTGATCTGGATCGGGATGTCCACGTCGGGCACCATCCCGGAGAGGCGGATCAGGTTCCACGCCAGGTCGATGATCTTCACCGGTTTCCCCATGTCCAGCACGAAGATCTCGCCCCCGCCGCCCATCCCGCCGGCCTGAATCACCAGTTGCACCGCCTCCGGAATGGTCATGAAGAAGCGTTCCATCTCCGGGTGCGTCACGGTCACCGGGCCGCCGCTGGCGATCTGGCTCTGCATCGTGGGCACAACGCTTCCGCTGCTGCCCAACACGTTGCCAAACCGCACCGACGTGAACTTCGTCACCGCCGTTCCCGGCGCCATCGGCCCAAACCCCCAGCAGTCGTCCGCCGGCCGGCCGGCGCCGGATGTCTCGATGCGCTGAGCCAGGCTCTGGACCACCATCTCCGCCACCCGCTTGGTGGCTCCCATCACGCTGGTGGGGTTCACCGCCTTATCGGTGGAGATCATCACGAACCGCCGCACCCCGTACTGGATAGACAGTTCCGCCAGGTTGCGCGTGCCGAACACGTTGTTCTTCACCGCCTCGCCGGGGTTCGCCTCCATCATCGGCACGTGCTTGTGGGCGGCCGCGTGGAACACCACCGTGGGACGGTGCAGACGGAACACGTCATCCATGCGCGCCCGGTCCTTCACGTCGGCCACCACCACCGTGGGGCGGTATCCGCGCTGACGCTGCAGTTCCTGGTCGATCCAGTAGAGGCAGGCCTCGTCGTGTCCCAACGCGATGAGGCATTCCGGCTGGAGGTCCACGATCTGACGGCACAGCTCGCTGCCGATCGACCCTCCGGCCCCGGTCACGAGGATGCGCTCGCCCCGGACATACTTGGCCACGGCGCTGAGATCCACGTTCACCGGGCTGCGTTCCAGCAGGTCTTCCACGCTCACCTTCCGGATGGCCAGCGCCGAAGCGCCGGAGGTGACCATCTGGGGAAGCGAGGGCAGGATCGTCAGGTCCGCGCGCGCCCTCGCGCACTGGCGCACGATGCCGCTGATCGCGGAGCCGGAGAGAGAGGGGATGGCGATGAGGATCTGATCCACCCGATGCGCGTCGGCGATCTCCGCCACGTCCTGGATGGCTCCGAGCACGGGCACGCCGTGGATCCGCCGGTGCAGCCGGGCGGGATCGTCATCCACGAAGCCCACCGGCTCCAAGTTCGCCGACGGATCGCTCAGCATCTGGCGGACGATTTGTTCGCCCGTGTTCCCGGCTCCCACCACGAGGACCGTGCGCGAATCGCGTTTCGAAGCGCGGCGCTGGGCGAAGCGGTTGCGCGCGATGCGAACAGCCACGCGGGCGGCCAGCATCAGGTTGAGGGTGAGGAACGCCTCCAGCAGCAGCACGCCGCGAGGCCAGGGTTCCGGGGAACGGAGATGGACGACAACGGTGAAGATGGCCGTGCCCACGAGCACGGTCCGCAGGACGACCCACGCGTCGGTGAGGCTGGTGAATCGCCAGTGGAGGCGGTAACCGGTGGCGACGCAGGTGGTGACGAGGCGGATCAGGATGAGGGATCCCAGTTGCGCCTGCCACAGGTGGACGAAGTGGATGGAGGGATGCCCGTCAAATCGGATGAGGAAGGCGATAGCCGAAGAGGCCGCGATGCAGAGCGCATCAATGACGATCTTTGACGCGACGACGGGTAGCTGATGGTTTCTGACGAACATGATCCGGTCGGTTCATCGAGCGGCGGCCCGAAAGAGGGACGCCGCGGAGTCGCTGAATTGAGTAGGTGGAACAGTCGCGCCATTGCGATGCCCGCCCGGTTGTATGACAATGACATTCTACCATACGCGAGCCCGTGCCGCAACCCCCCCGCGTTCGGCGGTATTGTCAGATGGCCTCCACTGGCAGTTCCCTCGCTTGAAGCGAGTCTCGTGAAGGCCGGGGGCAGGCGGGCGGATGGCAGCGGCGAACCTGGTGAAGATGCGCTTTCAGGCGGGCGGGCCCGGCGCCTGGCGGTCTGGAGCGGTAATCGTGATCGCCGCCATCTGTGGACCAGCAGCGTCCGGCGGGCGTACCACGGACCCGTTCAGCGGATCGACCGGTAAAGTGGGTAAACACTCAGTGGCCGGGTCTGACGAACGGGTACAGAGTCCTCGTTCCCCGGGGAGAGACGGGTATGCCCTTTGGCTGCCCGCCGGCGCCCTCGTGAATGGGACTCGGCCTGGAACGATGGCTACGCTCATCGGCGGTCAGTCGCTGCGGCGGCTGCGAGGAGGTTCGGGGCTTGTCAGTGCTGAAGATATTCCTAGCCGATGACCATCCGATTGTGCGGGAGGGGCTTAAGGCGCTGATCGGCTCCCAGCCCGATATGACGGTGGTCGGCGAGGCCGGCGACGGAGAGGCCGCCGTGCGCCTGGTGAAAGAGCTTCTGCCCGATGTGGTGGTGATGGACGTATCGATGCCGGTGCTATCCGGTGCACAGGCCACCGCGCAGATCAAACGGGCCTTGCCCGATATTCGCATCATCGCTTTCACTGTGCACGAGGATCGATCGTACATCCGACAGCTCCTGGAAGCCGGCGCCTCCGGCTACATCTCCAAGCGTTCCGCCTCGGATGAACTGATCCGGGCCATCCGGGCCACCGCTGGAGGCGGCGCCTATATCGACCCCGCGGTAGCCGGAACGGTTGTGCTCGGCTTCGTCGCGCAGTCGGTCTCGCAGCCGTCCCCCTCGATCGACGCCCTCAGCGAACGGGAAGCCGACGTCCTGCGGCTGATCGCCATGGGGCTGGCGAGCAAGGAGATCGCCAGCCGCCTGAATATCAGCGTCAGGACCGTCGAAACCTACCGGTCCCGCGCCATGGAAAAGGCCGGCCTTGCCAGCCGCGCGGAGATCGTTCGTTACGCTATCGGTCGCGGTTGGCTGCGCTAAGCGACACTGGGGGCGCTCCTCGTAGTTACCTAGCCCGGAGGCGGCCGGCCTGTGTCAGCGAAATCACTGACGCAGTTCACGCCTTTCCCCCTCGTTATCTGCTTATCCCCCTTGCGCGCCAAGGCCGTCCGCTGGTCGAAGGGTGTATAGATACCTATCGTCCTCCTTCAGCCGACACGGATCCGGCGCCCGCCATCGCACCCTCACGCGGTTCGGCCTGGCTTCCGCGCAGATGGGCGGAGGGTAAGGCGTGGTAGAGCGGATTGGCGCGTTGCGCACACCGCCTGCGTCTCAGACGCGCCGGTCATCGACATGACGCTGGCGGAACGATGGAAGCGGAGACCAGTCGTGAGGCAAGCAAGACGGGCGGCCCGACAGGGATGTCGGCGGCCGTAGAGGAAATACATGTTAGGAAGACTGAAGATCGGCGCGAAGCTGGCGGGGGGCTTTCTCCTTCTGGCGATTCTGACGCTTGTGATAGGCATCAACGGCTTCGGGAGCCTGGGACGGATGGGCGATCACATAGAGGACATCGGGGGCAACCGATTGCCGGGCGTGGATGCCCTGGGCGACCTGGCCACAGCCCAGGCGGCCATCACCGCCGCGGAACGCACCCTGATCAACCCGTTCCTCACAGACGCGGCGCAGATCAAGAGCCTTCACGCGCGGCTGGATGCCTCGATGGCGCAAGCGGATGATGCCGTCAAGCGCTACGAGGCCCTCCCCATGTACGACGATGAGGAGAAGACCGCGTGGAAGACGGCCAAGGCGGACTGGGACGCCTGGAGGGCTGCAAGCAGCGACATCCAGGCGCTGGTGCTCGAGCAAGATCACCTGGCCGCCGCCGGCGTGGATGCCATGGACCCGAAGTCGCTCGCGGTCGGCAGGAGGGCGTTCGCCGCCTCCATGGCGGCCCGTCCGGCTTACCTCAAGTCGCAGGCGTCTCTTGTCGCGGTGAGCAATATCAACGCCAAGCGCGCCGAGACGGGACGGAGGGCCGCATCTGAGGATGCCGCGCGCTCCAGATCGCTGTTCCTCATCATCCTCGGCGCGGCGCTGGCGTCCGCCGTCGCACTGGCCGTAACGCTCACGCGATCAATTGTGAAACCACTGCGCGCCATGACGGCCGCCGCCGGCCGTATCGCCGAGGGTGACGTAGATGTTGAAACGAGGTCGAACAGCCGGGACGAGACCGGGGACCTGATGCGCGCCTTTGGCGTGATCGTTGAGAGCACGCGCCAGCAAGCCGCCGCCGCTGACAGCATCGCCGCCGGTGACTTGTCGGTGCGGATCGAGGCGAGATCGAGCAAGGACGTGCTGGCGATCAGTATGGCCCGCGTGGCGGAGACGCTGCGGGCCCTCATCGCTGAGGAGAAGGCCCTCAGCGAGGCCGCCGTGGCCGGGCGCCTGGCCGTGCGCGGCGATGCGTCGCGCTTCGAGGGCGGCTATCGGGAGATCGTGCAGGGCGTGAACGACACTCTGGACGCGGTGATCGGACCCGTCAACGTGGCGGCCGCCATCGTGGACCGCATCGGCAAGGGCGACATTCCGGAGAAGATCACCGACGACTTCCGGGGCGACCTCAACGTCGTTAAGACCGCCCTCAACGCCTGCATTGACGCGGTGAACGCCCTCGTCACCGACGCGAACATGCTGAGCCAGGCCGCCGTGGAAGGCCGGCTCGAAACGCGAGCGGATGCAACCAAGCACCAGGGCGACTTCCGCAAGGTGGTCCAGGGCGTCAACGACACGCTGGACGCCGTCATCGGCCCGCTGAACGTGGCCGCGGGGGCCATCGACCGGATCGGCCAGGGAGAGATCCCCGAGAAGATCACG
>DASXUL010000106.1:0-10588 GCA_036504855.1 Armatimonadota bacterium | reverse complement strand
GGGAAAGAGGAGCGGTGCAGGTCCTCATCGTTGAAGACAACCCGAGCGTGGCCCGCTTCCTCGAACAGGCGGTCCGGGAGGCGGGCTACACCTCGCTCATGGTGGGCGATGGGCTGGCGGCGCTGGAGGCGGCCGGATCCGGAGATTTCGACCTGATCCTACTGGACGTGATGCTGCCGGGGCTGGACGGGTTCTCCGTCTGTAAGCGGCTGCGGGCGGCCGGAGTGCGCACGCCCATCCTCATCCTCACCGCCAAGGATACCACCGCCGACAAGATCGAAGGGCTGGACAGCGGAGCGGACGACTACATCGTGAAGCCCTTCCACGTGGGCGAGTTGCTGGCGCGGATGCGCGCCCTGCTGCGGCGCGGCGCCTCCGCCCCGGCCCTTCTCGCCGTGGGCGACCTTACGCTCGACCCGGCCACCCGGCGGGCGAGGCGGGGCGGCAAGGACATCCCGCTCTCCGCCACCGAATACGCGTTGCTCGAATACCTGATGCGCAACGCCGGGCGGGTGCTGACCCGCTCCATGATCCTTCAGCACGTCTGGCAGTATGATTTCGCCGGCACGGACAACGTGTTGGAGGTCTACATTTCCTACCTGCGCCGCAAGATCGACAAGGGGCATGCGGCCGCCCTCCTCCACACGGTGCGCGGGACAGGCTACCGGATGGAGGCGCCCTGATGCCGTCTTCCATGCGCGCCCGGATGACGCTCGCCTTCACGGCGGCGGCGGCCGTTCTGCTGCTTCTCATGGCCGGCGGGTTGACCTGGTATGCCCGGCGGACCGCCGAACGGGAGGCGGACACCCTGCTGCGGGAAGCGGCTGGCCAGTTCCGCGCGGAGTTGGGCGGCGGCCCGCGCGGCGCGGCGATTTCCGAAATGGGGGAGGAGCGGGAGCAGCGCCGCGCGCAGGGCATCGCCATGGCGCTCTACGATCCGGCGGGCCGGCGCCTTTGGGCCTCGGACGTGGACGTTCCGCCCTCGCCGGGCGCAACTGGTGGGGAATGGCGAACGGCGAGCGTGCGGGTCGGTAATGATACTGCCCTCCTCGGCGTGCCGTGGGAGAAGACGGAGCGGAACCTGAGCCGGGAGATGCTGGCGCTGGCCGCGCTGAGCCTTGTCGTCCTCCTTGGGACGGCGGGCGGGGCGTGGGCGGTGGTCGGGCGGACGCTCTCTCCGATCGAGCGGCTCTCCGAGCAGGCGGCGCGGGCCTCCGCCGATGCGCCTGACGTGCGCCTTTCGGCCCCCTCGCGCGATGCCGAGGTAGTGACGCTCGTGGGCACGCTGAACGGGTTCCTGGACCGGCTGTATGAGGCCACGGCGGCCCGCCAGCGTTTCTACGCGGCGGCCTCCCACGAGCTGCGCACCCCCTTGCAGGCGCTCCAGGGACACCTGGAACTCGCGCTCTCCCGCGCGCGCTCCGCCGAGGAGTATGAGACGGTTGTCGCCGAGGCGCTCGAGCAGACAGGTTACCTGTCCCGGCTCGTTCAGGACCTCCTCGCTCTGAACCGCCTCCAGTCCGGAGTGGGCGAGGGCGCTTCCGAGCGTGTGAACCTGGCCGCCGCCATCGAGCAGGCGGCGCAGGCGTATGCGGGCCTCGCCAAAGAGCGGGGCCTCCATGTGGAGATGGACGTACCGGAGACGGTGGAGATCGTGGCGCCGGAGACTCACATGGAGATGCTGGCGCGCAACCTCGTGGAGAACGCCGTGAAGTACGCGACGGCGGGCGGCCGCGTGGCCATCACGCTGCGAGACGGGCCGGCGCCGGAGTTGACCATCGTGAACGAGACCGGCCCGATCCCGCCGCTCGACCGCGCTCGCCTTTTCGAGCCGTTCTACCGCCCCGATGCCGCCCGGCACTCACAGGCCGGCGGCAACGGGCTTGGCCTCGCCATCTGCAAGGCCGCCGCCGACGCGAACGGGTGGGACCTTTCCCTCCATCAGGGCCCGGCAGCCGTGACGGTGACGGTCGCCTTCCCGACCCAGATAGCCTTGTGAGCGGTCACTGCGGCCGTCTACCAGAACCGCGGCCGCTTGCGCACGGCAAGTTCCTTCCCGTATGTTCGAGGCTGTACGCTTGAGGCGAGCCAACACGGAAAGGGATGGGGCTGTTTAGCCCCATCCCTTTTTGCGCACTCAGCAGGCAGTTGCTTCCCTTGGTTTGGTTTATGCCTCATCGCTGCCGGGAGCCAGCGAGCGGCCTTGTACTGACTCGAACCAGGCGCCTCCACTTGGGGCGTGCGCATTTCCCGGCATGCACCCTTGCTTGCCGAAACGCGGTCCGATCAGAAGTTGGCGCGCGCCAGCCGCTCGGCTGGTCGCTGGAATCTCCCCTCGATCCGATCCCCTTCTGCCCGCTGAGGGCTAGCCGTCGACTCGCATCGTCTTCATCTCTCGGAGGGTCCCCAAACGACCCAATCGCCGAAACGCCGGACGCAACGGAATCCACCAGTATCAACCCGCGCTCGCGGAAACCGTACCGTTTGCCTGCGTCAGTGCTCTCAGTCTGTACGCCAGTATGGAATTGAGTTGGCGGGCGAAGGGACTTTGGGCGATCGTTCCACCGCAAACTGCCGTGGGGCCGACGTCAACCAAGCGTAATGCTGTTATGGTATGATAGAGGTGGGCGCCCCCACACCTTCCGCCCGCAGCCGCGGCCGGGCGATCAGGCAGCGATGTGCCTGATTCCAGTTAACGTGTCCGCCGCCTACCGCTGAGCCCTCAGCATCGAGGAACATGACTTATGAAACGCCGCCTCCCGCGAATCCTCTGCCTTCTCGCGCTGCCGATTTCCCTCTTCGCGGCGCCATCGTTTGAAGTTCACGCCGCAACCCGGTACGTAAGCCAGAGCGCTCCCGGGCCGGTGCACGACGGGGCGTCCTGGAGCACCGCATTTCCCACGGTAGCGAGCGCGGCGTCGGTGGCTCAGTCCGGGGATGAAGTGTGGGTGGCCTCGGGTATATACGTGGGGCCGGTCAGCCTGGCGTCCGGGGTCAGCCTTCTCGGCGGGTTCGGCGGCGCAGAATCCGCATCCGCGCAGCGTGATCCCCGCGCCAACCGCACGGTTCTCGATGGCAACCGGGCCGGAACCGTCGTTGCCATCACGGCCGCCGGCTCCGCTGTCACGACGGTAGACGGCTTCGTCGTGCGGAACGGCAGCGGCGGCGGTATTGCCATCGGGGCAACAAACGCGGTGGTCATCTCGAACAACATCATCGAAGGCAATACTGCGGACTACAAGGGCGGCGGCATATCCATGTTGGGGGGGACGACAACGACGGTTCCGAGCCTGATTCTCAACAATTCGATAACCGGCAATCGGGCGCCGAGCGGCGGCGGCGGCATCGTGGCGACCAACCGCACCGTGACGATCGCCAACTGCACGGTCGCCGCCAACTCCTCGCTCAACTCATCCGGCGGCGGTGGAATCGAGGCGTCCGGCGGTTCGGTTACTATAACGAATGACACAATCACGGGGAATGCCCCTTACGGCGTGTATCTCCGCGATTCCAATGCATCGGTCACCAACACGATCGTGGCATTCAATACCGTGGGCCTCACCGGCGCGCTTACGTTACGCAACAACGACGTCTTCGGGAACGACGGAGGCAACTACGGTTTCACCACCTCGGATAGCGTTACCGGCACAAACGGCAACATCTCGATCGATCCGAAGCTGACGAACCCGGGTCGAAACGTTCGCATCCAACCCGGTTCACCCTGCGTCGATGCCGGAAACGACTCCGACGTCGTCGGCGAGACCGACATTGACGGGCAGACCCGTATTGCGGGAAGCCACGTTGACATCGGGGCCGACGAGAGCGATGGAACCGTGTGGGCAACGCCTCGCACCGCCTGGTACGTGGCCCAGACGGGGGACGATACCCGCGACGGAAGTTCCTGGGCCCAGGCCAAGAGGACAATCACAGCGGCCCTTGCCGCAGCCCTCCGCGGCGATGAGGTGTGGGCGGCCAGAGGCGTGTATCCCGGTGATCCCCTGCTGAACCACGGCGTGGCGCTCTACGGCGGGTTTGCCGGAACCGAGACGGCGTTCGGGCAACGGGATGTGCTCGCCAACCCCACGATCCTCGACGGCGCCCAGGTCAACAACTCACTGGAGATCTGTTCGTATGGGAGCATCATCGACGGCTTCACGATCCGCAACGCCGTTCGGACCGGCATCCGCGTAACGCGCGGAACCGCCGTGATATCACACAACACGATCGCGAACAACAGCGCGTTGAACGGGAACGGGGGAGGCGTCTATGTGGACTCGGGCGCGCGGGCGATCATCACGGACAGCTATATCCTCTACAACTCAGCGGCCTCCGGCGGCGGCATCGCCGTTGCCGGGACCAGCACAATCGCCAACAACACTCTGATCGGGAACTCGGCCACGCCGTCTGGCGGCGCCATCTGCGTGTTCAGCGGCATGGGCGCCCACGCGGACGTGTTGAACACGATCGTAGCGTTCAACGTGAGCGGTATCGGATGTGGGTCGATGAAAAACATTACGATCCGCAACTGCGATGTGTACGGAAACGACAGCCTTCCCTACGCGGGTATCTCCGACCAGACCGGCGCCAACGGCAACATTGCGATCGATCCCCGGTTGTCGAGCAAGTACCGGACGCCGCATATCCAGCCGGGATCACCCTGTATTGATGCCGGCGACGACTCCGGAGCGGGGAGCGGCGACACGGATATCGACGGCCAGGCGCGGGTGCAGGGCGCGCACCTCGACATCGGCGCTGACGAGAGCGACGGAACGACGTGGAACGTTTCACCTCGGATCTGGCGCGTCGCCGTAGCCGGCGATGACGCCGCCGACGGCGCCAGTTGGGGGACGGCGCGGCGGAGCATCGCGGGGGCACTCGCCCTGGCGTCGGGAGGCGATGAAGTTTGGGTGTCCCGCGGCGTCTACGCCACAAAGGTCACGCTCCCTCCAGGAGTGGCGCTCTACGGCGGCTTCGCGGGCGATGAAACAGCGCGAGAGCCACGGGACTACCGCGCCAACGTCACCGTCCTCGACGGGAGCCGCCAGGCGGCGGCGGTCATCACGACGAGCCGGGACAGCATCGTGGACGGCTTTACGGTCCGCAACGCAACCGACACCGGCATCGTGGTCCGGGGCAGCACAACCATCGCGAACGATGTGATTACGGCAAATGGCGGCGGAACCTTGGCGGGGGCTACCACGAACTACCCGACCTCCGGCGGTGGCGTGGCGGTATATAGCCCGGCGACCATCGCGAACTGCACCATTCTCGGGAATATCGCCGGAAGCGGCGCGGGGATGTATCTGGCCTCCGGGCCGGTTCGGGTCTCCGGCTGCACCATCTCGGGCAATACCGGCGGCGGGATCTGCCTGAGCGGGGCGACGGCAGCGATTGTGAACACCCTGACGGCTTCAAACACCTCCTACGGAGTCTCCTCGAGCGTGAGCGCTGTCACGATGCGCCACTGCGACACGTTCGGCAACGGGTCCTCGAACTTCACCGGCATGACGGCGCCAACAGGGACCAATGGAAACATCTCCGCGGACCCGATGCTCTCCAGCGCTGACCGCGAGCCGCACCTCGAGCCCGGCTCGCCCTGCATCGACGCCGGCGACGACGCGGATGCGCTGGGCGAGAGCGACGTTGATCACGAGGCGCGCATCCAGGGCGCCCGCGTGGACATCGGCGCGGATGAGAGCAACGGTTTGCCCTGGTCGCCGAACATCCAGACCTTCCACGTGAGCCCCAACGGCGACGACTCCCGGGACGGCCAGTCCTGGGCGAACGCGAAACAGACGATCACCGCGGCCTTGTGCCTCGCGCAGGCGGGCGACCAGGTCTGGGTGGCAGCCGGGACTTACACCGAGAGTATGGTTCTCGGCCGAGGGGTGGGCCTCTACGGAGGCTTCGCCGGAATGGAGAGCTCACGGGAGCCGCGCGATCCCGCGAAGAACCCGACGGTTGTAAACGGGAACGGCAATGGGGCCGTCATCCTGATTCCTGTCGGCGGGACAACCATCGATGGGCTGACCGTACAGAACGGCGCCAACAACGGTATCTACTGCGTGTCGGGGCCGAACACCATCACACGCTGCATCATCTCCCGCAACCAGTCGCGAAACCGGTACTACGGCGGCGGCATCTACCTGGGAGGGGGCGGGATCGTCAACTCGAACACGTTCATCGGGAACAACCCGGACAACCGGATGTCACTCTACGCCCTGGGCGGCGGGATCTATGTGGGCGATACCGCTACGATCTCGAACAACACGTTCACACAGAACAGCGCCAAGGGCTTCGACTCGCGCGGCGGCAGCGGCGGGGGGGCCATCTACGTCGCGTCCGGGACCGTCGCCATCTCCGGTAACACGATGGCGGGCAATTCCGGGAACGCCGTGGCCGTGGCAGGGGGGAATGTTGACATCCGGGGCAACCTGATCGAGCGCAACCGCGGCAGCGGCGTCAGCGCCTTCGGCGGCCTGGTTACGGTTTCGAACAACGTCATCCGTGGGAACGACATCGACGGCGTAGCGGCCAACGACGGCACGTCCGGGAGCCCCGGGACAATCGCCTTGTTGAACAACACGATCGCCGGCAATGCCGGAAACGGGATCACCGCGGGCATGCAGGCGACGATCTCCGGCGACACCGTTTGCGCCAACAGCGGGATCGGCATATCTGCAACCGGTACAGGGTCCCGGGTCACCAATTGCCTGGTTGCCTTCAACGGATCGGGCATCGTCGTTGGGACGAACAGCCTGCCCGTCAGCAATTGCGACGCGTACGGCAACGGGCTGGGAGACTATCTCCCGGCGCCGGGCGGCTTGGGCGAAAACGGCAACATTTCGGCTGATCCGCGGCTCTCCGACTGGTACGCGACGCCGCACCTCCAGCCGGGTTCGCCGTGCATCGACGCCGGTGACGCCTCGGGGGTCGGGTCCGTTGAAACGGACATCGACGGCCAGGCGCGGAGTCAGGGGCTTACCGTTGACATCGGATCGGACGAAAGCGACGGGACTGCGTGGCCGCTGACCTCGCGCCGGTGGTGCGTCTCCACGACCGGGAGCGACGCGCTCGATGGGACCTCATGGGCGGGGGCCAAAGCGACGGTTGGCGCGGCCGTCTCGGCGGCGGCTCCCGGCGACGAAGTGTGGGTAGCGAAGGGAGTGTATCCTGAGCATCTCGTGCTGCCTGCCGTCCTCGCGTTATACGGCGGGTTCGCCGGCACGGAGACCTCACGCGATCAGCGCAATTGGCGCGCGAACGTCACCGTGCTCGGCCCGCAGGAAACCCCGTCGGCCTACGGATTGAGCATCGTTTCCACGATGTGGTCTTATGTGACCGTGGACGGCTTTACGATCCAGAACGGCGGGGAAAGCGGGATCTACTCGACCGGCAACCACACCGTGATTGCGAACAACATCATCACCGGGAGCGTGTCTGCGTATAACGGCGGGGGCATTACCCTAACCCGCGGTTGGAACCTCGTCACCGACAACCAGATCATTGCCAACGGCCAGTTTTCGGATGGGGGAGGGATCTCCATCAAGGGGAGCGGCCTCATTGCCCGGAACACGATCACGGGGAACTCGGCGAGTCACGGCGGAGGCATCTGCGCTTCCGGTGGTCCGGTCGACATCGTGGACAACGCTATCTCGGGGAATTCGTCAGAATACTACGGGGGCGGGATCGATGTGGATAACGGGACGGCTCGCATCTACGGCAACCTGATCTGGGAGAACTCGGCCTACGACGGCGGCGGCGGCGTCGCCGTCTTAGGCAGTACCGCGTCGGTTATCAACGACACCATTGTCGGGAACACGCTCTTGCCGAACGCTGAAGTGGGTGGGGGTGGAGTCCTCGCGTTTCAGTACGACCCGCCGAACGCGCAGACCTTCTTGATCCTGGCGAACTCGATCGTTGCCTCCAACGCCACGGGATTGGCTGTCACAGGCGGCGCTACGGTGACAGCCGTGCACAACGCCTTCTTCAGCAACGGGGCGGCCAACTACAAGGGGATCGCCGACCCCACGGGCGCCAACGGCAACATCAAGGCGAACCCGCAGTTCGTGTCCGCCTCCGTGGGGGACTTCCATCTGGCCGCGGGCTCACCTGCCATCAATGCAGGCGATGACACGCTTGTGCCGCAGTGGGAACCCGATCTGGACGGACACGCTCGCATCGCCGGGAGCCACGTGGACCTCGGCGCCTATGAGCGGGACGCCGGCGCGCCTACCCCGTTTGCAGTGGCGGAGGCGATTAGGGCGCTCCGGCTCTTCTCCGGCATCGAGACCTCCGATGCGGCAGACGTCGCGCGGCTGAACGTGGAGCGAGGCGGCGCCTCCGCAGGCGCGATCGACCTGGCGGACGCCATTTCCGTCTTCCGATTGGCGATGGGAATGGACCCCGTTCATAATTGACGGCCGAGACCTCTCGCATTCAGCTGCTTGAAAGGCATTTGCCGGTTGGCTGAGCGCGGGCGCGCGGCTCTGGTTCGCGGGCCCTGCGTGCGCGGGATGCGCGCCGCCCCCTAAGAGCTCTGTTAGGAAGGAAGGGTTCGTGAGTCCCTCGCGGGTCTCATGAGGGGCCTATACCGCATTGAAGAGAGGGGGCGGACACGGCAAGCCGTGTCCCTATGCCTGCCTGCTTCCATCCACCGAACGGTGGACGGCCGGGCCGACCTGTAGGGACATGGCTTGCCGTGTCCGCCCCCTCTCTGCTGGGGATTAGAGGCTTCTCATGGCGTCGGTCAACGGGCGAGTTTCACCCTAACAGCGCACCAAGTCGTTAGTTAGGGAAGACGGGTTAGTTTGACGTCAGCCTATCAACACACGTCACCCCGAGGAACGAGGGGTCTCGGCCTGACCTATCGAGGCGGGAAGAGTGACCAAGCACCCATCCACCGCCTTGTTTGGGTGCTTGGCGACGCAATTCCGGGAGAAGCGTCAGGCCGAGACCCCTCGTTCCTCGGGGTGACATGCGATGGCGGGCTACACAGACTCACGGAATCACCCTAACAGAGCGCTATGGGGCCACCCCCGTAACGGTGATGACCGGGGCTTTCACGTTGGTCTTCGTGCCGTCGTAGAGCGGTCGCAGCAGATGGTATGTTTCCGCTTCCGCCGCACGGCGGTCGTCCGGCAGCAGGGTGTTGGCGGCGTTGCGGAGCGGGGTGGCGATCTCCATCACGTGGCCCACGAACTCCTCCGGCGAGCCCGGGAACGGAGCCGGCAGAGTGAGGCTGTTCTCCGTTACTTCAACGAAGCCCGCGTCCTCCACCAGACGCGCCAGCTTGCCGGATTCGGCGAACCGCATCGGGCCGGGTCCATCCGGGTCGGGTCTTTCCGCCAGCCGTCGCATGATGGGCATCCCGACGGCGCCCAGCACGCTATCGGGAGCGGGCGGTCCCCATACGGTGAGGACCGTCCGGCCGCCATGCTTCAAGACGCGGCGCATCTCGGCCAGGGCCCGCTTGACGTCGGCGAAGAACATGGCCCCGAACCGGGACGTCACGAGGTCGAACGCGGCATCTGGAAACGGAAGATCGTGGGCATCACAGACGCGCGTCTCAACGTTGGTCGCTCCCTCGTCGCGCGCGTTGGCGCGCAGCGCCCGGAGCATGCCCTCGCTCTGGTCGGTGGCCACGACGGCGCCCGAAGCGCCGACCCGTGGAGCGATGCTCAGGGCCGGCTGGCCCGTGCCCGAGGCGATATCGAGGACCGCCATACTCGGCTGGGGCGCGGCGGCCTCCACGATCGCGTTCGTCACAAGAGCCAGTTGCTCTTTCATGACGGCGTAGTGTTTCTGCCAGGCCGCGGCTGTGTCGTCCCCGGCCCAATCCGTCCGGACGCGGCTCCGGAACGCGTCGATCATTGGATCGGCGATAGCCATTCTCTTTGTCTCCTCCCTGACCAACTCCGACTCGGTATGCCGTTGGGCCGGCGCCTCGGCCGACCGTAATGGGCGTTCGCCCGGCGGTAGGCGGCGCCAAGACCGACGGTAGATCGCGGATGCAGGGGATTATACCACTGCTTTCTGCAATTAGTGTAATTGCAGGTTGTGATGCGACGGCGTCGCCGGTTGCCTTTTTCGTGGGTTGAACTCCCCCTATCCGGCGCGCGGGAGTCTCCGAAGGGGCGGCCAGGGCGGTCACCATCCTGGGCGGGTCTGACGTGGCGACGCCTTACAACGTGCCCGGCTCGTCGAGCATCACGGGGTTCAAATTCAGAGCGGGAACACCGCCGCCACGGATCCGTGGGTGGGCGGCGGGATGTCGTTGGCTCGCGCCTACCTGGCGGTGAACCGGCGCCTATTCCAGAACAACCAGGCGACTCTCGGCGGCGGCATGGCCTGCGGCCTTCGCTGACGTGAAAATGCATTTGTTCGTCGCCGGTTCGGGGGGCTGTGTGGTTCGCTCTGCCGTTCGATCTGCCGTCCGAATCAGCGGGCAAGGCGTGCCTTGCCCCTACCCGGTAGGCCCGGCCGTCCACCGTTCGGTGGTCGGCGATACCAGACTTGGTGGGGCAAGGCACGCCTTGCCCGCTGATGGACCGTGGTCTCGCGCCTCGGACTGCACGGCCGCCGAACG
>DASXUL010000105.1:0-43543 GCA_036504855.1 Armatimonadota bacterium | reverse complement strand
CTCTGTGCCTCTGTGCCTCTGTGGTGAATCCGATCCACGCCTGCCTGGAAACCATTGCCTCTCTCTCGCTGTTTGACATCATGGCGAATGCAATCCACAATGCTGGAAAAGTAAGTCAGGATTATGACGGGAGATTCAGGCGTATGCCAGTGACGGTTACCATCCCCGCGCCCCTGCGGCGCTATACCGAGGACCAGGACAGCGTGTTGGCCCATGGAGGGACCGTACGCGAGGTCCTGGAGGACGTGGCGGCCCGCTCGCCGGAACTCCGCAAGAGCTTTTTCGACCCCCAGGGAAACCTGCGCCGGTTCGTGAAGGTCTTCAAGAACGATGAGGATATCGATGGCTTGCAGGGCCGCGACACCGCGCTCGTCGATGGAGACACGCTGGTCATCGTGCCCAGCATCGCCGGCGGCTCGGAGGGTGTTGTAGACCCCGGCCTCGCGGCAGGCATGACCTTTTCCCCAGACGAGTACCGCCGGTACAACCGCCACATGATCATGCCCGAGGTGGGTGAAGAGGGCCAGAAGAAGCTGAAGGCTGCCCGCGTTCTGGTGATCGGCACGGGCGGCTTGGGCTCGCCGCTGGGCCTCTACCTTGCCGCGGCCGGCGTTGGCACGCTGGGACTGGTGGATTTCGACGTGGTGGATCACAGCAACCTCCAGCGGCAGGTGGCCTTTGGAGTGGACGATGTGGGCAAGCCCAAGGTCGAAGCGGCGGCCGCCCGCCTGAGGCAGATCAACCCCTACATCGACATAAAGACGTACAACACGGCGCTGACCTCCGAGAACGCCCTGGAGATCATCGCCGACTACGACATCGTGGTGGATGGAACAGACAACTTCCCCACCCGCTACCTCACCAATGACGCGTGCGTTCTGCTGGGCAAGCCGAACGTCTACGGAAGCATCTTCCGGTTTGACGGCCAGGTGAGCGTTTTCTGGGCCGAGAAGGGGCCGTGCTACCGTTGCCTCTACCCAGACCCTCCGCCGCCCGGATTGGTGCCTTCCTGCGCCGAGGGCGGCGTTCTCGGCGTGCTGCCCGGCATCGTGGGCTGCCTCCAGGCCAACGAAACCATCAAGCTCATCATTGGCCAGGGAAAGCCGATGATCGGCCGCCTGGGCCTTTTCGACGCCCTGGAGATGAAGTTCCGCGAACTGAAGCTGCGCAAGGACCCCAACTGCCCCATCTGCGGCGAGCACGCCACTATCCACGAACTGATCGACTACCACGAGTTCTGCGGCGTGCCCAACCCAAGCGCCGCCAAGGAGGAGACCGTTTTGCCGGACGAAATCACCGTTACCCAGTTGAAGTCCCTCATCGACGCGGGCCATGCTCCGAAGATCATCGATGTGCGCGAGCCCAGCGAGTATCAGATCGCCCGCATCGACGGGACCACGTTGATCCCGATGAACGACGTGCCGACCCGCCTGGCCGAGATCCCGCGCGACGGAGACGTGGTGGTGCATTGCAAGATGGGCGGCCGCAGCCGTTCCGTGGTCGACTTCCTGAAGGCCCAGGGCTACTCCAACGTGAAGAACCTCACCGGCGGCATCACCGCCTGGAGCCAGCAGATCGATCCCGCAGTACCGACCTACTGATCAGCATTCAGGATTCAGCATCTAGCATTCAGGCCGAAGGCCCCTGTCCGTGAGAAACCAGTCTCATGGACAGGGCCCTTCGGCCCGGATGCTGAATGCTGAATCCTGAATGCTGTGTTCTGTCTGCTACTTCTCCCGGAGAGTTACGCGCAATAGGTATGCAGCGAATGCCAGAGCAACAAGGTTCACTCCGATGAGGATGTTCATGCCGTGGACAGATACGGCTGGCAACATGACAAAACCACCATAATGCATTACGGGCATATAGTGCGACCCGAGCATAGCGCGGCTGAACACCCCGTACATATACCCGACACGGGATTCCGAATTGATGTAGAGCCCCAAGTAAACCGCGGGGCCCGCCAACCACACGTAGGTGAGCGCCGGCAGGGCGAAGAAGAGGCTCTGCATGGCCTGGATCACGAGGGATACGCGAACCCCAAGCGGCTTGCCGCTCCAGAGCCACGCCCCGGCCAGCAAGCAGGATACCGACAGGACGGCAACGAACAGCTTGTCGAACGCATTAACGCCGACGCCGGCCGTAATGATCATGTGGAACCCCAGAACGCCGCCAAGAATCTCCGACGCGGCGATCAACCGGTTGATGAGCAGGTGGCCCTCCCGTTGAACTGGGGGGGCAGCTCGCGCCGGCTCGGAACGGGGGGCGCGCTGATCTGCTCCGCAAGAGGGACAAGCAGGCTCGGTGGCCGGCATCGGTTTGCGACAGACGGTGCAGTAGACCACATCGGTAAAGCTCATCGCTGCGTCCTTTCGTGGGTCGCCCTGAGGGCCACGCGGGGAGTGGGCTGGAGTTCGCGCCGCAGCCCTAGACCATCTCCGCGTCGAAATACGCCTTGAGGCTGGCGGCGGATATCGCGTAGCCGGCCATCGCAGAGCTCGTGAAGACGCGCGCGCCGAAGATATGGTTCGTCACCCGGCCGCTGCCGCCGCCGATGCAGAACATCAGCAGCATGTAGACGAAATGGCCCAACACGGGGCAGCGCGTCCAGCCGGGGCAGTCGTCGAAAAGCACGTCGAAAAGGCGAAGGCGACTGGAGATGTCCGGCTCCAACTGCGCTTGAACGTACAGCGTCGGGATCCAAGCAACCGCCAAGCCGATGAGGAGCAGGAAAATGCCGCTCCCAAACGACGCGCCCAACAGGGCGGCGACGTGGCAGCAAGCGGAAACCGCTGGGCCCGCTAGGGAAAGAACGATGAACGGCTGGGCCCAGTGGCGCATAGAAGGTCTCTTTTCCGCAGCGTCACCGATCTATACGTTCGTTCGCCTCACCAGGTTTCGCTTGCCGCGCCGGTTGAGACATTATGGCGTTATCGGCCGTGCTTAACAGTAGTCACGGCTCGCCAAGTCCGCCAGATCTCGGCCAAGGCCATAGGCCGCGTGCAGAGCGCGCATGGCTTGCGGTGGCCGCTTCGCGGCCGTGCCGGCGGGCCGTCGGCGTCCCCCTTCAGCACAAGGAACAGCCCGAAGGCCCCGCTCCAGGAGGCAGTGCGCTTCTTGGAGCGGGGCCTTCGCCCTGAATGCTGAATGCTGAATCCTGAATTCTGAGTTCTAGCCTACCATGCGTACGCTTCGGGGGCGGCGCCGCCGGGGCCGGGGAAGATCGCGTCCAGTTTGGCCATGGTCTCGTCGGAGAGCTGGATTTCCACGGCGCGGAGGCTGCCGTTGAGTTGGTCGACGGTGCGAGGGCCGATGATGGGGGCGGTGACCGCGGGGTTCTTCAACAGCCAGGCCAGCGCCACGTCGGCGGGCTGCTCGCCCAGTTCAGCGCACAGGGCCTCCCACTTCTCCAACTGCGGGCGGTTCTCGTCGATGCGCTTCTGCATACCCTCACTGGCGCGCCGTCCCTCGGCGGCCTTCTTCAGCACGCCGCCCAGGAATCCGCCGCCCAGCGGGCTCCAGGGGATCACCCCCAGGCCGTACGCGTGAGCGGCGGGCAGCACTTCCAGCTCCACCGTTCGCGCCGCCAGGTTGTAGAGGCTCTGCTCGGAAACGAGGCCCAGGAAATGCCGGCGCTTGGCCGTTTCGGATGCCTGGGCGATGTGCCAACCGGCAAAGTTGCTGCTGCCGGCGTAGAGGACCTTGCCCTGCTGCACCAAGGTCTCATACGCCTCCCAGATCTCCGCCCACGGCGTATCGCGGTCCACGTGGTGCATCTGGTAGAGGTCGATATAGTCGGTCTGAAGGCGCTTGAGGCTGGCGTCACAGGCTTTCAGGATGTGGCGCTTGGAGAGCCGGCTGGTGTTGGGCCAGTTGTCGGCATCCATGTTGCCGTAGACTTTGGTCGCCAACACGACCTTCTCGCGTCGGCCGCCGCCCTTCGCGAACCAGCGCCCGATGATACCTTCCGTGACGCCTTCGCCTGTCTTCCGCCCGTAAACGTTGGCGGTGTCGTAGAAGTTGATTCCCAGCTCCAGGGCACGGTCCATGATGGCGTGGCTGTCCGCCTCCGTCGTCTCCGGCCCGAAGTTCATCGTGCCCAAACACAGGGGCGATACCTTCAACCCGGTGCGTCCCAACTTTCGGTAATCCATTTGCTGTCCTTTCTGCTCCGATTCACCACAGAGACACAGAGGCACAGAGATGATTTCCTCTGTGCCTCTGTGTCTCTGTGGTTAGTAATGTTCGCAGTTAGCTCTTCGGTTCCCGCCACTCGTTGTAGAGCTCCTCGAAGCGGGAGATGAGATCCGACAGGATATCCATGCCGCCCTGCCAGAAGGCCGGATCCTGGATGTCTATACCCACCCGGGCCATCAGATCCTTCGGCGCCAGGCTGCCGCCGGCCTTCAGGAGGTCCAGATACTTTGGCTCGAAGGCGGCGCCGTCGCGTTTGGCCTGCGCGTAGAGGGCGAGGACCAGCAACTCGCCGAACGTGTAGGCGTACACGTAGAACGGCGTGTGGATGAAGTGGCTGACGTAGGACCACCAGTTGCGGTGCTCCTCGCCCAATGTCACGGAATCGCCGAACATCTCCTGCTGGCGGCGCTGCCAGATCTCGCCAATGCCGTCGGCCGTCAGCTCGCCCTTTTCGCGGCGCGCCGCGTGGATTTCCTGCTCGAACAGGTACATGGCCGCCTGGCGGAAGATGGTTGCGAACACGCCCTCGATCTTGCCGGCGTAAAGCGCCAGCCGGTCCTGGAGGCTGGCCTGCGCCTGGAGCTTCTCGAACACCAGCATCTCGCCAAAGGTGCTGGCCAGTTCGGCGATGGGCAGCGTGCCGTGCATGTTCAGGTAACCCAGCGGGCGGGCGAGGTAGGCGTGGGCGCCGTGGCCCAGCTCGTGGCCCAACGTGGATACATCCTCGAGCTGGCCCATGTACGACTGGAAGACGAACGGGTGCAGATCCGGGGTGATGTAGCTACAGAACGCGCCGCCGCGCTTGCCCTTGCGCGGCTCCGCGTCAATCCACCCATTCTGGAAGAACTCGTCCGCCACGGCGCTCAGCGTGGGGCTGAAGGAGCCGAACGCGCTGAGGATGATCTCCCGCGCTTGCGGATAGGATACCTGCTCCTTCGTCTCGAACAACGGCGCGTAGCGGTCGATATGCGTCAGGTTGTCGTAGCCCAGGATGTTCTTCTTCGTGTTGTAGTAGCGGGCCACCAGGGGGTAGTTCCGCTGGGCGGTGTCGATGACGATATCAACGGTCTTCCCGTCCAGCTCGTTGGAGATGTGGCGGGATTCGGCGGGGTCCGCATATCCGCGCAGGCGGTCCTCAACGGCCTTGTCCTGAAGCAGGGTATTCATCACGAAGCTCAGCGTGCGGCTGTTCTGCGCGAGGCCCTCGGTGAGCGAGTGACCGGCCGCTTCGCGGACGGCGCGATCCGTGTCGCGCAGCCGGTTCAGCACTTCCGGCTCGGTAAGCTCGGTGGTTTCACCGTTCACCGTCATCTTGAAGACGATGCTGGAGACGGTTTCGTCGAAAAGACGCATCCAGGCGCGTTCGGCGGTGTTGGACTTCTCTTCCAGAATCCGCTCCTGCGCTTCCGGCAGAGCGTGCTCACGCGCCAGGCGCAGCGCCCGAACGTAGTGGGCATAGCGGGACATGGCGGAGTCATCCACAATCGGAGCCATCTTCTCCGGCTCAACGGCCATGATCTCGAGGTCGAAGAACAATAGGCCCACGGAGACGTCGGTGTGGCGTTCCAGCATTTTCTGCCGGAAGGCGGCGTTGGCCGCGTTGCTGGTGTCCGCGGCGAACAACAGGCCGGCGTAGATCAGAGGCTTATCAACCTCCTGCTGGATGCTCTCATACTCCCCAATGGCCTCAGCGAGGCGCTGGGGGGTGAGGCCATCCGCGTGGATGCGTCCGCGATACTTCGCCGCGAACTGCTCGGCGCGGGTTTTTTGGGCGCAAAGAGTCTCCTCGATGCGCGGGTCGGAGATGCTGGCAAAGAGGGCGGAAAGGTCCCACGCCATCGGCAACTGATCGGTCACTATGTTCCTCCAGTGTTGCGGGAAATCAGCTACATGCTAGCACCGGGGCGGACGGTTCGACCCACGCCGTGCGGCCACGCTAACAATGAAGGGGCGGGCAATAAGACGGCCCGCTCATGAAGTTCGAACCGCGAATCCCCGTGGAGCCAGTCTCGCACAGGACGAAAGCCGACAGAACATGAACGAACACGAACAGCCCGTATGGACCGCGAAGTGGATCTGGGATAAGGGAGTGCCGCGGAGCAGCACGCCCGCGCACGAGGTGCGTCTGTTCCGCCGCACCTTCACCGCGCCGGAGGGCGCCCGCCTCGTTGTGCGCGTGTCGGCGGACTCGCGCTACCAGCTCTTCGTGAATGGCCGGAAGGTCTCGATCGGGCCGTGCAAGGGCGACGCATGGCGCAAGTTCTACGAAACGGTAGACGTCTCGGAATACCTGCGCCCCGGCGACAATGTCCTTGCCGCGCGCGTGGTGCACTTCCATCCAGCGGACCCGCCGGCGCTGGATCACGTGGGGCTCTCCTCGGTTCACCGATCCGCCGCGGGCGGCTTCTTCCTGCAGGGAACGGTTGAAGGCGGCGAGACGGTGGACACCGATGAACGGTGGCGCGCGCATCCCGATTCCGCCATCTCGTTCCACGCGAACGACGGCTCCAACATGCTGGGCGAAACGGAGAGCGTGGACGGCACGAAGCGGCTGAAGGGGTGGGCCACTCTGAAGTGCAATGACGCTTCGTGGAAGCCCGCGGTTCCGTTCTGGGACGGGCTCAGCCCCGAGCGCAAGCAGAATTACGAGTTCTTCGGGCCGTGGTCTCTCACGCCTCGCCCCATCCCGCCCATGTTCGAAACGCCCCGCCGCTTCGTGGCCGTAACCCGCGCCGATGGTCCAGAGCGCCTCGAGACGACGCCCGAGCAATTGGGGCAGGCTTTGCTGGGCGATGCCGATCCGGCGATCCTCGCCCCGCAAAGCGAATGGACGGTGGACCTGGACGCCGGTGAGTTGACAACCGCCTACCCGGTGCTGACGATATCGGGCGGCAAGTGGAGCCGGGTCACCCTCACGTACGCCGAGGCCTACGGTGAGGGCGAAGAGGGCAATTGCTGGGTACGGAAGGGCGTGCGCGACGACCCCAACGTGGGCGGCATCTACGGTCAGCGGGACTTCTACAAGACGGGCGGCGGCGAGGGGACCTACGAGCCGTTCTGGTTCCGAGCTTTCCGCTTTGTTCGCGTGAAGATCGAGGTCGGCGACACGCCGCTGAAGATCGGGCCGCTCACCTACGTGGAGACGGGCTACCCGCTGGAAGTGAAGAGCGAGTTCGAAGCGTCGGACCCGACGCTGACGCCCCTGTACGACATCAGCATTCGCACTCTGCGGCGCTGTATGCACGAGACGTACGAAGACTGCCCCTACTATGAGCAGTTGCAGTACACGATGGACACCCGGCTGGAGGCGCTGTATTCCACCGTGCTCTCGGCGGACGACCGGCTGATGCGTAAGGCGATCGATGACTACCATTCGTCCTGGCATCCCAGTGGGCTCCTGCAGAGCCGGTTTCCGAGCGTGTACCCCCAGATCATCCCCGGCTTCGCGCTGCACTGGGTACTGATGCTGAACGACCACTGGACGCACTTCGGCGATCCGGCCGTTCCGCGCCGCTATCGGAGCACCGTGGACAGCGTTCTGGACTGGTTCGACCGCCAGCTCACCCCGGATGGCCTCGTGGGGCCATTCTACTACTGGCCCTATTTCGATTGGGTGAGGGGTTGGCAGGCCGGCTGCCCCCCCGGCTCGCCCGATGCCCCGGCCACCGTCTTCAGCCTTCTTTATGCCGCCACTCTGAACGTCGCCGCGGAGTTGGCGGAACCGGCCGGCTACCCGCATCGCGCGCCGGAATACCGGCAGCGCGCCGACGCCGTGAACAGCGCTGTGAACCGCCTGTGCTGGGACAATGAGCGCGGGCTTTACCGCCATGGCCCGGAGACTCCGGGCGCCGGCGTGCATGAGCAGGCGTGGGCCGTGCTCAGCGGCGCCGCCCCGGCGGACCGGCGGCCCGCCATCATGTCTGCCTGCCTGGACGACAAGAGCCTGCCGCAGATGAACTTCGCCATGCAGTACTACCTGTTCCGCGCCCTTCGCCTGGCTGGCGCCTACGACAGGGCGTTCGAGCTGTACGGAAGCTGGCGCTCCATGGTGGACCAGCATCTCACCACGTGGGCGGAGGACCCCGTTCACGGGCGCTCAGATTGCCATGCATGGGGCAGCGTGCCCGCCTATGAGTTCCTGGCCGAGATCCTGGGCGTTCAGCCCGCCGAGCCCGGCTACGCGGCCGTGCGAGTGGATCCGCAACCCGGCCCGCTCGCATGGGCGAAGGGCACGGTCATCACGCCGAAGGGCCCGGTATCGGTTTCGTGGAAGAAGGAAGGCGGAAAGCTGAACGTGGATGTTCAGGCTCCACAGGGGGTTCCGGTGGTCCGCTCGGCGGCGGAGGGCGGCGCCGGGCGGCTATAATGGTGACGTTGTAACCCGCGGGTCGCAGTATTGCCCGAGGGACGAGGGGAGTAGCCATGAACCGCACCCAGGGCAACCTGCAGGACGCCTTTCTCAACACGGCGCGCAAAGAGAGCATTGGGGTTACGATCTACCTGGTCAGCGGAGTGCAGTTGCGCGGGGTCATCCGTGCATTCGATGCATTCACCGTGCTGCTGGAAGCGCCGGGGCGGCCGGCCCAGATGGTCTACAAGCACGCCATCGCCAGTGTGGCGCCCGTTCGTACCGTAAACACAGATATGGGCCAGCGCGACGATCCGTCGCCGCTGTCCGAGGAAACGGAGCCGATGGCCGAAACGCCGCCGCCGGCGCCCCGGGAGGTAGATATATCCGCATGAGATTCTCCAAGATGCACGGCCTGGGCAATGACTTCGTGGTAGTGGATGACGTGGCGCGCGCCATCCCTGAAGCCAGCCTGCCGGAGATTTCCCGAAAACTGAATGACCGTCACTTCGGCGTGGGCGGCGATGGGCTGATCCTCATCCGGCCGTCCGTGGAAAACGACTTCCAGATGCGCATGTTCAACCCGGACGGCACCGAGGCGGAGATGTGCGGTAACGGAATCCGCTGCTTCGCCGTCTACATCGCCGAGCACGGACTATCCGCCAAGAACCCGTTGCGGGCCGACACCGGCGCCGGAACCCTGATCCTGAACATGGAGAAGGAAGGCGACCGAGTGGTTAGCGTGCGCGTGGACATGGGTGCGCCCCGCAACGACAAGACCGAGGTGCCCATGCAAGGCGCCGGCCCCGCCATCAATGTGCCCCTCTGCCTTGAGGGCCGCGAGTTCCTGGTGAACGGCGTCTCCATGGGCAATCCCCATGCGGTGATCTTCCTCGATACGCTGGAGGGCTTCCCCGTGGAGCAGTTCGGCCCGCTGGTAGAGCGCAACCCGCTGTTTCCGGAGAAGGCCAACGTGCACTTCGTGGAACAAGTGGGAGCCAACGAACTCAAGATGCGCATCTGGGAACGCGGCGCCGGCCTCACGCTGGCCTGCGGAACCGGCGCCTGCGCCTCAACCGTAGCGGCCGTGCTAACGGGCCGAACCGGCCGCGATGTGAAGGTCAATCTGCCGGGCGGGCAGCTTCGCATCGAATGGGACGAGGCCACCAACCACGTGTTCATGACGGGCCCCGCCGTGGAAGTCTTCGCCGGCGAAACGGACCCCGAGTTCCTGTAACGGCTCGGATTCCGGGGTCCGGATTCCGGATTCCGCCTTGGCCACTGGGGAGTTCACTCCGTGGGAGTGCTTACACCGGATGGTCGGGATCCGGAATCCGGAATCCGGACCCCGATCAGCTTCCCCTTCCCCTTGACGCGGATCGCGCGCCGATCATAGATTGAACGCGGATCAGGCGGCCTGGAAGCGGGCGCAGCCGGGCGTCGGGGATTACCCGGGGCAGCGGGAACCTATTGCCCCGCGGGACAGCTCTGTCCCGCGGGGCATTTGCGTGTGGGGGATATGGATTGAACGTTCTGCAGCTCAAGTCCCGCGCGGCGGCTGTTTCCGTCGCGTCGAACGCCACGCTTGTAGCGCTGAAGCTCATTGTCGGTCTCGCCATCGGTTCGGTGTCCGTCATTTCGGAAGCCATCCACTCTGGGGTGGATCTACTGGCCGCCGTCATCGCTTTCGTGGCGGTGCGCGCCGCCGGGAAAGACGCCGACGAAAGCCACCCCTTCGGACACGGCAAGTTCGAGAATGTTTCCGGCACCGTTGAGGCCGGGCTCATCTTCGTGGCCGCGGTGTGGATCATCTACGAAGCCGTGCACAAGCTCCATCACCCGCGTCCGGTGGAACAGCTTGGCTGGGGCGTGGGCGTGATGCTCATTTCCTCCCTGGCGAACACGCTCGTTTCCAGGATGCTCTTCAAGGTGGGCGTGGCAACGGATTCGGTGGCGCTCAAGGCAGACGCCTGGCACCTCCGCACCGACGTCTACACGTCTGGCGGGGTAATGCTGGGCCTGGCGCTGATCGTTGCGGGCGGCTACGTATTCCCCCATACCGATCTGCAGTGGATGGACCCAGTGGCCGCCATCTGCGTGGCGCTGCTCATCTTCAGAGCGGCGTGGGGCCTTACCCGCGATTCCGCGCGCGACCTCTTCGATGCCAGCCTTCCCCCGGATGAGATCCAGTGGGTGCGCAACTATGTGGCCTCCTACGAGCCGGAGGTTACAGACTGCCACAACCTTCGCACGCGCAAAGCCGGCGCGCACCGCTTCATCCACTTCGATGTGAAGGCGCCGCCGGACACCCCCATCCGCGAGGTGCACGCCCTCAGCCACCGCATGCACGCCGGCATCGTGGACCGCTTCCCCGGCGCCCAGGTGACCATCCACTTCGACCCCCAGGGCGACCCCGACCACCAGCAGGGGCCGATCGCCTAAGCAGGCGGCCGCATGATTGGCATAGTAACGCCGGCGGCCCGCCGGCATCCGCCCGAAGGGCGGAAACCTGTGGCCGCTTCGCGGCCATGCCGGCGGGCCGTCGGCGCTACTGTGGGGAAGGGCATCAGTCAACGCCAAGCGCCTACATTGCAGCGCCCTACGGAGTGCGGCGGAGTGCCGCCGCTGTTGTGCGGTTGTGATGCCAGAAAGCGGCGGCAAGCCGCCGCACTCCAAAGGGCCTGCCCCAAACGCCTTGGCCGCTCCGCGCTTGACGTCCCTTTCGCAACGCTGTCAACCTCAAAGGTAGTTGTTAGCGCGGGCCGCGCATTTGCCGCCCGCTTGAAAGGACCCCTTATGACCATCCAGCCGGCCGATCGGCTTTCCGCGGTTCCCCCCTATCTGTTCGGCGAAATCGCCGCCGCAAAGCGTAAGGCCCTCGCCGAAGGCAAGGACCTCATCGACCTCGGCATCGGCGACCCGGACCGGCCTACGCCGCGCCCCATCGTCGAGTTCGCCCAGAAAGCCATCGAGGACCCCGAGTTCCACCGCTACGATGAGTCGCCCCGCGGTTACCCCCCGTTCCTCGAAGCCGCCGCCGCGTGGTTCCAGAAGCGCTTCGGAGTGACGCTGGACCCCACTACCGAGATGGCGCTCACCATCGGCAGCAAAGAGGGGTTGGCGCACCTCAACTGGGCGATCCTGAACCCGGGCGACCTCGCCCTTGTGCCCGATCCGGCGTATACGGTCTACATGGTCAGCGCCAAGATGGCCGGCGCGGACGTGGCAACAATGCCCATGGGCCCGGCCAACGGCTGGAAACCCGTTCTGGCGGACATCCCCACCGATGTGGCGAAGCGCGCCAAGATGATGACCATCAACTACCCTAACAACCCAACGGGCGCGGTGGCCGATCTGGCGTACTTCCAGGACGTTGTGGCCTTTTGCCGCGAGTACGAGATCATCCTCTGCCAGGATGCCGCCTACTCCGAGGTGCGCTACGACGGCTTCCAGCCGCCCAGCATCTTCCAGGTGGAGGGCGCGAAGGATCTGGCCATCGAGATGCACTCGCTGTCCAAGACGTTCAACATGACGGGCTGGCGCGTGGGCTTCGCCGCCGGCAATGCGGACCTGGTGGGCGCTCTGAACAAGATCAAGAGCAACATCGACAGCAAGCACTTCGCCGCCATCGTGGCGGCGGGCGCCTATGCCCTCAGCGAACAGGCGGATAGCCTGGACGAGACGCTGGCCCTCTTCACGCGCCGCCGCGACGCGCTGGTGGACGGCCTGAACGGCGCCGGCTGGAGCATCCCCAAGCCGAAGGCGACCTTCTACGTGTGGGCTCCGGTCCCGAACGGAGGGAGCAGCATCGCGTGGGCGAAGCGCCTGCTGGAGGAAGCCGGCGTTCTGGTGATCCCCGGCGTGGGCTACGGAGAGTGCGGGGATGGCTGGTTCCGCATGAGCCTCACGGTGTCCGGCGACAAGAACGGCGAGCTCCTCGCCGAGGCAGCCCGCCGCATCGCAGCCGTGAAAGCGTAACTAGCGCCAATAGGGAATAGTCGTCAGTCGTCAGTATTCAGTCTTCCGCCCTCAGGCATTGGCGAGTGTTCCGTCAAGGTAGGAGGCTGTGTGGGGTTGTCATCCCGAGCCTGCGAGGGATCCCTCAAAGAAGCGTTCTTTATGGGATTCCTCGCTCGTCGGAATGACGACCCCACCCCTCCAACCTACCTTTCCCTCATAGGAAATGGCGGGCTGTCGGGGGGCTGAACCCCGATAGTCCGCCATTTCCATCGCGGCGATGCCCTACTTCAGCTTCTCACCGCACTCCGGGCAGAACTTTGCATCCGGGCTGATGGTCGCCTTGCAGGCTGGGCAAGCCGAGAGCGTAGCCAGCTTGGAGCCGCACTCGGGGCAGAACTTGGCGCCGTTCGTATGCGCGCCGCAGTCCGGGCAAATGAGCTGGCGGTCGCGCTCAACGTCCATGGCCTGGCCGCGAGCGAGGCCGGCGGCGGTGGCCTTCTCGGCGGCTCCCTGCAGCTCGCCCGCCGCGCGGGCGGCCTCGATCTCCACCTCGGCGCTGGGCGCGCAGTTCAGGCAGAGGCCCTTCGCCTTGTTCCAACAGACGTCGCAAACGTACTGATGGCAGCGGGCGCAACGGTGAAAGTGGACCTTGGCGGCCTCCATGGCCTCGGTGAACGCGGCATCCCGCGCGTTCCCGTAGCCGGCCTCCGCCAACCCTTCCACGGCGTTGCCGGCATTGCCCAGAACGCCGCCGAACATCCCCGCCGCGCGGCCCAGCCACCCGGAAACCTGCCCGCCGCGATACGGCACGAAACCGCTGCGCCTGCGGTCATTGCAGTTCTCGCAATAGAACTCAAACTGAAAGCCGGCGTCGGTGCCGCTCTGCCGGCTGAGATCGGAGTAGTTGTCGCTGAAGTGCATTTCACCCATGAAGTGTCCTCCTTGCGGCTCGCCGGAGACGGCGTGTCGCCGCGATGATTGCTACGGATCCAACGTCATTTGCCATGCTTGCGCGACGAGGCCAGAGCGAAAACCGCCAACCAGGCAATTCCCCCGGCGCACGCGGCCGCCAACAGCCACCAGCCGATCGACATCGGGCGGCGGCGCGTTGCGGCGGCTGGCCCTTTCGGCTGCAGCGGAGGCGTCAGGCTGAAGCTCTCCATCGCGCGGTTCTTCACGCGCACCCGAAGGGTGAACGACGACTCATTGCCGGCCGCGTCCACGGCGGCGTCCGCGTTTTCATAGTGCGGCTGCCCGTGATATTGGAAGGCGCCCCCGTGGGCGAACATCACGTTCACGCCGCCCCACTTCCGGAAGGCAAGAACAAACGCCTCCAGCGGGAACTCGCCGTTCGGGAACAGAGTTCCCACGTCGAACTGCGCCGATGTCTGCGCCGGAAACCGCCCGCGCGCCGGGATAGTGTCCACAGTGGGGGTTACCATCTGCCAACCCGCGCGCTTCATCAAGTCTTCAACAGCGGCGGAGGCGGTGGCCTTATCCACCGCGCCGGGGAACAACACGCCGGCGCTCCATGTGGTGGGCGAGGTGGGGAGGATCGTCACCGTCACCCGCTCATCCTTTGCGGCCCACGCCGAGCCGCAGCACAGCAGAAGGAGCGCCGCCGCCAGCGCTCCCGTCCAGATCCTGCGCGCGATCATGCAGCCACCGGTTTCGCTTTCTCCCAGAAGCCCTCAATGTTGTAGAAGGCTCGTTCCTCAGGCGCGAACACGTGGCCAATCACGTCGCCGGCGTCCAACAGCACCCACTTGCTCGAATCCACGCCTTCCACGCTGGGCTTCCGCAGTTCCTCGTCGCGGAACCGTTCGCGCACGGCCTCCACGATGGCGTTGAACTGGGGCCGCGAGTGGGCGGTGCATACCACGAAGTAGTCCGCCATCAGGGATTTGCCCCGCAGGTCTATGACCACAACGTTCTCGGCCTTCTTATCTTCCATGGCGGCCTGCATCGCCGTCAGCTTTTCTTCGGTTTGATCGGACTTGGACATATGTCTCCTAGGAGGGTTCGGCATCCGGGGCCGCTTGGCCCGTTCAGCCTCTGACAGTGTCTACGTTGCCTTCGTCGGGAATGGCGGTTCCGGGGAAGATCTGAAGGATCCGCTCCCGCATCTTGTCGCCGTACGGCAGGAAGTAATCCACGCCGCGGATCGCGCGGTTCTCGCCCGTCAGCGTGTGGAACTCCAGGTGTGTGGAGGGCGCCGTTCGGAACTGCCGCGCCAGGAAGAGCATATCGGTGTCTTCCATATTCGTGTTGACCTGGCGACGCAACTCCGGCAGAATGCGCGGCAGTCTCGGCAGGTTCTCCGCGGCCATCAAACGGGCCGCGATGGCTCGGATGAACACCTGCTGGCGGTGCATGCGCGCGATATCGCCGGTGGCGTCATGGCGAAAGCGAACGAAGCCCACCGCCTGGTCGCCGTTCAGCCACTGAACGCCTGGTTGCAGGTCGATGTGCAGGTTCTGCCATTCATCATCGTACCTCATCCGCTTATCCACATCCACCTGCACGCCGCCCACGCTGTCAACAAGGGACTTCGTGCTGGAGGTATCCACCACCACGTAGTAATCGATCGGCACGCCGGTGATAGCGTGGATGGCGGCCATCGTTCCGCGCGGCCCGCCGTCCAGGTACGAGGAGTTCACCTTGGTCCAGCCCGGCTTGTCTGGCAGTTGCACGCGGGTATCCCGGGGGATGCTGATGCCGGTGACCATTTCCGTCGGCAGGTCAACGTGCGCCAGGATCAGCGAATCGGACCGGCGCCCCATTTCCGGATGGAGCTTGTCTGGCTGGTCGAGCCCGATGATGAGGACGTTGAAGGCGGCGCGACCGTTCAGCGGCGGCGCGGCAAACTGGCGGCCGAACAGCTTCCCGCCGGTGAGCACGCGCAGAACGGGACCTCCCAGTACCAAAAGCACGCCCAGAAGCGCACCCAACAGAACGAACTTCAGCCAGGCCGGCATACGACGACGACGGCGCTTTTTAACAACGGTAGAGGGCGTGCTTTTCAATGTGGCTTCTCACTTCATCCGGCAGCAGATAACGAACCGACCGGCCGTCTCGCAGGCGCCGCCGGATATCCGTGGCGCTGATATCGATGGCGAGGGGCGGCAGAACGTCCAGGCGATCCGTCACCCACTCTGGCAGCCGTTCGCGGAGTTGCTCCTCGTCGAGGCCCGGGCGCGTGGCCACCGCCAGGCGCGCCATCTCCAGTATGGCCCGAGGCTCGTGCCATGAGGGAAAGATGAGGGCTTCATCGGCCCCGATAATCAGATGGGTCTGTGCGCCATCCAGTTCCCTCTGAAGGCGCGTCAGCGTGTCTACGGTGTAGCTGGGTTCGGGGCTCTCCGTCTCCACGCGGCTCACGGAGAAGGCCGGGTGCGATTCGGTAGCGACAAGGCACATAGCGTAGCGGTGCTCCCGGCCGGCGTGCGGCGGCGCATGCCGGTGGACGGGCGCGCCCACCGGCACGAAAACGACGCGGGAAAGCCCCAGGTGCTCCCGCGCCGTCTCCGCAATTCGCAGATGCCCGAAATGGATGGGATCGAACGTCCCGCCGAAAATGCCCACTCGCATGTTGGTGTTCAATGCCGGCAGCCGGCCGAAACCGATGGCATGGCGGTCCCTCCGCGCCTGTCTGCCCCACTCACATTATACCGTCAGTTCACGTAGTCGAACTCCACTCCGGCGATGCGCACAGTGTCGCCCTGAGCGGCGCCATCGGCGGCCAGCTTATCCAGCACGCCGCGCGACTTGAGTTGTCGGTGCAGTTTGCGCACGCTCTCCTCGCGGTCCAGGTCCGTCATCTCCACCAGCCGTTCGACGGGCTTGCCCTCAACAACCCAGGCGCCGTCATCCTCGCGGCGCACTTCCCACGTTTCGGGCTCCGGCGGGCCGATGAACACCGTCTCTTCAGCGCCCTCGGGCGCAACCAGAGGCTTTGGGATCTCCCGCAAACGTTCCGCGAGGTGATACACCACCTCACGCACGCCGCGCCCCGTGGCGGCGGACATCTCGAAAACCGGCGCGTCGGGCGGCAGTTCCAGGCGCACGGCCGCGGCCACGTCCGCCGCCCCGGTAACATCCATCTTGTTCAGCACGATCACCTGCGGCAGCGATGCGAGAAGGTCAGAGTAGGCCGCCAGTTCGTGGTTCAGCGTCCGGAAGTCCTCAGCCGGATTGCGCCCCGTTACGCCGCTAACGTCCAGGATGTGGACCAGCAGGCGCGTTCGCTCAACGTGGCGCAGAAACTGGTGTCCCAGCCCGATGCCCTCGCTGGCGCCTTCGATGATGCCTGGGATGTCTGCCACGACGAACGACTCGTCTTCCACCTGCACCACGCCCAGGTTCGGGACCAATGTGGTAAACGGATAGTCGGCGATCTTGGGGCGCGCGGCGGAAATCTGGCTGATGAGCGTGGACTTGCCGACGTTTGGGAAGCCCAACAGGCCAACGTCCGCCAACAGCTTCAGCTCGAAGCGCAACTCACGGCTTTCGCCCGGCTCTCCCTTCTCACAGAAGGAGGGGGCCTGGCGGATGGGAGACACGAAGTGGCAATTGCCTCTGCCTCCGCGCCCGCCTTTCGCCAGCACGGCGCGTTGGCCATGGAGCACAAGGTCGTAGAGCGGACGTTCGCGGCCCACTTCGTAGACCAGGGTGCCTACCGGCGTCTTGAGGATGATATCCTCGCCGTTCTTGCCCGTCTTGCGCTTGCCGAGGCCCTGCGTTCCGGGGTCCGCCTTGTAATGGCGGCGCGAACGGAAGTCGATGAGCGTGTTGATGTTCTCGTCGGCCTCGAGGATAACGCTGCCGCCGTGGCCGCCGTCGCCGCCGTCCGGGCCGCCGTGGGGCACGTACTTCTCGCGGCGGAAAGACGCCGAGCCGTCGCCGCCGCGTCCGGACTTCACGCTGATAATGGCTTCATCCAGGAAGACCATATGCAACCTCCCGCGGTCCCCGCGGGCCGCCCACAAACGGGCACGGGGGCACGGCCAAGGCCGTGCCCCCGCGAATAACGATTCCCAGGGTCAGGCAGCTTCCGCGGCCACGACCTGCTTGGTGGGGTTGGGGTTGACGTCTGTCACGCTCACCTTGCGGTGGCCCTTCTGGTTCCCCTCGAACTTCACGTAGCCTTCCCGCAAGGAGAATAGCGTGTCATCGCTGCCGATGCCCACGCCCGGGCCGGGCGAGAACTTGGTGCCGCGCTGTCGCACGATGATGGAGCCCGCCTTGGCCGCCTGGCCGCCGTAAAGCTTAACGCCGAGATGCTGGGGGTTGCTGTCGCGTCCGTTGCGCGACGAGCCAACGCCTTTCTTATGTGCCATAATCCGTTCCTTGTTCCTGGTGTCTGGTTTCTGGACCGCTCCCTGAGAGCGAAGAACCAGAAACCACGAACATTAAGCGCTGATACCGGTAATCTTGATCTGAGTAAACATCTGGCGATGGCCAAAGCTCCGGTGCGTGTGCTTCTTGGCCTTGTACGTGTAGCCTTTGATGTGGGCATGCTTGCCATGCGCCACCACTTCGGCTGCCACGGAAGCGCCGTCCACAACGGGCGCGCCGGCCTTCGGGCTGTCTCCGCCCAGGTATAGGACTTCGGACAGCGTCAGGGTCTCGCCAACTTCGCCGGCCAGCTTTTCCACCTTGAGGGTGTCTCCCACCTTCACGGAATATTGCTTGCCGCCGGTCTTGATCACTGCGTACATTGTCTGGACTCTCACTTCCCATGGCGGCGCCAATGGCCCGCTCAGTTTATCAACACAAAGCGCCCTTTATTGTAGACCGAATCCGGGCAGTCGTCAAATCGGTCGTACCGGACTACTCTCCCCCAGAAGCGGGGCCGCCGCCTTCGCCTGGCTTACGGCGACGGCGCCACTGCCAGCGGCGCTTCGCCCTACCAGACGATTGCGTAACCGTCAACTCATGCTCCACGTCCGCATCTTCGGCCATCACCACCGGGACCCCGATCAGCGGGTGAGGCGGCATAACGGCGATGGACAACTCGGCGCCGGCTTCCTCGGCGTCGGCAAACGCCACGGGCAGCACGGTGGCCGCTTCGCGGTCATCACGGCGACCGCGGCGACGTCGGCGGCGGCGGCCGTCGCGGTCCGTCTTATCTATCGTTCCCGCCTCGGTTGCCTGCACTTCCACGGGCGCCGGCGTGGGGGCGACAACCTCCACCGGAATCGGCTTGGCGACTTCGGCCTGCTTGTCCGGAGCATCTTCACGCGGCTTCTCGCGGCGGCGATGCCGATCGCGGTCGCGTCCTCGCGCATCGGTGGCAAACTCCCGCTCCAGCGCCGTGGTAGACTCCAACTCGCGGGCAATCTTCGCTTCCGCCTTCACGTACGGCTCGCGCTCCACGGGCGCTATTGTCGCCTCCAGCGCGACAACCGGCGGCACTCCCACCAACTCCGCCACCATGTACGATCGTGAGACCTTGGTGAGCTTCGCCGGCAGCGTCTGGCCGATGTGGGCAGCGGCGTTGGGAATGTCCACGAGGATCCCGTTATACCACGCTATGGGGCGCAGCTCATCGCCGGAGCCGATGGCCTGGATGGTAAGCGTCAAAGCCTTGCCCGGCTTGAGGCCCTTCATCTGCTTGTCCATCGTCGGCACGTCGGCCGCGGCAATCACATGCTTCTCGCGGTGAGCCGTGGCGTCCGGGCGAACGTAAATAGCCTTCTTGCACTCGGCCTCCAGCTTGTCAACCGGAACGCCGTTCTCGCCAATGAACTCGGCCGCCACGTCCGGATGCATCGCCACGATATACGCCACGGTGTCTTCAACGGCCGCGCGGTTGCGCACTTCGCGGTCGATGGCGACGGCGGTGGTGATGGCGCTCTGTATGGTGGCGCGGCCCTCGCAATAGGGGCATTTGTCGCGCAACGCCTCGGTGAGGTTCTCGCCGGTGCGCTTCCGCGTCATCTCAATCAGGCCCAGCGGCGAAATGGCGGCGACCTTGGTGCGCGTACGGTCTTCCCTCAATGCGGTGTCCAGCGCGCGCATCACCGTCTGGCGATCCGTGGAGCTGTTCATGTCGATGAAGTCCAGCACAATCATGCCGCCCAGATCCCGGAAGCGAAGCTGGCGGACGATCTCGGTTACTGCCTCGAGGTTGGTCTTCAAGATCGTTTCGTTCAGGCTGGTGGAGCCAACGAATTTGCCGGTGTTGACGTCGATGGAGGTAAGCGCCTCGGTCTCGTCGATCAGCAGGTAGCCGCCGGACTTCATCCAGATCTTCGGCTTGAGGAGGCGGTTGACCTCCTTCTCGATGCCGAACGCCTCGAAGATGGGGGGCTTCTCACTGTAGTGCTGGACTTTGTCCGCGAACTTCGGGGAGATGGCCTTAGCCAGATCCAGCGCCTTATCGAAATCGGGTTTATCGTCCACCACAACCGCGTACACGTCCGCGCTCAGCATATCCCGGATCACGCGGAACAGCAGCCCCAATTCCTGATGG
Source organism: Armatimonadota bacterium (assembly GCA_036504855.1). Taxonomy (GTDB): domain Bacteria; phylum Armatimonadota; class DTGP01; order JAKQQT01; family JAKQQT01; genus DASXUL01. The sequence continues at coordinate 23,561 of DASXUL010000105.1, read as the reverse complement.
ATGATGGTTGCGGGCGGGGCGGAGCGGGCGCGCTCCTGGATGTTCTTCCAGGTGCGCAGGAGGTACTCATAGTCGTCGCGGAGGTCTGATTCGGAGCGGCCTTCAGCCTCGGTGCGGATGATGATGCCGCCCTCGGTGCGAATCTTGTCTCCGATCTTCTTCAGACGGTCGCGCTCCTTGGTCTCCTCGATCTTGCGCGAGATGCCGATGTTGCCGGCATCCGGCATAAACACGAGGTAGCGGCCGGCGATGGAAACGCGGGTGGAGACGCGGGCGCCTTTGGTGCCGCGGGGCGCTTTCACGACCTGCACCAAAACCTCTTGGCCCGGCTTCACCAGGTCTCGGATCTTGACATTGGGGTCGGAGCGGCGGCGAGCCGATGAGGGGCGCGGCTTGTGCTTGTCATCCCTCTCCGCGGGGAGAAGGTTATCCTCGGCGAGGATATCGCCCACGTAGAGGAAGGCGTTTTTCTCAAGCCCGATATCAACGAAGGCGGCGTCCATGCCAGGGAGCACGTTGCTCACCTTCGCTTTGTAGATGCTGCCGACCACCCGTTCTTCACGCTCCAGATGGAGCTCAACGAGCTGGCCGCCTTCAACGACGGCCACACGCGTTTCACGCGGGTCGACGTTCACGAAAATCTCTTTTTGCACTCTGTGCCTCTTTTCAGGCACGGTGCGTGCGGGCTCACGCCGGGGCTTCCGCGTCCCTCTCAAGCGGCGAGCCGACAATACTATGTCGATCGCCCGATCTTAGATCGCGCCGGCCGATCCGGCGGCGCGGGGACAAACTTGGTTGTTCTGCCGGTGGCCCCCCATGGCGATGAACGGACAAGGCTCAACGGGTTGCGGAGCCTATCCCAACGCCACGGTCCACCGGCAGGCGGATCCTTCACAACGGCGGCCTCATGGCCTGCCGAGCGCACGCGCACCGTGCGGCAAAATCTCGACCGATTGGTCTCATAAGTCAGTCTAACACAGCGCCGCCCGAGTGTCAAACGAGGGAACGCTGCCTTTACCCTCATAACGCGCCGCGCATGCCGCGGGTTCCGCCGCGAGGCGCCCGATACTGACGGCCTTCGGCAGCGCGGTTGACGCGATTTGTCGGCCTCCCCGGCCAAACCCAATCCCGGGCGCCGGCTCCGCGAGCGTCCATAAGAAATGTCTGTTCCAGACGCCTTGTGGCCCGCTTCTTGCAATCATTGTTAGCGGTGGGTTTCAAGACGCACCCGTCGGATGAGGCAGGGACGCTCGCGCCGAGTTCATCAATAGACCAGGCCCAGTGGGATGTTGGCTGAGCCGGCGCATTCAAAGCGAGCCTCCTCCTCCGCCGCTCCCGTAGCGGTCCGCCGCCAAGGGTTGACTTCCCCGGCCGTATGTCAGGAGCCAGGGACCAGGCATACGGCCGGGAGAGGATTTGCAGCAAGTCATCTGTATTCAGTTCTCAGTCATCAGCGTCAAAGGGCCCGATTCAGGAAGGATGCGCTCCTTCTTGGATTGGGCCTTTTAGCGTTCGGCCGGTAGACGTCTATACAGAGCTGACCCCGCTACAACGCGCCGGCGCGGCCCCTTCGGCGGTATAATGGGGACTGCCGCGACGTTTCGCTCGCGGAGGCGCACTACCGCGCAGCGCCCCTGCCCGACCCTGAGTAATACAACATGCCCGCTCCCAACAAATTGCACGATATCCGCGCCCACAGCATCGCGATCCTCGCCGCCCTCGACCTTGGAGACAGCAACCTGGAGTTCGATTTCCAGGAGTTGTCCGCGCTGGCCAGAACGGCGGGCGCCGAGCCTGCGGCCGAGTTCACCCAGCGCCGAGCCGAGCCGAATATCGCCACCTACTTCGGCAAGGGCCGCGCGGAGGAACTTTACGCCCTCGTTCAGCACCACGAGGCCGAAATGGTCATCGTGAACGATGAGCTTACCCCCACCCAACTCCGGAACCTCGGGGAGGTCGTCCAGACGCGCCTCATCGACCGCACGCAGCTCATCCTGGACATCTTTGCCCAGCGCGCCCACACGCGCGAAGGGAAGCTGCAGGTGGAGTTGGCGCGGCTGAACTACCTGCTCCCCCGCATCAGCAACCAGTACACGGAGTTTGAGCGGCAGCAGGGCGGCGTGGGGCTGCGCGGCGGGGCCGGCGAGACGAAAACCGAATCCGATCGCCGCACCATCCGCTCCCGCATCAACGACCTGGAGAGCGAGTTGCAGGAGGTGCGCCGCCAGCGCGGCGAACAGCGGCGCGGCCGCCAGCGCCTTCCCTTCCCCACGGCGTCTCTCGTGGGCTACACCAGCGCCGGCAAGTCCACGCTGATGAACGTGCTGTCCGGCAGCGAAGTGTTCGTGGACCCGATGCTCTTCGCCACATTGGATGCCACCACCCGCCGCGTTGTCCTGCCAAACGGCTGGGCCATCCTCCTCACCGACACTGTGGGCTTCATCCAGCGGTTGCCGCACGGCCTCGTGGCCGCCTTCCGCGCCACGCTGGAAGAGGTTAACGAGGCGGACGTCCTGATCCATGTGGTCGATGCGTCTCACCCGCAGTTCGAGCTCCAGATGGCCTCCACCCATGCGGTCCTCGAAGAGATCGGCGCAACGGACAAGCCCATCATCACGGCCTTCAATAAGTGCGACCTGGTGCGCGACCAGTATCAACTCCGCCAACTGGTGGCAAACACGCCCAACAGCGTCTACTTCTCCGCGCTGAAGCGCGACGGCCTCCAACAACTCCTCACAACCGTCAGCCACGTTGTGGAATCGCTGCTTGTCCCGGTAGACGCCACCCTGCCCTATGAACGGGGAGACTTGCTCACCCAGTGCTACGAGCGCGGCAAAGTGGAGGACGTGGAATACGGAGCGGATTTCATCCGCGTTCGCGCCCGCGTTACGAGCGACCTTGCCGGCCGGTTGAGGCAGTACGGTAGCCCTCCCCCCACGGCCTGACGCCCAAGCCGGAACTGCCAAGTACTGAACGCCGGCATCACGCAACGTGAGGGCGGCCCGGTGGAGAGATCTCCGCCGGGCCGCCCTCATCTTCGCCTTTGCCCCTGGGAACGGGCCCTGGAGCCCGGCCGCAAGCGCACGCAACCACATCAATGGGTGAGCCGCATCAGTTGAACGGAATGCGGGTGTCCCGCGACATCTGGTGAATACTGCTGCTCGCTCCGAACGAGAACGTCTTGGTGATCGGGTCGTACGCAGGCGCCGTGTAGATCGGGTAGGTGAAGGTCCTTACGGGAGCGGACGAGGACTCAGGGTCCACCAGATCCTTGGAATACTGCAGTGTAAAGCCAATCGGCTGTCCATCGGTGAGTCTCACGGAGAACACGAAGCCAAATGCGTTTCCGAACACCAGTGTTCCGTTATCCGTTCCGCCGCTGGAGGGGCAGATGCCCACGCCATCCAGGATCGCGCCTAGATACATGGGCTCTTCGCTGAGGCCGCTAACCGCGTCGAAGAAGACGTTGGTATCATTGAAGCCCGCCGGAGAGCCATCCGCCAGGTTGAGACAGTACACGTTGTCGTCCATGCCGCCAACGTAGATCCTGCCGCCATACACGAACGGGGCAGCCGAAACGTTGGGCGTGCGGCTGATGGTCACATTGTCCATGGCAACGTGCACTAGCGGATCCGTGGAGATCACTAACGGATCATTGGCAATGATCTTCAGCGTCAAGATGTCGCGCGTTGAGTGGATGCCGTAGAACGGCGTGCTATTCGGTTCTACCGTGGCAAACGGTACGCCGTTGACCTCGAACGAGAGGGGGCCGGCGGGCAGCGGCGTGCCAGCGTCGTCCGTAACGAAGAACCGGCCGCCCACGGCCCGCACGCCGCCGGAGAAGGTCAGCGTGATGGCCGATCCGGCCGTGACCGCGGACAGGCAGTTGGGCGTTTTGTTCGTAGTCAGACAGCGGAGAACGCCCCATGTCGCGGCGGCGGTGAACTGCATTCCGTTCAGAAGCGGTGAGGTCCACGAAGGACCCAATGGCGCCTCCAGCGAATCAAAACCCTCAACATTGGTCGGCGAGTGGCCCACAGTGGCGGTGAACGTCGCCAGGCTAAGGCACGAACGCAGGCTCTCGGGCATCCCCAGGTCCACCGAACCTCCATCGCCGAACGTGCTGAGGGCGTTTCCGGTTGATGCCGAGTACGCGTTCACTTTGCCATCCGAGGTGACAACGATGGCAACCGGGCTGGTTGCGGTTGACGCGATAAACGGAGCGGCCACGCCGGCCGCGAAAGTGTTCAGAACGGCGAAGTCCGACGCCTGTAGACAGAAAGACCCCGCCCCCGTGCTGACGAAGATGCTGTTGCCAAAGACCGACACAGGGCTGGTGGAAGTGCCCGCGAGATGCAGCGTCCCCGTCACCTCACCGGCATTGTTGAGCCGGGTGATGACCGTGTCGGTTGCATTCGCCGCGGCAACGTAGACCGTATCGTTGCAGACCATCGCGGACGCGATCACGGCCGTTCCGCCCCCATCCAGTTTGGCCGTCCACACGGGATTCCCCAGGAGATCGAACGCCAGGAGGTAGTTGTCGCTGGTGACGCACAAGACCATCGCCTTGCCGCCGAGATTCCATCGCATGAGGCGGCCAAGCGCCTGGCGCTCCGGGTCTTCGGGCGCCACGCCGACTCCGGCCACGGTGTTGATGCTGAACACGGAGGCGCCGGTGGACGTGTTGACAGCGTGCAGATATCCCTTTGAATCGCCAAAGTACATAACGCCTTCGGCCGATGCGGTGGGAGTGCTCAGGGTTGTGCCCTGCCCAAACGATGCCAGAGTGACGGTGAATCTGTCGGGTTCCGTGCTCATGAACCCAGACACGGCGGTCAGGCCGACGCCGAAGGTTGGCTTCGTCACGGAGAGATCGCTGAATGTTGCCACTCCATCGACGGCGTTCACCGTTGTTGTCCCGTTCAGGATTGGCGCCGGATCAGTCCCATATTGGAGGCTGACGGTCACCGGGGCAGTGTAATCAGCAACGAGATCATTGTTATATTTCCGCACGCTGAATGAGGGCGAAACCGGGAAGTGGGCGTTCATGCCCACGTCCGCCAATGGAGCGTCCAGGACCAGCCGGCGCGGAGCATCCGGGTTAGAGAGAATGATGTCGTCCAGCGTGATGTAGGATCCGGCGGCCGGCGTGGTTATCGTCAGGGACGTGATCGCATCCGTCGAATCGAATCCGCAGAATGATCCAGTGTCCGCTGAAGTCGGAGACAGCGTCTGGGTGGTGCTGTCGTTCAGCGTGATGGTAACGTCACCCGGCGTGAACGCGCCGTCGCCGTCTGTCAGGTAGAACCGGGCCGCAACATCCTTGGCGCCGCCCACCAGGCCAGCGGGAATCGCAACCGTGACGGATGCGCCGGCCGTATCCGCCGACAGGGCGTAGGCGCTTGCTGTAACGCCGACGCGTCGGAGACCGCCCGATGCCGGAGTGACCGTGAACTGAAAACCGCAGTATCGATAGTAGCTGTCCGCGGTTGGCGCCGGCGAGGACCACGGTGACGCCAGGGGCGCCTCAAGGGTATCAGCGAAGGACTCGGTGTACATATAAGCGTCGGAGGTGAAATCCGCCGCTACAGTATGAACGATTGTCTCCGCTCTTGCGTGTGAGCCTGCCAGCGCGAGAACGAGTGTGAGGGCTGTCCAGTAGCGGCGCCTCAGGTGTAACTTCATTGTCTCTTGTCTCTCTATGCGTATGTACGAAGCCGTGGCGCTAACGACATGGCGACGTTCGGCGGCATGGCTGCCCACCGGCTGAAGGGTTCTGCGCGGGCCGCTACAACGCCGGCGGGGCGTCGATACAGCGGGTTTGGTCTGCTCGGCGGCTTTCTCAGGAGTTGGAGCCAAGCGTCATGCACTGGTACTGGCCGACGGGGCCGGAGAGGCACTTGCCGCAGGCAAGAGCGCTGGTCTCAAACATCTTCTCCGAGTGTACAACCGGCTTTTCATACGGCCGGCGAGCCGCTTTCGCGGGCAGCGTGGGGGTCAAACAGTCCATCCGAGGGTTAGGCGCCTTTCTGGACAGCGGACAACGCATCAAGCATGCGGGAGCTAACGTGACGTAGTACGGGGGGTCCAATATACCGGGGGGATTCAGGCAACCCATCGGAGCATCCGCCGTTCTGCTTGAGCCCACCCGCGCGGCCGTGCCCCCGTTCGGGCTCCACGCCGCGGCCTGAACTCAGGACGCCCGGCCGCTCACTCGCGCCAACGATATGCCGCAAGGCGCCTGATGGCGCGTGAAAGGGGCGCTGCCGCAGCCATCCAGCGCCATACACGCTTCACCCTCTATCACTTCGCGCCGTTCTCGTGAACCCGCGGCTAGGCGTAGCGGGATTGGCAAGCAACCTTGAGATGGCGTCCGGCGCTGAGGCATCATGTCAGATGTGAACCTCCGGCGCTATCCGCCGTGACGCCATGTTTTCACATCCGCAACACCATTCGCGCCAAACCGCGTTTTCGCGGCCGATGAGCTAAGGAGTGACTGAGATGTTCGCAAACCGCCGTGGGGCTATCGATATCCCCCCGACCCTTACCCCCCACGGGCCGGCAAAGCCCGCGCTACCCAATATCCGCTCGGCAGTCCGGCTGCTCCCGGCGCTCTGCTGCGCCCTGGCCGCCTCCGTCTCGGCAAGCGTTGCCCGCGATACCCCGCAATGACACCGGATTACGCCCCCACTACGCCCGGTCCAAGGCCTCCATCGCGTTCGACAGCGCAGTACGCGGATGAGCTATCAGCAGTCAGCCCGAAGGCCTCCGCTTGTGAGATGAGTTATCTCACGGGCGGAGGCCTTCGGGCTGCATTCTGTATTCCGAGTTCTGAGTTCTAGCCGATCAGGAACTTCCGCAGCCACTTGATGGCGGCGTCGCGCTGACCTTCCGTAACGGCGTGGCCGGACTGCTCGTCGGCGTTGATGCTCACATACACGCCGGGCTCAAACGCGCTCTTCAACGCGTAGGCCGTCTCGGGGGGCACCACGTTGTCGACAAACCCGACCGTGATCAGGCTGGGGACCTTGATGCGGTCGGCCAGGAAGACGGGGTCGAAGTAGTTGAGGGTGTTCGTCAACTGGGCGCGGCTGGAAGCATCCAGGGCCTGCAGAATAACGGAGGCCGGGTTGCTTGTGGCCTGCGCGAACATGCGCTGGAAGTCCGCGATGGGCGAGGAGGCGACCAGCGTCTTCACGCGCGGATCGAGGGCCGCCACGTCCGCCGCCAAGCCGCCGCCCTGGCTCATGCCAATCACGCCGAGCTTGCCCGCGTCCACTTCGGGACGCTGCGCCAGGTAGTCCAGGGCTCGCAGGCCGGCGGACACCATGCCCCGCATCACGAACGTGTTGGGGTCGGCAAAGCCGCCCTTCATGTAGGCTTCGGCCTCGGAGGCGTAGGTCTTAGCGTCCACATCCGCGCCGTGCACGTTGATGGAGAGCGTGGCGAAGCCCGCTTCGGCCAGGAAATTGGCCGGCTCAACAGCGCTGTTGCCGTATCCCGGCATGACCAGGACGCCCGGCGACTTCGACGCGCCGGCCGGAACCGCCAGCCAACCGTAGATCGTCTGGCCTTTCAGAGCGTTGAAGGTCACTTTGTAGACCTTCACCTTGTCCGTGGAGCGCTCCTGGCTGAATTCCGACGAGCCGCCGATGGGGGTGTTCTTCAGAGCGACGATAGTGGTCTTCCAGAAGGCATCCAGCTTGGTCTTGAAAGCGGTGAGTTGGTCGGCCGTGTGGAACGCTTCGCTGCGGATGCCGGCCGGATAGTAGACGAAGGTCTTGGACACGCGCTGCAGCGTCTTCCCGTTCATCTGGATCTCGGCCGACACGGTGTAGAGGCCGGGATTCAGTTCCTCCTCTTTCAGAGCAATGGAGGTGCGCTTCTGCTTGCCCGCCGAAACGTCCTCCATGATCGGAGACGAGGTGATCACCTTTCCGCCGCCATCCAGGATGGACAGCATCACGGTGCCCTTCTGCCAGTCCGCATGGCCGTTGTTCGCCACAATGATATCGAACGGAAGGCCATCCTTGCGATCGAACTCCACGCGGTTGCCCTGGCCGGCCACTTCCATCGTGATGAAATCGGCGAAGGTGGGCTCCCGAAGGACGAGAGGGCCTTCCAGGATGCCGCTGGCGGGCGTCTTGTTGCTGAACACGCGCACGGCGAGGATGTTCTCGCCGCCGAACGTGGAGGTATCCGCGGGCACGCCCGCGTGAACCACGTCGCTCGGCGCCGGCGCGAAGGCCGGCGGCAACTTGCCTCCAGCGGTGATGACCTTGCCGTTCCAGAAAACTTCGTAGGCGTCGGCAATGCGGCCGAGGTCCAAACGCAGTACCTTTTCGCCCAGCACAACCGGGTCCTTGCCCCAATCAGCGGGCAGGGTGATGTGCTTTCGGTACCACGCGAAGCCTGTAGCGTCGTTGCCCTGCGACTGCCAGGAGCCGGGAACCCGGATGTCCTTCCACAGCGCGTCATCAAACGCGTTGTTGGCCCAGGTCTTGTTGTCACCCTTTGCGAACTTCCACGTACCAGCGAGGTCGATGGATGTGGTGGATTGCGCCCAGGATGGCGCGGAGCACAAGATGCCGACGAGAAGCGCCGGCAGTGCAAATAGCTTTCTCACGCAACTTCCTTTCAGGTGTTCAGCCACGCTTGAGTCGACGAATTCGGCGGTCTACCGTTCCGGGCTGAGGGCCCTACCGCTTATTGTAACACACCTGGCCTACTCGCCAGAAGGGCGCGCGCGATGGCATGGCCGCTACTTGCGGAGTCTCCGCGGGTCGGGCGATCAAAACCCGCATACCACGCGCGCGAGCTGAACGGCATCCGTGAGACTGACATACCCATCGGCGCCCAGGTCGGCGCGGGCCGTCCAGCCCGGCCGGGGGGCTTCCAGGCCGGCGCACAGGCGAAGGGCGCTCACCACGTCGGCGAGGTTCGCCGCGCCATCGCCATTCACGTCGCCGCGCGGCAGCGCGTCGAACGATGTCGCCGCACCAGCATACACCGTCCATGGGCCCGAGGATCGCGTGTATAGCGGCGTCACCGCGCCAGACACGGACCGGCCGCTGAGAGCGAACACAGTTCCCCTTGGAGCCCCCAGGCGCACGAAACCGGCATCCCAGTGGTCTTCACCATCCACCACCGCGGAGTTCTGGCTGAGATAGGCGGAGATCACGCGCCCGGCGGCATCCAGAGCGCGCACGATCACCCTCTGGGCCGGCGCCGTGCAGGCGGCGTCCGTGTACACGTGTCCAGTCAGCCATCCGGCATTCCCAGCAGACGACGGTATGAGGCTGCGGCACTCACACCAGTCACTCACGGTGGGGCCGGGGTTGGAAACCGGCGAAAGGGGGATCGTGGAACACCGGAAATAGATGGAGCCCTTGGGCGCTGTCTGCTCCAGCCGAACGTAGAGCCAGCCCTTCCACGCGCCGTTCGAGTCTGTTTGAACGCGCATCTGCGCCGTGTCCCACGCTTCACGCTGGGATGACCAGAGCGTTGTGGAGGGCACGTAGGTCAGCCCGTAGTACGGCAGGTCACCGTCGCTGAACGTTCCCTTCACCGCGTAGAAGTTGTTGGGGTAGCCCTCCGCGATGGAGCAGTAGACGGCGCTTTCGGTAGCGTTGTCGGCGAGGAAGGCCGAGGGCATCTGCACCACCAGCACGGTGGCGGTGGCGCGCGCCGCCGGGGCCGCGCCAAGGGCGGCGGCCAGGAGGAGCCAGCGCTGTAGATGCCTGGAAGAAACCATCGCGGTTGCCGATGGCGTCTCCGAGGCGCCCAGGGCCTCAGGGCGCTATCCGAGTTACGGAATCCAGATCGTGGCCTTCGGGTAGTAGCCTGGACCGGCCGCGGGGCCGGCAACCTAGTCCCAGGCGGCGTGACCGTCCGCGAACACGAATATCGCGCCGCCGCGATGCTGCGGCTGGGTGTAGTACGAGTCCGAGGCGCCGCCGCGGTACCAGTAGTAAGTATGCGCCGGCAGCCCGGCCCAGGTTTCGTTGATCGCGCCGTTGGGCGAGAGCCAGCACATGAAGGAATAGAAGTAGACGCCATCGCCGAACAGGGCGGTCTGCGACGGAGACTTCAGGTTTCCGATCTTCATGGCCTTGCCGTTGATGGCGCCGATGACGATCTCGTTATACGCGTACCCCACGGCCGGGACTTCCTTCGTATACCACGTGTTGATGTTCGGGTTAGCGGGCACGGCCGCGTTGGAGACGGGCCAGTTGGTATGCAGCATACGTTCGGGATCGGTTTTCGCCGGGTTGTAATCGCCCGGCAGTCCGGCATGGCTGGGGCACTTGAAGATCTCGGCGGACTTCACATACGGCATCAGGCAATGAAACCAGAGGCGCGTGCGGGGAGCCGATGCGTATGGATTGGCTGGGAGGCCGCCGTCGTTGTCTTCCACGTACTGGTTCAGCGCCAGGCCGATCTGCTTCGTGTCGTTGAGGCAGGCCGTCATCTTGGCGCGCTCCTGGGCCAATGCGAACACGGGAAACAGAATCGCCGCCAGGATCGCGATAATGGCGATGACCACCAGCAGCTCAATGAGCGTGAAACCGCGCTTTTGGCACTTCATCCGCATCACCTCCCGGAAGGACACTCGCTTTTCACCCATTCTACCACAACCGCCCTCCACCCGTCCTATGCTCTACCTATGGATCAGCTACACGCAGAGGTGACGCGGAGCATCCAGCTCTTGGACGAGATTCGGGCTGAGATCGCCCGCTGCGGCCCGATGCGCTTTTCCCGGTTCATGGACCTGGCGCTCTATCACTCGTCGCTCGGGTACTACCGGACCCACCCGGGCGCAACCACCCGCGCCGGCGACTTCCTGACCGCCCCCGAAACCCACCCGGCTTTCGGCGCACTGCTCGCGAGATTCGCCCTTGCGTGTCGCCGGGCGCTCGGAGACAGCGCCTTCGCCGTTGTGGAGCAGGGGTCGGGCACGGGAAGCCTCGCGGAAGCCTTTACCGGCTACTGGAGGGCCAGCAGGCCGCGTGATCCGCTGCGCTACGTGGTTGTGGAGCCGGATGCCGACGCCCGCCGACGGCTATCCGCGCGTTTGGGTTCCGCCGTTGAAGCCGTGGAGACTCTGGGCGACGCGGGGCCGGTCGAGGGGCTGTTCCTCTCCAACGAACTGCTCGACGCGTTCCCGGTAGACCGAATTCGCCGGCGAAACGGTGAGTTGGTGAGCGTAGACGTGGATGCCGCCGGAGATCGCCTCGTGGAATGCGAGCGACCGGCGCCCGAAGATGACTCCCGCTGGCTGGAAGCGTCCGGAATCGATTTGATCGAGGGGAATGAGATCGAGGTCTGTCCTGGGCTGGAGGGCTGGGTGCGGTCCGTTTCGGGCGCGCTGACGCGCGGCTACGTTCTCACGATCGACTACGGATACGAGGCGGGCGATGTCCCCCGGATGCCGCGCGGAACGATGCTGGCGCACTACCGGCACGGGCTTTCGGAGGAGTTCCTCCAGCGCGTTGGGTTGCAGGACCTAACCGCCCATGTCTGCTGGGATGCGGTAGAGCGCCTGGGAGCAGCCGCCGGCTTGATGATGATGGAGAGGCAATCACAGCGCACCTTCCTCGCCCGCTGGGGCTGGAAGGAGTTCGCTCTATGGAAGCTGGCGCTACCCGACGCGGCATCCGACGAGATGGACGCCATCGACCGCCTCGGCCGAGCAGATGCATTGGGAGGCCTCGACGTTATGCTTCAGGCAGTGGGAGACGCCCCGGCGCCGAACCCGGCGGATGCGGGAGCGCCCGCCTGGGACGCCATAGCGCCGTTCGGGTTCTAGCTGAGGCGCGGGCGGGGTTACGCCCATGCATTCTCACAAGCGGCGGCGTTCTCGCGCGCCACAACCGCCGCCGGCGAGGCGGCCAGCCCGTCCGCGTCGGTGGCGCAGCACCGGCAAACGGCCCCCACGCGCCGCCGCCGGCCCGTGCGGCGGTCCACTTCCTCAAGCCATTTCCAAACGGGTTTCCACATCCGACATAGCAGGCAGCGCTCCAATTGCACACCTCCGCGCCGCAGATAATTCATGCGGCATGTTCTTGTGCCACGTTGGGAGCAATTCCGGCGCCCAAGCCTTCGGCGCGGCGCGTTCTGAGCGTGCGGCAGCCAAGCCTGTTTGACTGTCGCCCGAATCGCCCACTATAATTTTGCGTTGGCAGCCGCCAATCCAAACGCAACGCAAATACCCGCCAGCGCCCGCGGCCCATTTCGCCGTCCGGCGCTTTTTTGTTGTTCCCTCACCGCCCGCTTCATAGGGCGAGGATATACCAAAGACTGATGCATCGATTGCTGGAGAACCCGATCGTCGCGGACCTCGTCCGAATGATCGTATATGGGGGCCTCATCCTTGTGGGCATTCTGCTCACGGTCCTCGTGATGATCCTCTGGCTCCGCAAGTACCTGGGTTACATCCAGAACCGATACGGCCCCAACCGCACGGGACCGCGGGGCTACCTTCAAACGGCGGCGGATGCCCTCAAGCTCTTGCTGAAGGAAGACATCATCCCCACGCTGGCGGATCGCAAGGCCTTCATCCTGGCCCCGTCCATCGTGTTCCTGCCGGCTTATCTCGTCTACGTGGTGATCCCCTTCGGCCCGCGCTGGGTGGCCGCAGACCTCAATATCGGCATCCTGTTCATCTCCGCGGTGACTTCCGTGGCCGTGATCGGCTTCGTGACGGCCGGCTGGGCGAGCAACAACAAGTACGCTTTGCTGGGCGGCCTGCGCAGCGCGGCCCAGATCGTCAGCTATGAGGTGCCGTTGGTGCTGGCCATGTTGGCCCCGGTGATCCTGGCGGGAAGCCTCCGGCTCAGCGACATCACTCTCCACCAGCAGAACGTCTGGTACGTGTTCATCACGCCTGTACTCGCGGCCGCCTATCTCACCGCCGGCCTGGCCGAGGTCAACCTCACGCCGTTCGATATGGTGGAGGCCGAATCCGAGTTGGTAGCGGGCTTCAACACAGAGTACTCCGGCATGAAGTTCGCTCTGTTCTACCTGGCGGAGTTCGCCAATACTTTCACCATCGCCGCCATTGGCGTTAGCCTCTATCTTGGCGGGTGGACCGTTCCGTTTGCGGCGCCGGCAAACGCCTGGATCTTGAACGCCGGGGCGCTGGGCAGCCTCGTGGCCTTCCTGATCTTCATGACGAAGTGCTGGGTCATCGTGACGTTCACAATGTGGATCCGCGGCACCCTGCCCCGCATTCGCGTGGACCAGTTGATGGAATTCGGCTGGAAGGCGCTGATCCCGTTGACGCTGCTGTCTTTGCTGCTGAATGCGCTGGCGGTATCGCTTCCGATGCGTCCAGCGTTCCAGATGGCCGGCCTCGCGGCGGTCAACTGGGCAATACTGATCGGATTGTATGTGGTGGGGCGGCATAAGATCGTCCCGATGGGCTCGGCCCGGCCCAAGGAGAGCGTGAGTGCTGCAATACCTCAGAGAAGCCGGATATAGCCTGCTGAGCATTGGCCGTGGCCTGAAGGTCACGCGGGCCAACCGCAGGCGCCGGCCTGTGACGCTGCTCTATCCCGAACAACGGCCTAGCCTGGCGCCGCGTTTCCGCGGGTTGCCCGAAGTGGACCTGAATATCTGCATCGTGTGCCACCTTTGCGAGAAGGCGTGCCCCACGCAGTGCATCCATATCGAGGACATCCTGAACGCTCCGGTGAAAGGCGAGGCGGGCGCGGCCGAGACGAAGCCGGGCAAGAAGAAGGAAGCGGTGGTGTTCAACATCAACGCCGCCCTCTGCATGTTCTGCGGACTTTGCGAGGAATCGTGTCCAACGAAGCCCGTGCGGAGCATCGTGCTCAACCACGGCTTCGAGGTGGCGAAATACCGCCGCGATGACCTCGTGTACGGCATCGACGGCCTCTATGTGAATGCGCCGGCTAACCCGCCGGTGGAGAAGTAACAGCCCGCCGTAAGGCTTCGAGGCTGATTGCTGACGGCTGACAATTGATAGCTGATACCTGATGACTTTCACTTCGCACGATATCGCGTTTGTTGGGCTGGCGCTTCTGACGCTGGCGCCGGCGGCGCTGGTGGTAACGCTGCGCAACCTGATTCACGCGGCGTTGCTGCTCGGCTGCTCCTTCGTTGGGGTGGCGGGGCTGTATCTGCTGCTGAACGCGGAGTTCATCGCGGCCGCGCAGGTCCTCGTTTACGTGGGCGCCATCACGGTGCTCATATTGTTCGCGATCATGCTCACCCAGAAACTGGCGGACAACCGCTTCGCCGGCGCGGCGTACAACCAACTGGGCTGGGGCCTCTTCGTGGCTGCGATGGTGTTCCTTTCGCTCGGCAAGCTCATCGCCTCGCAGACCTGGCCCGCCATGTACGACGCCGCCCCCGTTGCCGATACGACCAGGGTCCTGGGAGTGCAGTTGCTCACCACGTACATCGTTCCGTTTGAGGTTTCGTCCGTGCTGCTGTTGGTGGCCCTCGTGGCCGCAATCGTGCTGGCGCGTGACGAAGAGCCGGTCTCCGTACCCGCCCATCTGAACGAGATCTACGACGATGAGTCGGCGGACCAGACCCCGACGGGAGGGGCCAACGCATGAGCGGACACCTGGCGCCCTACCTCATCATCAGCGCCGGCTTGTTCAGCCTCGGGCTGTTCGGAGCGCTCACCCGTCGCAACGCCGTAGCCGTGCTGATGGGCATCGAGTTGATGCTGAACGCCGCCAACCTGAACCTAATCGCCTTCAACCGCTTCCTGGGCCCGGGCGGCGCTTCCACTGTCAACGGCATGCCCGTCGACGGCTCCTTCACGCCGCTCCTGGCGGGACACGCCTTCGCCGTGGTGGTGATCACCATTGCCGCCGCGGAGGCCGCTGTCGGCCTGGCCATTATCCTCACCATCTATAAGAACGCCCGCACCATCAACGTTGACGAAATCAACTGGATGCGCTGGTGACCATCATTCGGCCCCCGGCCGTTAGCTTCCAACCGGCGGTTGGGCGGCGCGGCCGGCGGCTGACCGCTGATAGCTCCCATGCTTGAATACTCGTACTGGATTGCCATATTGCCGGCCCTGGCGCTTCCGATCAACCTCGGGCGCAAATGGAAAGAGCCGCTGCCCGCCCTCATCGGCCTTCTGCTGATCGGCATCGCGTGGGCGTGGTCCGTGGCGATCTTCGCCACAACGCTCCACGCCGCGCCATACAGCGCCTCGGCTGTGTGGGCGCCCGCCGCCATCCCGCTGAAGATCGGCTTCCAGATCGATCACCTCACCACGCTGATGCTGCTGGTGGTCACCACCGTCAGCCTGCTGGTGCAGCTCTACTCGATCGGGTACATGCACGGCGATCCCGAGTTCAACCGCTTCTACGCTTTCCTCGGCCTCTTCACCGCCGCCATGCTGGGGCTCGTCATCTCCGACAACTGGATGCTCTTGATGATCGCCTGGGAACTGGTGGGAGTTTCCAGCTACCTGCTGATCGGGTTCTGGTACCGCAAGCCCAGCGCGATGCGCGCCGCCAAAAAGGCCTTCGTGGTGACCCGCCTCGCGGACCTCGGGATGCTCGTGGGCGTGCTGATCCTCTGGAACACATTCCACACGCTGAACTTCGCCGAAGTGCGCGCTCAACTGGACCCCGCGAACGCCGCCATGATCGCCGCTTGCGGCGCGGCGGCGATTGGCCTGTTTATCGGAGCCGCCGGCAAAAGCGCCCAGTTCCCGCTGCACGTGTGGCTGCCGGACGCCATGGAAGGCCCCACTCCAGTTTCCGCCCTGATCCACGCCGCCACGATGGTGGCCGCCGGCGTCTACCTCGTGGGCCGCTCCTTCTTCCTGTTTGAGTACGGAAGCCTCCACACGTTCCACGTCCTCGGCATCGGCATCACGGCGCTGGGCCTCGTGCGCTTCCTGGGCGTGATCACCCTGTTTATGGCCGCCACCATCGCCATGGCGCAAAACGACATCAAGAAGGTGCTCGCCTACAGCACCGTAAGCCAGCTTGGCTACATGATGATGGGCATCGGCGTTGGCGCATGGGTGGCCGGCCTCTTCCACCTGATGACGCACGCCTGCTTCAAGGCCCTGCTGTTCCTCGGGTCCGGCTCCGTCATCCACGGAACCGGCACGCAGGACATGCGCGAGATGGGCGGCCTGCGCAAGACGATGCCAAAGACGTGGATCACCTACGTTATCGGTTATCTGGCGCTGGCCGGATTCCCGCTGTTCGCTGGCTTTTGGAGCAAGGACGCCATCCTGGATGGCGCGCACGTTATCGGTAAGTTCGGACCTGCCTGGTATCTGTGGGTGGGCGTTGGCAGCGCCTTCCTCACCGCGTTCTACATGACGCGCCAGATGGTGATGGTGTTCGGCGGCCCGAAGGACGGCGCTCGCAACCCCAGCCTGCACGTTCATGAGAGCCCCTGGACCATGTGGCTGCCCCTGGCGGCCCTCGCCGTGCCCAGCCTTCTGATTGGCTTCGTGGGAATGCCAAGCCACAACCTGTTCCGGGATTACCTCTCCGAACCCGCCGCGCAAGTGCGCGCGGGATCAGAGCCGGCCGCCCTGCCCGCCTACCTCAGCGAGGAAGCCCTCCAGCAGCCGGGCGTGGACCCGGCGGTGAAGGCCATCCACGCCGAGGAGGCCGAGGCCGGAACGCTGCTCCCCGGCGGCTTGAACCCCACCGTCACCACGTCGGCCACCGCCGCCGGCCTCCTGGGCCTTCTGCTCGGCTGGTTCTACTTTGAGGCCGCCCGCAAGCGCAGCGCCGTTATGGCGAAGGACACCGCCCAGCGCCTGGGGTTGGCCCACGCCGCGCACGCCGGCGCCCACGGCCATGGCGATGCGCCGGCGGTGGACGGGGCCGGATTCTGGAACGAGCCGCTGCCCGGCCTCATTTCGCGCCCGGTTTTCCGCTTCCTGGAAGACAAGTGGTACATCGACGAGTTCTACATGGCCACCCTGGTGAAGGGCACGTTCATCGTTTCGGCGATCTGCGCATGGTTCGATCGCAACGTCATCGACCGCATTGTGAACGGCGTGGGCGGGCTTGGGCTCGTCTTGGCGCAGGTGGGCCGCGGCCTGGACCGCTACGTGGTGGACGGCATCGTGAACGGCCTCGGCGCCGTGGCGGACCGCTCCGGCCGCTGGCTTCGCCAGCTTCAGACCGGCCGCGTTCAGAACTATGCGGTCGTCCTCTATCTGGGCGCGCTGCTATTGGTTATGGCGGGCCTGTACAAGATTCCGCACCATTGAAAACGCCGGGGCCCAGGAGCCGGTAGTCGGCCCCCAAGCCCCGGCTCTCGGAGGTTCTATTGTTACCTACTGCCGGGTTGGCTGATTCCGGATCGCACTGGTTGTCCGTGATCACGTTCCTGCCGCTGCTGGGAGCGCTGATCGTTATGGCGATGCCGCGCGACAACAAGCTGGCGCTGCGGGCCGTGGCCACGGTGTTCTCCGTGCTCCCCTTGGCGGCCACGCTATACCTGTTGTCGATATTTAACTACGGAGCGTCGGCCCAGGTGCAGTTCGCCGAGGCGCACCGCTGGGTGCCCGGCCTCGAAGCCTACTACAAAATGGGCATCGACGGGCTCAGCCTGCCCCTCGTTGTGCTCACCGCCGCCCTGCTGCCGCTCTGCATAATCTACAGCTACCGCATCGAGGAGCGCGTCAAGGAGTACATGGCGCTGTTCCTCCTGCTGGGCGTCGGCATGTTCGGCACGTTCCTGGCCCTCGATTTCTTCCTGTTCTACGTGTTCTGGGAGATCGGCCTGGTTCCGATGTACTTCATCATTGGAATCTGGGGCGGCTCCAACAAGGCCTACGCCAGCATCAAGTTCTTCCTCTATACGCTGGTCGGCTCCGTGCTGATGCTGCTGACGCTGATCTCCTTCCGCCTCAACTACGGCACGTTCGACATCCTCCAGCTTGCACAGATCCACCCGTACGCGGGACGCGGCGCGGTTGAGCTGATGGCATGGTTCGGGCTGTTCCTGGCGTTCGCCATCAAGGTCCCGATGTTCCCGTTCCACACGTGGCTGCCGGACGCCCATACCGAGGCGCCCACGGCCGGTTCCGTGATCCTGGCGGGCGTTCTGCTGAAACTCGGCGGATACGGCATGATCCGCATCCTGATCCCCGTAATGCCGTTCGCCAGCCAGCGGATGGCGGAATGGGTGATGATCCTGGGCGTTGCTGGCGTCATCTACGGCGCCTTCTGCGCGATGGCGCAAACGGACTTCAAGCGGCTGATCGCCTATACCTCGGTGAACCACATGGGCTATATGGTCATGGGCATCGCCGCCGCCATGGCCATCGTTCCGGCGAAATTCGCCGTGGGAACCCCGGAATACGCCAACCTGATCGCCACCAAGAGCATGGCGCTGCAGGGGGCGGTGTGGCAGATGATCACGCACGGCGTGGTCACCGGCGCCTTGTTCTTCCTGGTGGGCGTTGTATACGACCGAATGACCCACAACCGCGACCTCGCCAAGTACGGCGGGCTCGCGCAGGTCGTGCCGCAGTATCAGTTCTACCTCACGGTGTGCATGTTCGCTTCCCTCGGGCTGCCGTTCCTGGCCGGGTTTGTGAGCGAGTTCTTCTGCTTCGCCGGCGCGTGGAGCGTATTCCCGCTGCTCACCGGCCTCGCCGTCATCGGCCTCATCGTTACGGCGGCGCTGCTGCTGTGGACCGTTCAGCGCGTGCTGCTTGGCCCGCTGAATCCCAAATGGGCGAACATCAAGGACATGGACCTGCGCGAGCACGTAGCCCTGGCCCCCCTGCTGTTCTTCACGATCCTGCTCGGCGTGGCGCCCGGCTTCGCACTGAACGTCATCGCGCCGGTTACGAAGGCCATCGTTCTGCAGATCCAGGCGCCGCGGCCGGCGCCCATCACCGCCCTGCCCGGCGATATCGCCGGCGCGGGCCTCACGCCGGCTCCGTAGCCCGATCAGCCTTATGTCACCCTTCAACAGCTACCTACTGATGGCCCCGGAGATCATCCTGACGCTGCTCGGCGTTGCGCTGATCCTTGTGGCCGTATTCACGGAGTCGCCGGAGCATCGCCTCAGTAAGGCCGTTCCGATCCTGTGCGCGCTGGGACTGGCGGCGGCCCTGGCCTCCGTCGTCTACGTCGGCGTCCACATCGTGGATGCCAACCTCTCCGGCGTCAGCCTCAACGTCGACCGGGGCGGCCACCTGCGGGTGGACCTGATGAGCCTGTTCTTCAAGGGCATTGCCATCACCGCCACCATCCTGGTGACGCTGATGGCCGTGGAGTACGGGCGGCGGTTCTCGTCGCCCGGCGAGTTCTACGGGCTGATCGTGTTCACCGCCCTGGCCGTTTCGTTCCTGTGCAGCGCAGCGGACCTCATCACCATCTACCTCAGCATGGAGTTCCTGTCGATCACGTCATACGCGATGGCCGGTTACTACCGCGAGAACGCCCGCAGCAATGAGGCCGCGCTCAAGTACTTCCTCTACGGCGCCATCAACAGCGCGTTGATGCTTTACGGCATCTCGCTGCTCTATGGGCTTTCGGCCACCATCCCCGGGCATCCGGCCACCACGAACCTCACAGACGTCATTCGGGGGCTCTCGGCTCAACCTCTGACGCCTCTGGCGCTGGCGGCCGTTGTGTTCACCCTGAGCGGCTTCTTCTTCAAGGTTTCGGCCGTACCGTTCCACCAGTGGGCGCCGGATACGTACCAGGGGGCCCCGACGCCGTTCACCGCCTTCCTGAGCGTGGCCTCCAAGGTCGGCGGCGTTGCTATCCTCGTCCGGGTTGTTGGGACCATTGTACGAGTGCCCTCGGCCAGCTACGGGACCAGCTATTCGCTGCCCGAGATGGTGATCTTCCTCGTTGCCATCGTGGCCACGTTGTCGATGTTCATCGGGAACCTCGTGGCCATCCAGCAGCGCGACATCAAGCGCCTGCTGGCCTACTCCGGCATCGGCCAGATCGGCTACATGCTGGTGGCCGTGGCCAGCATGGGCAGCGGCAACATGGACAAGGCTCTGCAGGCGATGGTCATCTACATGGTGATCTACCTGTTCATGAACCTGGGCGCCTTCGGCGTTGTGACGGCAATCAACAACCGCCTCCAGTCATCCGACCTCGATGACTACAACGGCCTCGCCAAGCGAAACCTGTGGCTCTCCACCTGTATGGCGATCTTCATGCTCAGCCTTTCCGGGATCCCGTTCGCGGCCGGCTGGTTCGCCAAGTATTACATCTTCTTCGCCGCCATCGACCCCAGCCTGCACGGCATCTTCAGCGGCGGCCGCTTCAACGCGCAGGACGCCTTGGCGCTGATGCTGGCGCTGAACTCCGTCATCGCCGCTTACTACTACCTGAACGTGGTTCAACGCATGTTCTTCATGGAACCGGAGACGGATGCCGAGGTGACCGTTTCCGGCCCGCTGAAGGCCGGCATCCTGGTTTCCGTGGCCGCCACCCTGATCCTGGGCGTGGTGATCTCCCCTCTCTACGACCTCACGCGCGAGCATGCCACCTTCCGCCCGGATCCGCCATCGGCCCCGGCCCAGGTCTCAGAGCGATAAGTCGGGAGCAAAAGCGCCGGCGCGCGGGGGCAGAAGCCTCGTGTGCCGGCGCTTTTGTGGGTTATAATGACCACAGCATTCATTGGGAGGACGATACATTGGTTCGAGTTGGTGTTTTGAGCGCGGCGCACGTCCACGCATCCAGCTACGCGGCGTGCCTGAACGCGTTGCCGAACGTGGAATTCGTGGGGGTGTGGGATGACGACGCCAAGCGCGGCGCGGACGCGGCCCAGGCGTGGAACACCAAATACCACGCAGACCTGGACGCCCTGCTGTCCGACAACCTGCAGGCGGCTGTCATCACCGCGGAGAACATCCGCCACGCTCCGCTGACAAAGGCCGCCGCGGCCAGGGGTTTGGCCGTGATGTGCGAGAAGCCGCTGGCCACCACCGTGGAGGAAGGCGAAGCCATGATCGCCGCCTGCCGCGAGGCCGGGGTCCCGTTGATGACAGCCTTCCCATGCCGGTTCAGCCCGGTGGCGATGCGCTTGAAGGCCACCGTGGACTCCGGGGCCATTGGCAGGGTGCTGGCCATCAAGGGCGCCAACCGCGGGAAGAACCCCGGCATGTGGTTCAACGACAAGAGCAAGGCCGGCGGCGGCGCCGTGATCGACCATACCGTGCACGTGGCGGACCTGATCCATTGGATCACCGGCGCCGCGGCCTCCACCGTGGCCGCCGAGATCGACAATCACTTCTATCACGGGGCCTTCGATGACACGGGCAACCTGTTCATCCGCTACAAGGACGGGCTGTTCGCCACCATCGACACGTCCTGGTCGCGCCCGAAGTCCTTCCCCACGTGGGGCGACGTTACGCTGGAGATCGTGGGCGAGAAGGGCTCCGTGTACGGGGATCTGTTTGCCCAGCACTTCCGCGTGTTCTCCGACGAAACGAACCGCATGGACTACGCTCCGTGGGGCGATAATATCGACCTCGCCATGGTCAGCGCGTTCATCGCCGCCGTTGAGAACGGCACGCCGGTCCCCATCACCGGCGAGGACGGCCTGGCCGCCGCCAGGATCGCCCTGGCCGCCTACCGATCCTCAGAGAGCCACACCGCGGTCGAGGTGTAAGATCGCGCCAATGATGTGGCGGGTTGCCAAATCAGCCCGCCATATCATCGGCGGCGCGGCGTTCACTTGTTCTTGAGGAACTTGCGCAGGTCACCCCATTTGTGGGCCTCGAAGTAGGCCCAGGCGAGGCAGAGACGGCCGGGTTCGTAGTCCGGACGGCGCTTCACGAGATCCCGGAAGCAAGCGATGGCGGCGGGGTACTCCCCGGAGATTGCGGCCACGCGGCCCAACAGGTCGTACGCCGCGGCGAAGCCAGGGCGGCGCAACAGCGCGGCCTGCGCCTCTTCCCGCACGGAGTCGATCTCACCCTGTACAAGGTCCAGATACACGCCGGCGAGTTCAGGGGCGTCGAGAGCACTCGCTGCGGCGACGGCGGTGGCCGGCGAGGCAAGCCAGCCCTTGAATGGCGCCATCCACTCGGCGGAGTCCTGGTTTCCGGTCGCCTCCAACAGCAGGATTCCCAGCGACGCCTGGTACTCGGCTTTCTCCAGCTCGATGATCTCGTCTTCCGTTGGGCCAAGTTCCGCGGCGCGCTCCCTCAGCCGGGAGACGACAGCCGCGTCTCCAGTTGTCTCCTCGACGAGTTCCGCGACATCGGCCAGCATCGCTGCCCACGGGAATGCGTCCTCGCGGGATGGATTGCGCGAGATCAGCCCCTTGCAGGCGGCCTCAGCCTCTTCGTCCTTTCCCGCCTCCAGCAGCGTTAGCACACGCGCCCGTTGAGCGTCCGGGGACTCCGGATGGCGCGCGGCCACTTCACCGATCAGGCGTGCGGCCTCCTCGAACCGCTCCTCCTCCAGAAGGGCATCCGCCCATTCGCAGGCGGCGGCCACCTCATCCTCGGCGCGCGCCGCGGCCTGGGCGTAACACTCCCATGCCTCGCGATCGCGCTCCATACGGAGGAGCAACGCCGCCAGGTCCAGCCAGGCCTCTTCCAGCTCCGGCGCCTGGCGCAACAGCTCGCGAAAGGCGGCCTCGGCCTCGGGATACTTGCCCTTTTCCTGGAGGCGCACGGCCTTATCCCACAACTTCTCCAACGCTTTGTCTTGCATAGCGACGCTTCCTTGGTTACGCGGCTTGGACGCCGCTTCCTATCGGAGTATATCCTGCCATGGGCAACAACCCCCACCCTCGAACATCGCAAGGAGTACGTATGCGCTTTAGACCAATCGTCCTCATCGCTTGCTTGGCCGCGCTCTCCATCGCCCATGCCGGAGCCGCGCCGCTTAAGGCAACCTACCTCGCCCCCTCTCCCGGCGTTCCCAGCATCTCGGTGGAGCTCAAGGCCGCGCCGGACATGGCCAGCTACGCCACGGCCGCCCGCGCCCGCTGCGAGGCGTTCTACCCCAAGGCCGTGAAGTACCTGGCCACCGAGGGCTACACAGCGCCAACGGAGTTCACGTTCGTCTTCCAGGAACGGACCGGCGTGGCTGAAACGACTGGTCTGACCATCAGCTTCGCGGCCCCGTACTTCCGGCAGAACCCCACCGATTACGGCGCGGCGATCCACGAGATGGTGCACGTCATCCAGGGCTTCCCGAACAACCAGCCCGTGTGGCTCACCGAGGGCATGACGGACTACGTGCGGTTCTACATGTACGAGCCCGTCTCTCGCCGCCCCCACCCGACGCCCCGGCCGGACACGTACCGTCGGTCCTACCAGGATACCGCCGCCTTCCTCGCATGGGCGCAGGCGAAGTACAACAAGAACCTCGTTCGTGACCTCAATGCCGCCTTCCGCGAGAGCCGCTACAGCGATCGCCTGTGGGTCACCGAAACCGGCAAGGAACTGGACGCCCTCGGCGCCGAGTTCTACCAGTTCATGCTGGCCCAACCAAAGCAGTAGCGCCTCGCCGCCTTCGGGAATCGGCGGCCCGCTAGGCACAGAAGCCTCGTCCAGTAGCGCCGGCGGCCCGCCGGCATGGCCGCGAAGCGGCCAC
>DASXUL010000104.1:0-32777 GCA_036504855.1 Armatimonadota bacterium | reverse complement strand
TTGCCGGCCTCGTGAACCGGCGCACCCAGACGACGCCCCTGCGCGTCTGCCAGGCAGCCATCTAGACGCTGCCACGAACACTCCCCCTCGTCCTGCGCCATTTGCACAATTCATCTATTCCGAGGAACGAGGAATCCCATATAGAACGCTTCTTTGAGGGATCCCTCGCTCCGCTCGGGATGACAACCCCACACAGGCATCCTGCGGTGAGGGAACACTCGCCGATGACTGACGACTGACGACTGAAAACTGACGGCCTATCCCTAACTTGGCACTCTGGTCCGCAATCGCGTGTTATCGCCGATATCTCTCAAGCCACTCGGTCGGCGTAAGGAGGGGGCATGAAGGTTCTGGTATCCGTCATTGCGGCGCTCTGGTGCCTGGCGGGAGCGGAGGCGAAATTGCAGACGAAAGTGGTGGACTACAAGCAGGGAGACGTTGACCTGCAGGGATACCTCGCGCGCGACGATTCCTTCACCGGCAAGCGACCCGGCGTGCTGGTGGTTCACGAGTGGACCGGGGAAGGCCCCTACGTCCGCCGCCGCGCCGATATGCTGGCGAAGCTCGGGTACGTAGCGTTCGCCTGCGACATCTACGGCAAGGGCGTACGCCCTTCGCCGGCCGAAGCCGGGGCCGTGGCGGGAAAGTACAAGAACGATCGAGCGCTGCTGCGGCGCCGGGCCGCGGCTGGACTGGATGTCTTGCGGAACGATCCGCACGTGGACGCCAAGCGTCTGGCGGCCATCGGCTACTGCTTCGGCGGCACAACGGCCCTGGAACTGGCGCGAAGCGGAGCGGACCTGGCCGCCGTCGTCAGCTTCCACGGAACTCTGGAGACTCCGAACCCGGCGGACGCGCGGAACATCAAGGGGCGCGTGCTGGTTCTCGCCGGCGCGGACGACCGGGCTTCCTCCCCCGAGGCGCTGGCCGCCTTCCAGGATGAGATGCGAAAGGCGGGCGTGGACTACCAGATCGTGCTCTACGGCGGCGCGGTGCACGCCTTCACCAACCCAGACGCCGGGAACGACCCTTCGATAGGCGCCGCCTACAACGAAAAGGCCGACCGCCGCTCCTGGCAGGCCATGCAGGACTTCTTCAACGAAACGCTAGCAAAGCCGGACTAACCACAGAGACACAGAGGCACAAAGATCGGAATGATCCGGATCTTTGTGCCTCTGTGTCTCTGTGGTTAGTCCGATTTGGACTTACTTCAGTTCGACGCTGGCGCCCTGGGCTTCGAGGGAGGCCTTCATCTTGTCGGCCTCGTCCTTGCTCACGCCCTCTTTCACGGCTTTCGGAGCGCTGTCTACCAGTTCCTTGGCTTCCTTCAGGCCCAGGGAGGTCAGCTCGCGCACGACCTTGATCACCTGGATCTTCTGGGCGCCGGCGGCGGTGAGGACAACGTCAAACGTGGTCTTCTCTTCCACCGGGGCGGCGGCTTCGGCCGGTCCGGCCATCATAACGGCGGCCGGGGCGGCGGCGGTGACGCCGAACTTTTCTTCGAATTCCTTCACCAACTCGCTGAGCTGGAGAACGCTGATCTCGGCGATCGCGTTCAGGATCTCTTCATTGCTCATGGGCATTTTCTGTATTTCCTCTACCTTAAGGTCTTGCGGTGTTGGATGCTGGGCGTTAGGCCCCAGCGCTCCTTACGGAGTCCAAGGCCCATCGCCCAACACCCAACACCCCGATATTACGCTGCGGCTTCCTGCTTTTCGGCAAGGGCCTGCAGCAACTGCGCGAATTTGGTGTTCAGGGCATTGAGGCCACTGGCCATCGTGCTCATGGGGGCCTGTAGGGCTCCGGCGAACTGGCTCAGCAGCACCGGACGCGACGGAATCTTCGCCAGCGCCTTCACCTGATCGGCGCTCAGCGCTTCGTTCTCGGCGCCGCCGCCCTTTACGATGACTGTGGGATGCTTCTTAACGAAGTCCGCCAGCACCTTGGCCGTGGCAACGGGATCGTCATAGGAGAACGCCACGGCCGTGGGGCCGTTCAGAATCTCCTCGTCAACGACCGTTCCGGTTTCCTTGGCCGCCATTCGGAACAGGGTGTTCTTGATGACCACCAGTTCGGATCCGGCCTTGCGGAACTCGCGGCGCAACTCGGAAAGCTGCTTCACGGAGAGGCCACGGTAATCCATCACCATGTACCCCTTCGTTCGGCTCAAACGCTCACGCGTCTCTACCAGTACGCCTGCTTTTTGCTCGGTTGGTATGTTACTCACCCCCCTTCGGGTTGGATTCTTCTGTATCGTGTCAAAGCAACGGCCCCCGCCCTGATTCGAGGGCGGGGGCCGGTTACGCGCGCAAGCGTGCGGTTTTCCGGCGGCCGTCTCCCTCGGCGGGTCTTACCAAATGCCCGCTGTCGTCAGGTGCGTTTGCCGCTGTATGAAGTTGTCAGTCATCAGTCGTCAGTTATCAGTCCGAAAGCTCGGATCGCGTTGTCAGCCTCCATCATTGGAAGACCTTCAGGCTGACAACTGATAACTGACGACTGATGACTATCTGCCCTACTGCGCGATCACTTTGCCTTCGGCCATGAAGAGCACCGCCTGGGCTTCCACCTGGATGCCGGGGCCCATCGTGCTGGTAATGGTCATGTCCTTGAAGTAGCGCCCCTTGGCGGCCGCCGGCCGCGCCTTCAGAAGCGCCGTCAGCAGCACGGCCAGGTTGGCCTTGAGGTTCTCCACCGGGAAGGAGGCCTTGCCGATGGCCATGTGCACGATGCCGGCCTTCTCAACGCGGTATTCCACGCGCGAGGCGGACTTGATGTCCTTCACGATCTGACCAACGTTCGGCGTCACAGTGCCGGCCTTGGGGCTCGGCATGCGGGGCCCAAGCAGACGGCCAAGCTGACCGACGGTCTTCATCATGTCCGGAGCGGCCACCAGCACGTCAAACTCGCGCCAGCCTTCCTGGATCTTCTTCACCAGGTCGTCATCGCCCACCACATCGGCGCCGGCTTCCTCGGCGGCC
Source organism: Armatimonadota bacterium (assembly GCA_036504855.1). Taxonomy (GTDB): domain Bacteria; phylum Armatimonadota; class DTGP01; order JAKQQT01; family JAKQQT01; genus DASXUL01. The sequence continues at coordinate 29,799 of DASXUL010000104.1, read as the reverse complement.
TTGGCGGCGTCGCCCTTGGCGAACACGGCCACTCGGCGGTGCTTGCCAGTGCCGAACGGCAGGCTTGCCGTGCCGCGGACCATCTGGTCACCGTGGCGGGGGTCAACGCCCAGCTCGATGGCAACTTCGATGGTTTCATCGAACTTGGCGGTTGCATTCTTCTTGGCCAGTTCCAGCGCCTCAATGATGCTGTAGTGCTTGCCCTTTTCAACGGTCTTCACGACCGCGTCGTATCGCTTTCCGTGTTTCGGCATATCCATCTCCTGTGGTTGAACGGACCGAAGCGGTCCTCCCACTGCGTGACTTCACACCCGGCCGCCGGAATGGGGCGGCGAGCTTGAAGCGAAAGAGTTAACCCTGAACGGTGATGCCCATGCTGCGAGCGGTGCCGGCGATGATCTTCGCGGCGGCGTCCTCGTCGTTGGCGTTCAGGTCGGGCATCTTGGTGCGAGCGATCTCAAGGACCTGCTCGCGGGTCACGGTGCCGGCCACTGTCTTCTTGTTCGTGCCGCTTCCCTTCGGGACGCCGGCGGCCTTCTTCAGAAGCTCGGCGGCTGGAGGGGTCTTGGTAACGAACGTGAAGGAGCGATCCTCGAAGACGGTGATCTCAACGGGGATCACGGTGCCGATCTGGGCAGCCGTGCGCTCGTTGTACGTCTTCACGAACTCCATGATATTGATGCCGTACTGGCCGAGGGCCGGGCCCACAGGCGGGGCCGGCGTGGCTTTGCCGGCGGGGCATTGGAGCTTGATTACGCCTAAAACTTTCTTCGCCATCTGTGTCCTTTCAGAATGACCGGAGGCTTTCGTCCTCGGCCATCAGCCCGCCAGGCAGCGGGCCTCCCACGTGTTTCGCCGTCGGCGCCGCAAACGAACCCATGCGCTTCCGCGCCCGCGTGGTCCGGGGCAGGAACGCTTTCGGTCCGGCGCCGGAGGCGCTAGAGAGACTTCTCGACCTGCGGGAACTCCAGTTCCACGGGCGTATCGCGCCCGAACAGCTCGATGAGAACGCGCAGCTTCTGGCGGTCCAGGTTGACCTCGTCGATTTTGCCCGTAAGGTCCGCAAACGGACCAGACAGAACGCGAACGACGTCGCCCTTCTGGAACTCCACCTTCGGCTTCTGGGGGCCCTCCTCCAGTTCTCGGACGATGCGCTGCACTTCGTGCTGCTGCAAGGCCACGGGGACCGGCGGGTTGCCGCTGGAGATAAAGCCAGTGACGCCAGTGGTGTTCTTGACGAGGTGCCACGTGGAATCGTCCAGCACCATTTCGATGAGGACGTAGCCAGGGAACACCTTCTTGTTCACCGTGCGCGGCTTGCCGTTGACAACCTTGATCTCCTGCTCCATGGGGATGAAGGTGCGGCGGATCTTCTCGCCCATGCCGAGGGAATCCGCACGCCGCTGGATGTTGGTCGCCACCTTGTTTTCATGCCCCGAGTACGTATGGATAGCGTACCAGTGCACCGGAAGAACGGTTGCCATGAATGCTTGTTACCTGCTCGCGAAAATGAGCGCTGTGACGCGGCTCATCATGAGGTCCACGAACGCCAGGTAGAATGAGACGGCTACAATGGCCGCCAGGACCACTGAGGTGGACCGAATGAGTTCCGGCTTGGTAGGCCAGGTGGTCTTCTTTGTGACTTCCACCCATGCTTCCTTCGCGAACTCTCCGAGTCCGCCCTTGAACGCGGTGGAGCCTGGCACGGAGGGCAATGGCTTGTTGATTGCCATCAGATGCGATCTCTCTTTCGCGGGGCTCGAACGCTCCGCCGACGCCATGAGACAAACGCGAACCCCCGGCGGTGTCGCTACGGGGGCTCCGTTTCAGTATACCCAACCCCACGCGCAGGGGTCAAGAGAACGAACGGGCGCGGATGGCCGAAGCCATAGTGGAGCGAGGCCGATGGCGTCCACCTTTCTCACTATACACGAACTCCGCGCCCTTTCGGAGAGCCGATCCGGCCGCGCCAAAGATGCGGCCCGATCAATCTGTCCAAACCGCCCGCCGCAGTATCCGCACGGCGTCCACGATGTTAACGCCGGAGCCGCCGGCAGGCTCGATGTTCCAACGCGACACATCCGGTGCGGTGCGTAGTCCGGCCGCAAGGCGCAACGCCATCGCCGCGTCCGCCACCGTGTAGGGCGGATTCCCCGTCTCGTACGCGCCGATGTCTACGTGCAATCCAAGAAGGCGGGGCTTTCCGTCCAGATCGAGGGCGTTTGCGAACACGGCTGTGTCCAACCCTCCGTCGATGCACGGCGAATCCGCGGCGAGGCGGTAGTTCTCCAGAGCGCGGTCCACGAAGCGCGGATCCGCCGCGAGGTTACCGTTCAGCCCGACAATGCTCGCGCCGTCGCCGCTCACGTTGCCCCAAAGGCAGTTGTGGCGCGCCTGTTCGATGCTCAGTTGGCTGTCTACTCCGCTCGAATTGAAGGCGATCACGTTGTTCGCCAGCAGGCCGGTATATCCCCACAACTGCACGGCGGAACCCTGGGTGTTGCCGACGATGGTGTTGTTCACAATGAGCGCATCGCCTCCGTCCGAGAGGAGCACGGCGGAGCCATAGTTGGCGGTGTTCCCTATGATGAGGTTGCTCACCGCGCTTCCTCTCGCCGACGTCCAGAACTCGATCCCCCCGCCGCCCGCCGCGCTGTTGCCGCGGATCACGTTGCCCATAATCAGCGGGTCGGAGTATACCTCCACCATCACGCCGCCGCCGCGCACGCCGGCGTTATCGCGGATGATATTATTCGTGATGGTTGGGCGCGATCCTCCCCAGCACCAGATCCCGCCTCCATGGCTGGCGTTGCCGTTCCGGATCGTGAACCCGTCAATGACGGCAGAGCGATCCGCCGCCCACTGGACAAACACGACGGCCGACTTCCTGGCGCCGTCCAGGACCGTCACGTTGGCGCGGGGATCGCGGTCATCGCGCCGGGTCTCGTCGCCGCGGAACCCGCCCAGCAGCCGCGTGTGCCAGAGCGTGACGTTCTCGGTGTACGTGCCGGCGGCGGCCCAGACCTCGCCCGCCTCGGCGGCGTCCAGGGCCGCCTGAACGGTCTTCTTGGCCAGCGCCCACGAGGAGCCATCGTTGGAGTCGTTTCCATCCGGTCGCACCCGCACGATCGCGGGCAAGATGCTGCAAGCCGTGCCGTCAGACTCGTCCGCCCCGATGTCCACGGAGCCGCCAATAAGGCGCGGTTGACCGTCGATGTCGGTGGATGTGAGTAACGCGGCCGCGTTGCTCCCGGCGTCGCGGCATGGCGAGCCCGGCTGGATGTGGATGTTGCGCGTGGGCGGCGCGGCCAGTTTGGGGTCCGCTCTGAGGTTGCCGCGCGTCCCGGTCGGGTCTGCAATCCCCACATAATCGTAACCGCCATTGGGCCAGATGCAGTTGTTGTTCAGCGCCACCGAGGCGGCTGGGGCAACATAAACGCCGCCGCAACCGTAGGCCATGATGTTGTTGGCCGCCGTCACCGCGCCGCCGCTGACATTCACGGCGTACGAGCCGCTCTCCACGATGGTGTTGTTGACGACGGTCGCCGTGCCCAACTCCATCGCCATGAACGTAGCGCCGCGTATGCTGACATTGTTCGCCGCCACCGCCATGCCGCCGGACGCGACGGACACGTCGCGATCCATATTGGCCCGGAACGTGTTGTTCCATACATCCACCGAGCCGCCGCTAACGGCGACGCCTTCATCGCGGCAATCGGCGATGAAGCTCCCGGTGATCCGCGCCATCGTATTGACGCACCAGATGCCGGTGGAAATCCCGCTGATCTCCGAACCGGAGATGATGGGATATCCGCCGGTAATGAAGATGCCGGTTCCCGTCCAATGCACAACCGGCTCAATCGTGATATTCGCCAGGGTCGGCGAAGCGTTGGTGGACGAGATGCCGATCGTGGAGCTTCGCACCGTGAACCCGTCGAGAACGGCGCCGCGCCCGGCGCCTGCGGGAACGCTGACGGCTGCGTTGTCGCATCCATAGATCACCGATGGGTGCAGGGTGATGCTGCGTTCAGCCAGAGCGGCCTCGCCGCCGGCGAACCCGCCATACAGGGCCACGCCGTCCTTCAGCGTGATGCACTCGGAGTATACGCCCCCCGCCGCCCACACTTCATCGCCGCTGGACGCGGCCTGGATGGCGGCTGTCAGCGTGGGCGCCGCAGCGCCCCAGGCGGATCCGTCGCCGGCGGCGCCAGCCTTCACATACCAGACTCGCGCCGGAGCGGCGGGTAAGAGACACGAGAACAGCACCCCGATTACTGCCAACCTGAGTTTCATGCCAACGCCTTTCCGAAGTGTGGTTGGTCCGCTGCCGGGTTCGCCAGACGCCCAGTCCCTTCCCTGCCATGAACGCCTGCGTACATGCGCCAAAGCTCGGGATGGATCCGCGGAATGCGCACGTTCCTCGTAGCGGCCCCGCAACCCGATCCGGGCTGCGGAGTGATCCATGGCAGGAGTGCGCTGCCTGCCTGGCGCCGCGTTTGGGAGACGAGCGCGCGGGAGGACGGGTTCCCCCCGGAGACGGCGGCATTCGCCTGGTGGACGGCCCTTCAGTTATTGAAAGGCCGCCGCCGGCGTGGTACAATATTATCGAAGCGGGCTCATAGCTCAACGGCAGAGCAGATCCCTCATAAGGATTTGGTTGCAGGTTCGAATCCTGCTGGGCCCACCATCCTCCCTTCGCGCATCCCCTCACTGCCCCCTGTCCGTCTGCCCCTGCTCAGCATTACGCCGCGACGGCGGATGCAAGCGACAAGCAGACAGGAACGACGCGTGGGTCAGCCGCCAAGCAGCGTGTCGGACAGAGGGATGTCCGGATATTCCTGCTAAAGAGGCTGAGACAATCAGACGTCGGCAACACAGTCGCTTTTCAGGAAGCCGATCTACTGGTCGCGAATCCCAGTTCAAAGAGGTGAATATGCTATGGGCGGAAGAGTCGGGACCGGAACCCACAGCGCTCGACACGTCTGCTGTGCCGGGCCGGAAACGCCGTGCAGAACAGCAACGCTATGGACCATTCCGCGGTGAGAGTCAAAGCCGAAGTGCAGACACGGGATGCCGATGCCTGTCACTTGGATGCTGGAAGCGCTAGAATCTAGCATAGAGGCTATTTGATCGTCGACATTGGGAGGAGGGATACGATGCACAAGGATGACGAGCGTCGAGAGGAACGCTGGGCGCGGTTGAGTTCTCAGGGGTGGTCACGAGACGCCCCAATAGGTCAGTGCATCGTGGAAATCGTTGTCGTTGAGGGCGGAACGGAACGGCGACTGCGAGAGCCTGTGACTACCCCACCAGCACTACCTGCGGAGTGGGTTCTGGATGACACGGGCAACACGCTCTCGGTGGAAACGTTAAGATGGATAGCGCAGTCCGGCACAGCGGTTGAGGCGGTTGACGGGATGGACTGGACGGCAGAGGGGGATACTGCTGTCCATTGGATTCTGCTTGGCGACGGCACTCAGTTTTTGGCCCGTGTCGCAAGAACTCCGCGCAAGGGCGTTTTCGGGCACGAGTGAGCGTAGGAGCGCGAAGGTGCGCTGTTCGGGGGGGGCTTACCCATTTGGTTTGTGTGAGGAGTGGGCAGATCGTCCAGACAGCGGTGTCTGCGGTGAGAGGCGCCCGGTGGCCAACGGGAGCCGATGAGTGGTTCGCCATCGCTCTGCATTGTGTCTGCTCCGTGAACAATGTGCAGGTTGCTCTCCCGGCAATTCGAACGGTAACGGTCGATGTGATGGCCGATCTCATTATCTCCCGTATAAGCAGCGCTTTGGCGGCTGCAGTTGGTGCCGCATAGGCCAGGCGTTTGGTAAGTTCGCCTGGCATCGAGTCTTTGGCAGCGTTATTGACGCTTAAGGTTCACGGGGCGGATCGGTACAATGCAGCCGTCCACCGTGATGTACCGATCCGCTTGGCTCTGAAACCGTCGTTATGGAGCTCCTGCAAATTGGACAGGCAATCCTATTCTGTATATGTTCACAATCGCCCTATTCGGACTGGTTTCCTGGTTGACAGCGGACAGGATTCACACGCCCAGATTGATGCGATCATCGAGTATAACCACGGCAGGTGGGGTGGTCGGTACAATCCCGTCGTCATCACGAACGGGCGAACCATCACTAGAGACGCATGGGAACTCCTCTGGTTTACTGACCCGGACGTGATTAAGTCCTTCGCCATCCTGCAGAAGAACCTTGTCCGTAGGATCGCAGACACCCTCTCGCCATACAACGTCGACATGCCGGCCCGCCAACGGCAGCCGGAGGAACAATACTGGTTCCCTAGCATTTCCGACGCTGGAATCTCGATACTTCCGACCCCTGCTGCGGTTCTGAGACTCGTCGGCTCTGATCATAGGAAGTCAAGGATTATTTCCTTCAAGTTCGGGAATGAACCCGATCGTCTCCTACAACGGTTCGTAAAGCAGAACTTCGGTTCGATGGACATGGGTACGTACTACGAGCGCCAGTTCGGGGCGAACGAGATCTCCATTTTCGACATAACATCCATACAGGACTTTGCTGCTGCCCTTGGCCTGATCACCACATTCGAGTCAATGGTCTTTCCCAGTCAGCTGTGCGCGATTCCAGACGATTTTCCAGATACCGAGCGCCCCCATGCGGACGAGAAGTTCACGGTCATCGTAGGGGATACGCCTGAGGACCGAGTGTGGGCATGGAACAGAACCCTATGCGTTCCCAAGTGGAAGAGACGCGGCCTAAATCAGGTCTGGCTGCCGACCACTCTGTGTAACGCGGTTGAGCTTCGGGAACCGCTACGGAAGTGGCTATCGCGAGTCGGTGGAACGGAGCAGGGATATTCCAGAGTTCAACTCACCAGCCTTAGTCTGAGCGAACGTTACCTGGAGTCTATCGCTAGTGAATTGCGTACCGGCTCGTCGCTGATTATAACGAGCAAAGCAGTTACATCGACGGAAACACCCCACCGATTGCGGTATCTTCCTGTTCCTGGACCGGTAGAGTCCCTAGACCACTATGAGCTGCCCAACGGCGAAGGAATCATCGACCTGACTGAGCCTGACGTGCCGCAAGGTCAAGTGCAGGGCGAACACTGGATGGCAGATGTGTATATCCGTATGCGCTCGGGAGAGCATGAACATTTCTACAACAAAGAGAACTGGTATCAGTTGCCTCTCAGGAACAGTCTGGCGTTCCAGACATTCAAGAGCGCATCGCGCGTCACTTCTGATCGATTCCCGTCGGTGGTAAGGGAACGGGGAAAGACAGCCTTGACCATTGCCATCCAGGATGGGGCAACCCTTTTCCAACTGATCGGCGTTACTCGTGACACACGTATCTACACGGGGGATGCCAGGAACACTCTGCCAGGTGCATCATGTTCTCCTTTCGCCGATATGCGACAATCGGATAAAGGCAGATACCTAAACGGATTCCTCGAAGTGTTCTCCGGTCTCTCGAATGCCCACGACGTCTTGGAGCAAAGATACTGGCGGCGGGTTTTCAGCCTGATGTCCCGCAGCGACCCTGCTCGAGACGCACGGAGCATTCAAGAGGTTAGGAACAAGCTCCGAAAGCTCGGTCCCGGTACTCTGCAGTCAGCGGATGGCCTAGACCGACTAGCGCACTGCGTCCTGAATTTGAGCAAGCAACAGCCAGCGGCCGGAAAGGAACTGCAATACTCTGATTTCGTGAGGGAGGCAAAGAACGAAGTTGCCGAATACGGCTCAATGCAGACGACAGATGGAGGTTATGTCCCCGGTGACAAGGAGATAGAGGAGGACTTGTCGAGGACATTTGCTGACTTGGTCGAATTGGGGGTGCTGGCAATCGGGATCCGACCGAAATGCGATCGCTGCGGAGTTGCCAACTGGTATCCCGCAGGCGAGATTCGCCCGCTTCTCAGATGCGATGGATGCGGGTTTGACTACCCTTTGCGCCCCGAACCACGTTGGTACTATCGACTGAACAGCCTGGTGAGCACGGGATACGCGCAACACGGCCTTGCGCCAGTCGCTCTGGTTCTCGGCCAGCTCCTTAACGAAAGCCGGCAGTCCTTCATCTGGACAACGTCTTGGGAGTTCTACAGTAGTCACCGCAACAAGAGACCCTATGGTGATGTTGACATTGCCTGCGTTCAAGACGGGAAGCTCGTCATTGGAGAAGTGAAGCAATCGACAGGTCTTTTCGGGCCTGATCACTTCAAGAAGATGGTAGTCTTTGCAAAGCGATTGCGACCGGACACTGTGTTGTTCACATCGCTGGAGTCAGGCGCTCCACGTCCAACGATTCAGAGATTCATCGAGGAGGCACGAGCCGAGCTCTCGAAAATGGGTATCGACGTTCGCTGGTACGAGCTGTCACAACACATTTTCGATCCTTTTCCGGTCCGATAGCCACTGCGAGATGCAGGCACTTCCACCGGTATACAGCGCCCAGTTCCTCATCTCTGGATATCAAGCCGGGCTACGCCCGTGGGATGTCGTGGTTACCTGCACGACGACGCAACTCGCTTGAGACAGCCGTGTGTGCCTCCGATGGCGTGCTGTGGGTTCAGAGGCTGACGTTGCCAACGATCGCCCTGTAGCATCCATTGCGGATGTACACGCCACGAAGCCCGGTCGAACTCCGGCGCGTGGCGGGCTTGTTGTACTCGTTGACGCGCGAAGGGAAAACGCACAAGCTGATTCGACGGCAGCTTAACCGGTCGCCGTCGATGTGGTCTACCTGGTCGCCGGGACCGGCGCCTGCAACATCACGGTGTAGGTAAGCAGTTCGGCGAGCGCCGGTACTGTAGTCGGTGCGGCGCGCATACCCGTGATGGCGGTTCCATCGGTGGACATCGAGTCTCGAAGCGTCGGCGGCATCGACCATGGCGTTCCCGCCGTTCGTGAGCGTGATCTGTGGCATAGGTCGCCTCCTGCTACCTATGTCGCAATGCTGGCCCTTCCAGGGAGGATCACGCTAGGATTACGGCGGACGACAGACGCTTGGACCGACACACTCCTTTGGGTGATTGTGCTCCGAAGTCTCGCCGGGAAATCCGCTAGGTTTGATCATGGACCGGCCTACCGGTATTCCTGACAAACTTGACCTAGTTCATAAGGATTTGGTTGCAGGTTCGAATCCTGCTGGGCCCACCATCCCCCCCTCGCATCCCCTCACTGCACCCTGTCCGATTGTCCATCCTCGCCACTGCGCCGCGTCGGCGGATGCAAGCGGCATGAATACCCGTTCCCGGGGCCGTCATTCCGCGTGGGTCAGCCGCCAAGCAACGTATCGGACAGAGGGATGTCCGGGTGGTCGGTTGTGAAGCAACGCAACGCCCAGTCGCTGGCGAGAAGCAGGATGGGGCGGTCGTCGGCGTCCATCGCCACGGATGTCCCTATTGGCAGCGTTGCCCGGGTGAGAAGAGAGACGTCCGTGGCCGGCGGCAGCCAGCGCATCAGCTTCCACGGGGCGATCTCCATGCGAGACTCCGCGCCGTACTCCGTCTCGAGGCGATACTGGACCACCTCGAACTGGAGCGGGCCAACCGCGCCCAGCAGCGGCACGCTGCGGGCGGCGGAGGGTATGGTGAACGCCTGAACCACCCGCTCCTGGAGGAGTTGCGAAAGCCCGTCACGGAACCGCTTGAACGTCGACGGGTTGCCGTTCTCCAGCCAGGCGAAGTGCTCCGGAGCGAACTTCGGGATATCGTCGTAGGCGATAGCGGCGTCTTCCGTTAGCGTGTCGCCAATCCCGAAATCGGAATGCCCCACCAGCCCAACAATGTCGCCCGGGTAGGCAACGTCCACCGTCTCGCGCTGCTGCGCGAAGAGCTTATTGGAGTTGGATAGGCGCACCCGCCGGCCCGTGCGGGCGTGGGTGACGGCCATATCACGGGTGAACGTGCCGGAACAGACGCGCAGGAAGGCCACTCGGTCGCGATGCCTCGGGTCCATGTTCGCCTGGATCTTGAAGATAAAGCCGGAGAACTGGTCATGGTCCGGCGCCACCACGAGGGGATGGGCCGAACGCGGCTGCGGCGGCGGGGCGTACTTCAGGAACCCGTCCAGAAGCAGATGCACGCCGAAATTGTTGGCCGCGCTCCCGAAAAAGACCGGCGTCAGCGAGCCATCGAGAATCGCCGCCGCATCGAACGGCTCGCCCGCCGCATCCAGCATTTCCAGTTCCTCGGCCAGGTGGGCATGGCCGCCCGCCCCGAGCAAGCTCTTCACGGCTGGATCATCCACCCCCACAACGGAGACCGGGGCGCGATGCGCGCCGCGGGCCGTTCGTTCGAACAGATGAAGCCGCTTCCCCTGCCGGTCATACACGCCGCGGAACGCATCGCCGGAACCCAACGGCCAGTTGACCGGGCATGCGGCGATCTTCAAGATGCCCTCGATTTCGTCCACAAGCGCGAGGGGATCCATGCTCGGACGATCCATCTTGTTCACGAAAGTGAAGATGGGGATACGGCGTCGCTTGCAGACCTCGAAGAGCTTGCGCGTGCGATCCTCCACGCCTTTCGCGGCATCAAGGACCATCACCACCGCATCCACAGCGGTCAGCACCCGGTACGTGTCTTCCGAGAAATCTTCATGGCCGGGCGTGTCCAGCAGGTTGATGCGATAGCCCTGATAGTCGAACTGGAGGACGGTTGAGTTGATGGAAATGCCGCGCTTCTTTTCCAGCTCCATCCAGTCGGACGTGGAGGCGCGCTGGCTGCGGCGGGCCTTTACGGCGCCGGCCTGCTGCACGGCGCCGCCGTAGAGCAATAGCTTCTCGGTGAGCGTCGTCTTGCCGGCGTCCGGGTGCGAAATGATGGCGAACGTGCGTCGCCGTTGTATCTCGTGAAGAGCCATGTGACTCGTTGTTTCCTTTGTCGGTCGTCCAGCGTGTGAACCGGCCAGCCGCGGTCGCGCGTCATCACGGGCGCGCGGCGGCGCCGGCGACGACGGAGGAAGGTGGTCACGCTGCCGCCCACGCTCATGGGCGGCCCGGAGGCGCGAGAGCGGTGGGACGACGCCGCGAAGGCGGGAAGGGCGGGCGGGACCAGAGTGTCCGGGAGAGGCCGTGGTGAGGGGCCGCCGGACTGGAGGGGGCCGTACGGTCAGGGCGGCGTGGACCCGATGGGATCCCGTCGTTTGTCTTGTGAGCGCGCGAGGCTGTTCTGTATGGTCGTCATCTGGATAGCGCGGGGAGCCAATGGCGGCTCAACCCACCTCCATGGTACGCCCCCCCACGCCGGAACGTCAACCGGCCTGCTCGCCGCGGCGCCGGCGCAGCGGAGACGAACGCGCGATCCGGCGAGATCTGGCACATCAGACGGCCCCCTGTATGGCGTTGGTCGCGTTGGGTTGACGCCATCGGGTCGCGCCTTGTATCATTTCCATATCTATAGAAACATTGGAGATTGAAATGGATATCCTGATCGGCGCCCAACTGAACGTCGCCAGCGCCTTCAAGGCGCTGGGCGATCCAACCCGCCTCCGGATTTTCGAGTTCCTGTGCTCGTGCTGCTGTCCCGTATTGATGGATGAGACGGGCGCGGTGGCAAGGGCAGACGGCCCAACCGCCGGCGAGGTGTGCTGCCGGATCACGGGCGCGGAACGGATCACCTCAACCATCTCCTTCCATCTGAAGGAACTGCGCCAAGCCGGCCTCATCACCATGGAGCGACGGGGCAAGACGATGGTGTGCGGAGTCAACCCGGCGGCGCTGGCGGCCCTGAAGTCCTATATAACCGGCCTCGGCGAAGCGGGCGAAGGGGACTGCGCATGCTGAAGCGAGGAATTCGAAGCCGCTGGCGCTGGGCGATGTGGCCATGAGAAGCACATCGGTGGCCGTAGCTCTTCTGTTGGCCGCCCTCTTGGAAGTCGGCGGCGATGCCCTCATTCGGTGGGGGCTGCGCGGAGGTCGCGCGGCGGGGTTCATCGCGGGGGCGGCGGCGCTGTTCGCGTACGGCGTTGCGGTGAACGCGCCGCGTTGGGATTTCGGTCGGCTGATGGGCGTCTATATCGCCGTCTTCTTCATCGTCTCGCAGATCGTCGCTTCGTCGCGTGGCGCGAGCGTCCAACCACGCCGGTGCTGCTGGGAGGCGCGCTGGTTGTGGCCGGCGGCCTGGTGATGACTCTCTGGGAATCGCGGTAAGGGAGCTAGATGAAGACTGTGCTGTTCGTATGCGGCCACAATGCCGGCCGCAGCCAGATGGCGGAAACGCTGCTCAATCACATGGCCCAAAAGCAGGGCCTGGCCGTTCGCGCCGAATCCGCCGGAACCGGCCCTTCCGACGAGATCAACCCGGCCGCCCGCGCGGCCATTGAGGAGCTTGGGCTCTCGATGGACGGCCAGACGCCCAAGGTGATGACCCAGGAAATGGTGGACCGGGCCGACCGGGTGATCACCATGGGATGCGGCGTGGACGTGGCGGCGTGCCCGGCGAAGTTCCTCGTAACCGAAGACTGGGGCCTGGACGACCCCGCCGGCCAGCCCATCGAGTGTGTGCGCCGAGTCCGCGACGAGATCCGGGCGCGTGTGGAAACGCTTTTGAACGGGTTGATGGGTGACCCGGAAGCGGGCGCCGGAAAAGGAGGAAAGAGATGACCGAGGCGCCAACCTGCCATCCGAAGTCCGGCCTGTCATTCCTGGACCGCTACCTGACCCTGTGGATCTTCCTGGCCATGGCCTTTGGCGTGGTCTTGGGCAACTTCGCGCCTGGCGTTGTAACGGGCATCACGGGGCTCTCAGTGGGTACGACCTCGATCCCCATCGCGATTGGGCTGATCCTGATGATGTATCCGCCGCTGGCGAAGGTGAAGTACGAGGAGTTGGGCGAAGTGTTCCGGAATACCAGGGTTCTGGGCCTCTCGCTGGTACAAAACTGGATCGTCGGCCCCATCTTGATGTTCTTCCTGGCCATCACCCTGCTTGCAGACAAGCCGGAGTATGCCATCGGCCTGATCATGATCGGCCTGGCCCGCTGCATCGCCATGGTCATCGTCTGGAACCAGCTCGCCAAGGGCGACACGGAATACGCGGCGGGCCTTGTGGCCTTCAACTCCGTTTTCCAGGTGCTCTTCTACAGCGTGTACGCCTACGTATTCATCAAGGTGCTGCCGCCGCTGTTCGGAGTGAACTTCGGGAGCGTTGACCTGTCGAAGATCACGATGGCGGAGATCGCCAAGAGCGTCTTCGTCTACCTGGGGGTTCCCTTCATCGCCGGAATGCTGACCCGGTACGTGATGCTGAAGGCAAAGGGGCGCGAGTGGTACGAAACCGAGTTCATCCCGCGCATCAGCCCGCTTACGCTCATCGCCCTGCTGTTCACCATCGTCATCATGTTCAGCCTCCGGGGCCAGACCATCGTGCAGATCCCGATGGATGTTGCTCGAATCGCGGTCCCGCTGTTGATCTACTTCGTGGCGATGTTCCTGCTGTCCTTCTACATGGGCCGCAAACTCGGGGCGGACTATAGCAAGACGGCGACGCTCTCGTTCACGGCGGCATCCAACAACTTCGAGCTGGCCATCGCCGTGGCGGTTGCCGTGTTCGGCATCCATTCCGGCGCGGCGTTCGCAGCCGTCATTGGCCCTCTTGTTGAGGTCCCGGCCCTCATCGGCCTCGTCAACGTTTCGCTGTATTTCCAGCGCCGGTTCTTCGCGCGCGACGGGCTCAGCCTGCCCTCCGCCAGCCCGCCGCGCGCAAACGCTTGAGCGGCTTACGCTAACCGTAACGCCGCCGGCCGATCGCCGAGTTGTCCCTGAGTGCTCTGTTCGGGTGGTTCTGTGAGTTGGTCGCGTCCGTAGGGAGCATCTTCTGTGTGTGAGAGGTTGGCGGGCAGGGCAAGCCCAGCCCCGACCCGGTTGGCCCGGCCATCTACCGGAGGGTGCTGGAAACACGGAACTTGAAGGGGCTGGGCTTGCGCTGCCCTCGGTGGCCTCACATCAACCACGCGTTCATTTCAGGGTCGGATCACGTACACATCCCGCCGAACGCGGCACTCAGGGCTTCCCCTCCATCGAAGGTCTCGGCGCGGCCGAGAAGCCGGTTCACGAATGCGTGGGCCTGTCTGCCGTCACGGCGCGCGACAGCGCTTCGATCGCCGCCTCGGCGCGGTTCACGGCCTCGGCCGCCGGCTCGGCGTTCACCTGCTCGAACGTGAAGCCCTTCAACGCGGATTCCAGCGCGGCCAGTTCCGGATGGTTCCGTCCCGCGCACCGTTCGCGCAGCAGGCGGACTTTCTCGTACTGCTGGATTCCCTCGCGAAGGCGCTCGAACCGGATGGAACTGCGCGGCCCCGGATACACGAGGAAGCAGTCGCCCGACTGCCACGTTACGTGCTTCGTGTCCCACAGCGGGTCCTCCACCCAGCAGTCGTAGGCCCAGCGCAGGAATCCGTCCATGTGGCGGGCGGCGGCGTAGAGCCCCATCCATGCCGCTTCAGCGGGCGGCGAGTAGGTGAACGTGTTTGGCCGCTCCGGTCCGGTGCAAACGTAGAACGTGGTCAGCGCGCCTCGCTCCGACCGCGATCGCAGCATGTCTTCAGAGATCGCGGAGTTGATGATCACGCTCCAATCGTTCACCTCACCCTGCACGCGCGGCTCGTTATCGCCGGCCAGCGCCAGGCGCAGGCCCGGCCCGTAGCGATGCAGCATGGCGATTGCGGGCTTCATCATCTCCCACGGCCGCTCGTCCATGGCCATCACCGTTCGGCTCAGCCAGCCCTTGCGCTTCAGGTGGGCCGTGAAGTCCTTGAGGAACGGCGCCCACATGCGCTCGTAGTCGTCCGTATCGGGCCGAATCTCCTGGTTCATGGACTCCCCGCGCGCCTCATCGTAATAGCGGATGCTGTTGGTCCACGGGACCATGGAGTAGCAGTTGATCCAGCCGTCCAACCCGCACTCGCGCGCGAATCGCACGTAACGGTCGAACGCCGTGTAGTCGAACCGCCAGGCGCCGTCCTTCGCCTTCGTCCAACCGACCATGGACCCGTACGGATCGTAGGTCTGCCCGCCCCATGGCGCGTCGATGATGGTGGTTGTGAGGCATTTCTGTCCGGCGTCCGCCAGCATCCGATACAGCGGGCGCAGCAGGGCAAAGTGCTCGGGTGACCAAGGCGTCACGTGGTGATACCGGGCAACCGCGTACGGGTTCTGCCACAGGTCGAGATGGAAGCTCCAATCGCGCGGGGCCGGCAGGTCCAGCGGGAGAACCTCGATCCGCAGCGGGAACTCCAAGACGGCCGTGCCTTCTCCACGAGCCGAAAGAGTCCCTTCGTAGATTCCGGGGGCCGCGTCTGAAGGGATGTCAACACTCACCCAGACGGGCCGCGCCGTGCGCTCCGGCATGTCCAGCCGTTTGGCATCGTCGAGGATGTCCGGCGCAAGAACCGTATCGGCCAGCACATACCGCACGAACCGGGCCGACGCGGCGATAGAGCCGCCGGACGCGGACCGCAGCGGCGACACATCCAGGCGAAGCTGCGACACCGGCGCGATGGACCACAGCACAAACTGAGCGCTAACCCGCTCCCCGCGCCAGCCGCTGGCGCTCCAGCGAGGGCCAGCGGGCAGACCCGGCGCCGCGTTGCGAGGGTACCGCACATCCAGCGAGCCCAGAGCTCCGTGCAGCCCGGCGGAAACAGAGTCCCACGTGGCGGCGGCGCCGGCGTCCGGCGTCGGGTCCGGCGGTTCGTATGCGGAATGAGCGCGGCGCTCCGCCGCGGCGCTGGGCGCTGTCGCCCCCGTAAGCAGGGCAATGCCGGCGCACGCCAAACACGCCATTCGCGTAAGCTCATCTATTGGCCACGGATGCAACATGGTCTCCCCTTCCCTCCCATCAGAGTGTGAACGGTTCCTGCTCTATAATACTGATCGAGAGCGCTAACGGGCTCAAGACCAAACGACGCTTTCTGGAAACCGCTCGCAAAAAGGGGAGAGCAGGATGAAATGCTGTTGGAAGACGCTGTTGCCGATCGCCTTGGCCGTGGCACTCACCGGAACCGCGCTCGCCGCGAAACCCGCGGCCGGCATTGCCGACCGCACCAAATGGTGGCGTGACGCCCGCTTCGGGATGTTCATCCACTGGGGACTCTACGCGATCCCAGCCGACGGCGAATGGCGGATGTACGAACACAAGCAGTCGCCGCAGGACTACGAAAAGTACGCCGCGCAGTTCAACCCGGTGAACTTCAACGCCCGGAAATGGGTGAAGGCCGCCAAAGACGCCGGCATGAAGTACATCGTCATCACCTCCCGCCACCACGACGGCTTCAGCATGTTCGATACGAAGCTTACGAACTACAGCATCGTGCGCGCCACGCCGTTCGCCAGAGATCCCATGAAGGACCTGGCCGCCGAATGCAAGCGCCAGGGCATCCGCTTCTGCTTCTACCACACCATCATGGATTGGCACAACCCAGACTACCTCCCGCGCCGCGAATGGGAAAAGGAATCCCGCCCCGTCGACGGAGCCAGCCTGGATCGTTACATCCGCGGCTTCCTGGAGCCTCAGATCAGAGAACTGCTCACGAACTACGGCCCCATCGGCGGCATCTGGTTCGACGGCGGCTGGGAGCACTCCGCTGAGGAATTGCATTCCCAGGAGATCCTCGACCTCATCCACAGCCTTCAGCCCGCCACGCTGGTCAATGACCGCACGAACCTCCCCGCCGATTACGCCACGCCGGAGCAGACAATCCCGGCCAACGGCTATCCGGGCGGCCGGCTTTGGGAAACGTGCATGACCATGAACGATCACTGGGGTTACGCGCGAGACGACCACAACTGGAAATCCCCCGAAGACCTCGTGCGCAAGCTCAGCGACATCGCCAGCAAAGGCGGCAACTTCCTGCTGAATGTGGGGCCCAACGAGTTGGGCGAGTTTCCGCCGGACGCCACGGAACGCCTCGCCGCCGTGGGCCAGTGGATGAAGGTGAACGGCGACGCCATTTACGGCACATCGCGCAGCCCGTTTAAGCGCCTCTCCTTCGACGGCCGATGCACCCGCAAGGGGAATCGCCTGTACCTGCATGTGTTCAACTGGCCGGCCGACGGTCTCCGCGTTGAGGGCCTCAAAACGCCGGTCGTCTCCGCACGGGCCCTGGACGGCAAGCAACGCCTCACCATTTCCGACGCGGAGGGCGTCATCTCGATCTCGCGGCCCGCCCGCATCGACCCCATCGCAACCGTGGTGGAGCTTCGGCTCTCCGGCGAGCCCGTGGTGGACCAGGATGTTGCCGCAACGCCGGACGCCAACGGGCGCCTCTCCCTGACTGCGCAGTACGCCGATGTTGTGGGAGCCTCCGCCCGGCTGGAGCAACGCGGCGGACAGCCGAACATCGGCTACTGGACCGATGCGAAGGATGCCGTGGAGTGGGTAGTGAAGACCCCGGCGGCCGGCGCCTATACGGTGGAAATCGAGTACGCCTGCCCGCCTGAGAGCGCGGGTTCCACGTTTACGGTGGGCTCCCCCGACTCGAAAGAAGGCGTTAAGGGAACGGTAGCGTCCACCGGCGACTGGGAGGCCTTCCGAACGGCAAAGCTGGACGGCGCGCTGAACCTGCCCGCCGGACGTTGCGTGGTGCGCGTCACTCCCATCGACATGCCGCGCGGCGCCGTGATGAACCTGCGCAGCGTTACCCTCACGCCTCAGCCGTAGCAGGGTTCCTGCCCCGGCCAATCCAGAGATATGCCCCGGCGCCGCGCAATCTACAGTTGCGGCGCCGGGGCATTCGGCATGTTCGGGCGGCTGCGTCGCAGCGCTCTCCTTCGCCGTGGTACACTGTGCGTGTGGGCGAGGCCGCGGGCTTTGAGCCGCTGAGCGGCGCGCCGGCGCCCGCATCGTGATATCGCGCTGCAACCGGCGCGAGGAGGATGGGAATGGCGATACGCAGGCACTTCACGGAGTTGGCGATTGGGTCGGTGGATGACTTCCTGTGCGGCCGGTGCCCCAAGCCGGTAACAGCCGGCCGCGGCCTCACTATCGGAGACGGGACCGTCATCCCCGAGATCAACTTCACCCTGCCTTCTATGGATATCCGGCTGGACACGTGGCCGGAGGTTCGACAGCAGTACACGCAGATGATCACGGGAATCTGCCAGCGCGCGGTGGATCTGGATGTGCCCGGCCTGCTGGTGGAGTTTGAAACCCTTCCGCCCATGACGGTGCATCCGGAATGGGGCGCGGACATCACCCGCCTGCTGGCCGACCATCTCGACCAAGTCCACCAGAAACACGGGCTGAAGAGCGCGCTTCGCCTCACCCCCAATGACAGCCGCGACCACGAGCGCCCGCCGCGCATGCGCAGCGGGCAATACTGGGACGGCATGGTGAACCTCTTCCGCCGGGCCGGCTCCGCCGGCGCCGACATGCTGGCCATCGAATCCACCGGCGGCAAGGAAATCCACGACGAAGCCCTGATGACCGCCGATCTCGCAACCGTTGTCTTCGCCCTGGGCGTGCTGGCGCCGCGCGACATGGAATTCCTGTGGGGCGAGATCGTGGATGCCTGCGCCGAACAAGGCATTACGCCTTCAGGCGACACTGCCTGCGGGTTCGCGAACACGGCGCTGGCGCTCGCCGAACAGAAGATGCTGCCCCGAGTATTCGCCGCGGTGATTCGCGTTGCGTGCGTGCCGCGCAGCCTAGTCGCCTACGAGATGGGCGCTGTGGGCCCGGGCAAAGACTGCGGCTACGAAAACCCGTACATCAAGGCCATCACCGGCTCGCCGATCTCCATGGAGGGGCGCTCCGCCGCCTGCGCGCACCTCTCATCCATGGGCAACATCGCCCAGGCCGTGTGCGACTGCTGGTCGAACGAGTCGGTCCAGAACGTGCGGCTGCTCAGCGCGCAAGCGCCGGTCGTCTCGATGGAGCAACTGGCCTATGATTGCCGGCTGATGAATGTGGCCTCTTCCCCGGAGGACGCGCGAAAACTGCGCGACTGGACCGTGGCGTCGGATTCGGCATTGGACCCGCAAGCCTATGTCCTTCGCCCTGATGTGGTGTTGAAGCTGTCGGCGGAGATCCTGGCGGAACCATCCGCCTACCTCCGCACGCGGCGCGCCGTGCTCGCCGTTATTGCGGAACTGCGAGACGCCCAAGCCAGCGGACGCGTACGCATCCTGCCGACCGAGACGCGCTGGCTGGACCGCCTGTCCAAACAGGCGGATGCCCTCCCCGATTCGGAGGATGCCTTCATCGCCGAGCGGACTGACGCGCTGCGCAACGCCCCGTATCTGCCGGGCGAATACGGACTGGCCTAATGACGGCGAAGGACCAGGGAGAATGGACCTCCTGGTCCTTCGCGCATCTTGGACCTGGGCCTGTCCGATAGAAACGGTCAGCGAATCTCTAGCGGGTCTCCTGAGGGACCAATAGCCCATGAAAGACAGGGGGCCCTAACTACCGGTTTCACCCTAACAGAGCGTTAATGGCCGCCGAGGGCGCGGGAAAGGGACATCATGGCCGGGCCCATCGTGACCACGAAGAGCGCGGGCAGGATGAAGAGCACGATTGGGAACAGCATCTTCACCGGCAGCTTGGCGGCCGCCTCGCGGAGGCGCTGGGCCCGGCGTTCACGGTGCGTTTCCGCCTGAGTCCTCAAGACCTGGGCGATGCTCACGCCCAGGTTCTCGGCCTGGATGATCGCGTTCGTGAACATGCGGACTTCCAACACGCCGCACCGTCGAGCCATACTGCGCAACGCGTCCGCGCGGCTCTTCCCCAGGCGCATCTCCTGAAGGGCAACGTCGAACTCATCGGCAAGCGGGCCGCCGCGCTTCTGGGCCACGCGCCCCATGGCGGCGTCCAGGCTGAGTCCGGCCTCGGCGCTCACAACCAGCAGGTCCAACGTATCGCTCATGCCTTTCAGGATCTCATGCTTGCGGGCATCAGCGCGACGGTCTACCACAAACGTCGGCAGCATGGCGATGACCAGGGCAGTCAGCCCGGCCACCAGCGTGCCCATGGCCCCCGGCATGATCGGGTGGCTCCAGAGGCCCAGGAAGGCCAGAGCGGCCAGCACGTAGCAGATCAGCTTGAGCGCCAGGTATTCCCGCACCCCCAGGACCACCCCAAACAGGCGCGGATACCCGGCGACTTCCAGCTTCAACTGAACCAGGCGGGCGTCGCCTGCCAGCCCCACTGCATCGGCGACGCCCGCAACCGACTGGAGCACAGGCCGGAGAACCCGGTCCACGAACGGAGCGTCTGTTGGCTTCGCGTGCAGCGGCGTGCCGAACGCGGGCGCCTGGCCAAGCTCACGCAACCTCCCACTCGGAGTGGCGCGCGCATCAGCCGATAGGCCAAGCAGCAGGAACAATGCAGCCCCAAAAGCGAGCAACCCGATGATGACGTAGACCATCCCTATACCTCCATCGCGACCATCTTCCAGAGGATGATCATACCGATCACCTCGGAGAGCCCCGCCCCGAGGAGGAGCAGGTGTCCGAAGTCGTCCACCAGCATGTCGTGCAGGTAGCCTACGTTGGTGAGCCACGCGAAGAGTGCAATCGGCATCAGGAACACCACGATGGCGCTCAGCTTGCCTTCGGCGGTAAGCGTGGCGATCTCGCCCTTGATGCGCTGGCGCTCTCGCAGCGTCTCGGCGATCTTCTGTAATATCTCGCTGAGATTTCCGCCAACCTGGAGCTGAATGCCCACCGCCGTGGTGATGAGCTCCATCTCGTACGTAGGAACGCGGTAGTAGATGCCCGCGAGGGCCTCTTCCACGCTGTTGCCCAGCGAGATATCCTGAACCGCCAGGGCGAACTCATCGCTGACGGGGCGCGGCATGTCCTCGGAGGTCACCTGAAGGGCGCGCTGAAACCCGTGCCCGCTCCTCAGTGACGCAGCCATCAAGTCCAGGGCATCCGGAAGCGAAAGCTCAAAGCGCGCCATCCGGCGGACGCGGGCGGCGGTCAGCGCAGCGGGGGCCAGCGCAATCACCGCTGCGAAGGCGATCACTCCCCAAACGGCGCCCGGCATCCGCACCAGGTCCCAGGCGTCGCCGTGCAGGCGCGGCATCAGGCTCCACGCCAACGCGCCGGCGGCTACCGCCGCCGCCAGAACCGCCGATATGTACTCCACCGGCAACAGGCGCCAACCGGCGCGCTGCAGCGCCAGTTCCAGCGAGCGGTAGTAGTCAAACTTCCTCCACTCGCGGGAAGCATGGCTCAAAGCCTGACGGCGCGAGACGGTGGGCCCGCCAACGGTACGCGAAGCGGTGGACGCCTCTCCCCCCAGCCCTTCAAGGCCACGCCGCCCGGATCTGGCGAGAACGGTGCCGCTCAGCAGGAAATACGCGGCCGCGCTCCCCATCACGAACAGACAGATTGTCAGCAGCAAGGAAGTGTTCATATGTCTCGCAGTCCCCGGCCCGGATGCCGGGCCCTTTACGCGTAGATCGTCGCGGGAAGGTCGAAGCCCTCCAGATGCATCTTCTCCACGCAACGCGGGCGAATGCCTGTGCCGCGGTGCTGGCCCAGAACGTTCCCATCAGGGTCCACGCCGGACTGCTCAAACGTGAAGATGTCCTGCAGCACCACAATATCGCCGTCCATGCCCACGATCTCGGTGACGTTGGTAATGCGACGGCTTCCGTCGCGCAGGCGGCTCTGGTGAACGATCAGGTCGATGGCGCTGGAAACCTGCTCGCGGATGGACCGTGCGGGCAGAGTGGTTCCGCTCATGAGCACCATGGTCTCGAGGCGGCTCAGCGTGTCCCGCGGCGCGTTGCTGTGGGCCGTGCTGATGCTGCCGTCGTGGCCGGTGTTCATGGCCTGGAGCATGTCTAGCGCCTCGCCGCCGCGGACCTCCCCCACCACGATGCGGTCCGGCCGCATGCGGAGCGAGTTGCGCACGAGTTGGCGGATCGTAATCTCGCCTTTCCCTTCAATGTTCGGCGGCCGGCTCTCCAGGGCCACCACGTGGTCCTGCTGAGGCTGAAGCTCGGCGGCGTCCTCAATGGTGATGATGCGCTCCTCTTCCGGGATGAAAGAGGTAAGCACATTGAGCGTTGTCGTTTTGCCGCTGCCGGTGCCGCCAGACACGATGATGTTCAGGCGAGCGCCAACTGCGGCCCGCAGAAACGACTCCATCTTGGGGCTCATCGTGCCCATGCGAACCAGGTCTTCAGCCGTGTATGGCTTCCGGGCGAATTTGCGGATCGTGAGGATGGGGCCATCCAGCGCCAAGGGCGGGATGATGGCGTTCACGCGCGATCCGTCCTTCAGGCGGGCGTCGACCATGGGGCTGCTCTCATCAATGCGCCGGCCCAGCGGGGCCACGATGCGCTCGATGATGCGCTTCACATGGTTATCGTCCTGGAACCGGACGCCGCTCTTTTCCAGCTTCCCGTATCGCTCGATGTAAACGCTGTCCGCGCCATTCACCATCACTTCGGAGATCGTGGGGTCATCCAGCAGCGGCTGGATGGGGCCATACCCGCGCAGTTCGTAGAGGACCTCCTTGCGGAGCATGTCCACCACGCGCGAGGGCAGGGCCAGATGCCGCTCGTTGATGAGTCGCGCGGAGACGGCGGTTACGTGATGCATCAGCGCATCGTCGTCCATAGCCTGAAGGTGGCTTGGCTCCACCTCCTCCATCAGGCGGGCATGCACGATGCTCTTCAGGTTGGAGACGTCGGCGGGCGTGAGCGTATCGCCCATCGCATCCTCGGTATGGGTCAGTCCGCCGAAATCGCGTTCCTTGTAGAGGTCTGTCATCCGATTGCC
This sequence comes from Armatimonadota bacterium, assembly GCA_036504855.1. Classification (GTDB taxonomy): domain Bacteria; phylum Armatimonadota; class DTGP01; order JAKQQT01; family JAKQQT01; genus DASXUL01. The sequence goes on along the minus strand of DASXUL010000104.1, from coordinate 7,082 downwards.
TTCATCTCGCCGCGGAAGGCGCCTACCCGGCGCCGATGAACATCGCCTTCAGCGCGCTGAACACGCCGCGCTGCTTGCGAGTGGTTGTTGTTAACGGGAGCGCCGGGCGCGGGCCGCCGGGGTTGGTCAGCGAGTCGCGCAGGCTGCGCATGGACTCGCCCAGCGCCGTATCCTTAATGCCCTCGTGGCTGGGGTAGCCCGTGTTCAAGAGAGCCACCACCTTCGGCTCGTTCGGCACCTGTGCAAACACGTCGTGCCCAAAGGTCCGCTCCACGTCTTCCAGGCGGAACTTGTTCTGCGCGTTCACGCGGTTCACAACGAGCTTCAGCCGGTCCTTGGAAACGTAGGCGCCGTCCAGAGTGTCGAACAACTGCTTTGTGTCCGCGATGGTTGTGTAGTCGAAAAGATTGCACACCAGCATAACCGCGTTCGCAAGGCTCAACGCATGCAGAGTGGTGGCGTGCAAGTACGGCGGCGTGTCGAACACGATGTACTTGTACTCGCGTTTCAAGACGTTGATGATGCGGTCCAGGCATGGGACGGTGATGGCATCCAGCGGGAGTGGCCGGTCGGATCCAAACATGACGTGCAGCCCGCTCTGGTGCTCGTGAACGTAACGCGAAAGGAGCGCCCAGTCGATGTCGTCCACCATCGGGGCCAACTCCGCGAGCGTGCGCTGCGGCTTCATATTCAGGGCGGAGGCCACGTCGCCGAACTGCGTGTAGAGATCGATGAGGACGGTCTTCTCGCCCTTGTGTCGCAACGCCAGCGCCAGGTTGGTGGCCAGCATTGTCTTGCCCACTCCACCCTTGCCGCCCGTAACGCAGTAGACGCTCGGAAGTTGCGACGGGTCCAGCAGGGTGCGGAAGGCCGCCGAGTTCTGGAGTTTGCGGATCTCCGTGAACCGCGCCAGGCTCTCGCCGAACTCCGCGAGGTCCAATGGCTTACGCACGACGTCACGGATGCCGCTGCGCATCGCCTCGTGCAGTAGCGCCGGGCCTTCCCGCTCGGTCATCAGGATCGACGCCACGTCCGGACAAGCGGCGCGGATCGCTGAAGCCGCCTCCAGCGCCGACAGCACCGGAAGCCCGTCGTCCAGCAACACAAAGTCCGGAGCGAGGAGGCACGTCATCTGAACGGCCTCCTGCCCGTCGCCGGCCAGCCCGGCAATATCCAGACCGAGTTCGAAGAGCGTGTGCCGCAGTCGCTCGCGTTGTCGCGGATCCTTCTCCGCCACCACGATGCGGCGGCGCTCGATTCCCTGGCGCGTGTCCACGAAGCCCCCTTTGGCGTTGGCGGTTTGTTTGGTCAATGCACTCATCCCAGATAACTCCAAGTGGTCTTGCCTTCCCGCGCGGACCAGGGCCGCGCGGCCCTTCCTCAGGCCGGTATGGTCGTCGCCGCCAGGCTCACCGCGCCTCGCCCCACCATTGGGATGGGCGTCTTTGCGGGGGGCGGCACGTCATTCATCGCCGGCGGATCGGTGTGCTTCTTCAGATCGCCGCTGGGCACAACGTCCGGCAGCTTCACGTTGTTCGGCTTCAGTTCGGCCACCGCCGGCACTGGCGGCGTCTGCCCAACCTCCAGCACTTCCGGCGTCACCAAGATCACAAGCTGGCTGTGGGCGCGGCTACGGCTGCGCCACTTGAACAATTCGCCGAGGATCGGCACGTCGGAGAGGATCGGGATCTTGCGGAGCGCGTCCACGTCCTGATCCATCAGGAGGCCGCCGATCACCAGGGTGCTGCCCGGTTGCACCTGCACATCCGTGTCCGCGCGTCGCAGGTTGATGGCCGGGATGCGGAAACCGTTGAGGAGCACGGCGTTCGTGTAATCCAGCGTGCTGACCTCTGGACGCACGTTCATGGACACGCTGCCGTCCGTGAGGATCCGCGGCGTGACCTGCAGCTTGACGCCGAATTCCTTCCATTCGATCACCACAACGATGGTTGTGCCGCCGGCCTGGGGAACGGGCACCGGGATCTGTCCGCCTACCACGATCTCAGCCTTGTGGTTGTCGCGCACCAGGATGTCGGGCGACGCCAGCACCTTGGCCCGGTTGTTCTGCTCCAGCGCCTGAAGCGCCGCGCCAATGTTGTCCAGGCGCTTGATGGGATTGACCGAATCCAGGTTGTGAGCCGTGCTCCCGTAGTTGCCCTTGCTGTCGACGCCCGGAACCTCACCGAAGACGATGGGCTGCCCGACTCCGGTCAGCGTACCATCGCGGGAGATTCCGAGGGCGCCCCAATCCACGCCCAACTCGCGAAGCGACCCCTGCTGCACGTCGACCACCCGCGCGTGAATCACGATCTGGCGGCTCGGCACGTTGTCCGCCACAAGGTTCAGGAACTGATACGTAGAACCGTACTGCGTGATCAGCTTGGCGATGGAGGCGGCGTTCTCAGGGGTCGTGGAGCCCTCCAGGACGATGGTGGAGCCCGACGTTCGGACGCTGACATTGTAGGGCTTCACCGCCTCGGCCAGGGTATCCTGCAACCCGGGCGCGGCGGGCTGGCTCACGGTAATGAGCGACTCCACTTTGGGCGCCAGGGCCTTGGCGGCGGAGACGATCTTCTTCTCCTGGTCGCTGGTGTCCACTGTGCCCCGCAGGAAGACTGTTCCTCCAACCACGGACGCCGAGATATTCGTGCCCTGTAGCGCCTCGCGGATGGCGTCGGCAATGCCATCGGTATCTGGAGCCGGCGTGAACACTCGTACTGTGATGCTGGCGGAGCCCTTCGCGTTCTGAACGTACAGAAGCGTTTCGCCGTTCGTCTTCGCGTTCAGCAGCACTTCGGTCTTGCTCAGCACGGCGATGTCGGCCACGGCCGGGTTGCCGATCGCTGCTCGGGAGATGTTGGGGAACTTCAATACGCGGCTCTGTCCGCTGGGAAGGGTCAGCGTGCTGGATCCCGAGGAGGGCGGCGCCGCCACCGCCGGTCCGTCGCCGGAAACGGCTTCGGCCGCAATGGCGGCGAATGTGCTCAGTCCGAGCAAAGAGATGATCGCCAGATATCGAGTGTTCATGGGAGGATTCCTGTTGTTGCGGGAAACTCAGCGGCGGCGCGGGGCCGTGGGATCCCTCAGGGGGAGCCGACTCGCCCTCTATGACGGGGCCGCCTCGCGGCCGCTCCGGTGCGCTCGCCGGGCGTCGCCCGGGAGTTCTGTCAGTGGACGGGCACTTCCTGCGTATCCGTGCCGCGGGTAACCACTACGGAGTCGGCGGGCGCCGCCTTGGCCTTGCCGCCCGTCGCGGCGCGCGGCGTAGGCGCGGGTTGAGGCCGCTCCGGCGAAGGGTAATATGCGGGAGCCGGAGCCGGCGCGGCCGCCTGCGGCGGTGAGGCCGGCGGCGCCTGAACGGCGCCGTCACCCACGCCGAACACCGCCCGGGTTGTGACGGGCGACGGGGGCGTAATGGACTTGTCATCCGGCGAACGCAGAGCCAGATGGATCTTCGCCTTCGCCGAAACCAGCGCCAGCGTATCAACCTGCTGCGGGGTGACCTTCAGAGTTGCCGTGACGGCGTCCGTTTCGGCCTTGTTGGCGCGTTCGTCCGCTCGAGAGGTCGTGCTGGGCTGGCTGCCAATCGCCATGAGCTCCACGTTTTGCAGCACGGTGCGGGTGACATTTGTCTCCTGGGCGGTATAGGTAGCGATCACGTCTACATGGTCACCCGCCTTAAGGAATCCGGCAACGCCGGAGACGGGGTCGATGGCCACCGTCTGCGCACGCCAGTTGCCCTTGAGTCCATACGAGAGGCCAAGTTGCGGGCCGGCGGAGGCGACGTCGGTGGCCAGAATCGTCTCGCCCTTCTCGATCTGGCGCATCGTCACCTTGCCGAACACGCCCGTGAAATCGCTCTCGGCGCCGGCCGGAGCGACATCCGCCTGGATCGTGTGGCGGGCCACCATCTCGGGACGAATCGTCGTACGCGGGGAAATATCCTGCGTCGCCACGACGACGGTCACCGTCTGGCGCTGGCGTTCACCGGCCACCGGCTGCGGCCGCGTCATTACGAAGACGATGCCGGCTACAGCGAGGCCGAACACGAGGCTGAGCAGGATGGCGGTTCTGCGGTTCATGGTGCGCATTGGGCTGGATCTCCTACTTGATCAACTGGGGACGTTCTGTCAGCCCCGGCGTGTAGAATGACGGATCGAGCGTTCCCGGCTGATCCGTGTTATAAGGAAGGGTGTACCGGATGAAGCGGCCCTTGACCTGGTTGTACTGCACGTCCTCGATATAGAACGCCGCGAAGCCTTCAATGAGGGCCTCGCCTCCCAGCATCTGGTCAATCACCGGCAGGAACACCACGCGCGGGCTGTCGCCAGGGTTCTGCCAATCGTTGTTGTTGTACTTGGCGTCGCCCGCTTGCGCGAACAGCGAGTTCGACCCCGTCTTCAGAGCCGTTTCCGTCGCGAAGGCTATGGACTGCAGCGTGCCTGTTTGGCCGATCACCGTCGCGGACATGCTTCCGCTGATCGAGATCGATTTCGGATAGCCCTCCCGCACGTACTTCGCGTAGCGCGGATAGCCGCTCGGCTCATTCTCAGGCCGGCCGTCGAGCGCTAGCGGGCTGATATACGTCTGGTCCGGGCCCAAGCTGTTCGGATCCTCTTCGCCGATGCGCGAAAGCGACAGCGTGGCCGGCTCATTGAAGCTCACCTGGCCCGTACCGAACTGGTTGAAGAAGGCCCAGGGAACGCCCCACGGGCGGAGCCGCGAAACCGATACCGCCGGGTTCTTCGATGCGGTGGCCAGCGCCGAGGCGCGACCCGTGCGGTACCGCGATTTCAGCGCCCGCGCGAAGAACGTGGGAACATAATCCGTGGAACGCACCGTGAGGGTGTACGGCGTGCTAGACGTGTCCGCCGAAACGCTTACGTTGGGGACCCCGGCGCTGGCGGCGGTCTGGAGCGCCTTCTCCTTAGCGTTCTCAACGGTGCCGGCGCCGAACAGGTCTGCTGCGCCAGACAACGCCGCGGCGTCCACCGCAACCTGGAGCTGGCGCTGGCGCAACACGAGGATGCCGTAGTCCGTGGTCAGGGCGGTGAACCCAATAAGGACCACCATCATCAAAACCACCTGGATCAGGGTGCTGCCGCGTTGTTGGCTAAGTTTTCGCATCGGTTCAGTACCCATAGCGCATCACGGCCACGCCCTGGATGATGCGCTGGTCCGCGGGCTGCGCGGGCGCTCCGTCACTGGAGCGAAGGGAGTTGCCGAGTTTCCCGAGCAGAGAACCCGTCATGTACTTGTACGGGTAACGCACGGTGATCCGGATCTGGTCGTTCTGACCATCGGGCGGAGCGGAGTTGGGATCCCAGGGGCGCCAGTCATCCGCGTCGAACGGCTTGTATTCGGCGATGACGTTGCCGGAGGCAAAGTCGAACTTAGAGCCCGACTTCAGGGTCTGAGCGGCTCCATATACGGCTGCCTCGACCTTTCGACGGTCTCCCTTGAGGGCCGCCGCCCGCGCTCCCTGGTTCGCGGCCTGGGTAACGGTGATGCTGCTGGAGAACATCATCCCGAACTCCATGATGCCGAAGAGCAGGAACACCAGCAGCACTGCCACAAGGGCGAATTCGACGATCGCCGCCCCGCGCCTGGATCGACGCGAGACCGTTGTGTAACGTCCCCCCGGAACAAATGTGTACCGCATTACCCGCCTCCCGGGCCAATTCCCGCCCAGCCATGGAGAAGCCACGTCAACATCGCCCCTATGGCGATGGGCAAAGCGTATGCCAGTTTGCCGGCCCGGCTCCCCGCGTCGAGAGCCACGTCCGAAGCGCCAGCAGCGCGCTGCACTGCATTGCGCGCCAGGTTCGAGAGCGTATACCCGAAAACGTGGCGCCGCCACATCAGAAACAGGGCAATCGGCAGCGCGGCAATGGCTCCATACAGCGCCGAACCCATCACAAACCGGGCGCCGCTCAGCGCTCCGATCACGATCAGTAGCTTGGCGTCACCCGCGCCGGAGCGGAAGAACACCATGAAAACGAGCCCCAGCCCTAACCCGGCGCCGAACCCAGCGAGAGCATTCAGGAAGCTATGTCCGCCTCCGGCCGCTCCGAGGATCAAACCCATTGCCGCCGCGGGGACTGTCAGCCAGTTGTAGACCTTGTGCTCCCGCACATCGGTCACCACCGCCGCCGCCAGCGCCCCCCAGAGGATAACATGGGAAACGCTTTCCATCATCAGAACGGACGTGGGCAAGTCGATCTTTCAGAAAAGGCCGGCCATCGGCGGGTAAGCGGTTTGCCTGCCGATGGCCGGTGTAGCTGTCAGTTAGCCGGAACGGCGCTCTCGACCTTGCCGTACTGCGTATTCACGTTGGCGCCGATCTGGCGGATCGCCACAACGGCGACGATGGACACGAGGGCGGCCAGGAGGACGTATTCGATGATGGTGGCGCCTTCTTCTTCCTTCCAGAGCTTCAACATCAGGTTCTTCATTTGGTTCTCTCCTCAGGTTGAGCGACGGGTATCCGCCGCTCAGTTTGCGCCCGGTTCGGCGCAGCTTGGACGGGAGGCATCTCCCGGATCCAGATGATTTCCGCGGAATGGGCAGGCGTGCCCCGTTCTGGCAATCGATGCGTTAGCGCGATCCCGCTGCGCGTCCGTGCATCCGGAATCGATGGCGGTTGCTCCCCCATCTCTGCCGGGTATGCGGCGGGCGAGTCGGTAACGGCTTGTCGGCGGAAAACACTCCCCTGCCAGGGATGGTCACGGCGGCTCTCGGGCCGCCTATCCAGCGCATGGCGCCGGATGGTTCGCCGGACTGTGGGCCCCGAGGCGCCCCACGGTCTTGGATTCCATTCTACCGCGAGGCCGGCAGTTTCCACCACACTGCGATGGATATTACCAGGCAAGGGGCCAATTGGCTCCGATATTGCACCACTGGCGTACAGCCTTTCAAATCCCCTAGCGGCCTCATCCATATCTTACCGCCTGCCTCTCTCCTCCGTGTGCGACTTTGGTTGCAATTCCTAAACCGCCGGGGTCGCATGTTTTTGCTACTCCGGCGGATGGTGGCAAAAAGTGTTGGCGCCCCAAATGCCGAAATGGGCGTGGGGGGGGGGG
>DASXUL010000103.1:0-21861 GCA_036504855.1 Armatimonadota bacterium | reverse complement strand
GTGGTGACATTTGTCACCACGCCGCCCGATGCTTCAAGTAAGCGCGGCCCCTATGCATCCGCGTCCCGCAAAAGGTCTGAAATGCCCTTCCTCAGCTCGTCGGGGCACTTCTCGCAGGTCAGCTTCTCCCGCAACACCCGTTGTGCCCGCGAACGCATACCAAACTCCTTGGTGCATTGGTCGCAGATGCTGAGGTGGCGCTCCAGGCTAACCCGCTCATCGGGGGTGAGGTCCCGATCCAGGTAATCCTCCAGCCGGTTGAGGGCCTTGCGGCAGTCGCCGAGAGACACGCAGCCGCCGCAAGGGCGGATGTTCTCGATATAACTCACGCGGTCACCTCCTGCGGCAGGAGTGGGGCGAGGGCCTTTCGCAGCAGGCGGCGGCCCCGGTGCAAGCGGGACCGGACGGTGCCGATGGGGATCTCCAACGCGTCGGCGATCTCCTGGTAATCCAAACCTTCAACGTCGGCCATCTGTACCACGGCGGCAAACTCTTTCGGCAAGGCATCCATGGCTTTCACAATGTCACTCACGGTCATGCGCGCCAGTACGGCGGCCTCCGGCGTGGGTGCATCGTCGGCGATTGTGTCATATACGGCGGCGGCGTGCTCTTCACTCACCGCCTCAACAACGGGCTGGCGCCCCTGGGCGCGCTGCCGGTTGATGAATGTGGTGGTTAGCACCCGGAATATCCAGGCCCGAAAATTGGTGCCGCTTTGAAACTGGGCGAAGGCCCGGAATGCCCGAACAGCCGTGTCCTGAACCAGGTCCTCGGCGTCGTCGGCATTGCGGGTCATTCGCCGCGCGGTGCGGTACAGGGCATCCAACTGGGGCGTCAGCAGAGCCTCGAATTCAGCGGCACTCGTTCTCGGAGGCGCTAAGATGGTCGGCATGTCGACGGTTCTCCAATCCGTGAAACAATGGGGAACTCTTGAAGGGTTCCCATGGCTTTCGCCGGCGCCGGCTTTACCCGGCGCATGAAAGCCGACAAGAACAGGATAACCACGCAGAGGCCCACGCATGTCAACAAGACGGCGGAATTCCGCTGAACCCGCGTGCCGCTATCGCGTTGGCGCGTCAGCGTGCCGGCCAATCCGAACAGCGTCACGTAGAGCAGGATCTTGGTGTAGAGCACATGGAAGTAGAAGCCGGGGTAACCTTGCGCCAGGCGTACGGTCCAGGTAAAGGCCCCTGTGGCCGCAAGTAGCGCAGCGGCGCCCCAGAACCACGGCCGGTATCGCGCTAGGATCGACGCCTCCGCGCCTGCCTCCCGCATGGCTGGTCGCGCGATCAGCCAGAACCCGAGGCCGCCCACGATCAGGGCCGCCGATGTGATGTGGATCCAGCCCATCACGGCCTGGTCCCACGGGAAGTCCCTCATAGATGCCCCCACGCGGACCCGGGAAGCCAGCGCCCCATTGCTGGCGGACCGGCTAATCAGAAACGGGTGACGGATGTGAACCGGAAGTCACGAACCAACAGCGGCGGCGCCAGGATGTTGTCGCGCGTGGGCTCTGGACGGCCGATGGCGATGACGTTCTTCAGCATGCGGAGCGGGCTCTCGTTGAAGCGCATGTTCACCGCCGCGCCCGCCAACCTCCCCCCGTCGATCCGATACAACCCGTCGCGCGTCATGCCGGTGAGCAGCAGCTTCATCGGGTCCACGCTGCGGATGTACCAGAATCGCGTAACCAGCAAACCTGTTCCCGCCCGGGCGATCAAGTCCTCGGTGGAAGCGTCGCCGCCGGACATCGTCAGGTTCCCCGGGAAGTCCACTCGCTGGCGGCCGGTCGTCTTCGCCCAGAACCGGGTGGTGGGCAGGCTTCGCAACACGCCATCCTCAATCCAACTCACGTCACCGGTCGGGGCGCCGTCATCCGCGAACGGCGCGCCGGGCACGTCTGGGTGACCGGGGACGGAACGAATCGTAACAGACGGGGCGGCCAGGCATTCGCCCTCCTGCCCGCTGAAGACGCTGCGCCCCTCATCCGCGGCCTTGGCGTCCGCTTCCCAGCCGATCCACTGGATGAGGTCGGCCACCGCCTGGGGCTCAAGGACCACCATGGTGGCCGCTGGCTCGATTTCCACCGGGTTTCGGGCGTCGCGGGCCTTGCGCCATGCCCGCTCGGCGATCTCCTCCACCGGGATGCGCGAGAGGTCGAACGAACTCATGCCGGCCCATCCGGAAGCTCCCTCGGAGATGATAGTTGCCAGTAGCCGCGCGCTTGTGGCGGCGTGAAAGGCCCGGAGGCCGGCGCTGTTGGCGATGGCCTGAAACTCCACCGAGGTGGTGACGCTTCCTGCAGCGCGGTCCCCGGCCGCGGCGGGTCCATCAGCCACCGCGCGCGCGATGCGCGCGCGGTCCGTGGGCGTTGCGGCGGCGGTTTCATCGCTCCAGGCGTTCACCGTTGGGTACTCCTGCGGCGGCAGAGGCGGCAGGTACTCCAAATCGGGATCCGCGGCGCGGGCCGCCTCTTCGGCGCGTCGGGCCGTGGAGCGGAGAGAATCCTGGTCTAGCTGATTGGTGGATGCGGAGCCAGTGCGCTGTCCAAACGAAACCGTAACGGTGAGGGTCTTGCGGTCGCCTGAAACGTTCTGGGTGATGGAGTTGTTGGCATAACGTGTGGCCCGCTCGACGCTTCCGCTGAGCGTTGTCACGGCGGAATCGGCCGAACAGTGAGAGAGGGCGCTCTCCAGTAGCGTGAGAGCCTCGTCCCTTGTCATGGTGAAACCAGTCCTCTCCGGTGGTGTGGGTGATCGGTTCGCGGCATTTGCGGTGATTATAGCAGGGCTGCGGCCGGCATCGTGTTTGCGGCACGAACGTTGCATGTTGTAGAATACCCTCGGGTGATAACCGTGTATGCCCGGTAGCGCTCCGCCGCCGGGCTGAGCGTGCGCTGTCGCCGGAGCGCCATCGCTCCGGCTGTTGTTCGGGAGACGTTCGAAAGATGCGTTTGGTGAGCCGCATGGATACCACCTTGGTGGTCGTTCCTCTCGTCCGGTCTGCTGCCCGAGCGCTGGCCCTGGTAGGCGCCGCGGCGCTCCTCTCTACCTTGCCCGCGCGTTGCCAGGTGGATCTCTATCGCGCCAGTCTGCACGCTCACACGGCGTATTCCGATGGTGACATCGGTGGGGCGGGCGGGCCAACGGCCCAGACGCCAACCACCGCGGCCGCCGCGGCGAAGGCGGCCGGCCTCACCGCGTTTGCCGTATCGGACCATGGCGAGTACATCGCGCCCGACGTCTGGACCAGCACCATGTCACAAATGACAGGTGTTACGGTCCCTGGCTACATCTCCACGCCCGGCACATTCGTTGGCTTCTGGGGGTTCGAGTGGACAAACTGCACGGCATCCGCCGCTCCGGCTCCGAGCGGTACCCCTGGCGGCGGCCACATGAACATATACGGATCCTCCATCCGCGGCGGGGCCAGGAACGTCAAGAGTGGTGATGCGGACAAGGCATTGATCGCTTCAATCTGGTGGCAGGGCTACTGGGGGTATCCAACCACGGCCCAGTCCCTCTATCAGTGGGTTCTGGACCACGCCACTTCGCCGCTGGGCGGTTCCATCGTTGTCCAGATGAACCACCCGAACTTCTACCCTGGCGGCACCCTTGCGAACCCAACCCTCGGATGCGCTACCGACTGGTGGCGCAAGATGGAATGGGTTCCGCTGCTCGATCCCTACGTCTGTCTGATGGAGCTCGGTTCGCATGCGGAGCCTGGAAGCCGCGCGCCTACCGGCTATATGGGGGGAGCCTACAACGAGCCGTATTTCCAGGTGGCCCTGGATAACGGTTGGCACGTAGCGCCGACAAACAGCGAAGATAACCATACCGATAGCTACGGCAGCCTCCGCTCCTCGGACGGCATCCTGACGGACACAGGCGTTTGGGCAGTCACCACCAAGGGGCTGACCCCCCAGCGGGCCGAGGCGTCGTTCCTCGCCGCGCTCCGGTCTCGCCGGATTTTCGCGGCTGAGGACAAAGCCCCCACCCATGCGGGCGCGGTCAGCCTGAAGTTCTTCGTAACCCCCGTCGGCAAGGGCGCCCGATGGATGGGCAGCCGGGACTTCGACCCGGCCGACGTGAGGGCGGGCTATTGCACGCTGCAGGTGACCCGCACCGCAGGGCTGCTTATTGACGGGGGCAGCATCCAGGTGATCACCAACCGGGGCGCCGTGGCGAAGACCCTCGGAACCGGTCCGTTCGATTGCATGCGCGTGGGCACGACGGCCATCTGGAACTTCCACCTCGACGGCGCCCCTGTGCCCGCCCAACTCCGAACCGTCAACACGGCGGTGCCCGCCGGCATCCAGCAGAAGTGGGATATAAACCCGCTGCCGTGGGGCTTCGGTCCGCCGCCGCTTGTGGTGCACTTTGATGCCAGCGCTAGCGGCAGGGCCGAGCGGTACTATTACGTCCGCGTCAAACAGAGCGACGGCACCTATGCCTTCTCGGCTCCCGTTTGGCTGAAGCGAGACGTCAAGATTGCCGGCGGCGACGATGGAGTTCGCCCGCCGCGCGCCGCCAACGTTGTGTCCTATACGTGGGACTTCGGCGATGGATCGAAGCAAGTCGAAAGCGCCGCGGCAGCGGATGATGGGCTATTTGATGGCTTCACCAGACACACGTACTCGGTCTGGGGAACCTACTACCCCCGCGTGACGGTGAAATACGCGGACGGCACGACCGACGTGTCCATTAACCGGGTGATTGTGGGCACCAGTACGCCGCCTCCGTTCTACGGGGATGTAAACGGCGATGGTCAGATCAACCGCGATGACATCACGATGCTCGCCAAGATCGTAGCCGGCGTCCTGCCGGTGGATGCAGCCACGCTCGCTCGCGCGAATGTCTATCCGCGGGCCGGCGCGGATGCCAACAACCCCACCACGCCGGGAGGCTCCTCGAAGCTGGATCTGGCCGACGCCATCCGATTGCAGCGCTTCCTCAGCGGCAAAGAGGCTGTATGGCCGTAGGCTAGCCGATATCGATAGCTCCGAACCGGGGGCTCCGCGTGGCGAACGCGGAGCCCCCGTCTTTTTTCTACGGTGGCAGAGTTGGCTGGGCGGCAGGCGGGCCGGGTATACTCGGTGTGACCCGTGGTCTGGGACCGGGCCAGGAGGCGCCGCATGTCCCGCACGCACAGCTGGCCCCAAGCGACCGAGTCCCGGATGCTGTATCCTCTGTTGCGAACGTGCCCCGTCTGCGGAGGCGCGGCTCCCGTCGCCTACCGGAACGAGCGCACCGTCACGACGCTCTCGGGCCTCATGCACCTGACGCTGCAGATCCGGCGCTGTCAAAACCCACGCTGCTCCCGCTTCCACAAGGCATACCGTCCCGAGGAGGAAGGGGCGCTGGACGAGCGCCGCCCAACCACCGGATCTGCCATGCGAAGTTGATCGTAAAGCTAGAACCGAGCGCTCTCTCACGCTGCGTATGGCAGGGATCTTGCACGACTGCCAGATGCCAATCTCCCCTGGCGCTGGGGATATGCAGTTTGGCGTACTCGCTGACTTGACGTGAGCTGTGTACGTGGTGAGGTGACGGAAATGCGCAAGCTCTTGCTCGTTCTAAGCGCGGCAGCCCTTTGGACGGTCCCCACGTTCGCATACGCTTATGTCGCCTTCACCGGCGCGGACACCGTCGTCAACGGCGACTTAAATGGCAACCACGTAGTCGACCTGGGCGACACGTTCAGTATCACGGGCGGAACGTTCACCGTGTATATCCGCGAACTCCCTGCTGACCCCGAGTTGAGAAACGTCGACCTGGCCAACTACCGCTATAACCTCAACGGCGTCGTTTCTGCGGTGAACGGAATGGACGTCAAATACCTCGGCAGCTATCTCGTCTATTACACGGAGGGCCCACAGGCGCCATACACCGTTTCGGCGGGGGATATGAACCTTCTGGCGTCGTATTCGGTGCTGCCCTTGACCGCGATTCTGAACGGGACTTTCACGGAGACGACGGGCCCTTCCAGTCCCGTTTTCGCCGACTTGGGGAGTGAGGTAGCATTTTCCGGATCCTATGAAGGGAACGCGTTCAACAACTTCGCAACGGGCACCATGCAAGGCACGATGACCCGCACCCGGATTGGCGGACCGATTCCCGAACCAGGCACTTTCGCCCTGATCGGTACCGCCGTACTCCCTCTCCTCGCCCTACGACGGCGCACGTAGCGGGCAGCTGTTCCGCTATCTTTCTCTGCTAGCAGGTGCGCTTCGAGGTATGCCCCTGTCAGGCAGTCGCATGCCAACGGTGGCGGACGGAGGCGTTCGACGTCGGCGTCTGAGCTGGTGGATCATTGTGATGGGCTGTAGCCTCCTTGCCAAGGAGGAGGTCGTGAGTTCGAGCCTCATCTCCCGCTCCAAAAAGCCGCCCTCCTTCGGGACGGCGGCGTTTTTTTTTACGGTGGCAGAGTTGGCTGGAGAGGATGGTCCTCGAGGGCGCGGAGGTAGGCGTCGGGATCCCTGGCCGACGCCATCCGATTGCAGCGCTTCCTCAGCGGCAAAGAGGCTGTATGGCCGTAGGCTAGGCGGTATGGAAAACTCGGAAACCGAGCCTCCGCGCGGCAAGCGCGGAGGCTCGGGTTTTTTGCTCGATAGCAGGGAACCCATGGAACTCGCGAGGTGTACTAACGCGGCTGCCTCCTCGCCCGGCCCCTTACGGCCGCGATTCGCCCGCGCCTGCTCTGTTCGCCAGTCGCCAGGTCAGGGAGCGCCGCCACTGGCGGCCCGCGCCGAGCCGGCGCGGCCCACGGCAAGCTATGGTCCACCGGCCGCCCGAGGCGGTAGGCGGATGTCATGGAGGTGAAGTCCGATGTGGTATCGATCAAGGCTCGCAGTTGTATCCGTACTCATCGCGGCCCTGCCTGGAGCGGCGGGCGCAATGACGAAGGCGGATCGCGCCCCCGCCCAGCCGGCTCCGTCCGGCGTTCCCATCTCATTTCCTTCTCTCACACAGCTGAAAGGTCTGCCGGCCGCCAGTCTGCGCTCGCAGGCTGTGTACGTTGGCCCGGCGACCCTGCAACCTCAGTCGAGCGCCGGCCTCTCCGCCATTCAGCCTCTTGGAGCGGCCGCTCTGCCGCAGGGCATTTCCATTTCCCGGCTGCAGCGCTCGGAGAACGGCGCCGTCCGCTGGCTGGAAGGCCGCCTCGGCCCCGTTCCGGCGGCAACCGCGGCGGCGACATCGGTCGCGCCGCCTCCCAGCGGCCCTGCCCAGGTTCTCGCTCCGCTCGCCCAGATCCTGCGGCTGCAGGATCCCGCGGCGGAAATGAGGATCGTCAGCTCCTCGACCGATGAACGCGGGTGGCGGAACTTGCGCTTCGAACAGATCTTTCGCGGGCTCCGCGTGTACGCCCGCGACATCTACCTCCACGTCGACACGGAGGGCCAACTTCGCATCATCAACGGGGAATATGATCCAACGCCGCGCGATGTGGACACAACGCCTTCCATTACGGGCCAGGCTGCCCTGGCCACGGTCCAGGCCGATCTCACCGCGAAGGGTCGTTGGGCCCCCGCGGACTCTGGCCTTGCCCGCTCCCTGGGTTACGAGGAGCCATCTGCCGAGTTGGTGGTTCACACCCTCTCCGGAACTGCCCGCCTGGCCTACGCCGTCAGCGTGCGCCCCAACCTGCTGGAGTGGTGGGTCTACATCGTTGACGCCCACACCGGCTCCATCGTGGATCGCATCCCGCAATTCTGCTCCGCCGCCTTCGCGGATGCATCCGCCGTGGACCTGAACGGCGTCACGCAGGCGATGCGGTCGTGGCGGAACGATGCAGGTACTTACTACCTCCTGTGGGACCTACCCAACTTCAACGCCGCCACATCGGTTCTGCCGGACAACATGGTCGGCGGAGTGACGACCTTGGACCTGCGCGGGCACGACGCCGTTCAAGCCTCCACGATCTACTACGTCACCTCAACGACGAACGCATGGACCGATCCGGCGGCTGTGTCCGCCCATATCGACTCCAAGGCCGCGTACGATTACTACCGCAACACATTCCAGCGCAAGGCGATCGATGACAAGGACACCACCATCGCCTCGATTGTCCACGTCACCGACGGCGGACTGCCGATGGACAACGCCTACTGGAACGGCAGAGCCATGTTCTATGGCGACGGCGCCAGCCTCTTCAAACCGCTGGCGGGCGGCCTCGATGTTGCAGGCCACGAGATGACTCACGGCGTGATCCAGAACACGGCGAACCTCGACTATCAAGCTCAGTCCGGCGCCCTGAACGAATCGTTCGCGGACGTCTTCGGCGTGATGATCGGTAGCCCCAACTACCTCATCGGCTCAACGATCATGCGGCCCGGCCAGGGGATCGCTCTGCGCGACCTCGGCCAGCCGGACAACCCAAATGTCGCCTCGCCCCAGCCGGCCACCATGGCCGCCTATGTCAACACCAGCCAGGACAATGGCGGCGTGCACACCAACAGCGGCATCCCGAACCACGCGGCCGCCCTCATCATCACGGCGATCGGACGGGAGAAGACCCAGCGCATCTACTACAAAGCGCTGACGACGTATCTCACCCGCACCAGCCAGTTCGCCGATTGTCGCAACGCTGTTGAGCAGGCCGCCAAGGACCTTTACGGCGTCGGAGCCGAGGTGACCGCCGTGGACAACGCCTTCGATGCCGTCGGCATTAAGGCCGTTGTTGTGCCGCCGCCCGGCACAGACATCCCGGCCGTTACCGGCGGCGTCCCGACGGTGACCTTCCTGCTGCCCGATGGCTCCATTGGCCTCCTGGACATGGTGAAGCTCCAGTGGGCCGCATTCGGCGCCGCTGTGAAGGCGCGCGTGGATGCCAATCTCGATGACCCCACCCAGCTCTCCACACCCCTGAATGGCGGGTCCATCTGGTACATCGATTCAACCGGCCATTTGGCGTATGTCGATCTGGTCGCGAACCAGCTCTTCAGCTTCCCGAACCTGCACATTCAGCAGGACGGTGACCTCTGGAACGCCGCCGTCTCGCCGGATGGCAGCGCTGTTGCCGTTACCTCTTCCAGCGCTACCGACCGGAACATCTACGTTTACACGGGCGTCGCCCTCTACGCCATCCCGTTGGACCTGGTGACGCCGGACGGCAAGGCAAAGGACACCAGCATTGTGCACCCGGGCGTCGTCTCGTGGTCTCCCAACATGGGCTTCCCGAAGATCGGATTCGACGCGCTGCACCAGATCAACGTGAACGGCGTCACGCTCGATTACTGGGGAATGGGGGAGATCAACTTCACTACCAGCACGGTCTACGATCTTGTGCCAGGGCAGACGACCTCCACGCAACTCGGGAACCTGAGCTACAGCAACACGAGCCCGAACGTCATCGCTTACAATGCCATCACCTTCAACTGGGACACGGTCATCCGCCGGAATGGAGACGACACCGCCCTCAACATCCCCTATATCCTTCTCACGGATAATACCTTCCTAACCGATGGGCAGCGGCCCACCTTCTCGCCGGACGACAAGCAGGTCTGCTTCACCTCCCCGGCGCGCAAGTGGCTCGCCTTCTACGACCTCACGGCGAACTCGTTGCAGGCCTTCTCGCTGTCGCAGGGCGGAAGCCCGGTGGCCGTGTACAACGCCCGCTGGTTCGTGCAGGCCGGCGTTGTGCCATACACCTTCGCGGATGTTCGCCGCGCCCTCTTCTTCAGCGCGGGCGTAGGGAAAGCCGCCGCCGCCGACCTCACGCGCCTGAACCTGGTGGACACGGCGCCGTCCGACGGCAAGATAACGGTGGTTGATGCGGTGCGAATCGCCCGGAAGGTGACTGGCCTGCAACCCTGACGGCTGCCTGTCGCCAACGGAATGAGACGAAAAGGGCCCGCTCGCCAACCGGCGAGCGGGCCCTTTTCCACCTGAACTCCAGCGGCGCTATGGGGCCGCGGGCGGGAAGCCGGCTTGCGCCAGCGCTGCCTCCACGGCCGGAGCAGTCACCCCGGCGTCGTCGAAGGAAACGTGCACCGCCTTCGCGGCGACATCAACACTCACGGCCGCAACGCCCGGAACGCCGCTCAGAGCCTCGGTGATTGCGGAGGCGCAGCCTCCACACCGGATGTTGGGGCATGTGTACGTGATAGATGGCATGGGACTCTCCTGATGGGGCTCCCCCCGATTAGCGCACGACCAGCGTGCCGTGCAGCATGTTCATCCCGCAGGTGAAGCCGAATTCGCCGGTCTGGCGCGGCGTGAACTCCACCGACGTGGTCTTGTAGGCCGGCAGATCCTTCGCTATGCCGAAGTCGCTGAGGATCACCTGATCGCTGCACGACGAAGTTTCTTCGCGGCGGAAGCGCAGACGCACCGGCCGGTTGCGTTCCACCTCAATTCGGCTCGGGCTGTATCCGCCCTTCACCAGTATCTCGATCTCCTGCACGCCTTCTCCGCCGGCCGAGGCGCGCGCCGCGGGGCGCTTCCCGAAGAAGTACCACAGGTTGAGCGCTATCAGCGCGGCGCCGCCGACAGCCACGGCGATCTGCGCGTTATCCATGTTTCGTCCTTCCGTTTCACTCGCGATGCGCGCCTTGGCCATTCGAACTCCATGGTGGCGCGCTGGTACTTCATCCCGTTAGCCCAGCCGTACACCTCGCAATCGCAGGCTGTTGGTGATCACGCTCACGCTGCTCAGGCTCATCGCCGCGCTGGCGATCATCGGGTTCATCAGCAGCCCTGTGAACGGGTAAAGAGCACCGGCCGCCACCGGGATGTCCAGAAGAGACCCTGCGCCGCGTCCACGAATGCGTCTTCGGCGTGCTGGCCCTGGAAAGCGAGCCGGTGGCCCCTCGGCTGTAAAGGCGGTATACTTGCGTCTACCGTCTTCCCCAGAGGCCGAACGGCTTCGGGCGGCGGTACAGCAGCTCACCATTCCCCCGGAAGGCCGGTTGGCGATCAAGGTCCAGGAAATCGATGTAAGGCGTGACCTCCGGACGCCTGATGATCAGGCTCTTGATCGCCTTGCCCATCGTTTCCAGAAGCTCCTTCGTACACGGACGGATCGCCAGCCCCATGTGGACGGGCTGCCTCTCGATGGTCATAAAGGTCCAATACGCCTCCTCCGCGCCGCCGCGTTCGGCGGCGCGCCGGAGCCCGTCCAGGAAGTCAGCCGGCGGGCGCTTCGCCGGAAGGCCGAAGGCCATCCGACCGGACACGCCGACCTCGCCGCGTCCGTCGCCGATCGGGATTTGTCCCCGCCCAAGGGCATCGCACTCCATCACGCCCATGATGTAGCCTGGCTGATCGCCGCCCAGGAGCCAGAGCCCCGCGTACCGCCCCTCGCCCACCATCCGGCACAGGCGCTCGCCTGGCAGCGCCACCCACCAGTATTCGGCGCGCGGAAACGACTTTCGGGAAGCGGCCTCATCCGTTGCGGCGGCGAGACAACGCTCACCCTGGGGCGTGAAGATAACAAGCTGCAAGCAGGGCGGGATCGGCAGGCCCTCCGGAGGACGGTGCACCGGTACGAGCAGCCGCGAGCCAAGGACGCCGGCGTGGATGGGTGTGCGGTTCAGGGACTGGGTGCGGAAGCCCTCCTCCAGCGCCCGCATCAACGTCTCATTGGAAGGCGGCTCCGGCGCGGGCAGGAGGCGCGGGTCGTGATTGAAGGAGTGCCAGGCGTCCAGGGTGTCCTCGGTCCGCACGAAGCGCAGGTAACCCCGGTGTCCAGACTGGAACAAGAGGCTGCCTTCTCCGTACCGCTTCGCCGCGTCGCGGAACGTGGCCGAGGCGCCCGTAGGCGGCGGAGAAGCGGGCGCCAATCCGGCGTCGAGCGACAGGAGGCTGAAGGCGGCGCTCAGGGGCTTGTGTCGAGTCCAGATCGCCTCCACGAGCGGACGGACCCTCTCGCTGAGTTCTGGCGACCACGGCGCTAGGCCGATCGCAAGCTGGGGGGCGCCGTCAGCCAACGTCATTTCGCACCAGTAGGCCGTCCCGACGCCGCTCAGTTCCAGCCCCACTCGAAGTTCATCCAGGACGGCATCCGGCGGCCGGTCGGCGGGGCAGTCAAGGATAACCCTCGCACCATGCGGCAGAAAAATCGACCCTGAGTTCTCCGGCAGCCGCCCTTCCGCAAGCGCCGCGGCCTCATCGCGCGGTACGCCGAAGCGCGCCGGCCCATTCGGGTTGAGGAGCAGCCCGGCGACGTCGTTTGCCTCCGCCAGTTGGCAGAGGAGAGGCGCATCGAAGGCGTACATCACGGCGCCGGGCGGCAGGTCCATGCGCGCCAGCGCCTCCCGGTCCGTGAAGGCAGCGAAGATGCGCTGCCCATCCCGGTCCACCAACGGGCAGGCGATGTCAAAGGCGGTAGCTTCCGGCGCGGGCGCCTCTTTCAGCGGAACGATGAGCCGTGCCGCAAGCAGCAAGCGCAGGATGGGTTTCCGGTCGCGCTCGGGACCGTCCTCATACGCGCGGATCGCCGCCACGAGGGCCGCATTGTCTGGGTTAGGTGCAGGCATGTCAGTTCTTTCGTGAGGCGCCGGCGTTCTCGCTTCGCGCCCGCGACGGGGGCCAGCAGGCTGAGGGGCGCACATGCCATGCTGTGTCATGGCTCGTGGTCCTTTGCCATCGAAGGCGCGGGCGACGCTTAGCCAAGACGCAGCCCTCGCAATCGCAGGCTGTTGGTGATCACGCTCACACTGCTCAGGCTCATCGCCGCGCTGGCGATCATCGGGTTCATCAGCAGCCCGGTGAACGGATACAATACGCCGGCCGCCACCGGGATGCCGAGGACGTTGTAGACGAAGGCCCAAAAGAGGTTCTGGCGGATTGTCCGCATCGTGGCCCGCGAGAGGCGCAGCGCGGCCGCCACCCCGTCCAGGTCGCCGCGAATCAGGGTGATGTCGCCGGCCTCGATAGCCACGTCCGCGCCTGTGCCGATGGCGATGCCCACGTCCGCCTGCGCGAGGGCGGGGGCATCGTTGATGCCGTCGCCCACCATGGCGACCTTCCGCCCCTCGGCCTGAAGGCGGCGCACCTCGTCGGCCTTGTGTTCGGGCAACACCTCGGCCAGAACGTCATCCACGCCCACCAGGCGGGCCACCGCCTCCGCCGTGCGCCGGTTGTCGCCGGTGAGCATCGCCACGCGCAACCCCATCCGCTTCAGCTCGGCGATGGCGGCGCGGCTCGATTCCTTCGCTGTATCGGCCACCGCCAGGACGCCCGCCAGCGACCCGTTCACGGCTACCAGCATGGGGGTCTTCCCCTCGCCGGAGAGCCGCTCCAGATCCGAGGCCAGCGCTTCAACGGAGATGCCGTTGTCCGCCATCAGCTTCGAGTTCCCGGCCAGCGCCACGGCCCCGTTCACCTCGGCGCGCACGCCGTGGCCGGCCAGGGCAATAAAGCCATCCGCTTGCGCCGGTGAAAGGCCGCGCGCCCGAGCAGCAGCCACGATGGCCGCGCCCAGCGGGTGTTCCGATCCGCGTTCGGCGCTTGCGGCGATCCATAGCAGGGCGTCTGAGGCATCCGATGGCGCTCCCGGCAGCGTAACGGCGGCGCCGGCCGGGATCACATCCGTGAGTTCCGGCTTGCCGCGCGTGATGGTTCCGGTCTTGTCCAGCACCACTGTGTCGATGCCTGCGGCGGCTTCGAGCACATCGCCGCCCTTGATCAGAATGCCGCGCTCCGCTCCCTTGCCGGCCCCCACCATCACGGCCGTGGGCGTGGCGAGGCCCAACGCGCAGGGGCACGCGATGATCAGCACGGTGACCATTGCCTGGATGGCGCTCTGCAACCGCGTCTCCGGCGCGGCGAATGTGAACCATGCCACGAACGTCGCGATGGCGATGGAAACGACCACCGGCACGAAGTAGGCCGCAACCACGTCCGCCATGTGCTGGATCGGCGCCTTCGTGCCTTGCGCCTGCTTCACCATCGCCACGATGCGCTGCAGCGCCGTGTCGTGCCCGACTCGCGTGACGCGGAACCGGAAGCTGCCGGAGCCGTTCATCGTGCCGCCGAAAACTGGGTCTCCCGAGGCCTTCGAAACGGGCAGGCTTTCGCCGGTCAGCATGGACTCATCCACGCTCGAACCGCCGTCCGCCACGGTCCCATCCACCGGGATGCTCTCGCCGGGGCGTACGACCACCACGTCATCCAGTTCCACTTCGTCCGCCGGGATCTCCACCTCGTCGCCGTTCTTCACGATGCGCGCCGTCTTCGCCTGGAGGTTCAGGAGGGCGCGGATGGCGGAACCGGTGCGTTTGCGGGCGCGCGCCTCCAACAGGCGGCCCGTGAGGATCAGCGCGATGATGACGCTGGCGGCTTCGTAGTACACGTGGACCATGGCCCCGTGCGCGGCGTGGGGCTGAACGGCCGCCGGGGCAATCGTGGCTGCCAGGCTGTAAAGGAAGGCCGCCCCTGTGCCCATCGCGATGAGGGTGTTCATGTCCGCAACGCGATGACGGAACGCGTTCCAGGCGCCGGCGTAGAACTGCGCGCCGGAATAGAGAACAACCGGCGCCGTTAGCGCCAGCAGTACCCAGTTGCGTCCGGGGAAGCTCAGATTGGCCATCGAGATGACAAGGGTAGGCGCGGCAAGGACGGCTGCCGCAATCAGCTTGCGCCAGAGGTCACGCACCTCGCGCGCCTGGGCGTCGGCGGCCTCGTCGCGCGCCGGTTCGGCGCCGTCCGCGCGGCGCGCCTCAACGCCGGCCTCGCGCAGCGCCATCCGCACGTCTCGCGGCGAGACGAGCGACGGCAGGTAAGACACGGCGAGGGTTCCGGCGCCATCGTTCATTCGCGCATCCAGCACGCCGTCCAGGGCGCTCACCGCGGCGAGGGCGGCGGGGGAGGGGGCGTCGCCAGTCCAGGCGAAATCGGCCTTCACCTCGGGCTCCGTGTTGTAGCCCGCCTTCTCCACGGCGTCAACGAGGTCCGGCACGCCGGCGCGGTCGCGTTCGTACTGCACGGTGGCGGTTCCGGAACCGAGGTTCACGTTCACCTCCCGCACGCCCGGAACCGCCTGTAGCGCGCTCTCCACGTGGCGCACGCAACTGGCGCATGACATGCCGGTCACCGGCAGGTCCAGCCGGCACAGCCGGCCCGCATCCTCAGCGCTGTTTGTCTGGGCAGGCATGGTCATCTTCCCTTCGCCGTGTCCGTCGGCGCGCCAACCCGGCGCGATAGCCTTGACAGCGTGTCCAACTCGATATCACTCAGTCCACCGAAGGCCGCTCGCAGGGTGGCCTCCACCGCCGGCCGCGCCGCAAACAGAGCCGTGCGTCCCTTGGCGGTTATGCGCACCGCGTTGTAGCGGCGATCCGCTGGATTCGGCTCGCGCGATATGGCGCCGCTCTGGACGAGGCGTTGCACGATGCCGGAGACATTGCCCTTGGTGCAGTCGATGCGGCTTCCGACGTCGTTCTGGCAGAGGTAGGACGAGTCGCATTTGCACTCGCCCTCGCCGCAACAGCCGCACCGCATGTCCTCGAGGACCGACAGCAGCTCGAATTGCGCCGGCGTGAGCCCGTGCGGGCGCAGCGCCGACGTGAGGGCGCGTTCCGCGGCCGCGTGCGCGTCCGAAAGCGCCTTCCAGGGCGCGAAAGGGTCTTTCACCAACGGTCCGTCCTCCTCGGCCGCCCCGCGGCGGCTCTACCCGTGCAACACCGGTATGCTCATAAACAGTTCCGTTATAAACTAATTTCGCCCGCGAAGCGACGAGAAGGGCGGGTGGAGTCTGTAAAGCGGGCCGTCAGTGCGCGTTTGGCGCGAGGGCAGGCACGCCCACAACGCGGCCGGAGAGCGATTTCACGGGGATGGGGCCGAACGTGCGGCTGTCCAGGCTGCACTGACCGCCGTCGCCAACCACGTAGACGCAGCCGGGCGGGACGATGACCTGGTGCAAAGTTCCCACGCCGGGGGCGTTGCGCACGGTGCGGCGCAGGCTGCGCAGCTCGGCTTCGGTGGCAACGAGGAAGGAGCCCACCGTGGGGTCCCGAACCTCCCAGAGCTTGTCGCCGGATGATGCCCAAACGCGTTTCACCAGCGTGTCGGAGTCGCGCCGGAAGACCACCACGTCGCCCACGCGGGGAGCGTGGCCGCGGTAGTAGCCCTCCTGGATGAGGATGACCTGGTGGTTTCTCAGGGCCGGCGTCATCGATGAACCGAGTACGATCCCCAGTTTGAAGGGTGACACGGCCCACGCGGCGAGAACGGCCAGACAGACTATGATTATGGGGCGCTTTCGCATGCCGGTATCCCTGCCTCTCGGCGTTGATGCGCTGTCAGGGATGAATACAGCGGCGCGCGCGCGAAACCTACACATCAATCCACGCCGAGCGCTCGGCCGCCATCTAAGGCCGCGCGCGAATTGACACTCCCGCTTGCGTGAAGTATCATAAAATCGGCTCGGAATGGGCCCCACTTCAGGAGGACTGGATGTTTTCGCTAACAGGGCTGAGGACGAACTTACACAAGCACGCCATCACCGCCATCTTAATCATTGGTGGCTTGGCCATCCTGTTGCCGGTGTTTTTCTCCGGCGCGGGCGGCGGCCGTGGCCGGCGCAACCCCGAGGAAGATAAGCGCCAGCAGGCTGTCGCCGAGCGCGACAAGCCCGTTGCCAAGGTCGGCGCCATAACCATCACCCGGGGCGAGTTGGATGATGATATCGACCGTCAGGTCCAGTCCGCCGGTCAGCCGATCAGTCCGCTGCAGAAGCATCAGTATGCCCTGCAGGTGCTGGACGGCCTTGAGACCCAGGCGATGCTGGTGAACGCCGCGGAGAAACAGGGCATTAAGGTCAGCAGCGACGAGGTCAGCAAGGAACTGGACAAGCAGGTTGCTGCCCAGGCCCAGCAGTCCGGCGTCAACGACATGACCAACGAACAGGACAAGCAGCGCTTCATGGATTCGCTGCGTAACGAGGCGGACGCCCGCCGCGATCAGGTCCGCCAGAACCTGATCACCCAGAAGCTGGTTGATAAGCTCCGGAAGAACGTTTCCATCACGACCCCCGGCATCAAGCCGGAGGACATTGAGGTGAACGCCCGGCACATCCTCATTTCCTGGAAGGGGCTTAAGAGCGCCGATCCCAGCGTGAAGCGAACCAAGGCCGAGGCGAAAGCCCTGGCCGATCAGCTCGCCGCCCAGGCCAAGGCCAACCCGTCTGGCTTTGCCGCTCTCGCCGACAAGAACACCGAAGACAAAAGCGGCAAGGGCAAGGGAGGCAGCCTGGATTGGTTTGCCAAGAACGCCATGGTGAAGCCCTTCGCCGACGCGGCTTTCGCGGCCCAGCCCGGCCAGGTGGTCGGCCCCGTGGAAACTCAGTTCGGCTACCACGTCATCAAGGTGGAAGACCGCCGCGTCAGCATTGCCCGCTCCAACCAGGAAGTCCAGAAGTTCATCGACGATCAGAAGAAGGCCGTGAAGCCGGTTCTGGTCGCCACCGACCTGAAGGCTCTCCAGGCGTTCCACGATTACACGGGCGAGACCTTCAAGAAGGATAAGTCGCAGGCCGAGGCGAAGCGGAAGGCCGCAATCGCCGCCTACGAGGTTGCCGTGAAGGAGCGCCCCACGGACCCGGCGCTGTATGCGATGCTGGGCGAACTCCACAGGCAGAAGGGCGAAACCGCCGAAGCTCTGGCCGCCTACCAGAAGGCCGCCTCGCTGCCCCCGCCGTCCGCCGATATCCAGTTGGCGCTGGGCGACACCTACCGGGCGATCAAGCAGAAGGATAAGGCGCTGGACGCCTACAAGATCGCGGCCCGCCTCGCCGGCCCGGACATGAACAGCCACTTCCGCCTCCAGATGGCCTTCAAGGACATGGGCGAGGAGAAGCTGGCGCGCCAGCAGGGTGACTTCATCAAGGCGCAGAGCGCCCCGGCCCAGCGCCCGATGGCGGGCGGCTAGTTACGGCCCTTAGCCGGCGCACATCCAGAGCGCGAAGGTCGCGGCGGGTCCATCTACACCTGCCCGCGGCCTTCGCGCTCTCCGCTGTCTGGAACCCAAGATGAACGAGGCCAACCCCGGAACGCTATACGTGGTCTCCACGCCCATCGGCAACCTGGAGGATATCACGCTGAGGGCGCTGCGCGTGCTGAGGGAGGCCCATGTGGTGGCCGCCGAGGATACGCGCCACACCCGCAAGTTGCTCTCGCATTTCGATATCCACACGCCGATGGTCTCGTTCCACGAGCACTCGCCGGAGCATCAGCGCGCCCGCCTGCTGGATCGCCTTCTCGCCGGCGCAAGCGTGGCCCTCGTCTCCGATGCGGGCACGCCCGGCGTTTCAGACCCAGGCTATCCCCTGGTCTTCGACGCGGTGGCCGCCGGCGTGCCCGTCGTTCCCATCCCCGGCGCCAGCGCCGCCCTCTCCGCCCTGGTGGCCAGCGGGCTTCCCACGGACCGCTTTCGCTTCGTCGGCTTCCTGCCCCGCAAATTGTCTGACCGGCGCGCCGAACTGAGCCGTTTGGCCGCCGACCGCGATACCCTGATCATCCTCGAGGCGCCGCATCGCATCCAGAAGACGCTCACCGAGTTGGCCGAAGCCTTCGGACCGCGCGCCGCCTGCGCCGCCCGCGAACTGACCAAGGTCCATGAGGAGTTCATCCGCGGCCCCCTCACCGAGATGCTGGAGCGCCTGCCCGACCCCATCCTGGGCGAGTGGACCCTCGTCATCGGCGGCTCGGAACCCCTGGAAGAAGCCTCCGACGAGGCCGACTGGCTGGAAGACCTGAGCCGCCGCCTGGCCGCCGGTGAATCCACCCGCGACGCCGCCCGCGCCGTCTCCGAAACCCACCGCATCCCCCGCAAGCAAGCCTACGAGGCCGCCGTCAACCTGAAGCCCTGAACAGGCGAAAACAGGCTGCCGCGATCCTCCCGGTATGCCCGGCCGTCCAGCGTCCGGCGGGCGGACGCAGCGATGGGTAGGGACACGGCTCGCCGTGTCCGCCCCCTTGATCGAACGCTCAACGGGTGGTTCCTCCTGCCGCACTCCATGTGGATTGGCGCAGGAGCCCAGTTGGCCCCGCCCCTGGAAATGCTGGCTTCCGTGTGGTAGCCTCTAGGCAGGGAACCTACAATAGCCGAACGTGCCCGGTTCGCCTACCCGTGCTGGAGGGACCATACCCCGCGAGCGCACCCTGGCGCCCTCCGCATCGCGCGATGCGAGCGACGGGAGCGAACGAATCTGAAAGGTGAAGCGCCATGGCGGCATCGGCCGAACCCATCTACCAACTGAAGATCACTCTTGTGGGGATCCGCCCGCCGGTCTGGCGGCGGGTCCAGACGGAAGCAGGCATCACGCTGGGAAAGCTCCATGGGGTCATCCAGGCGGCGATGGGCTGGACGGATTCCCACATGCACGGCTTCGACGTGCGCGGCGTGTCGTATGGCCAGCCCATCCCGGATCTCGATTCGGATCTCGAGATGAAAAGCGAGACCCGGATGAAGTTGCGCCAGGCGGCCCCCAAGGAGAGGTCCCGGTTCCGCTATGAGTACGACTTCGGCGATAGCTGGCAGCACGACATCCTGTTGGAGAAGATCGTGCCCGCGGAGCCAGGAGTTCGCTATCCGGTGTGCGTTGGCGGAAGGCGCGCCTGCCCGCCGGAGGACTGCGGCGGCGTCTGGGGCTACGCCGATCTGCTCGGCAAGCTTGCGGACCCGGAGAGCGAGGAGCGCGAAGACCTGCTGGAGTGGCTCGGAGGAGAGATCGACCCGGAGCATTTCGACCTGGAGGAGGTCAACCGGTCCCTGGCGCATCTGCGGTAGGCGCCGGCTGCCCTCTGAGCCGGCCCCTCGGGGCCAGGCGGTAAATCAACGAGCTTTCACCTCTTCGCCATTCGGACCGCCAGCTCAACGGGCGGGGTGATCCCTTACCCCGCCGCCTTCGTCGGGTTCCACTTGGAGACGGTCACCCGCGTAACGCAGGGGTCACCGCTGAAGATGAGGCGGAAGTCCGCCTTGCCGGGCAGGCCGCCCTGGAAGCGGGCGTCCGGCAGCAGGAAGGTGAGCGTCTGCTCACCCGCCTGGTTTTCCACCGGGATGTCGCCGGCCACTGTGGGCTCCGGTGACCCGAATGCGTCGTACTCCAGGCGCGCGCGGGTGGCGTTTCCGGCGATCAGCGTCACCGTAACCCAGGTGGGCGACACGAAGATCGCCGGGTCGGATACCGCGAACTTCTCCGCGACCTCAAAAGCCAGGGTGTTCTGGGTCGAGCTCGATAGATGGGCGCACATCCCCTCAGCGAAGGGGGCGAATGGAGTCCCCGCGGCCTTGAGCCAGCGCAAGCCCTTTTCCCGGCTGTTCGCCTCAACCGACGAGCCGTAGCGCGCCGTTGCATACACCACGGGCGTGTAGCCCATGCGGTAATCGTTCAAGGTCACCACAACCGGAACGCCGATCTGGTCGTCCCCCGGAGGCGGCGTCTTGACCTCGGCGATGGCGTCGGCGTCATCCTGCACCTGCTCCGGCTTCGGCGAAGTGACGTTCCAGGTTGTGCCGGCCGGCTGGCGGACCTCCACCTTCGGAGCGCCGAGCGGGGTGGGGGCGAACCGGTTGATGAGGCGCACGATGAACTTGCCCCCATCTTCGGTCATGGCATACCGGCGCTCGATCGGCTCTTGAGCGGTGACATCCACGTTGTTCTGAACCGTTACCGTCTGTCCCACCGCTTCGAATCGCAGGAACGCCGCCAGGGGGGATGTAGAGCCCATCGTCGCCCCCTTTGGCAGCGTTACGGTGAAGATGGCCACGCCCTCCATGCCCGGCGCCAGGCCGGTGACCGATGCGTTCTTCGCGCCCGGTTTTGGGGCCTTGATGAGCGGCGATGAGATGTCCGCCGTGGCGGGAGAGACGGTCCAGTTGTCCGGCGCGAACAGGCGAACGCGCGGGCGCTTCCACATGAACTTGCCTTCGTTGCGGACCGTCACCGCAACAGGCAGCCCGCCGCCCGGATATGCGCGATAGCGGCCCGGCGAGCTCTGCCATGCGGGCGTATGGTCCGTTGCCGTCAACCCCTTCCCCGGCGTCACCACCACCGTGCCCACGATGATCTCCGGGAATGCCCCCATGCGGGCCGCAGTGGAGAACGCGCCTGTCTTCTGCGCCGCCAGCGCCTCGCGTGACCACGCCTGGGCGGTCGCTCCGGGCGGCACTGTGAAACGCAGTTGCCCGCTTTGCACGCCCGACGGGAGGATCCGGTAAGGCCGGCGTTGGCGGCCCAGTTCCACCAGCACGGCGTCCTTTGGGCCGTCCATGGAGACCTCCAGGGCGGCGTCGCCGGCGTTGGTCCATTCCCTCAGCGGGGCGGGCGGCGGCGGGGCGGGCTTCGCCTGCTTGGGCGCTTTGTTTTGCGCGGCGGCGGGCAGGCAGACGAGGGCTAGCGCGAGAGCGAAGGTTCGCATGGTGCGGGATCCTGTTGTACGGGTCTCCGCGCGGGTCAGGTGACTCGCGCGGAGGGAGGCGACTACAGAGTAGGCGCTTGGTATTGATAGTTGCATTCTGCCACAGTAGCGCCAGCGTCCCGCCGGCATGGCCGCGAAGCGACCACGCGTGTCCGCCCTTGGGACGCATGCCGACGGGACGCTGGCGCTACTGTGCGAATTCGCCATGCTCAACCGGCCGCTACTAGATCAGGCCCTGCTCGCGGCCGGCGGCCGCGAACACGTCCAGGGCACGCTGGAGGTGATCCTGCGTGTGGGTGGCCGTCACGATTGTCCGCACGCGCGCGCGACCGCGCGGCACGGTGGGAAAGCCGATCTGTTGGGCGAAAACGCCGCCCGCGAAGAGCCGGTCGCTGAACCGGATGGCGTCCTCCGTTTCGCCCACCATCACCGGAGTGATCGGCGTCTCGCTGGCGCCGGTGTTGAACCCGAGGTCGGTGAGGCCCTTCTTGAAGAAG
>DASXUL010000102.1:0-15936 GCA_036504855.1 Armatimonadota bacterium | reverse complement strand
AGGTCTGACACCCAGGAGAATCCCCTTGCGGGAGGCCAGAAGCCCGTACGGCTCCGAGATTGTTGGCCTCTCCGACGCCGATCGAGCCGGCGCTGCTACTCCCCCTTGGCAAGCTAACTCACCATGATGTGCCGCCCGCGCCCGACGGTTTCAACCGCGCCGTCGAAGGGCTCAGAGGTAAACCGTCAGCGTACGCTCGCCGGCCGTCATGGTGGAGGCAGGGGCGAGGAAGCAGTCGGCCACCTCGCGGAACTGGCCGGCGGCGGCCGCATGCTGGATCCGGATATCGCCGCCCACCGGGCCCACCCACATCACGCGCACCGCGTTTTCGCCGGAATGCAGGAACCGGCTCACGTCCACGCTCGCCTGAGCCTGGAACTGGCCCACCGGCTGGTTGTTGATCGTCACGATCGCCCCGCCGGACTGAATATCCGCGGAAAGCAGTGTCTGGTTGTCGGCGGGCGCCGGGGCAGGGGCCGTGAGGGCCTGCGCGATATCCGCGGGCGCGGGCCCCGGCGGGCCCGCCGGCGCTGCGTCATAGCGCATCGAAAGCAGAGCGGGCGCCGCCAGGATCGTGGCGATCGTAAGCCCCACGGAACTGGCGATGCTGTATGTAAACAGGCGGTTCAAGAGTCTGTCCTCCCAGGCGCCGGCGCGGGCCGGCCATGTGGCTTGTTCCACACTTCCGCCGCCGTTCCGCCAGGTCTGGAAGATGGAGATCCGGCAGTCCGCCGCCGGCGCCGGTGCTATCCTGACCATGTGATCCAAGACTGCACCGCGTTTGTGTTCGATCTGGACGGCACGCTGGTAACAAGCGACCTAGACTTTCCGGCGATGAAGGCGGCCGTGGTGCGCCTCGCCGTTGAGCGCGGACTGCCGCCGGAGCCGCTGGAGTCGCTAGACATCCTCGCTGCCGTCGACCACGCGTGCGCATCCCTCTGCTGCTCAGAGCCGTTTCGCGCCGAGGCAGAGGAAGCGCTGGCCGCCTTCGAAATTGCCGGCGCGCGCCGCAACCGCGAACTCGGCGGCTCGCTGGAAACCCTGCACGCCCTGAGGAGCCGCGGCTGTCGAATCGGCATAGTGACCCGCAACTGCCGCGCGGCGGTAGCCGCAACGCTTTCGCGCGTGCCCCTGCCCTACGACGTCCTTCTCACCCGTTCCGACGTGGCTCACGCCAAACCCCACCCGGAACACCTGCGCCGCTGCCTTGAGGCGCTTGGCGCCGACCCTGGTCGATCGGCAATGGTCGGCGACCATTGGATGGACGTCCAGGCGGGGCGCCAGGCCGGCATGCATACCGTCGGCATCCTCGGCCCGCACACGTCCGCCCGCTTCGACCAACTCCCTCCAGACCTTGTGCTCTCCCAACCATCCGACCTGCTGGCCTACCTGCCGCCATGTGCGTAACCGCCCTGATCGTCAACTGGAACACGCGCGACTGCCTGCTGGCCCTGCTGGCATCGCTCCGCGAGGCGGGCCCGCTGCAGACCGTGGTGGTGGACAACGCCAGCGCGGACGGCAGCGTGGAGGCCGTTGGCGCCGCCTATCCGGACATCATGGTCCTGGCCCTCGGCGAGAACCTCGGTTATGCCGAAGCGAACAACCTGGCCGCCTGCTGCGCCACGGGCGACTACCTGCTCTTTCTGAACCCAGACACCATCCTGCCGCCGGGCGCCCCGGCGGAACTGGCCCGCTTCCTGGACGAACATCCCAAGGCCGCCCTCGCCGCGCCCCGCCTCGTGCTTCCGGATGGCTCCACGCAGGCCTCCGTGCGCGGGATGCCCACTCCTCGGGCCCTGCTCTCCGCTTGGCTGGGGCTGGACCGCCTCTTTCCGCGCAATCCCGCTCTGGGCGGCTACCGCATGCGCTGGTTTGACTATTCGACGGCGCAGCCCGCGCCGCAGCCGATGGCCTCCGCGTGGATGGTCCGCCGCGCCGCGTGGGAAGCGATCGGCCCGTTCGACCCATCGTTCCCGTTGTTCTGGAACGACGTGGACTGGTGCCTGCGCGCCCAGCAGGCGGGCTGGGAGACCTGGTACACGCCGGAGCCGGCGGTGCGCCACGAGGGCGGCGCCAGCACGCGCCAGGTGAAGAAACGCGCCACCCTGGAATCGCACCGCGCCCTTGTGACGTTCTACCGAAAGTACTACCGTCCCCGGCTGGGACCCGTTGCTTTCGCGCTCTGCCGCGCCCTCATTATGCTGGTAGGCCACCTTCGCGCGTTGCGCAGCCGAACTTGAACCCGGCGCCGGTCGTCCCATACGTGTACGCGGCGTCGCCGGGAGTACAGACGGGGCGGGCACGGCAAGCCGTGCCCGCCCCCTTGGATCTAGGCCCTGGGCATCATCCCTAACCGATCCGCGATTATCTATGATCCTGTCCGTTATCATCCTCAACTGGAACGCCCGCGAATGGCTGGAACGAAGCGTGGGCAGCGCGCTGGCCCAGGATACGGGCGGCCGGCCGTTCGAGGTCGTGTTCGTGGACAACGCCAGCGCGGATGGAAGCGCCGATTTCGTGCGTCAGCGGTTCCCCGAGGCGCGCGTGATGGCGCTGCCAGAGAACCGCGGCTTCGCCGGCGGCAACAACGCGGCGATCGCGGAAACCACCGGGGAATTCGTGCTTCTGCTGAACCCAGACACGATCACGCACCCGGGCGCCTTCGCGGCGTTGCTGAACTTCGCCGAGGCCAACCCCGAAGCCGGCATCGTCGGCCCGAAGTTGCTCAACCCCGATGGCTCGCTCCAGTACTCCTGCCGCCACTTCGCCACGTTGGAGGCCGGCCTCTTTCGCAACACGCCCCTGGGGAAGCTCTTTCCGAACAACCGGTTCGCGCGCGATTACCTGATGAAGGACAATCCGCACGACCGCACCATGCCGGTTGACTGGGTCAGCGGCGCCGCCATCTTCATCCGTCGCGAGCTGCTGGAGACGGTGGGGACGCTGGATGAGTCGTTCTTCATGTACGAGGAAGACGTGGACCTCTGCTACCGCGCCCACGAGGCCGGCTCGGAGGTGTGGTACGAGCCGGCCGGCGTGATCACCCACGCTATCGGCCAGAGCAGCAACAAGGCGCCGGTCCGCATGATCGTGGCGTTCCACCGCTCGATGTTCCGCTGGTACCGCAAGCACTACCTTGGCAAGCGCTATCCCGTGTGGCTCACGCCGGTCGTGGCGTTGGGCCTTACTGTGCGCGCCCTGCTGGTGATCTCGCTGAGTCTGTGGCACCGCATCCCCAGGAGGAAGGCATGACCGCGCTCTGGATGGCGCTTCTGGGCGCAACCCTGTTCTTCGCGCCATGGCTGGGCGGGCAGTTCGCCGGGCCGATGCCCGGCGTGGCGCGCGCCCTCGCCGCCGCCGCCGCCCTGATCTGGGCCCTGGACCGCCGCATGGACCTGCGCGTGCCCCGCCCCGCGGCCTGGCTGCTGGCCTTCGCCGCCTGGTCGGCCCTCGTCGCCGCGTTCGGCCTGAACGCGCACGGCGCTCTCTCGACGCTTTCCGACCTGATCACCTGGGCGGCCCTCTGCGCCATGTGCGCCGACGCGGCGAAGGACAGCCGCGCTCGAACGTGGCTGATCGGCGCACTGATGGCCTCCCTCGCCATCGTGGGCCTACTGGCCGTGTTGCACGCGCAGCAGAGCGGCCCCGGCTGGCGCGAGTTTGGCCCGTTCACCACCCCCAACCTCTTTGCGTGTTACCTGGCCACCGTGCTGCCCCTGGCGGCCCTCGTGGCGCTGTCGCCCACCGGAGCGCGGCGGCTTGCCGCCGCACTACCGGGGTTGCAGCCAAGCGAAAGCGGCGGCAGGCCGCCGCGCTCCATAGGGGTCCTCGCGTCCGCCGCCTTCCTGCTCGGCATGACCGCGCTGTTCTTCACCGGCAGCAAGGGCGCCGTGCTGGCGTGCGGGGCGGGTCTGCTCGCCGGCATCCTCGCGGGTCGCGCGTGGAGGAAGACGGCCATCCTCCCCGCCGTCGGGCTGGCGGCGATGCTGCTGATTGCCGCGTTGGCCGGCGGGCGCACGCTGCTGGGGCGGGTGGAGAGCGCGGGGACCACCGAGGCGCACTCCTCGCAGTTCCGCGTGATCACGTGGAAGGGCGCGGCCCGTATGGCGCGGGCGCACCCGGTGTTCGGCGTGGGGCCGGGATCGTTCGGCGCGGCTTTCAACCGTTACGCCATCGGCGGGTGGACGCAGGCGGCCCACAATGCCTACCTGCAGACCGCGGCGGAAACCGGCGCGCCGGGGCTTCTCCTCCTCGTGGCCGCGCTCGGCTCGGCCGCCGTGGGGCTGCTGCGCAGATCGGGCGCCTCGCTGCTGGCCGCCGCCGCCCTGGCCGGACTGCTGGCTGCCGCCGCGCACAACCTCGTGGATTACGGCTGGACGCTGTGGGCCCCCGGCGCCGTGCTGTGGGCGCTGATCGGCCTCGCGGAGCCCGCCGAAATCCGCCCGCCGAAGTGGCTCTCCGCCCTCTGGCTCGCCTCACTGGCCGGCGCGCTGGGCTGGGCGCTGCTGACCGCCAACGCGGCGGCGCTGACCGACCCATCGGCCGAGCCGAACCCCAACCAAAGCCCCGCCGAAGCCGCCGACGCCATCCGCCAGGCCCGCCGTCTGGACCCTCTGGACGACCGCCTGCCGATCGCCGAGGGGCACACGCTGCTTCAGGCCGGCGATGGAGACGGCGCGCTGGCCGCCTTCACCGATGCCACGCGCATCTCGCCCTGGGACGCCGTGGCGTGGCGCCGCGTGGGGGAAATGCAGCTCTCTCGAAACGATTTCGCAGCCGCCAGGGCTGCGTTCGCCAAGGGCCTCTCATGGTCGCCAAACGGCTACAAGCTGCTGCTGGACGCCGCCCGCACGGAGGAGGCGCTCGGAAACCACGCGGAAGCGCTGGCGCTCTACCGCCGGCTGGCGGCCGTTTACGAGGGCCCGGTGGGCCAGTACCCGCCCACCCCGGAGATCGTGGACATCGAGCCGCTGTACGCCTACGACGCCCTGCTGAAGGACGCCCGCCGCCGCAACGACGAGAAGGCCGAAAAGCGTTTCCGCGCCGCCCTCATCGCCCTCGCCGACCGCTACGAGACCAACCGCGCCAAATACCCGATGATCTGGCAGGCCACTCACAAAGACGACCCCGCCGACCTGGCGGAGGTCCAGCGGATGCGGGAACAGGCGAAAGGCGGCGGGACGTCCGGGGGTTGAAACCCCCGGCTACGGGCTCCGCCATGAAGGCCCTGAAGGGCCAACGAACGGACCCCACCCCATCCGTCGGGCCTTCGGGCCCATCAGGCAGCGTGCGCCGATCATGCTAATTGAGGCCCGGCAACTGCTCAAGGGCTATCATTTCGGATGCTCCATTGAAGAGCCAGTCGACCAGAGGAGTCAACATGCAGAGACCCAAGGAAGTGGAAGATGCATTGCGAGAAGTACTGGCCACGCAACCTGATGTGATCTTCGGCTGCGGGCCATCAGGTAATCCGCCGCCCAAGAAGGTGATTCTGACCTACCTCGATAGCCTTGAGCGAAGGATCACCGATCTAGAGAGTAAGGGCAACGACTAACAGAAGCGCCGAGACTTGAGGGCTCCGTGCAATCTGAACCAGTCTGTCTCATCGGATCGCGCGGAGCCCCACCTGAGCCGTGGAAACCTACATGAATGTCTTTATCAGTTCGCTTATTACTGGGTTCGAGGAGTTCAGAACCGCTGCCGCCCGCGGCGCCAGTGATCTTGGACATTCCGTCATCCGGGCGGAGGATTTCGGAGCGTCGACAGACAGTCCACAACAAGTCTGCCTCGCTGGCATCCGGAAAGCTGATGTCGTCCTGCTTGTTTTGGGCGAGCGGTATGGAACCAAGCAGGGTTCCGGGGTATCGGCTACTCACGAAGAGTTCAATGAGGCGCGAGAATCACGGCCTGTTCTCGTCTTTGTGCAGAAGGGTGCCAGATTTGAGCCCGAGCAAGAAGCTTTCCTCACCGAGGTTCGCAACTGGGGTTCAGGACGTTTCACTGACCAGTTCGCGAATCCGGACGAACTCCGATCAGCTGTCGCTCGCGCTCTTCATCAGCACGCGCTGGCCATGGCCAGCGGACAAGCCGACGAGGCCGAGATACGTGAAAGGGCTGCGGCGCTCGCGCCTACGGAAGCGGGACACGCCGACCCAGCGTTGTGCCTAATCGTTGCTGCAGGACCCAGACAACAGATCATTCGACCGGCCGATCTCGAACAGAAGGCATTCATTGAGCAGGTCGTACAGCAGGGGATGTTCGGTCCCACGCGCGTACTTGATTGGGCGTGCTACACACAGTACCACGTCGCCAAACATGCACTGCACATCGAGCAGGACAAAGCCAGGCTGTTCATTGATGAGGAAGGCTCTGTCCGTATTTGTCAGGCAGCCACAGAGGACGTCTCGCGTAACCTGACCAGCATACCATGCCTCATAGAGGAGCACGTTCGTGAGACAATTGAACGAGAGATGCTGTTTGCCGGCTGGATACTGGACTATGTTGATCCAATAAGGCGCCTCTCGGACGTTGTCATGCTGGCATCGCTGACCGGTGCCCAGTATCTGAGCTGGCAGACCAAGGCTGAGCATGCTGCCCGCCCGACTGAGGGAACAATGGGTTCGGGGGGCGACGAAGTGCTTGTGCACCTATCCCAACCGCGAAGGCATCGTGCGGCCCTTTTGCATGATACCAAACGCATCTCTGAAGACCTGACTGTGTTGCTTCGCAGTCAGATGAAATAGCGATTGGCCCGTGGGAGCGTGCAGGCCAACCGCGATCTCCCTTGACGGAGATTTGCGGGACTAGGCACAGCGGGAATGGCCCGTCGGGACATTGGGGGCGATTACATCAGAGGGTTGCCCCGGTATTCCGACGGGCCTTCGGCCACGATGGGCCTGAAGGCCCGCCGGATGGGTAGCGCCCGTCCGTTGGCCCTTCAGGGCCTTCACGGCGAAGCCCGTAGCCGGGGGTTTCCAACCCCCGGACGTCCCCGGCACGCCCCAGGCGGAATCGCCTCGGTCCGCTCTTCTCAGAACCTCGGCACGCCGTTCTCGATGACGGTCGTGCCGTCGATGACCAGGGTGGGCTTCGTGATCACGCCGTCGGCGTGGTAGGGCACGTTGTTCACGCCGCCGAAGTGGGCGTTGTTGCCCACGGCGATGTGCACGGTGCCGAGCACTTTCTCGTCCTCCAGAACGCGGCCCGTGATCACGGCGCGGTCGTT
This sequence comes from Armatimonadota bacterium, assembly GCA_036504855.1. Classification (GTDB taxonomy): domain Bacteria; phylum Armatimonadota; class DTGP01; order JAKQQT01; family JAKQQT01; genus DASXUL01. Next base: position 8,711 of record DASXUL010000102.1, on the reverse strand, counting down.
CGTTCCCACGCCCAGTTCGGCCACGCAGTCGGCGCCCTCGCCGGCGGCGGCCCAGTTAGCGCGCAGTTGGTCGGCGCCGTGGCCGGAAACGTCCACAACGCGGCCTTCGCGGAATGTGAGGGTCACCGGGCTGGGCAACACGCCGAGGCCGGCCATGGAGGCATCCACCACCAACACGCCCTCCGCCTTGCCCTCAACGGGAGCCAGGTAGGCCTCACCGGCGGGGAGGTTCCCAAAGGCGCCCGGGGCGTGATAGAGGCCGGTGTCCGGCACGCCCTCGCGGCCGGCGATGTTTAGGCGCAGATCGGTTCCCAGCGCCGATGTAATGCGGGCCTCGCGGCCGGCGTTCATGATGCGGGCCACCGTTTCGGAGCGTTCGGCCACGCGCTCGTAATCCGCGGTGAGGGTGCGGGTGAACATGTCTACGGTGATGCCGGGCATGGAACCCACGCGGGCGCCGGCGTCGCAGGCGTCGTGCCGGGCGTTGGTGTGGGAGAGGCTGAAGGAGGTGGGCATCAGCACGATGTCCGCGCCCTGCATCGCCCGCGAAACGGATTTCGGCGGCTCCTGTCCGCTGCGTTGGCGGGGCGCCATGGTGATGCGCATCGGCTCCAATGCCATTTCCGTCGCCGCCTGAATCAGCGCCGCCGAGATCACATTGCCGGCATCGTCATCCACAACCAGCACGCTCTCCCCCGCCTTCGCCCCCATGCACTTCTCCAGCAGCGTACGCGCCGCCGAGCCAAGGTCACCCATCGCACTCTCCTCTCGTTCAGTGCGCCGCGCCGGCCCGCTGGCGGGCCGCCGCGCGGCGAAGCTCTTCTGCCTCCATTCTAGGCGGGCGTGTTGGGCGAGGGTCTATCTTGGCAGTCGTCGGTCATCAGTCATCAGGGGTCAGTTCGAATGCGCGCCAAATGGGCGACACGCTCTCTCTCGGTACGGGGCCTCCGAACTGACCACTGATGACTGTCGACTGACGACTGCTAAGATGAACTCATCGGCGCCGCTTTCGGCGCCGCGAGGCCCTCTGGATTCTGAAACATGGTTGACCTGCACACACACGTGATGTACGGATGGGACGACGGCGCGGACACTATCGAAACGTCCATGGTGATGGCGCGCCTGGCCGCCGCCGCGGGCACCCGCACGCTGGCCGCCACGCCGCATCTGCGCTACCAGGAGGTTCTGGTGGACGCGCAGATGATCCGCGACCGCGTGGCCGAGATCAACGCGGCCATTCAAGCGGAGGGGCTGGAGATTGAGATCGTCACCGGCGCCGAAGTGCCGGCAAGCTGGGACAACCTGGCGCTGATCCAGAACGGCAAGGCTCTCTGTTTGGGCGAGAGCCGCACGGTGCTCTTCGAGATGCCGTTCCGCACCTTGCCCGTTCGCATGGACGAGTTGGTGTTCCAGTTGCGGATGGCGGGGTTCACCCCGCTCATCGCCCACCCGGAGCGCTGCCAACCGTTCCTGATGGAGCCCGGCCTCGTCGAGCGCACCATCGCGGAGGACATACCGGTGCAGATCACCACCAGCAGCCTCGTCGGCTCCATGGGCGGGAAAGTGCGCGATCTGGCCTGGCGCATCATGGAGCAGCCCCGGCCCATCGTGGTGGCTTCAGACGCCCACGGCGTTGACCACCGCCGTCCCGTTATGAGTGACGCCTTCGCGGAACTGGAATCGGCCTTCGGCGCGGAGACGGCGGACCTCTTCTGCCGCGCCAACCCCGCCGCCCTTCTGGCGAACAAGCCGCCCCGCCTCGCCGCGCTATCGCGGGACCAGGAGCCGCCCGCCCGCCGCTCCCTGGCCTCCCGCCTCCGACGAGCGTTACGCGGAGAGTAGCATTCAGGATTCAGCATTCAGCATTCAGCCCGAAGGCGCCTGTCCATGAGTGAACTCATCTCACGGATAGGGGCCTTCGGGCTGAATGCTGAATGCTGAATCCTGAATGCTGTTCACGGCAGGTGCTGGTTTACGCCGTTCGGGGTGAACGTCTGCTCGAACCGTCTCCAGGCCGCGTGGCCGTCCGCGTACAGGTAATCGGCGCCGCCGTGATGCCTTTCCGACGCCATGCCGGCCCCCTGCCCCCAGTAGGCGCGATCTTCCCACGGATGGTAATCGTCGTCATTCACCCAGGTGAGTTGCGAGAGGCGGTCCTGATCGCGCTCGGCGAACAGGATGGTGTCGGTCGGGTGGCGCAGGGTGGGAAGAGATTGTCGCCGGCCGTTCACCACATCCGAGAACACGCCGTTCAGCAGGTAGCTTGTGTAGCGCACCGGCCGGTCGTACTCGGAAGCGTACGAGCCTTCGTACGGGCGGTCCGGGAGATATTCGGCCCGACGGCGATCCGATGGACAGAGCAGCAATTCCGGGCTGCGCACGAACGGTTCCAGCCGGGAGTACCAGTCTGCCGGCGCCGCCGGCGGGCCATCCCCGGTGCGCACGGCGTGGCCGGGGGGCATGAAGCCGTCGTGGTCGTCCGCGTAGGCCTGCGCCGCCACGCCGAGTTGGCGCAGGTTGGAGAGGCACGCCGCCTCATTGCCGCGGTCACGCGCGCGGGCGAATGCCGGGAACAGCATCGCGGCGAGGATGGCCACAATGGCCACCACCACCAGAAGCTCCACCAGCGAGAAGCCGGCGCGCCATTTCACCCAACCCTTGACTTGGGCCATCCGCCTTCCTCCATCAGCCGGATCATCCGCTCCAGCGGTAGCGACGAGACCATGGCCCAGGTGTGCCCGCCGGATGTCCATATCACTTCGTTATATCCGCCATAGCATGAAATGCGGTAATGGTCCCGGGCGTTCCCTCCCCTCGGAAGCGATACGGGCCGGAACACCTCCACAACACTCACCGGCTGCGGGGCGAGGTACATCCAGATCGCGGCGGGCGAGTCGTCGATGCGGCAGACCCCCACGCCGGTCAGCGCCATCGTGGACGCAGCTCCGGCGGAGGTCTCTCCGGTGCGTTGGCGGATGAACTCCCGGGCGCTGGCCAGGCTGCGCGTGCGCAGAGTCAGCTCCGGAGGCGGGTTCAGCGCGTGGCGGTGATGCCAGACGATGGCCTGCACATCCAGCGGACGCGGCTGCCACGCGGGCCGCGCCAGCCACAGCCCGCCGGTGAGGCCGACGAGCGCCACCGCCAACGGCGCCCCAAAGGACCGCCAGCGCGGCGGGCGCGGCCTCGGCATCCGATCGAGCCGGGAGCCCACGGCGTTTGCCAGACCGGCGGGAGCCAGGATGCCGATGGCGTAGCCCGCCAGGCGCTGCTTAATGCGCCGGTGATCCCGAACGATGGCGGCGCAGTTTGAACAGGTCTCCAGGTGCGCCAGAACGCTCCGTTCTTCTGCCTCCCCCAACGCTCCATCCACGAGCGCCGTCAGGTTGTCCAAGTCACAACCCTTCATTTCCCAGTCCCGTCTCAGATGATCCGCCCGTCACAGTCCGCGTTCCCGTCCGAACTCGGAAAGCGCCGCGCGCAGTTGGTTGCGGGCGCGGAAGAGGCGCGAGCGGACGGTGCCAATCGGAATCGAAAGCGCCGCCGCCGTCTCTTCGTACGCCATCCCTTCCATGTCGCAGAGAAGCACCACCGCGCGAAACGTCTCTGGGAGCGCGCTCAACGCTCGCTCCAACTCCTCATCCATCACCGCTTCCATCATCTCCTCCTCGGGGGAGGCGATGCGCGCATGCTCCGGGTCTTCATCGACATCAGAATCGAGCAGCGGCATCATGGCGGGAATCCGGCGGCGGCTGCGGTAGGAGTCTACGTACAGGTTCACGCAGATTCGGAAGAGCCACGCCTTGAAGTTCGTGCCGTTGCGAAACGATCCGAACGCTCGATAGGCCTGGACCACCGCGTCTTGCGTCAGGTCCTCCGCATCATCGCGATGATGGGTCATCCCCAAGGCGAAGCGATAGAGCGGGACGAGCAACGGAGACAGAAGGGCATCGAACCTCGCCCTGGAATCCTCCGCCGCTCTTACCCACGGCAACGCCGCCTTGATGCTGGTGATCGCCATTTCCATTTCGTGCTCTGGCACGCACAACGGACGCAAGCGGACAATAGTTCCCCAACCGCCGATGCATCTCGAAAGCGCTCGCAAGGCGAGGACCGGGTTGCCGGGCAGCCGCGGCGGAACCGCGACTGCGGCGCGGGTATTGCCATGTTGGCGGCCGTTGCGGGAGCGCGGCCCGCGGACCTGCTACAATGGAATCACACTCTGAACGGCCAGGAGAGCGAAATATGTATGGACAGGGAGACCGCATTGTGAAGGGCGACAACAAGCGCGCCATCGTGATGGAACGCATGCCCGATGAAGCGGTAGACAAGGGATTCAAGCTGGGCGTGCGCTTCGGCGGTGAGCAGCTTCCCACCATCTATCAGTCCTACACCACAACGGGAGTGGCGTACGATGAATTCCACGCTCCGGAGCACGTGGACGATTTCGAGCTGTACTCATAGCCATGGACTGCATTTTCTGCAAGATCGCCGCCGGCGAAATCCCGGCGAACGAGGTATACCGCGATGAAGCGGCCGTGGCGTTTCGGGACCTCAACCCCCAGGCGCCGTCCCATATCCTGGTGATCCCCACGCGCCACATCGCCTCCCTGGCGGACATCGCGGAAGTCGACGCCGACGAGGCCGGGCGGTTGCTGCGCGTGGTCGCCGAGGTCGCCGCGGACAACATCACCGGCGGCTACCGCGTGGTCACCAATATCGGCGCGGACGCCGGGCAGAGCGTGCCGCACCTGCACTTCCACATCCTCGGCGGACGTCCATTCGGCTGGCCGCCCGGCTAACCGTCCAACCTGCCCCCCTCCCGGAGATTCCATGCACAGAACCATCGTCGCGGCGTTTCTCGCCGCAACCGCGGCGCAGGCCGCCCCCATTCGCCCGCCCGCCGTGCCGCTCGTCACCCACGATCCCTACTTCTCCGTCTGGTCCATGGGCAACAACCTGGCCGAATCCTGGCCAAAGCACTGGACGGGCACGGCTTTCGGCGCCTGCGGCCTTGTTCGCGTTGATGGAGTGACCTACCGTTTCATGGGGACGGCGCCCGAGGCCCCCACGGCCGCCAAGCAGACCGCGCTGTCCGTGTCCGCCACCCAAACCCGGTACACCTTCGCCGCCGGCCCGGTTAACCTCGGCGTGCGCTTCACCTCGCCGGTCCTCGCCGACGACCTGGACCTGGCTTCCCGCCCCGCCACCTACGTCACGTTCACCGCAAGGTCGCGCGACAGCAAGTCCCACGACGTTCAGGTGTACCTGGATGCCTCGGCCGAGTGGGCCGTGAATGACGCGGACCAGACGGTGGAATGGAAGCGCCTGGATGCGGACGGCCTGAACGTGATGTCTGTTGGAACCGCCGACCAGCCCGTCTTGCGCCGCGCCGGCGACGGCACGCGCATCGACTGGGGGCATTTCCTGCTGGCCGTGCCGAAGAGCGCCGCCGGCGCCACGGCTATCGCCTCCGACGCGGTTGCGCGCCACGGCTGGGCCACATCCGGCCGCTTGCCGGAAACCGACGACGCCCGCCAGCCCCGCGCCGCGAATGACGCCTGGCCCGTGCTGGCGGCCTCACTGGACTTCGGCTCCGTTGACCGGTTCGCCCATACTCGGCACGTCATCCTCGCCTACGACGACGTTTCGTCCATCGAGTACTTCAACAAGCCCCTGCCCGCCTGGTGGCGCCGCGCCCCGGGGACGACCGGCCTCACCATGCTCGGCGACGCTGAGCGACAGTACGCGGACCTGCTCCGCAAGTGCGACAATTTCGATACCGATCTCACCGCCCGCGCCCGAAAGGCCGGCGGCGACGATTACGCCGAGCTGTGCACGCTGGCCTACCGCCAATGCCTGGCCGCCCACAAGATCGTGGCCGGGCCGGACGGCAAGCCGCTGATGTTCCCGAAAGAGAACTCCTCCAATGGCTGCATCGCCACTGTGGACGTGTTCTACCCCAGCGCCCCTTTCTTCCTCGCGCTCAACAACGAGATGATGAAGGCGCAGCTTCGCCCCATTCTGGACTACGCTTCCTCGGCGCGTTGGAAGTTCCCGTTCGCACCGCACGACATCGGAACCTACCCGAAGGCCAACGGCCAGGTATACGGAGGCGGCGAGCGAACCGAGGAGAACCAAATGCCGGTGGAGGAATCCGGCAATATGCTGATCCTGATGCTGGCGGTGGCCCGGAAAGATGGCTCCGCCTCCTTCGCCGAACCCTACTGGCCGACGCTGCGCAAGTGGGCCGGTTACCTCCGCGAGAAGGGCATGGACCCGGAGAACCAGCTATGCACCGATGACTTCGCCGGCCATCTCGCTCACAACACCAACCTCAGCCTGAAGGCCATCCTCGCCATCGGCGCCTACTCCCGCCTCCGCGAAATGGCCGGCGCCAAGGCAGAGGCCGACGAGTACCTGAAAGTGGCCCGCGACATGGCCGCCAAGTGGCCCGCCATGGCGGACGACGGCGACCATTACCGCCTCGCCTTCGACCAGCCGAACACCTGGAGCCAGAAATACAACCTCGTTTGGGACCGCATCCTCGGCCTCGACCTCTTCCCGGCCTCCGTGGCCCGCAAGGAAGTGGCCTTCTACAAGAAGCATCTCAACGATTACGGCCTGCCGCTGGACAGCCGCCGCGACTACACCAAGGCCGACTGGCAGATCTGGACGGCGTGCCTCGCGGAATCGCCGGAAGACTTCCGCGCCCTCTCCTCCCCCATTCTCGACTTCCTGAACGACACGCCGGACCGCGTGCCCTTCAGCGACTGGTACGACACGAAGACTTCCAAACACGTGGGCTTCATCGCCCGCAGCGTAGTCGGCGGCGTCTATATGAAGTTGCTGATGCCGGCGAAATAGTCATCAGTCGACAGTCATCAGTTGTCAGTCCGAAGGCCCCGTACCATGAGCGAGCTTGTCGCCCAGTACGGGGCCTTCGGACTGACGACTGACGACCGATGACTGACGACCGACGACTGACGACTGACGACTGATGACCGATGACTCCCCTCCGCTTTGCCCCGCGCGGCCCCTTGTGCTAGGATGCTCCGGGGAGCCGGCGGTCTGCCGGGCCCCTTCGCTTTTGGGCATCCCGCATCGGGACGCCGCGTCAGGAGAGGGAGACTATGCCGACTATCGTTGTTGTCGGAATGCAGTGGGGCGATGAAGCCAAAGGCAAGATCGTGGACGTGCTCAGCCGTCGCGCGGACGTTTGCGCCCGCTATAACGGGGGTCCAAACGCCGGCCACAAGATTGTCTTCGATGGCCAGACGTACGTTCACCACGTGGTTCCCTCCGGCGTTCACAACGCCAACACCCTCTGCCTGATCTGCGATGGCGTGGTGATCGACCCGAAGGAGCTGACGGACGAGATCGACGGCCTCGAGAAGCGCGGCATCAGCCTCCAGAACCTCGCCATCTCCCAGGCCGCGCACGTCATCATGCCGTACCACAAGATGCTGGAGCGCGCGCAGGAGACCCGCATGGGCGGCGGCAAGATCGGCACCACCCTGCGCGGAATCGGCCCCTGCTACGCGGATAAGGCCTCGCGCTGGTCCGCCATCCGCATGGGCGATCTGATCCATCCCGAGATCTTCCGCCAGCGCCTCGCGCCCACACTGAAACACTACAACGCCATCCTCCAATGCGTCTTCGGCGCCGAGCCGCTGGACCTGTCCACAGTGCTCGATGAGTACGAGGCATATGCGAAGCGCCTCGCCCCGTACGTTACGGACACCGCCGCCCTGATGCAGGACTGCGTGGAGTCCGGCAAGACAACCGTTTTCGAAGGCGGCCAGGGCACGATGCTGGACATCGACATGGGCACATACCCCTACGTCTCCTCCAGCCACCCGATCGCCGCCGGAGCGTGCCTGGGCACCGGCATCGGTCCGCGCAACATCGACGTGGTGATGGGCGTGGTGAAGGCCTACACCTCCCGCGTGGGAGAAGGCCCCTTCCCCACGGAGCTCGCCGGCGACCTGGCCGTGGAACTCCGCGAGAAGGGCCGCGAGTACGGCAGCACCACCGGCCGCCCGCGCCGCGTGGGCTGGCTGGACGCCCCGTGCCTGCGCTTCGCCGCCCGCGCCAACAGCGTTTCCGCCATCACCCTTCAGAGCCTGGACGTGCTTTCCGACTTCCCGGTGGTCAAGATCGGCCGCGGCTACAAGATCGACGGCAAGGAGATCACCCGCCTGCCCGCCGACCGCACGATGCTGAACCGCGCCGAGCCCATCTTCGAGGAGTTTGAGGGCTGGACCGGCGACATCACCCAGGCGAAATCCGTGGATGACCTGCCCGCCGCGTGCCGTCAGTACATCGCCGCCGTTGAGGAGATCGTCCACGCCCCCGTGGCCGTCGCCTCCGTGGGCCCCGGCCGCGACCAGACCATCTGGACCGAAGCCGGCAAAGCGCTGATAGGCTGAGAATCGAATAACCACAGAGACACAGAGGCACAGAGATCCGAAGGTCCCTGAGGCGGGATCGCCCCCCTACCCCCCAATTCTGGGGGACCCAAGCCGAACGCTCGGTTCTGGCCTTACGCTACAACCGAGCGCTCAGTATCTGGTCCCCCAGAATTTGTCCGATGACAATACATGGTGAACAGTTTCTGACAAGACATCCTTTACACTTTCTACGGGAGGTGTGGGATGCCATTTCAGGAGCAATCGGTCATGCAGTCGAGACAAAGATTGGCGCGCCTAGTA
>DASXUL010000101.1:0-12000 GCA_036504855.1 Armatimonadota bacterium | reverse complement strand
TGCTCAGGGTGGCGTGAGGGGGCGCCGTCAGCGACAACCCGCGGAGGCGGGTTTCGCCACGCTAGCCCGCCACTTCAGTAACCGGGCAGAAGAGATTATGTTAGCGAAACGTCTGATTGTTGGGTTGGATATCAAGAACGGACGCGTGGTGAAGGGGACGAAGTTCGTCAACCTGCGCGACGCGGGCGACCCCGTGGAGTTGGCCGCGCTGTATGACGCGGAGGGCGCCGATGAGATCACATTCCTGGACATCACCGCCAGCCACGAGCGGCGCGGGCTAATCTTCGACCTGGCGCGCCGCGTCTCCGAGGAAATCTTCATCCCGTTCACCGTGGGCGGCGGCATCTCCACCGTGGACGACTTCGCCGAGATCATGGCGGCCGGAGCCGAGAAGGTGTTCATCAACACCGCCGCGGTCAAGACGCCGGACCTCATCACGCGGGCGGCGGATCGTTTCGGCGCCCAGGCCGTGGTGGTGGCCGTGGACGCCAAGAAGGTGGATAACCCGGCTTTCGCCTCTGGATATGAGGTGTACATCCACGGCGGCCGCACCCCCACCGGCATGGACTGCCTGGAGTGGTGCCATCGCGTTGAGGGATACGGCTCCGGCGAGATCCTCATCACCAGCATGGAGACGGACGGCGTGCAGAACGGGTTCGATACCGGCATCACGCGCAAGGTGGCCGATTCGGTGGGCATCCCGGTGATCATCTCGGGCGGCGCCGGAACGCCGCAGCACCTCGTGGACGGCATCGTGGAGGGCCACGCAGAGGCCGTGTTCATTGCCAGCATCGTTCACTACCGAACCTACTCCATCCGCGAATGCAAACAGGCCATGCACGACGCGGGCATTCCGGTCCGCCTCCGGTGGTGATCCATCGCCTGCCCCGATCCTCGGGGCGCAACGCAGGGGAAGGAACCCAGTGAGCTTCACGAATATCAGCGTTCGTACGTCCGACACGGATGCCGTGGCTGGAGCGGTGAAACGCCTGCCCCGGCACATGAACGCCCTCGTGGCGCCCGCCGAACGCGGCTGGGTGACCGTGTTCGAGGAGTCCATGGACGAACCGGACGACGACCGCCTCAGCGGCTACGTGGTGATGCTCTCGGATCGCCTGAAGACCGCCGCCGTTGGTTTCCTGGTTTTCGAGAGCGACGTGCTGATGTACACCGCCGCCGAGAACGGCCGCCTTGCGGATCAGTACTCCTCGTGGCCGGACTACTTCGATGAGAACCTGCCGGACGAGGACCATGAGCGTTTGGCGGGCAACCCCAAAGTCCTCGCCCAACTGGCCGGCGTGGCGGAGCTGCCGGTGCGCCGCGCGATGGAAGCGGAGCACGATTTCGCCGAGGAGAAGCTGGCCGCCCTCGCCAGGGCCCTGGGGCTCCCACCTGTGGTTGCCCAATGGGGCTACAATGATCTCACGGACGAATCCCTGGAGGAAGGCCCCGCCAACCGGACGGCTTTCATCACCATTCCCTACCACGCGATATCGGTGCTGCCTTCGGAATAACCCCTGCCGACCATCGTGGGCGGCTGACGACTGTTTACTGACAACTGACAACTGATTACTGACGACTCACATGATTGATACAAGCGCACTGAAATATGACGACAAGGGACTGATCGGAGCGGTCATCCAGGATGACGAGAACGGTCAGGTCCTGATGGTCGCCTACATGAATGAGCAAGCGGTGCGGCGCACGCTGGAAACGCGACGCGTCACCTACTGGAGCCGCAGCCGCCAGAAGTACTGGATCAAGGGCGAGACCAGCGGCTTCACGCAGGAGCTCGTGAGCGCGTATTACGATTGCGACAAGGACGCCCTGCTGCTGCGGGTCATCCAGAAGGGCGCCGCCTGCCACGAAGGGTACCGGACGTGCTTCTTCCGCCGCATCGATCAGGCCGACGAGCCCGAGGTGGTGGAAACGCAACTGGTGCAGCCCTACTAAGCGCCGAGTTTAGGTGAGTCCGCGAGTTGGCCAGTTCCTTGACGGGCGTCCTCAGCATAGAGATAGCTGGCGGGCACGGCATGCCGTGCCCCTACCTGGTAGGCTCGGCCGTCCCCCGATCGGTGGTTGGCGCCGGCAGACTCGTAGGGGCAAGGCACGCCTTGCCCGCTTACTTGGTTCCCGGAACGACAGGGAGGACAACCAACACAGCCTCGCTAACTGGACACTAAGCGGCTGTCTGGCAAGACTTTATTGGTTCGTCGCCTGGCCGTGAACGGTCGGCGCGGCAGACGACGGGCGCTTTCGCGTCCAGATCCACGGCGCGAAGGCGCCGGTCGTCTCCTAAGCCGGCCTTCGGGGCCAGGCGGAATGTGGGAGTGAAGATGGAAGACCCTCGCATTGACAACGCGGTGCGCGAGTTCCTGGGCGAAAGCGCCCCCGCGTCCCAGTTGCGGGAATGGCGCGAGGCGTTGGAGCATCGCCTGAAGATGATGCGCGCCGAAGCCGCGCAGGATCCCGAAAGCCACGAATCGCTGCGGCTGAAGATCCAGCGCCTTCAGGATCAGATCAAGGTCCTCGCCGAGGAAGAGGCGATCTCGGATTTCGTGGAAGACACGGTGCGCTCGACGCTGGCCGACGTGGCCGCCGAGAGCCCTGATGCGCCCAACTACGATACCGACATCCCGGCCTGGGCCGCCCTGGATATCGACGACGAGCCCGAGGAATGAAACTGCCCAGCCCACTGAAGGACGGCCACTGATGGCGCGCGCCGCCGTCATGACAGCGCCGGGCCACATGGAGGTCCGCAGCCAACCGGACCCCAACGTGGAGCCGGGCGGCGTAGTCCTCTCCACGGTGTTATCCGAGGTCTGCGGCACGGACGTGCACCTGTACCACGGCCGCCTCGCCGGCGTTCCCTATCCAATCATCCCGGGCCACGTTTCCGTGGGCCGGATCATGGAGACCGGCGGCGCCGTAACCGATGTGGAAGGCCGCCCGCTGCTTCCCGGCGAGATCGTGACGTTCCTGGACGTGCATGGGACGTGCGGCGCCTGTTGGTACTGCCAGGTGGCCCAGGCCACAACGCGGTGCCCGCATCGGAAGGTGTACGGGATCACAATGAGCGCCGACGACGGCCTCTTCGGCGGCTGGTCAGACACCATCTATCTGAAACCCGGCACGCGCATCCTGCCCCTGGACGAAGCGCCTCCCGAGGCATTCATGGGCGGAGGCTGCGGGCTGGCCACGGCGCTGCACGCGGTGGAGCGGGCGGACATCCGGTTCGGCGACACGGTGCTCGTGCAGGGCAGCGGCCCGGTGGGCCTCAGCGCCCTCGCGCTGGCCGGCCTGAAAGGCGCAACCCGCCTCCTGATGACCGGCGGCGGGGCCGATGCTCGCCGCCTCGCCGCCCTGGCCCTCGGTGCCGATCTCTTTCTGGACGTTTTCGCCACCACCGAAGCCGAGCGCCTGGACGCCGTGCGCCGCGTAACGGGCGGGCGCGGCGCGGACGTGGTCATTGAGGCGTCCGGCGCCCCGGCGGCCGTGCCCGAGGGAATGCGGCTCGCCCGAGACGCCGGCGCCTACATCGTGGTCGGCCAGTATACCGACAACGGCGCCGCCGCGTTCAACCCGCACGAAGACCTGAACAGGAAGCACCTGCGCGTTCAGGGCGTGTGGGGCGTGGACTATTCGCACTACCATCGCGCGCTGAAGGTGCTGCAACGCCATCAGGGGACCATCCCCTGGGAGAGCTTCCTGTCGCGCACTTACAGCCTGGACGATATGCCGCTGGCCCTGGACGACGTGGAACACGCCCGCGTCATCAAAGCGGCCGTTCGCCCATAGGAGCATCCATGCCGTATTTCACCCGCGTTTTCACCGCGTCTGACGACACGCCGCCCATCAACGACATGCGCGTGCTCGTCGGCCAGTACGCCGCCACCATCACCGTCGAAGGCGACGAAGATGATTGGGACATCGCCGCGCTTCGCTATGACGACGAGGAGGAGCCGGTAGATATCGAGCGCTACCTGCCCGCCACCGACGGCCTCTTCGAGGAAGATATTAACGACTTCCGCTCCACCATCTCGGCTTACGGCTCGGAGGCCGCCGAGAAGGTGCTTTCGGTGCTGGACGAGTGCCGGCAGATCATCTGCTTCCGCGTTCCGGACGAAGCCGACGACACAGTGTGGGCCCCTCTGAACGCGGCCGTCGACGCCCTCACCCACTCCGTTGGCGGCCTCATCCACGCCGAGAAAGAGGGCTTCTACGACGGCCCCGAGTTAATCCTGCCGCTGGAGTAGCAAACGCAGTCGTCAGTCGTCAGTTATCAGCGGCGGCCGGTTTCCCCGACTGATGACTGAGAACTGACGACTGACGACTGACACAGGAGTTCCGAAGATGCGAAGACCACAGATCGCGCCGCCTGAACAGATCGAGAGGGACTTTCGGGAATCGGATGCGCGCACGCCGCTGGGCACAACCTGGACGATGAAGCGCGCCCTGCTGGAGATCGCGGTGGCCAGCCACGCGCACGAGGGGCACGGCGCCTTCGCCGGCCGCCGATACGTGGACACCACCGAGGATCACGTTGCCCGCGCCTTGGGCCTGGACGCCCTCCTGGAGCGCCTCCAGCGCCAGCGTTGGATAGATGAGGTGCGAGCCTACGTCGAGGCCGCCATCCAGGGCAAGGCGCCGAGGTTCGCGGTGAACGAGATTGGATCGCCGCTGTTCGGCATCGGCATGTTCCGGTGGCTGGATGTGGAGCCGCGCGACGTGCTGAAGGGCCTCGTGCTGGGCGGCCTGCGAGATAACCCTGTGTGGCGGCGCAAGGCGCAGGAGAAGTACCGCATTGAGATTGGCTACGGGGAGGCGCACCCCGTGGACATCGAAAAGATGGCGGCCGCCGGCCTTTCGGGAGACCGGCTTGCCCACGAGGGCCTGGAGGGCAGCCTCGAGGATCTGCGGCGGAAGGGCATCGTGCTGCCGGACGACACGCCTTTGGGCGGAGACGTGCAATCGCTGTACATCCGCTATCAGACGGGGCCGGGCGCCTCGGATGACGCCGCCGTGCTGGCCGCCGGCCTTCTTTACGGGGTGGGAACGGCCCTCGGATGCTATCTGGCCGACGCGATTGACACCATTGAAAAGTACACGCCGGTCCACGCGGACCAGGATGACCAGCTTGCCCAGATGATCCGAGAGCGGGCGCCGGACCTCGGGGTCACCGATGACATGGTCACACACCTCACCTTCCTGGCTTCCACCCCACCGGATCTGCTGGATAGCCTCCCAGACAGCACCATGCGCAGGTTCCTGCGCCTCGATTCCGCCACGGACCAGACGATTCTGGAAAGCCACTTCCTGTTCCTGCTGGGACGCCCCTACGATACGCTCGAGATGGGCCGCCACCCCCTGATGAACAACGAAGCCCTGTACGCCTACGTACAAGACACCGTGAACCAACACCCCCTGGCGTGAGGCCCTCTATCGCCAACGCCTGTTCGTCAGCGTCCAACGCGGCTATACTGACGCTCAAGCCCATTCTCGGACCAAACATGGAGGATACCCGTATGTTTCGCGAATTCAGGGATTTCATTGCGCGCGGGAACGTTCTGGATCTGGCGATCGCCGTGCTCATCGGCGCGGCCTTCGGCAAGATCGTTACGTCGTTCACGCAAGACATCCTCACGCCGCTCATCGGAGCCGTGGGAAAAGTGGATTTCAGCAACATCTACGTTGCTCTGAGCGGGACGCACTACGCCACTCTGGCCGAGGCGAAAGCCCACAACGTGGCTACCCTGAACGTTGGCCTCTTCCTGAACGCGGTGTTCGACTTTCTCATCGTGGCCTGGGTGCTTTTCCTCATCGTGAAGGCCGCCAACAAGGTCAGGAAGCCGGCCGAAGCCCCCGCCGCCGCTCCCACCAAGGACTGCCCGTTCTGCCTCACCGCCATCCCCGAGGCCGCCACCCGCTGCCCGGCGTGCACTTCGCAAATGTGAGCATTCAGGATTCGGCATCCAGCATCCAGCCCGAAGGCCCCAATCTATGAGTGAACTCATCTCATGGATTGGGTCCTTCGGGCTGAATGCTGAATGCTGGATGCTGAGTCCTGAATGCTGATCCCTACAAAGCCACTGGCATACTGGGGCGGCAGGCCATCGTGGCGAGGTAGTAGACGAGGGTGCTCTCGGCGCCCTGGTTCTCGTTCCGACCGTGCTCGGTGAGGCCGTCGGCGCTGCCGCCGGTGATGGGGTCCACCAGGGGAACGCCCAGCAGGTTGCCGCCGTGGAACCAGTCCAGCGAAACGCGCGCCAGGTCCTTGTAGGCCGGGTCGCCCGTCACGCGGAAGGCGGCCAGATAGGCGGCGGCCATCCCGGCCGGGTCGATGCCCTGTTGGTCCCAATCGTGGCGCTTGCGGCCCTTGGCGTACCAACCGGTGCAGCCGATGGGAACCATCACCCCGTCGCGGACCAGGATGCCGGTCAGCCAGTCCAGCGTCTTCAAGCCGCGGTCGCGGAACCGGATGTCGCCGGTGGTCTCAAACGAGGTGAGCAGGGCCAGCGGCGGGATGCCCAGCGCGTAGGTGACGCGCCCTTCGAACCACTGCCATTTCTCCGTGGCATAGGTCTCGAACTGCTGGTAGAGCGATTCGGCCACGCCGACGACGGCACGGCGGGCGCGCGGGTCATCCGGGAAGGCCTGGGTATAGTTGCGTAGACCCAGCAGGGAGTAGGCGCGGCCGCGGGCGCTCTGGAGTTCGGGAAGCCAGCAGAACGCCGTGTCGAACAGATCCCGTGCGATCTCAGTAACCCGTTCGTGCGGCGAATAGCGAAGGGCATACCCCAGCGCCCACAGGGTGCGGCCCTGGCAGTCCTCCGAGCCTTCATCGTCCAGGAAGAACTGCTGGTAGGACATGAAGTTGCGGAAGCGCCCCTGGTCGTTCCGGGCGGCCCGGATAAACGACAGGTAGATGCCAATGAGCCGCAACAACTCCGGGTCGGGCAGGCGGCGGTATGCCTGCACGGCGGCGAGGAAGGCGCGGCAGTTATCGTCCGTGCAGTAGCCGGTTTGTTCGTTGGGCATCGAGTACCAGCCGTGCTGGATGATGCCGGAATTGTTCGTGAGTGTTCGCAGGTGCGCCAAGCGCAACGGCGGATAAGTGACGGATGTCTCCATAAGCAACTGGCGTTCGCTTGGATGGCCCGGGCTGAAGGGCCCGAACGAGCCGTTTACGCCTCTTTCGCCTCGTCTGCCGTTTCCATCAGTTTGTGGAACAACTGAAGGTGTTCAATGGCTACGTTATACCAGGTTGTTCGCCGGCCGAAACGGTACGTGGCGCCCTCCATCTGATGTCGGAAGGGCAGGTCGTCCAGGAGGCGTGAGTAGGCATCGCCGATGGCGTCCGCGTCTCGGAACGGCACGAGGAGGCCCCGGCCGTCTCCCAGCATCTCCTCAGCGTAGAGATAGGGTGTGCTAATGATGGCCTTGCCGCAGCCAATGGCGTAGGCCAGGGTACCGCTGGTGATCTGGTCCTTGTTCAGGTACGGGGTGATGTAGATATCGGTGGCGCTGAGGTAGTTCACCAGTTCTTCCAGCGTGAGGTAGTGGTTATTGAACCGCACGTTGCGCTGGAGCCCGTGCTTGTTCACAAGCGCGATCAGGTCGTTGCGGTATTCCTCGCCCTGCTCCTTGCGAACAGCCGGGTGGGTTTGGCCGAGAATCATGTAAAGCACGTCGGGGTGCTTTTCCACAACCCGCGCGATGCCCTCGATGGCGAACTCCAGCCCCTTGCCCCGGTTGATGAGGCCGAAGGTGCTGATCACGGTGTGCCCGGTAAGGCCAAGGTTCTTTTTGGCCACGTCGCTGGCGCGCTTGCGCACGTTGGGAACGCCGTGCGGAATCACCACGATCTTCGCCGGATCCACGTCGTAATGGTCCATCAGGATGCGACGGCCCATGTCGATCATCACGATCAGGTGGTTTGCCAGCCGGCTCATCTGCTCCACGATCTTGCGCTGCATATCGTTCGGAGCCGCAAGCACGGTGTGGAGGGTGACGACCATCGGCTTCGATACCCGCTCCATCAGGCGCACGATATACTCGCCGTGGTCACCCCCGAAAATGCCGTATTCATGCTGGATGTGAACCACGGTGGCGGAGGACTCGTTCAAGAAGCGGGCAGCCGCGTCGTAGTCCTCGGGGATGGCCTTGTCGATCTGGAACTTCACCAGATCCGGGTACGCCTGAGTCTCCCCGGGGTAGTTCATGGCGCAGACCAGGGGCGTGGAGAACGGCGTAAACTTCCGAACGGCCGTGAGGCTGTCCTGCGTGAATGTTGCTATTCCGCATTCGGTGGGCGGATAGGTGGCAATGTACGCCACCTCGATGCGGTTGAGGATGTCCTTCAGGTACGGAAAGCGCGCCAGATCATCCGTCCGCGGGGCTTCGGTTCTCATAGCTGCATTATAGCGCTGAGAATTCAGCTCTCAGTACTCGGAATTCAGCCAGAAGGCCCGCACATAGGAGGCAAGTGCACTCCCAGATGAGGGCCTTCGGACTGAATTCTGAATTCCGTGTGCTGAATTCCCAGCGCTACCGGTCGCCGGTCGACATCCTCAGCAGTTCGAGGGCGATCCAGGTGGCGGGTAGGTCACTCAAGGTGGCAACCTTCTCGATGGTGCGAGCGTAAGCGCGGTGGCTGATCTCCATCTGGGCGTTCTCGCCGGACAAGAGCTTGCGGCGGGCGTCGTTCAGGATGGGCAGCGCGGCCCTCAGGAAGGCGGCCCTGTTCTGCGGAAACTGCTTGAGCGGGATGCGGCTGTAAACGCGGTAGATCTCATCGGACACCGACTCCCAGGAGTCCTCCAACACGCGATCGCGGTCTTTCGCCTCACG
This sequence comes from Armatimonadota bacterium, assembly GCA_036504855.1. Lineage (GTDB taxonomy): Bacteria > Armatimonadota > DTGP01 > JAKQQT01 > JAKQQT01 > DASXUL01. Next base: position 3,150 of record DASXUL010000101.1, on the reverse strand, counting down.
GCGGAGAGCGTCAGAGGCGCGCGACGCATTGTCGCGGACCTTGGTCGCCTCCCAGTCCTCGAGGGTGTCGCCTTCGATGATGCGGAAGGTCATCCGCTTCCCCATCATATCGGAGAGGACGTTGTCCATCGCGTTGCGGCGATCTGACGAAGTCAGGTGGCTGGCGTGGTAGCCAAGGCCGCTGGCGAGGCCAAGCACGAGCGTGTTGTCCTCAATGGTGAGAGGCTTCATCTGCTCCAAGGCGCGCCACATCGTGGGCTGGATGATCCGGCCCTTAACGGTGGACATAGCGCGCTGCCAAAACTCGTTCAGCGCTTCCTCGGACATTGCCGGGTTCCCAAATGCAGTTAACGTTGACATCAGTGGTCTGTTCCTTCCGCGCGCGAGCGCGGAATGGCTCACGGTCAAATACTAGGGCGCGTCCGTGCGGCAGGGCAAGGACGCTGTGCCTCAAGGCAGTTTCGGGCCGCGAGTCCGGCCATCCGTTAGACGACGTGTAAGCCTTCTGGTGTCACACCACTCCAAAAAAGGCACCGCGGAGCGACGCGAGGCGCCCACCGCGTCCTTGAAATCTCCGATGGACACCTCGTCGCGCTCCGCCAGCAGACGTCTGAGGGCGGCGACGCCGGCTTCCACCACATCCGCGTGCAGAAGCAGACCCTCGCCGATGGACACCAACCGGCCGGATGCGGTCAGGTAGTCCCACAACTCGCGAGTGGCGCGGTGCGGTCCCATCACGCGGGTCACCTCGGACTCGAACGGGGGCTGCCATCCGGCGTCTCGGTAAAGCGCCAGAATCTCCTCCGCGTTGGCCTCCTGATCGGGCCGCAGCCGCACCCCGAACTCCGGGAGACGCACCGTGTCTTGCTCCACGACCAGAGCCTGCATCCCCTCCAGGGCTCCGAGGAGCGCGTCGAAGGCGGCGGGCGTGCACGGAGGCGAATCCTGGGTGCGAAGCGCCTCCTTGGGCATTCCTGGGCGAAGGGGAGCCTTCTTGTGGTGCGCCGCCAGCCGCTCGGTCCATTTCCGCCGCAAACGCGCGAATGCGGCGGCATCCACGGCGCCGGCCTTCGTCGCCACCGCGCCGCCATCGGCGATCGCCGCCTGGAGCGCACTGGATGCCGCCGCCTCCGAGAGCCCCGTGGCGGCCGCAAGATCGGCGCCGCTGCACGGTTTCGCTCCGGCGGCGGCGAGGGCCTCGCGCACGATGTCACGAGGGTCGCCACTCTCAAGCGCCTGCAGCCGCCGCAGGATCCCCTCGTCCCGCGAGCGGAACGCCAGGGCCACCGGCTCCAGCACCTCGCCGCCGCCCAGAAGGTCCTGCGGCGAGTACCATCGCACCACGAATCGGTCTCCCCGGCGCGCAACGGCTGGCTCCTCCAGGTTGAGTTGCGCCAATCCGGCGGAGCCGCCCGGGAGTTCCGGCCCTTCCCACAGCAAGGCCCTGGCCAGGATCTCGGCGGTTCCTATATGTACGCGCACACGGCTGCGATGCTTCAAGGCCCGCGTGCCAGGTTCCATCTGCAGTCGCACGTTCATGCGTTGTGACGCGATGAGGGAACCGGGGGGGGCGATCACATCGCCGCGTGCTACGTCATCGGCGCTGATGCCGCTCAAGTTCGCAGCCGTGCGCATGCCTGCCTCCGCTTCCGTTTCCTGCTCTCCGAACGTCTGCAGCCCGCGGATGCGGGCCGGCTTGCCGGACGGGTAAATCATCACGCTATCCCCCTCCCGCAGCCTCCCTGAACGCAAGCTGCCTGTTACAACCACGCCGAACCCTTGCCGGTGGAACACGCGATCCACCGGCAGGAAGGCCGGCCGCGAAACATCCGGCTCCGGGAGCTCGGCGGCCGTCTCATCCAGCAGACGCGCCAGCTCGGCTAAGCCGCGCCCCGAAACCGAGTCAACCGCCAGGATCGGCGCGCGTTCCAGAAACGTTCCGGCGAGGGCGGCGGCTACATCGCCGCGCACCATGTCAAGCCAGTCCGGTTCCACGGTGTCGGCCTTGGTGATCGCCGTCAGGCCGCGCTTCACGCGTAACGCCTGCAGGATGGCGAGGTGCTCGCGCGTCTGCGGCATCACGCCTTCATCGGCGCCAACCACCAGCAAACCGAAATCCACGCCCCACGCGCCGGCGAGCATGTTCTTCAAAAACCGTTCATGCCCGGGAACGTCCACGATGCCCGCGAGGCGCCCGCTGGGCAGCCGAAACTCGGCGAACCCCAATTCGATGGACATGCCGCGCCGGCGCTCTTCCTCAAGCCGGTCCGTGTTGACGCCGGTGAGGGCCTGCACGAGCGTGGTCTTGCCGTGGTCCACGTGCCCGGCCGTGCCGATGAGGAATGGTCGCGCGACTGACATGCGAATAGGATAGCGCCTCGGCGAAACCCAACGCGGTCGTCGCGAGACGTCGGCCCCTCCCATCTCCTTCGGCCCTGGTCGCTCGGCCGAGGGGGCGAGGCGCTACGCCGCGGCCGCCAGCGTGAGAAGGTCCAAGGGGTGATCCAGGAAGAGGTCCGGGCTGTACGGTTCCAGGGCAGCGCGGGTGAAAGGCCCCCAAAGCGCGGCGGCCGTGCGGCAGCCGGCGGCGCGGCCGGCCAGGAGGTCATACGAGGAGTCTCCCACCATCCAGGCGTCGGCCGGGCAGGCGCCGATGCGCTCAAGAGCCAGGAGAACCGGCTCGGGGTTCGGCTTGTGCAGCGCGGTATCCGACTCGCCGATGATGGCGTCGAACAGGCCGTCGATGCCGAACAGCTCCAGGCCGCGCACCGCGAACCGGGTGAGCTTCGAGGTCACCACGCCGAGCCGGTGTCCGTTCGCCTTTAGCTCCTTCAGAAGCTCCGGCACGGCCGGGTAGAGGCGCAACAACAGATCGTGGTTGGCCTGGTAGAAGACGCGGTAGGTGGAAACCATCGCGTCCGCCTGCTCCTCACTCAACAGGGCCATCTGGTCGCGCAGCGGGCTGCCGAAATGGGGCAGCCAGTGCTCGTCCGTGGTCTCCAGGCCCAGGTGGGTGCGGGCGGTATGCTTGTAGCCGGCCAGAAGGAGGTCGGTGCTGTCCAGCAGCGTGCCGTCAAGATCAAACAGAAATGTCATGGAATGCAATTCAGATGCGCAACCGCAAACAGGAAGGGAGGCGGCGCGTCAAGG
>DASXUL010000100.1:0-14042 GCA_036504855.1 Armatimonadota bacterium | reverse complement strand
GTCTCACGCCTAACACCAACTCTGACCCAGGCTGCTGAGACGACGCGATCGATGGTAGGCAAGCGGCCTTGTCACGCTGGAAACGGCACTTAGTTGGAACGAATGGGCAAGCCCAGCCCCTACCAGTTCGGTGTCTCCATCCACCGATCGGTGGACGGCCGGGCCTACCGGGTAGGGGCTGGGCTTGCCCTGCGCGCCAACCTTTCACATACAGAAGATGCTCCCTACGGACGCGACCAACTCACAGAACCACACGAACAGCACACTAGTCGTTAGTTAGAGAAGATGTGTTAGTTTGACGTCAGCCTATCAACACACGTCACCCCGAGGAACGAGGGGTCTCGGCCTGACCTATCGAGGCGGGAAGAGTGACCAAGCACCCATCCACAGCCTTGTTTGGGTGCTTGGCGACGCAATTCCGGGAGAAGCGTCAGGCCGAGACCCCTCGTTCCTCGGGGTGACGTGCAATGGCGGGCTACACAGACTCACGGAATCACCCTAACTCGGCACAAGAGCTTGTAGGCTATCTCCGTTGTAAGCCTGTGAGCCCGTATTGGAGGGAGCGACAGGGGCGCTTCTCCGCGCGGAGGCGACGGCGTACCCGCCCGAATTGCCCGCGGGCGTCTCCTCTCCAACCGCCGGATCAACGTCGGTTACGAGGTTGGAAATCGTGATGAGGTTCCGATACCGGTTTGGCGTGGCGGTCATCCCTGCTCGCCCCTGCGCGAGATGGTGAAGAACCGGGGTGCGGGAGTCGCGTCGTTTAGGTTCGCCGGCAGCCATCCGCCGCAGCCTTCCCGAGCGTTCAAGATGAGGCCGAATGCTAACCGCCTCTGATCGCGGACCGTAAGGCGGAGAGGTCCACGGGTTTGGTGAGGTGCTGGTCGCAACCGGCAGCCAGCGATCGCTGGCGGTCGACCTCCTGACCATAGCCGGTCATGGCGACAATGCGAACTCCGGCGGCTTCGGGGCTGGCCCGCAACCGGCGGGCGACTTCATAGCCGTCAAATCCAGGCAGGCCGATATCCAGGAGGATGACCTCGGAATGCTCGCGCAGCGCCGCCTCAACCGCGCTGGGCCCGTCGCTCGCCTCGCACACAACGCAGCCTTCCATCTCCAGGATGTCGCGGAGCGTCTCGCGGGCATCGTCGTTGTCGTCGACGAGCAGGACTCTGGGTCCAAGGCCGGCGGCGCCGACGGATTCGCCCATGTCTGGAGCCGGAGACGCCTGCGCCGGCTCCTCGATGGCCGGGAGGCGGATGGTAAACGTGGCTCCCATGCCCGGCCCGCGGCTATCCGCGGAAACCGTGCCGCCGTGCAACTCCACATACGATCGAACCAGCGAGAGGCCCAGCCCTAACCCTCCATCAGCGTGGGACAGCGACGAATCCGCCTGCGCGAACATATCGAACACCCGGCCGAGCATCTCCGGGGCGATTCCGATGCCGGTGTCCCGCACGCAGAGTACCGCTTCCGGGCCGGAACGATGGAGCGTAACCCATACGGAGCCTTCGGGCGTGTACTTGATGGCATTCACTACGAGGTTCACAAGCGCCTGCTCGAGGCGGATCGGGTCGCCATCCACGGTGACCCCCTGTTCCGCATCCACCTGGATCTCCAACTTCTTCGCGGCGGCCTGCGCGGCGAGGGAGCGGACCACGGAAGCGGCCAGCGTGTCCAGGCGCAATGGCTGCCGGCGCAGCTCGATCTGCCCCAGCGTCACCCGCGAGATGTCCAGCAGATCCTCCAAGATGCGCGCCTGGCTGGCGGCGCTGCGCCCGATCACTTCGCGCGCTCGAGTGAGCCGCGGATCCTCGGACTCCACTGACCGCAGCAACTGAGCGGCGTTGGTGATCGCCGCCAGCGGGTTCCTCAGTTCGTGGGAGAGGAGCGCCATGAAACGGTCCTTCGCCTCGTGGGCCTCGCGCAGCGCGCGCTCGGCCGCGGTTCGCTCCTCAAGCAGGCGAGCGTTCTCCAGCGCCGTCGCCGCGCTGGCCGCCATCCCTTCCAGAATCACCACGTCCGCCGCGGAGAACGCGTGTCCTTCGCCGGAGTTGAAGAGGAGGAAACACCCGAGCATGGCGCCGTTCCGTCCGATGATCGGAACGCACACCAGATCTCGGGCGGCAAACTGCTCGGCGAAGCTCCGGGTAACGTGAGGGTCCGTGTTCGTGTCTGCTACCACGTACGGCTCGCCGGTCTGCATCACCCAGCCGGGCACTCCGGAGCCGGCTTCGTAGGTGAGGCGTCGCGAGAGCCAAACGCCTTCAACGCAGCTTTCGGTGAACACCATGCGCCCGTCGTGCAACAGCCCGCACGTTCCGGAGCGGGCTTCGCAGGCCGAGAGGGCAGCTTCCACGAGGCGGCGCATCACGATCGGGGTCTCGAGGTCCGCGTTGATGTGGCGCGCGGCCAGCGAGAGCAGCTCAAGCTGGCGGGTGCGGCGGCGGACGGCTTCGGCCGCGGCATCCAGTTCGGTGATATCGGTTCCGGTGTTTACCCATTCCCGGATGGAGCCGTCGGGATTGTGGATCGGCACGCCGCGGAACTCCATCTTGCGGTACACGCCGTCCGCCCGTCGTAGGCGAAGGGTGATGGAAGAGGGCGTTTGGCTTGCCCGAGACTCCGCAGTGGCGCTGGCAACGGCGGCCCGGTCGTCGGGGTGGATGGCGTTCAGCCAGCCGCCGTGCCGCGTATCGTCCGGTGTCTGGCCGGTGAACGACGCCCACTTGCCGAGATCACGAGTGTCGCCGTTAGGATCGAAGGTGTAGACGATCTGAGCCGTGAGGTCGACCACCGAACGATAGCGCTGTTCGCTTTCGCGGATGGCGACTTCAGCTCGGCGACGCTCCGTGATGTCCTCGATGAACCCATCCAGGTAGGCGACATCGCCGTTGGGCGCTCGCACGACGCGCATGTACAGGTTGGCGACCATAGTCGTGCCATCGGCTCTGCGAAACACGACTTCCCGCTGGATGAAGCCGGGCGCGTCCATCGCATCGCGGATGTACCACGCGCGCTGGCCGGGTTCGGCGGTGAGTTGGCGGGTGATGTCTGTGATGCTGGTCACCATCTCCTGCGGCGAGTCGTACCCCATCATGCGGGCCATCGCCGGGTTCACTCCGATGAACCGTCCGGCGACGGTGGACTGGAAGATGCCGAGGGGAGCGCTCTCGAAAATGCTCCGGAACCGCTCCTCGGAAACGACCAGCGCCTGCTCCATCTGCTTGCGCCTCGTGATATCCGTGTGGGTGCCAACCATCCGCAGGGGATTTCCGCCGGCGTCCCGCTCCACGACATTTCCCCTGGCGCTGATCCAGCGCCACTCACCGCTCCGGGCGCGCATTCGGAACTCCACGGCGTACGGCTCGCCGGAAGCGATGCGTTCGCGTACGGCGCGTTCCGCCGCGACGACGTCGTCCGGGTGGACCAGGCTTTCCCAGGTGCTGAACCTCTGCGGGAACTCATCCGGGGAATACCCCAGCATCGTGAACCATCGCGGGCTGAAGACGGCGTCCCCGGTTTGGAGGTTCCAGTCCCACACGCCATCATTGACGGCGTCCAACGCGAGGCTGAGGCGCTCCTCGCTCTCGCGGAGCTTCTCCTCCATCTGTCTGCGCTGGGTGATATCGATGCCGATCCCGACGAAATACCGCCTGCCATCGATCTCCAGCCGAACGCCGGTTAGGTAGAAGATGATCCTCTGGCCGCTCTTGGTGATGAGGCCCGCCTCCGTATCCGCATGCCCCTCCTCCATCACGCGCTGAACCGCCGCGCTGACAGCGGCGATGTCCTTTTCGTCTCCCTTGTACCAGTCCATCAGGTGGGTGCTCGCCAACTCCTCCGCGGAGTAACCCGTCAGTTCCTCGTGCTGCCGGTTCCAACGGACGAGGCAGCCCTGATCGTCATACAGATAGAGGAGTCCGGGAACGCTGTCCAGGATCGCTTTGGTGAATACCCGCTCCTGGCGCAGGGCCTCTTCCGCAACCACGCGATCTGTAACGTCGCACAGAACGCAAAACGCCTGGATGAGCTCACCCTCGGCGTTCAGCGCGGGCCGGCCCTCAACCGCTACGCGGCGGCGGCTGCCGTCCCGCCGGATCACGGTCGCCTCATACTGGACGCCGCCCTCTTGTTGAAGCCGCTGGAACTGGCGGCGGAAGGCGTCTATCTCCTCTGGAGCCAGGAACTCGGCCATCCGGCGGCCGATGACCTCGTCCCGCGCGTAGCCGAGCATGTCTTGCCAGGTCCGATTCACCTCAGTGAGGCGCCCGTTTGCATCCATGGCCTGGTAGCCAAACGGGGCGTGTTCGACCAGTTCGCGGAACATCGGCTCGCCCGCGGAAGGCGGCGGCGTCAGCGGGAGAGGGCCTTCGCCCGGGGGGGATTCCGCGAGCCGGGCGGCCTCGTCCATCGCGAATGCGGCGATGGCTTCGGCGGCGTCTGCGCGGAGGGCGGCGTCTGCGGCGTACACCTCGGAGGCCAATGCCAATAGGCGGCCTTGGAGGTCGCGCAGGCGCTGGATGGCTTCTCCAAGGTTCTGGCGCGCACAGGGGGTGACAGGGGGAGCGGGACACCCGCGAAGATGGGCATCGACGCGGTTGAGCAGGGCGAGGGGATCCGGGGCATGCGGATCGGCGGGAGATAGCGAACCCAGGAGCGCATCGCGTCGTTCAAGCGCGGTATTGGCCAGAAGCGAGAACTGGTGAGCCATGCCTAATCAGCGCGCATCCCACGGCGGCAGGGCGGCGCATGCGCCTCTCCTACCGTGCATGATAGCACGCCATGCTCACTTCCACCGAACGCCGAAGAGAGCGGCGGTTGCGGTGGACGGGGCCCACCGCGTCTGCCTGGTAGACGCGCCGCGGCAGGCAAGGTTAGAATCTTGACCATGGTAAACCGCACTCCAGCCTTATGGCTGCTATTAGCCGGACTACTGCTGTTCGGCATCAACACCCGCGCTTCCGCCTGCGAGAACTGCAAGCTGAAGAAAGCGGGCCTCTACATCGGCGAGGCCACCCTGCTTGGAAACGGCAGCGTCCGTTCATGGGTGGAGATCGACGAAGCCCGCCGCCCCGCCGCGGTGGGCGTGACCTTCACGGAAACCGCTCTCACGGGACTGCCCACAGAGGTCCCCAAAACCGGCGGGATGCCAGGCTACGAATACCGTCTCGCCCTCCCCGCCCAGGCGCGCGTGCAGGGCATCGACAATATCGGGCTCGACTGGAACCCCAAGGGACACGAGCCCCAGGGCGTTTACGACGTGCCGCATTTCGATGTGCACTTCTACACGATCCCGGTTGCGGCCAGAGACAAGATCTCGCTGGTCGGCGCGGACATGAAGCGCTGCCAGAAGCCGGCGCCGGCGCAATTCGTGCCGGCCGGCTACATTATGGCGCCGAAGACCGAGGTTCCGAAGATGGGCGTCCACTGGGCCTCGCTGAAGGCTCCGGAGTTCAATGGGCAGCCGTTCACGGATACCTACATCTGGGGCACCTACGACGGCCAGCAGGCCTTCTTCGAGCCGATGGTGGCGATGGATTTTCTGAAGGCGAGGCCGAACGTCACCCGCGCCATCCCACAGCCCAGGGCCGTGGCCAAGCACGGCTGGTACCCCACCCGATACCGCATCGCCCACAACCCTGACCGGCAGGAGTACACCATCGCCCTGGAAGGGCTGACCTACCGGTAGACGGGAAGGGAATTCACCACAGAGGCACAGAGGCACAAAGACCGGATCGCCCCCAATTCTGCGCTTCCTCATGGGGGGATTCACCACAGAGGCACAGAGATCTTCTTCCGGTCTCTGTGTCTCTGTGCCTCTGTGGTGAATCTCCGCCTTTCAGTTCAGCAGCCACTGGGCGATGCGGGTGGCGTCCGCTACGGTGAGGCTCGTTGTCCCCGGCGTCTCCTGCACGAGGTCCAGGCGGCTGACGTTGGCTGGCGTGGAGACTGAGATGCCGGCGGCGATGCGCAGCACCTCGGCGGCGTCCAGCATCGTGTAGACGGGCGAGCCGTACTCGTAGGCGCCGATGTCCACGTGGGCTCCCGCGATCCTCGGAGCCCCGGCATAATCCCGGTCGGTGGAGGCGATGTAGGCGTCGTTCCCCGCGTCGATGCAGGGTGAGCCCGCCTGAAGCCGGTAGTCGCTGCCCGCCCGGTCCACGAACAAGGGGTCCAGGCTGATGGCGCCGGTCTGTGCGCCGGGGTAGGGCAGCGTGTTGTCGCCGTTCCCGAAGCAGTCGTTGTTGTCCATCGTGAAGACAGGCATGGTGTCATAGGGGTACATCTGGCCGGCCTTGTCCCAGCCGACGATGATATTGTTGGCGAAGATCGGCTTTTCGCCGTAGTAGTACTCGCTCGCCGTCGCGAATAGACCGCCCGTCCCGAGGTGGACGATCGTGTTGTTCGTGATGACAGGCTCCGTGCCGTTGTCATTGCCAGGCCCCATCAGCCCGAAGTTGATGGCGCAGACGCCGCGCACAGCGATGAGGTTGTCCGAGAACACCCCGCCAGAGAACAGCACTTCGTAAGTGGAGTGACCGGCAGTCGTGTCCAGGAAGGCATTGCGGACCACCGTGGGGTAGCCGGTGCACTGAAGGGCCCCGCCGTAGGTACCGCTGTTGTCCACAAAGGTGTTGTCCATCACCACGCCGCTGCCGCAGTTGATGGCTCCGCCCCCGCCGCCTGAGGAGACGCAGCTGTTGCCCTCGAAGATGTTGTGGACGACGACGGTCGGGCTGCCCACAATGTCGAGGGCGCCGCCCGCCGCATAGGTGAGGTAGAAGTGCACCGCGCCGTTGTAGTGGAACACGTTGTCCCGGATGAGGCCGCCGTACGCCCAGATGCCGCCTCCGAACATCGCGTAGTTGTAGGAGATGGAGTTGCCGGCGATGAGCGGCATCGCGCCCTTATCCACATAGATGCCGCCGCCCGCCGATGGGATGGTGCGGTCCGCGCGGGCGCTGCAGTTGCTGATCGTGTTATTGGAGATGATGGGCGTGCCGCCGGTCCCAACGTAGATGCCGCCCGCGGCGCCGAAACCGTTCGCGATGGGGCCGGATCCGTGTTCGATGTCGAAGCCGTCCACCACCGTGGCGCTGGTGGCATTGGCGGCGATGATGATGACCGTTCCCTTGCTCTGCCCATCAAGCAGGGAGATTTTCACGCGAGGACTGCGCGGATCGCGGCTCTGTTCGTTCCCGACGAAGCCGCCGTAGAGGCCTACCCCGCTCTTCAGGGTGATGTTCTCCGGGTAGGTCCCAGCCGCCGCCCACACCTCATCGCCGGCCGAGGCTGCGTCAATGCCCGCCTGGACGGTGGGGAAGGCGGTTGCCCAGGAGCGGCCATCGGGGGAAGGAGGTTCCACCTGATGGCTGACGTAGAGGACGCCACCCCAGGAGGCGGAGACAGCGGACAGAGCCAAAGCAGCAGCAGCGGCAAGCTTCATCTTCAGCGCTCCATCGAACGGAATGGCCGGCGTCGTTGGCGGTTACCCCTATGATGCCATGCCAGCCCGCCAAATGCGGAATTCACTACAGAGGCACAGAGACACAGAGACCGGAAGAAGATCTCTGTGTCTCTGTGCCTCTGTGGTGAATTCCGGTTGGATTGTCAGTAAGTAACCACGTATTTCATCGCGGCGGCGGAGCGGATGGCGTTGACGTTGGGGTCGCCGAAGAGGACGAAGATGTCGGCGCCGCGCCGCAGTTCCTGGCGGTAAGCGATATAGGCGTTGCGGATGGGAGCCCGGTTGTCATTGGTCTGCTCGTGGCCCACGATCACGCGGGCCGCCAGGCTGCGCTCGCTGCTGAACTCGTAGAGCAGGTTCCCGATGCCGCGCCAGATCCTCTGGCGGCTGAGCGCGCCGTCCAGGTGCAGGACGCTGGCCGATAGCGAGCCCGAAGTTGACCGGCCCAGGCGGGCGCCCTGGAACATCTCGCCGTAGACGTATTGGCCGCCGGCCAGGCGGCCGGCGCGCACGAAAGCGTTCCCATTCTGGTAGATGTCAGAGTCGCGCCAACTGAAGCCCAGGTTGACCAGCCTATCGTCGTAAACGCGTTCCGCGTTGTACTCGGGCTGGCCGTCGACCACGGTCTCGACGAGGTCGTCGTTGCGTTTGGTTCCCACCTCGTAATAGGCGGTTGCGCTGGTATCGTTGCGGAATGAGAGGCGGTACATCGCTAGCGCGCCCCGATGGTCCAGTCCGCCGTGGCGCTGATCGGTCCAGTCCCAGACGAAGCGGGCATATGTTTGGCGGATGGGGCCTTGCTTCACCTGCCGCGAGAGGGTAAAGCCGCCCTTCCACTTGCGGATGTTGGTGCGGTCGATATAGGCCAGGGGCGCGAAGAAGTCCGGCGCCACGGTGATGTAGCTCAGGCCCCAACTCAGGACGCCGTCTCCGCCGTCGCGCCAGACGTTGGCGTATGAGGCCCCGCCGTCTCCTCCGGGGCCGGTGGTAGTCCCCTGGGCGATCTCCAACTCGGCCCCCATTTCGCCCACCTTCATCGGGCGTCGCGCGGAGCCGCCCAACAGCGAAACCGCGCTATTCCGATGGCGGTAGCGCGTCACCTCGCTGCCGGCCCACTCTTCCGGGACCCGGAGCCGCTGGTTCACCGTGCCGCCCCACACGCTCAATCGGCTGGATGGCTCGTAGCGCAGGTAGCCGACGGCGTCGGACTCCTCGCCGTTGCGGCCGGTTGCCAGTCCGGCGAAATTCCAGGGGCCCACCTTGCCGAAGGTCTTGGCGCCCGCATCCACCTTGTTGATGGCGGGCGAGTAGAACCCGAAATACGAGCCGAAGAAGTCCTCGCCTTCCGTGAAGAAGGGCCGCCGGTCTTCCACGTACTTGGGGTTATACGAGAAGTCCACGGATTGCACGGATTCCTCCACGGTCTGGAAGTCCGGGCGCAGGGTGAACAGGCTGGTGACGTTGTTCTCGGCCGTGTACTTCACATCGAGTCCGGCGCTGCTGGAGAAGCTGCCGGAACCGGCCAGCACGTAGGGCATCACGCGGGGCCGGGCGTCGCGTCGCGGCGCCTCGACGCCGGTCCAGCGGGCCTGGTTGGCCTGCTGCCAGGGCTCTGTGTTGGCCGGCCAGTTGCTCCATTCCATGTGGCGGGCGATGTTGCGCGCGAACATGAGCCCAAATGTGCGTTGGCCCTTCGGATAGCGCAGGATGCCGAACGGGATCGCGATCTCGGCGGTCCAGCCCTCGGCGGTAACCTTCGCCGCCGCCTGCCAGTCGCCGCGCCATTCCACCTTGGCGGCCGAGCCGCCGGGGATATCCTCGGCCATCGTGCCCAGCGGGTTCACGGCGAACCAGTAGGCGTTCCTCTTGTCGTTCTGCGCGTCGATGCCGACCTCCACGAGGTCGTCCATGGAGAGGTCGCCATTGCGCTTCCGCTGCTGGGCGTGAAGGGCCCCGGGCTGGGGGTCGTGGCAAACGAAGGAGAGGTAGAGGGCGCGATCATCGTAGAGCGCGCGGACCTCGGTGGGGAATGACGGCGGCTTGGTATCAGCGGTGAAGCCGGAGATCACCGGCGCGTTGGCCCAACACGGGTCGTCCGGAACGCCGTCCACGGTTGGGGGCGATGCGGCGCGAACGCCGGGAACGCGCGGGTTGGGGACTGCGCCGTTAACGGTGACGGCGCGGGCGGCGCATGGATAGAAGGCGGAAACGAGCAGGCCCGCCAGAGCCAGAGCGTGTGGGTGTGATGGCATGGAAGCTCCTCCCAGGGCAGATGGATATCAGCCGACAGCCGTCAGCGATCAGCCAGAAGCCCTGAACACGCGGACGGACGTCCGCATATCCAGAGCTTCTGGCTGACGGCTGACGGTTGTCGGCTGATAACTATCCTATAGGATAGAGCTTGCTTGCTGGTAAAGAGGACGGCCCCCCTTCCCCCCAATCCTGGGGGACCAATGAGGTTACGCTCGGTTCTAGCGTGCCGCTTACGCCGAGCGTTACCTCATTGGTCCCCCAGGATTGGGGGGAAGGGGGGCCGAAAACCTCTCAGAACTCGTTCTTGATCGCGATGCCCCAGGAGCCGTTGGCTTCGTGGTTCAGCACGTGGCCGAAGTGGCCATAGCCGCCGGACACCGTGAGGGTGTTGTTGGCGACGTAGGCGGCAGCCAGCGTGAACCAGTTGTCCTCGCGCTCCACGAGACCGGGGATGGCCGTGTAGCTGTTCGGCTTCTGGCGGAATTCCGCGGCCAGGATGAGGTTCGGCTTGACGAACACGTCCACGCTACCTTCCGCCACGGTCTTGCGCTTGTTGGTGAAGCCCAGGAGGCCCAGGTGGGCCGCCTTGGTGGAGCGCAGCCCCAGGTTCCAAAGAACGGGCGTTTTGCCGTTCACGGTGAGCTTGGTGGCGTAGACGGTGGCGTCCAGCCCGCTTTTGCCCGCGGCGTGGTTGGCGGACAGAGCGCCGCCCAGGTCGTCGTCGATAGACTGGATGTCCGAGTTCGTCTTGTAGTGGAGGCCCACGGTAACGGCCGGGCGGAAGGGGGCGCCGGCCTTGCTCTCCTTCACCACCTGGTAGCGGGCGTTGAAGTTGTGCAGGTTTACGTCGCTCTTGCCGATGGTGACGTTTGTGGCGGCCTTGATAGCGTCCGGCAGGTCGCCGAGGTCCAGACGGTTCCAGCCGTAGCCGATCTCGAACTGCGGGGTGATGGCTTCCGTAATGGTGAGGGCGGTGAGGTTGCGGCCGTGGCCGAGCCCCACGTAGGTGGCGCCCACGCTGGGCGTGGCGGCCTCGCCCTTCTTCTTCGGGGTGTTGGCGATGTAGGCGGTATACGTGGAGAAGATGCCGCTATAGCCTTCGATGCCGTGCAGCGGCAACGGCGGCGGCCCGGCGAGGGCGGGCGCCGCCGCGGCGACGACGATGACCGCGGCCAATACGCCGCGCTGGATGCTTTTCACTGTGGTGTTCATATTCCGGTCTCCTGATTCCGTGTTCAGAGTGGGGTATTCCTGTGGATGCGGGTTAGCGGGCCGCACGCGGCCCGCCGGAACACATGCATCGGGCCGCTGCCGCATCGTGCGAAACAGACGCCATGGTGACCTCCTCTCGGGCGCGGATCGGTTGGGGCGGGCGGAGTTGGGAGCGCCCGCCCCAAATAGTTGATATACTTGACTAACTTACTGACTATTCTAGGCGCGCCCGCCCGCCAAGTCAATAGCGAGCGTGCCGGCTTTTCCGTGTGCGCGGCGGGCGCCGCGCCCGGCATCGAGAGGTAATTGATGTGTAACGAGAACCTGGTCGCCGATATCGCCGCGGACGGCGTCCTTGCGCTGCAGGGGGCATGGTGCGCGAACGTTCGCCTGGATGACCCGGCTCTCGTTCGGGACGGCGGACGCAACGCGGTGATCCGCGCTTCGGCGCGGGGGATTCCGGATTCCCCGGTCGTGTTCGTCAAGCGCTTCCGCGCCGATGTGGGCTGCGGGTTCACCGATTGGGCGGCGCTGCGGTTCCTGGCCGGCCGATGCGGCGATCCGGCGCTTGCGCCGGGGTTCCTGGCGGGCGACGTGGCGCGGCGCGTCCTAGTAACGCGCGAGGCGCCCCACTCCGTCGTGCTGGGAGACTGGTTGCTGGGGCCGGACCCCGGCGCCCGCCGGCGGACCCGCGCCCTACTGGCCGAGGTCCTCGGGCGGCTGGCGTCGCTGCGGGCGGACCTGGAACCCGAGTTCGAAGCCGGGCTGGCGTTGCTGCCGGAAACGCAGCCGCTCCGGCGGGAGCGGGAGGCGAGCGATCTCCTGGAGCGGCGGACCCATGTGTTGGACTGGTTCGCCGCCGCCGGGGCAAACGCTCCGCCGGGCTTCGCCGACGCCGTTTCGGCGGTTGCCCGCCGCTATGCCGGCCCGGGGAACTTCCTGGCGTTCTCGCACGGCGACCCGGCGCCCAGCAACGGCCTGGCCTCGCCGGAGGCTGTGACGCTGGTGGACTTCGAGTACGCCGCCTACCGCCACGCGCTCTACGACGTCTCCGGCTGGTACATCCTCTGCCCCCTGCCCGAGGCGGAGGCGCAAGACCTGGTCGGCGCCTTTCGGATTGCGGCGGCGCCCGCCCTTCCCGCTATGGCCGATGGCGAGCGGTTCCGGGAGGAGTGGGCGTTCGTGTGCGCCTATCGGGGGCTGTGGATGCTGTCGCGCATCCCGACGGCCGTGGCGGCGAAGGATCGCGAGTGGGCCCCGGGCTGGTCGGCCCGCGAGGCGCTGCTCACGGCTATGACGCGGTTGGAACGGTCAACCCGCGCCTGCCCTGTCCTTTCCCCGATCTGTGAGGGCGCCGGGGAACTGCTGCGCCGCTTGCTGATCGTGTGGCCGGGGATTGGGCCGGAGAGGTTGGACGGGCCGTTCGGGTTGGAGGAGCCCCGCCGCTGAGATGGCGGGCTAGCATTCCGAAGCCCCGCTTCGAGGTGGCGCGAAGATTGTGGAGACGTGGTTGGCGCCCTATGATAGCTTGGCAGCCGCGATATGACGCGACCGGCCGTGGGATAGACGTCGAAGGGGAAGCCGATGGACCGCTCGCCGCTGTACAAAGAACCCGGATTCTACCTCTACACGGAGGAACGGGCCAGGATCGACGCGGAAGGGTATCTGCTCCCTGCCGAACAGGCGCCGGATGACGGGCTTTGCCGCGTCATTGTCGACAGCCATGCGACCGGCCTGCCGACGGATCGCCAGGGCCTCGAAGAGTGGGTATGGGCCAACCGCTGGCCGGCGTGTTCTTCCGGCATGGTTGCCCTTGCCGTGGCCAACCTCGCAGGTCCGACTGGATGGCTGTGGCGCGTCGACGAGCTGAAGTTGCGCGACGTTGACAGGCTGGAGGAGGCGTTGGGGCGGAAGATCGCCCGCATGCCCGACATGCGCCGGACCTTTGGCCCCGCTCCAGGGGGCGGCTACCAGCGTACGCGCTACGAAGACCTGATCGTCCTTCGCCAACCTTGCCGGGAGATGGGCCTGACCCCCTTGTGGCCCCCATCGTCGAGGTCGAATCACGTTTTCGCCTTCAACGAGATCGGCACGGAACTCGATCGCGACCTCCAGCGGCTTGAGCAGGCGACGTTGGAGGGGGCGGACGATGCGCTGACGCGGTGGGATGCCATCGAATTGATCACCGATCAACGCGGCGCCATTCTGGAGCTCTGCCATAATTGCGTGGCGGTCATCCTCCCGTATGGCCCGCATGGCGATCACGCTGGGGTCTACTCCACCCGCGTCGCAGTCGGCGCCATCGTTGACGCTTTTCGAGCCGTTGCGGATCAGGCGGGCCTCGCCTGCGTGGAGATTCCGAACCTCACCGACGAGTGCAATGTGCTCCACCGCTGACGGTCGAGGGAGGCCGCCTGTCAGGCGTCGGCGCCCCGATGATGGAGATCCGCTTCCTGCCAGAGATCCCAGATGTCGGAGGCGATGAGGGCGTAGGCTGGCGATTCCGCGCCCGTGGGGGAGGCGTCCCGGCCGAACCATTCGGCCATGACCTCTTCGAAGATCCGGCCCACGTCCTCGGGCGAACGGGCGGCCGGAAGCCGCGCCAGGATGGCGCCGGCTTCCGGCTCGTACTCGTTCGGATGCTCCATGGAGCCCGCGCCCGCCAAGTTATGCCGGAATAGGATCTCGGCGATGCCGGCGTGAAGGGCCTTGTACGTACGCTTGGCGCCGCGGCAGCGCTGGCGCTCCGTATTGTCGTTGTCCATTCCTTACGCTCTCGGTGCGGCCCGTTTCGCGGGTGAAGGCTCACTGCCAAGTTAGGGGATAACTGGCAGTTGGGCTCCCCAGGGAGAGCGTCTGGTCCAGCGAAGGAAGCTGGCGGGCAAGGCGTGCCTTGCCCCTTCCAGTTTGGCGTCTCCATTCACTGAGCGGTTGACGGCCGGGCCTACCTGGTAGGTGCAAGGCATGCCCATTCGTTCCAACTAAGTCCGCAACCGACCATTCGCGTAGGAGCCTTTTGGGGTGAGTCTCACGCCTAACACCAACTCTGACCCAGGCTGCTGAGACGACGCGATCGATGGTAGGCAAGCGGCCTTGTCACGCTGGA
>DASXUL010000099.1:0-7460 GCA_036504855.1 Armatimonadota bacterium | reverse complement strand
CGCGGGCGATCCGAAGATCGCCCGCGCCCATCGGCTTCCGCTTGGAGGTCCGGCGGTTGGCCGTCAGTCCTCGATGGGAACGCCTTCGCTCTTGGTGCGGGCGTGGAACTTCTCGATGAGGCGCTTCGTGATGGGGCCGGGCTTGCCGGCGCCGATCGTGCGGCCGTCCACCGAGCGAACCGGAATCATCTCGGCCGCTGTGCCCGTCAGGAACACTTCGTCGGCCGTGTACACGTCGAACAACGTCATGTTCTGCTCGATCACGCGGTATCCGGAGGTGTTGGCAATATCCATCGTCACCATGCGGGTGATGCCCTCCAGGATGCCGGCGCTGGGCGGCGGGGTGAGGATGCGGTTGCCCGAGATCACGAAGATGTTGTCGCCGGTGGCCTCGGCCACGTAGCCTTCCATGTTCAGCATCAGGCCCTCGCCGGCGCCCATGCGGTTCGCCTCGGACTTGGCCATGATGTTGTTCAGGTATTTGCCGGTGCTCTTCACGCGCACTTCCCAGCTATCCGGTCGCGCGACGCGCGTGGACACGGTGATGACGTCCAGTCCGGCATCGTACATCTCTTGCGGATACAGAGACAGCTTGCTTGGCATAATCGCCACGGTCGCGCCCTGGATGTGCTTCGGGTCCAGCCCGAGGCCGGTTCCGCGCGTTACGGTGACGCGGATATAGGCGTCGCGCAGGCCGTTGGCCCTCAGCGCCTCGCGGACGACCTGGCGCATCTCCTGTTTTGTGATCGGCATCTCAATCAGGAGGACGTGCGCCGACTTGTAGAGGCGGTCCAGGTGCTCATCGAGTTTCCAGACCTTGCCTCCATAAGCGCGAATGCCTTCAAAGATGCCGTCACCGTAGAGGAAGCCATGGTCTATGACGCTGAGCTTCGCATCAGCGACATCCCCCATCTTCCCGTTCAGATACATCACGGGCGACGGCGGCGTTGTGGGCTCCTCGATGTCCAGCGCCATGGGAGGCGTCTGGGTTTCGGTTCCGGACATGGTTCTCGCTTCTCCTTTGGAGTACAGCGCCGGCGCGCCGGCGCTGCGGGTTTGGATGGAGTATAGGGCTTTCTCCGCGGTAACCGCAAAACGCGGCCGGGTCCGACCAGGCGCGCGCAGCGCGGACGCGAAGCGCCCGCCGCATTGAAGTCAACGTTAAGGCTCAGGCTCCCTGCAACCGATTAGATGGATTGGAGCCCCTGCTAGACGGCAGGCGAACATACATATCAGGGAGTGTACATCGTGAGAAACCGCTTCATCGTTGCGCTCGTCTGCGCTCTGGCCCTGCCGCTCATCGCGGCGGCCCAGGTCGTTCAGACCGGCGCCATCTCGGGCACGGTGACGGATGCGTCTGGGCAGCCCATTTCGGGGGTTCAGATCGCCATCACCGATTCCGGCCTCACCGCCGTGTCCGATGCGCGAGGACACTTCCTCGTCACATCGCTGATCCCCGGACCGCACGCGCTGGAGGCCACATTGGTGGGCTACAAACCCGCCCGCCTTGACGCCATCTCCGTTACGCAGGAACTAACGGCAGACGTTGCCGTGCAGCTCACCGAGCGCGCCGTCGCGCGGGCCGAAACCACGCGCGTGGTGGTTCCCATCGTGAAGAAGGGCGTCACCCCAACCATCTACGTCGTAACGAGCCGGGAAGAGGCGCTTGTGCGCAACCAACCCGCCAACCTTTACCAATACATTGGGGCCGCCATCAGCCAGCCCGGCATCGTGCCGGATGCGGATGGCAATCCCACCATCCGCGGCAGCCGCCGCGCGGAAACCGGCTACCTGCTGGACGGCATCCTGCTGACCATGCCGGGCAGCGGCGAGTTTGCCACCAACCTCGTTACGGTGGGCCTCGACCGCATGAACGTTTACACCGGCGGCCTGCGCGCGGAGCAAGGCGGCGCAACCGGCGGGCTCATCAACGCCGTGGTAAAGACCGGCGCCTCCATCCGCGGCGCCGCCGTTGAAGCCGCCGCCGGCAACTGGGGCTACACGGGCCTCGTTTACGAGCAGGGCAACGTGGAGAAGAGCGGCCTGAACTGGTACGTTTCCGGCATCGCCTTCCGAACGGACTTCGAAAAGAACCCGGCCTGGTCCGGCTCGCCCGGAACCGGCGACGCCATCGCCAAGATCCTGATGCCCATCGGCCGGAACGACCGGCTCACGCTGCTGGCCACTTTGGGCTCTTCCCGCCAGAACGTCCCCGAGACAGACCCGACTACCGGCGTCGCCTGGGGCGCCGACCCGCGCAACCCTTCGGCCGGAGGGCAGTACGCCCGCCACGGCCTTGAGTACAACGACAGCGCGAACGCCTTTGAACGCGTGGCCGAGCAGGGCGATTATCTCACCCAGCAGCACTCCATCGGCTCGCTCACATGGGCCCACTCTTTCAACGCCGCTTCCGCGCTGTCCGCGCAGGCCTACGGATGGTCGCGCCGCAAGGACGTCAACGCCGAATCCGCCTTTGACGGCTGGTGGGATTCCCACACAGACGATTCCGTGGCCGCCGCGAAGGTGGATTACTCCGCGCAGCCCATGTCTTGGCTGACGATGCGCGCCGGGGCCGAACGCATCTCCGGATGGAATGACGACCGTCTGGCCAAGTACGGAGAACCAGGCTCCGCGCGCGGCGCCTACCTGCGCTACCGCAACGCCGGCACAACCGACTTCAACGGATTCGTCTCGTTCACCGCCAAGCCGGGCGCCCGCCTCACCGCGGACCTCGGCCTGCGCTACGACTCGCGCGAGTACGAGCGCCGCATCACCGACGCCGAAATTGCCTTGGGCCGAACCAGCGCGGACCCAACGAAGGACATCCGCGGCGCCGACGAGGCCGTCCTCGCCCGCACTGGCCGCCACCCCAAATACGATGCCGTCTCCCCGCGCCTCGGCCTCTCCTATTCACTCAATGACCAGACCGTGCTGAAGGCGTCCGCCGGCCGCGCCGTGCAGTTCGCGCCCTCCTCCTACATCGAAAACGTCTACCGGCCGCAGGGCGATGTGGATGGCGGCGGAGCCGCTTCCTACTATCCCAGTACCCAGCGCAAGGTGTTCGACGTGGGGCCTGAGAAGGTGGACTCCATCGACATGGGTGTGGAGCGGGCCGTCGGGCAAGGCGCGTCGCTCGCGGTTACCCCCTACTGGCGCCGCATCCGCGACATGATCGACCGCGGCCCCGCGCTGGATGCCGAAGGCAATCCATCCGCCGGCCTGGCCTACTCGAACCTGGCGCACGGCCATACGCGCGGCGTGGAGTCGAAGCTCACGTTCCGCGAACGCAAGGGGCTTTCCGGCTGGCTCTCTTACACCTACCAGGTGGCGAAGGCCAACGCCATCGCGCCCGCCATCGGGCAGGGCTCCGCGGACCTGGCGCGGCCGGACGACGAGTTCCGAGTCTCCTTCGATCAGCGCCACACCATCTACGTGGTGGGCAAATACCTCAAGGGCCGCTTCGAGGTCAACCCAATGCTGGAACTGGGTTCCGGCTACCCGTGGGGCGGCCAGGCCGGCGATGGCGAAAGCGGATCGCAGTATGGCGTGGACCCCACCGATCCCACCCGCGAAATCCCCATCCTCGTGGACGGCAAGCTGCAATCCACCAACATCAACCCGTACAACACCGGGTGGCACAAGAACCTGAGCGTCACCTTCCGGATCTACACAGACCAGGCGCGCAAGGGCTACTGGTTCCTGCAGGTGAGCAACCTCCTGAACAGCGGCGACGTTACCGCTCGTTACTTCCAGAACCCGTACACCGGCTCCAACTGGCTGGGCTACGTCCCCGGGCCCGTCACCTACGTAGACGAGAACGGCGCCACCCAGACGGCGGACGGCCACCTGGAATACAAGCCCTGGACGCGCGTGCCGCCTGTCTTCGTGCTGGCCGGCGTGCGCCGATCGTTCTAGGTCTTGCCCCAGCGAGTGAACTCGCGGGCAACGAACTGCCCGAAGTCCACCTACGTGGACTCGCTCAACCTGCGGAGGCAGGTGTCGGGCTCGTCGTTGCCCGCGAGTTCACTCGCTGGGGCAAAACCCTATTCCACTCCCCTATCGCGGCGAGCGCGACTCAGCCGCCGCAACCCACGTTTGGCCTGCCCCCTCCCCCGAAATCGGTACCTTTGGCCCAACACGCCGCGCAGGCCCCGGGCGCAGCATGTGTGTAGCCGTCATTGCGACGGCCGCAAAGGAGGGTTGCCATGGACGACCGAAAAGCCTCCGAATCCGGCGAGTGGCTGCGCCATGAGGCGGAAGAGTGGACACAAGAGGGGCTGATCCGCGCCGAACAGGCGCGCCTCATCCTGGCGCGCTACGGGCTGGAGGGTTTGGAGACGCCGCGATCTCTGAAGCGCGCGCTATTCGTGCAGATCCTCACCGTGCTGGGCGCGGCGCTGGCGGGCGTGGGCGTGTTGCTGATGGTGGGGGCCAACTGGGAAGCGCTTCCGCGCGTGGCGCGCATCGCCCTGATCCTGGCTGCATCTGGCGGCTCGTACGCCGGAGGGTGGTTCCTCTGGCGTGAGCGGGGCGATCACCCGGCCGTTGGGCAGGCGTTGATCCTACTGGGCTCCATCCTCTGGGGGGCCGGCATCTTCCTGATCGGGCAAATGTACCAGGGGGGCGGCGCCGGCGACCCGAACGGTGAGCGGATGGCGCTGTTGTACTGGTTCATCGGCACGCTGCCGCTTGGCATCCTGCTGAAGTCGCCGGTGCAGACCGCCCTCTCCATCGCGCTGGGCTCGATCTGGTGGATCTGGATGTGGGCGGACAGCGCGGGCCATTACGGCTACGGTCAATCCGTCTTCGTCACCATTTTCGCCCTGGGTCTGGCGGTCTTCGCCAAGGGGCGGCTGATCTCGGGCTGGGAGCCGCTGGAAGCGCTCGGCCCGGTGTGCGAGAAGTTCGGCATCGCGGGCTGCACGCTTGGCGCTTACGCGCTGTCGTTCGACCTCTACTGGAGCCACGCAACGGGATCGTGGTGGAAGCACCCGCTGCTTCTGCTGCCTGTGGGCGCGGCGATCGTGTTCGGCGCGTGGGTCGGCTGGCGGGACCGTGAGGATCGCGGCTCCGCGGCCGCGGCCTGGGCGGCCGCCATTCTAGCGGCGCTGACTCTCGTGGCGGCGTGGGCCGTCTCAACCGGCGCGATAGATGCCGGGGTCACGCTCCGCGTGGTGTTCAACGTCCTGCTGCTGGCGATGTCGATTGGGCTGATCTGGCTGGGCTGGGAATCGGCTTCGCCGGGCTTCGTGAACTGGGGCGTGGCGGTGTTCTTCATCCAGCTCGTTACGCGGTATCTGGACCTGTTCGCCCGCCTCATGCCGACGGGGCTGGCGTTCCTCGGGGCGGGCGCGCTGCTGATCGTCGGCGGGCTGGCGCTGGAGCGCCAGCGTAAGCAACTGCTGAGGTCCATGGAGGCAAAAGCATGAATGCCGGGAAGTGGTTTGCAGCCATCGTGCTGCTTCAGATGGCGTTCCTGGTGGGCGAGGCCGCTATGCGTCAGCGCGGCCTGGATACCGGAAGGCCGCTGGTCCTGAGGGTCCACCCGGTGGACCCGCGCAGCCTGTTCTCCGGGCAGTACATGGCGCTGGGCTTCGACGCGGAGGATATCGACGCCGCGCATCTGCCCGTATCGGCCAGCCTCAAGGCCGGCAGCACGGCCTATGTGAGCTTCCGGCCCGATACCCCATACGCCCGCGTGGCCTCCGTGGAAAGCTCGCCGTCGCGCTTCTCGGGCGTGGTGCCCCTCCGGGCGACGGTCCGCTGGCGCGACGGAAAACGGCTGCGCGTGGACTTCGGCATGGACCGCTACTACATTCCGGAAGCGCGCCAGGCCGAAGTGAACCGGCTCTGGTGGAACGGCCGCCAGCGCGATGTGAGCGCCCTCGTGAAGGTGGATAGCAAGGGCCGAGGGGTCATCGAACACATCCTCGTGGACGGGAAGCCGCTGCCGTACTGAGGAGCAAGGCCGTCCCGGCGCATAGCGCGCCCGGGACGGCCTTGTTGGCGCTTGTTACGCCCACCACATGTCGCCGGGGCTTTCCTGGAAGACGATGGGCTTCAGGAACTCCACAGCGCGCTCGAAACCTTCGTTCACGGACATGATGCTGTCTTCGTGCTCGATGGAGATCACCCAGTCGTAGCCCACCATGCGGAGGTTGCTGATGATGGCGCGCCAGGCCTCCTCGCTGTGGCCGTACCCCACGGTGCGGAACACCCAGCTTCGGTGGATCTCGTCGCCGTAGGGTTTCGTGTCCAGCACGCCGCTGGTCTTCGTGTTGATCTCGTCGATCTTGCAGTCCTTGGCGTGGAAGTGGTAGATGATGTCGCCCAGGGCGCGGATGGCGTAAACGGGGTCGATGCCCTGCCACCAGAAGTGGCTGGGGTCGAAGTTGGCGCCCACGTTCTTGCCGGCCGCCTTGTTGAGCTTCAGCATGGTTTCCGGGTTGTACACCACGAAGCCGGGGTGCATCTCCAGGCACGCCTTCACGTTATGCTCTTCCAGGAAGGCGTTCTTGGCGGTCCAGTACGGGATCACCTTCTCGGACCACTGCCAATCGAGGATCTCGGTGAAGTCCGGCGGCCACGGGCAGGTGACCCAGTTGGGACGCGCGGCGGCGTCGCTGTCGCCGGGGCAGCCGGAGAAGGTGTTCACCCGCTCGACGCCCAGCAGAGAGGCCAGGCGGATCGTCTTGGTGAACGTATCATCCTCGGCCTTCGCGAAAGCCTTGTCCGGGTGCAGCGGGTTGCCGTGGCATGACAGGGAGTCCAGGGTGAGCCCGCGGCTCTCGATGGCGTTCACGAACGCCTTGCGGGACGATTCGCTCCCCAGCAGTTCGTCCAGGGGGCAGTGGGCGTTGCCGGGGTAGCTGCCCGTGCCGATCTCAACCGCCTGAACGCCCTTGCTCTGGATGTAGTCCAGCGCCTCCTGAAAGGGCTTTTGGCCAAACAGCACCGTAAACACGCCGATTTTCATGGGATATCTCCTCGCCGCAAAAGGTCATGGGGCCGCGCTCGCCGCCCCTCAGCGGCATTGTAGACAGCCCCATGGCGCAAGCGCCAATGCGGGGAGGGGCCGTGCCATATTGAACGGAAATGGACACGCCCTTTGACACAGCCGCCGGGCCGGAGCCAGCGCCCTCCCTCGGCGAGCGTTTGGATGAGTACAGCAAACCCATAGCCGCCTGGATGGATCTCTGCAAGAAGCAGACGGCGGCGGTCCACAAGCTCCAGGCCGCGGTGGCCGGCGGCGCCCTGCGCGATGTGGAGCGCCTGCGGCAGGCCGCCCTCGCCGCCACAACCGCGGCGGCCGAACACGCCGGCGGATTGCCGCCGCTGGAGTTTGACGCCGCGCGCTGGCTGAGCGACGAAGATGGGTTTCTGGCGGAGATCCGGGCCGCCGCCGAGGAGGCGGGCGTTCGTCTCTACGAACGCGACGGCGTGGTGTTCTGCTATCCCGT
>DASXUL010000098.1:0-2045 GCA_036504855.1 Armatimonadota bacterium | reverse complement strand
CGGCGGATTGCCGCCGCTGGAGTTTGACGCCGCGCGCTGGCTGAGCGACGAAGATGGGTTTCTGGCGGAGATCCGGGCCGCCGCCGAGGAGGCGGGCGTTCGTCTCTACGAACGCGACGGCGTGGTGTTCTGCTATCCCGTGTTGGTGCGCGCCGAGCCGGACCTCGCCGCCGTTCGCATCGACAAGCGTCTGGATTTCAACATCCGCCCCTCCACGCTGGCGGCAGCGTTGAAGAAAGCTCAGGCGAAGGACCCGAAGTCCAAGCCGGAGCGGTTCATTGAGGCGCTCTTCCAGGCCTACGATTTCGTCCGCGCCCGCAAGCGCATAGCGACGTGGCCAGACATCGCCCTCACCGAGATATACGCCGTCCTCACCCTGACGCCCGGATCGGATCGCGAGTATACCCTTCTGGACTTCGCGCGAGACGTCTACTATCTCGATACCAGCGGCGTTGCCGCCACCCGCAAAGGACTCATAGGTCCCTCACGCCGAGCGTATCGGCGCCGCGTCAGGAGCACTGGAAGATCCGATTATCCCGATGTTCCTCAACGATAGTACTTGATCACGCTGATGCCTTTGTCGCCGAACTCCAGATGGTAGACGCATCCGTCTGTTCCGATCACGGTTTGCGGGGCTCGGCCCGCAAACGGGCCCTTGGGAAAGCCCCACAGCTCCTTGTAGTTGCCCTTGCGGTCAATCCGCTGCACCACCTCTTCCAGTCTGGCTACGTACCGGCTGTTGACCCGAATCGGCGAGGGAAGATCCTCCGCCGACCAGCCCGACAGCCCTCCCGAAGGGTCCGGAGTGAGCCGGCCGAAGGCTGGGCGGCGTTTCGCCGCGGATGGAGCGCGGGGATCAGCATACTGCCTGAGGTCGATCTTCCGAAGGACCTTTCCGCGCGGGTTTCTGCAGGTCAGCGGAAAGTCCATCTTGTCGAGGTGTTCCCAGTGTCCGGCTGAGCCATAGGTATTGCCATCCCAGTCGACCACCTGTCCAGGAAGCACCTTCTCCATGGCGCCATTCTGGTTGACGAGCACGAGCACTTGCACCCCCGTCCGATCCGGATCCGCACCCACTACTTCGATTACCAACCCACGCGGGGTCCAGTATATCCAGCCAGCTTGCGTGTCCCATCCGAGCAGCCTCCAAGAGCGCATCTTGGAAGGTGAGAGGACGTCGCTTAAGGCCTTGGTCCACAGCAGCTTTCCGTTGGCGTCCAGAGCAGACAACTGGTCCAGGCGGACTCCCCACACCAGGTAAACCTGGCCCTTGGAGTTCACGGCATAGTAGCCCAGGTTCTCGAAGGTCTGCGATTCCCACACGAACTTCCCCGGCGCCTTGAACCGCTTGATCCTCTCCACGACGGCATCGATGAAGTAGAAGCTGCCTCCGACGACCCGCATGTTGGTCACACACGCCGGTTCACGGTACTCGCCGCCATGGCTTCCCCAGTAGACGCGGATGCGGGATGGGGTATTCCCGTATTTGACGTGGAGCGCGACCTTTGAGCGGTAACCTGGCGGAACACTGCGAGGGCCACTACTCCAGGGGAACGCAGCGAGTCGTGGCCCAACACAAAGAACGACGCCCACAAGTGCAACGAATCGATTGAGATGTCTCCACATTGAAGCCCTCCCGTCTGATCCTACTTGGCATCCAGGGCACGCGGCACGTAGCCCGCATCAATCTCATCCCGCAGTGGTCGGTAAGGTAAGAGCACAACTTTGCTCACCGGACTCCCTTCGACAGCTATCATCCGGACCTGCTGCCGCCCCTGCAACAACGCCACTCCATATACGCTCCTAGCATGATCGTTCCTGAGCATTGTGTCCCCTGGAGCAACTAGCGAGACGTTAGTGATTTTCGGCGAGACTAAGAGCGCCTAACAGAATCTGGTCCGAGGCCCGAGGCCGAGCGAAACGGGCAGGTGGCAGGAGGATCCGGCGGGTTCGATGCCGCTGCCGTATCGGGCGCGCCGGTCCGACGAACCACCCGCCCGTTGCAGCCGGCCGAAGCCCGGAACAGATTCTGTTAGGCGCTCTAA
>DASXUL010000097.1:0-14245 GCA_036504855.1 Armatimonadota bacterium | reverse complement strand
CCGACCATTCGCGTAGGAGCCTTTTGGGGTGAGTCTCACGCCTAACACCAACTCTGACCCAGGCTGCTGAGACGACGCGATCGATGGTAGGCAAGCGGCCTTGTCACGCTGGAAACGGCACTTAGTTGGAACGAATGGGCGTGACTTGCCCCTACCCGGGAGGCCCGGCCGTCCACCGATCGGTAGTCGGCGATACCAGACTTGGTGGGGCAAGGCACGCCTTGCCCGCTGATTCGGACGGCGGATCGAACGGCAGGGAGAACCACACAGCGCCCCGAACTAGCGACGAACAAGCGCATTTCCATAGGTGCGAAGGGTCTCGGCCTGACACGGCTCCCACGTCAACGTAACAGGCGCCCGGGCAAACCTCAGCACGGGCGCCTGTTACGTTGGCTTTGAATGGCAGGTCAGGACGAGGCTCCTCGCTTCGCTCGGAGTGACGCGGGGGGAGCGATCGACGCTGAGCGCAGCCCAATCGAAATCGACGCCGCGGGACTGTAGATGCGGAGACCTGCCGCCACGCGTCGCTTGGCGTGAAACCCTACACGGTTCGGCGCCCCACGCTAGGCCCCTCACCGGACGCCGGAAAGGCCCTTCGGATTTCCGCCCGAACCCCCTCAGGAGACGGAACGGCATCGTGGAATCAGGATATGGGACACACCCATTCCGGCGGGCCGCGGCCCGCGCCAGCCCGGGCGAACGCCCGGAAGGAGACTTTCCATGAATGCACCACGTTTCGCCATCATCGCCGGCCTTGCCCTGGCCGCTTCGTCTGTAGCCTTCGCCGCGTCCAAATCGTGCGGCTTTGCGGCCCCAACCGTTTCGCGCGTTGAGGCGAAGCCCTTCCAGTTGAAGCAATCGCGCACCGTTCAGGTTGGCGGCTTCCAGCAGAACTTCTACGCGGGCGACACCGTGCTGACGGTGACTCCGGCCAATGCCGCCGCGTATACGCTTACCGTGAAGGTAGAGCTCATCACCGTTTCGGTGATCAACAGCGCCGGTGACGGCTACACGGACGGCGTCGTTTCCATGCGCGATGTGACCAGCAAGCAGTTGATCGCCGGCCCGCTGGCGGCCGTGAACCAGAACTTCGGCGAGCTTACAGGCCTCATGGACGGCCGGATGTGCACCGCTGGCGGACCGCCCGTGCGCCTGCGCGCCGCGTTCCACGGCGTGTTCGCGCCCGATGCGTCCGGCGCATACACCCTGGTGAACGTGGACACCCATGGTGTGCTCGTTCAGACTCCCACCGCGCCCGGCAGGAAATAGCGCCCACTCCCTCTTGCCCAGCGTTGGGAACCGGAGGCCGCCTTCCCCAGGGAGGGCGGCCTCCGTCGTGTTAGGATCCAGTCACCGTTCAGGACCTACCCGACAGGTACCACGCATGTCGTCAGCGCGCGACGCCGAGCCTCGCGTCGGTGAAGATGTCGTCATGCGTCTTGCTGGCGACGTGCCCGTCGCAGTAGAGCACGTTCTGAAGGGCTGGAGAATCTGTGATTCTTGCCGTGGCGCGACCTCGATCATGCCAAGGCCTCAGTTCATTGGATAGCACGGCCTGAGCGGGTTTCTTCACCACCGATGTCCGATATCCGGCAATCCGGCCGTAGAAGTCCGGAGTGCCATCGCCCATGTAGCCATAGCTAGACATCACCATGTTGTCCCACCAGAATGGAGCCGTGCTTCCTATAAGGCAAAGCGGGTCATTCGGGTAAGTCTCCCCTGTGTCGCTAGGGCACCGCCATATCTCTTGGTGCGTTACATAGGAAGCTAGAACCTGGTTGATCGCAGGCCGCCGTCCGTCATAGACGCCTTGGTCATCGAAGGCATATGGGTATCTATCATCCCAGTCCGGCAGATAGACCCCAACGGCTACGCCGATCTGGCGAAGGTTGCTGATGCACTGCGCTGACCTCGCACGCTCCCTGGCCTTCGAGAGGACCGGGAACAACAGCCCTGCCAGCACGGCGAAGATGGCGATCACTATCAGCAGTTCAATGAGCGTGAAGGCTTTGCGCATGGGCGGGCGGCGGCCGTAGGCCTATCGAACACTGCGACAAGGAGTCGCCGTCCCGGCTCTCGAACGGCTACGACGGAGGAGGACGCCGTTGTCCATTCGGATGATAGCAAGCCAGCATTCAGGATTCGGCATTCAGCATTCAGCATTCGGGCCGGAGGCTTCGCTCTGTGAGATCGGCGTACTCATGGAAGAAGGCTTCCGGCCTGGTTGCTGAATGCCGAATCCTGAATGCTCTCCCGGCGTCGTGTTAGGATGTGGGGCGCCGGGGCCGCCCTGACGCTCAAACTGGCTTCCCTCCAACATGCCGGGCTAACATGCGTAAGGTTTGGCGGGTTGGCGCAGTATGCGGCCGGCTCGTTCGAACCAGGGATTGTCATCATGAAAAGAACCGTGTTGTGCTCGCTCGTGGCGGGCGCCCTGCTCATCTGTGGACCGGGTTACGCGCGCAAAGCGTCGGCGCCCAAGTCCCGCTTGGTGCACGCCTCCTTCTACAACGCGCCATCCAGGTCTTCTTTCGCCTCGCGCCATCGAGAATGGCGGGGCCACACTTTCGCCATCAGCTATCGCGGACGCACCGTGCACGCCGTGTGCCGGGATTACGGCCCCCGCGCCTACACCGGCCGGGAGATCGACGTGAGCCGCGATGTGGCCCATCGCCTTGGCTTCGTGCGCAGCGGCACCGCTCACGTTCACATCCAGCGCGTTCGCTGACATCGGGCGGCGGCCGTTCCGGCCCGCCTGTTTCGCCAAGGCCGCCCGCGTGGGCGGCCTTGCTGTTCGGTCGGCTTTTCACCCCGGCCGGCACTCAAGGAGAGATCAAAATGACCGCCATGCAGGCGTTGCTCGATCACCTGGGCCTGATCAACGATATCGAAATGGCCGCCAGCGTGCTGGGTTGGGACCAGCAGACGTATATGCCGCCGGGCGGAGCCGAAGGCCGAGCCCAGCAGCTGGCCACCCTGTCGGGCCTGGCCCACGAGTGGTTCACCGGCGAGAAGACCGCCCGCCTGCTGGACGCCGCCCAACCCGAGGCCGATGCGATGGACCCGAACAGCGATGACGCCTGCATCGTAGCCGCTACCCGCCGCGACTACGAACGGTCCCGCAAGCTTCCCAACGAGTTCGTGTCCGCCTGGACACAGGACGGCATCATGGCCAACGAGGCCTGGCGCAAGGCGCGCAAGGCGAACGACTTTTCCGCCTACCTCCCTCATCTCGAGAAGATGGTGGGCTACGCGCGCCGCGCCGCCGACTACTACGGCTTCGAGGATCACCCCTACGATGCCCTGCTGGACAGCTTCGAGCCCGGCATGAAGGCGTCCGACGTGCAAGCCGTCTTCGACGCCATCCGGCCGGAGCAGATCGCGTTGGCCAAGACCATCGCCGGCAAACCCCAGCCCCGGGCCGACTTCCTTAGCCGCGATTACCCGGAGGCCGGACAGCAGAGCTTCGCCATGAAGGTGGTACAGGACTTCGGATACGACCTCACGCGCGGTCGCGTGGATCTGGCGCCGCACCCGTTTGAAACCGACTTCGGCCGCGACGATGTGCGCATCACCACCCGGTACGACCGGCATATGCCGCAGCAGGGCTTCTACAGCATTTTCCATGAGGGCGGCCACGCGATGTACGAACAGAACATCCGCCCCTCGCTCTCCCGTACCTCGCTGGATTCCGGAGCCAGCATGATGTTCCACGAAAGCCAGAGCCGACTCTGGGAAAACATCATCGGCCGAAGCCGCGCCGTCATTGAGCATTACTTCCCGCTGATGCGAGACACTTTCCCGGAATCGCTGGCGGATGTGTCGGCAGACGAGTTCTACCGCGCCGTCAACCGCGTGGAGCCCAGCCTCATCCGCGTGGAGGCCGACGAGGTCACCTACAACCTCCACATCATGCTCCGCTTCGACCTGGAGCTCAGCCTCCTCACGGGTGACCTGAAGGCGGCGGATCTGCCCGAGGCGTGGACGGCGAAGATGCAGGAGTACCTGGGCGTAACGCCGCCGAACGACGCGGACGGCGTGATGCAGGACACGCATTGGAGCCAGGGCATGATCGGCTACTTCCCCACCTACGCTCTGGGGAACGTGCTGAGCGCGCAGATCTTCGCCAGCGCAACAAAAGCCCACCCGGAAATCCCGGCGGAGCTGGCGAACGGGCAGTTCGAAACCTTGCGCACCTGGCTGGTGGACAACCTGTACACCCACGGTCGCAAGTTCCTCCCGAAGGAACTGGCCGTCAAGGTGAACGGAGGCCCCCTGGACGCAGCGCCGTATCTCGCCTATCTGAAGTCCAAGTTCGGCGAGCTATACGGAGTCTAGAACCCAGCATTCAGGATTCAGCATCCAGCATTCAGGCCGAAGGTCCCAATCCATGAGACAAGCATACTCATGGATTGGGGCCTTCGGCCTGAATGCTGGATGCTGAATCCTGAATGCTGATTCCTGCTTACAATGTCTCCACCCAACCGATATGGACAGATTTGCGCGCTAGCCATCATCATTCCCCATAAGGAGTCGGGCTGTTAGATTCCAGATCGTTGATTGTCTCTTGTTTTCAGCAAGGAGCCACTATCATGTCTGGTATGAACCACAGCGTGCGCTTCCTCGCCGCGGGCGATCTACATGCGGGCCTCATCCCGGAAGACCGTCTGGCCGCCGTCTTCCGGGCCGCCGCCCGACACCAAGACGTAGCCTTCCTCGCGGCGCCGGGAGACCTTACAAATGAAGCCCTTCCGGAGCAGTACTCCCTCATCCAGCGGCAGGTAAAGCGCCTGCCGTTTCCGTTCTACGGCACGATGGGCAACCACGATGCCCTCGCCGGGCCAGATTCCTACGCCCGCCACCTCTTTTGCCGGGCCATGGAGGTGGAGGGTCCTACCTACCTCCGCGACGTGAACGGCGTGCGATTCATCTTTGTGTCCACAGATGGCAACACCGATGGGGTCACGGTCTCCATCCGAACAAGCCTTCACGCGTTGCGCGATGCCCTGAACTCCGCCGATGGGCCGGTGGTCGTGCTCTGCCATGCGCCTCTGACGGGCACGGTGGACGCCGCTCCGGGCCGCCCCAGCTTCCGTTCGGACGACCCGCAGTTTGGCTTGCCGGAGAGCCAGGACGTCCGCCGTCTGGTCCGCGAGGCAGGTAAGCCCGTCCTCTACCTCAGCGGACACACTCACTCACCGCTTGAGGCCGACAACCTGATCTGCTCCGAACGCCTGGGCGACGCGACGCTGCACTCCGTGAACGTATCCAGTCCTTATTTTACGGGCCGCGATATGGACATCCATGCCCCGATCCTTCTCTACCGCTTCGAGGTGGGGCCCGAAGGCGTGGACCTGCGGATCGAGGATGCGCAGACCGAGGCGACGCTCCTGGAACGAACGCTGAGCTTCCGCTGACCGGCGGCGGGGCCGGCCTCACCGCAGACTGGGCAATGGGTCCGCCTGAATTCGCGGCGCCCGCTCGGCAGGCTGGGCACGCAAAGGAGATACGCCATTGAGAACGCCGGCTACTTGGTATATTTGCGGGTACGTCGTGGTTATCCTGGCAGCCTCGGTCGGCCAGGCCTGCACAGGCTACCGGTACATCCAGTTCCTGGTCCCGTTGGGCCTGATCTGGGCCCTTCAGACGCTGGTAGCCGGGGCGAGGGAGCGCCTCCCCGGCATCGACTACGGCCAGTCCTGGGCCTGGCGGCGATTGGCGCAACTGGCGGCATTGAGCATGCTGCCCGTTGTGACGTCCGGCGGCCTCTATATGCTGGTGCAGTCCGTCTCGTCTCGCTCCGTGGGCGGGGGCCTCTTCTCGCTCATGCTCGTGAGTATGCAGTGCCTCTCCGCCGTCGCCTTCGTTCGGATGTACGCGCGTATGCGTGCCGGGCTGTAACGACAGAGCGGTCAGCGCAGCGCGGGCAGGAGATCGGCCTGCAGGCGCAGCATCTCGTCCATTAAGGCCACGGCCCGGCGATAGGAATCCACCGTGGGGTCCAGCAGCAGCGCCTGGAGCAGCTTCGCGCGCGAACCCTCCGCGTAGGCCTCCACCAGAAGACGGTGGATGCTCGCTTGCGTGCGCGTCAGGGCGGCGACGGCCTCGGGCAGGGGGGCCATTTGGACCGGGCACAGCCCACCCGCTCCGGCGTCCGCCGGAACCTCTACCACCGTGTCGTCCGGCAGATTCGGG
The DNA here is from genome assembly GCA_036504855.1 of Armatimonadota bacterium. GTDB lineage: Bacteria > Armatimonadota > DTGP01 > JAKQQT01 > JAKQQT01 > DASXUL01. The sequence goes on along the minus strand of DASXUL010000097.1, from coordinate 8,050 downwards.
ATGGCGCCGCGGTTGGGGACATTCACGGCCTCCAGGCGGCGCGCTACGCCGCATGCCAGGGCCTCCATAATGGGAACCGCCAGCTCGCCGGAAAGGCGCAGAGGCTCTTCCTCCAGAGGCCGGGGCGCCTCGGCGCTTGGCTGGAGGGGGCGTGACGTCTTGTCGCCGGAGAGCGAGTAGACGAACTCGGGGATGCGTCCGGTCTCCCAGGGCTCGCCCGCAACGGGATCGTAGAAGTACTGCAACTCCGACGCCACGAACTCCTCCGCCCAACGCAGATACTCGCCGATGTGGTTCGCCGCCGGCGAAGGCCACAGACCGAACACCCTGAAGAGGATGCGCGACAGCCCGATCTCGTGCCAATCGGACAGCCAGTCACCGGCCCGCTCGGCCTCCCGCAGCCGCGGGTACAGGTCCTCCCCGGACCCTCGCCGCCGCAGCGTCTGAAACCATGTAAAGTGGTTGATGCCGCAGGCTTCGCCCTCCACCTCCCCGGCAGGCAGGCCCATGATGCGGGCGGCCTGTTCCAGGCCCATGAACACTCCGTGGCACAAGCCCACGGCCTGCACGCTGGTCAGGCGGCTCACCGCCTCGCAGAGCTTATGCTCGGGGTTCGTGAAGTTCAGGAACGGCGCCCGGGGGCACAGCCGCTCCATGGCCCGCGCAATCTCCAGCGTAGCGCCCATATTGCGTAGCGCGTGGAACAGGCCGCCGGGACCGCCGTTCTCGCCGTACACCTGCCGGAACCCATACCGGCGCGGCACGTGGAAATCCTGAGCCCAGTATCGGTAGCGATCGACCTCAATCGCCGCCACAACGAAGTCCGCGCCATCCAGGGCCGGTTCCAGCTCGGTTGTGTGGGAGATCGCCGCGTTCGAACCCAAGCGCGCGGCGGCGTCGGCCGCATAGGCCGCTACCTCCGCAACGTGGGACTCAACGGTATCCATCAGCCGCAGGTCCACCCCGCGCTCCGCCAACGGCGCGCTCAGCAGGACATCCCGCACGGTGCCCGGCCCGAACGACCGGCTGCCCGCGCCGATCAACGCCACCCGAACTCTGTCGCTCATATCGGCCTCCCCGGAGAAGCTAACCGCCATTGGCGCTCAGTTGCCGGCCCCCGGCCCCGCCGGCGCTGAGACCGCCGGCGGAACGCTCCGCAAAACTATTATAAGAGCCATAACGACTTGGCGTGTAATTGGTGCGCTTTGTGCTGCGTTGGTCAGTCATCGTGCCGCCTCGTTACGGGGCGGAGTCCGCTCAAGGAGGGTCTCATGGTTCAGCGCAATATGGCGCGTATTCTGACTGCTTGCGGCGCGCTCGCCGCGACTGCTCTTCTCAGCCTGCCGGCCCTGGCCGGCTCCATCGAGGTCGGCGTTGGATATGCCGACGGTCTTCGGCCCGACCCGGGCACAGCCTTCCCAACGCCTTGGCAAGGCGATCCTGGAGTGCTCTTCCTCGGCGGCGGAAACGCCTTCGACGCCGGCGTCATCTGCTTCACGAATGTTGGAACCACCAACGTGATCCTGGACCAGGGCCTGAAAGTGGACGGGTTCCAGAACGGCGCCACGTTCCAGATCTGGGACGCGCTGATCGGCGCCGGCGGCCTCACCATCGCCCCCGGACAAACAGCCATTGCCACCCAGACCACCGAGTACGATTTCGACAGCAGCGACCAGACCAACGGAACCGAAACCAGCCCAGATACGTTCAAGCCGGTGATCCATGCCTCCTACGACGGCGGACAGGCCTTCACCTACACGGATACGGCGCAGGTCCTGAACACCGGCGGCTTCGACCTGGCTCTGAAGATCAACCCGGTAACCGGGCAGGGCACCAACGAGTCCTTGCGCTGCCGCCCCATCGGCACCACCGGCATTGATGACCCGTTCGGCAAAGTCCCCGAGCCCAGCTCCCTGGCGCTCCTTACCGGCGCCCTCCCGCTGTTTGGCTTCCTGCGCAAGAAGCGGGCGTAGATAGCTGTCAGCTATCAGCCATCAGCCGTCAGCCGTCAGCCCGGATGCCCCCCATCCAACAGGATCCCTGTTCTAGGGGTAGAGGCCTTCCGGGCTGACGGCTGTCGGCTACTGCTCTGTTAGGGTGAAACTGGGAGTTAGCCGATCCCATGAGAAACCTCGGATACCCAGAAGATGGGGAGCGGACACGGCAAGCCGGGTCCCTACCGGTAGGCCCGGCCGTCCACCGCTCGGTGGATGGACCCAGTGACCGGTAGGGACCCGGCTTGCCGTGTCCGCCCGCCATCTGCCCTGGGGTAGGGTACCTCACGAGACCCGCGAGGGGCTCACTGATCGATTCCTCCGAACAGCGCATTAGTAATCGAGCGCGGCGAGCAACGCGTCGCGGTTTTCCGTCCAGGCCGCTTCCGGCGTGCAGTCTCGCCCCACTTCGAGCGTAATCGTGGCGATGCGGCGCTCGAACCCGGCCCATGTGCCGAAACTGCCGGGGCAAGGATAGCCCACGTCACTCAACAGCGGGTACCCGTTGCGCTCCGCCATGGCCGCGCCGAGTTCCTCCACGCACACCGCGGGCCGCCCCTCCCAGAGGACGCGGCGGAGCCCGGCGCTGGGCAGCAAAGCCGCCTCGTCGCGCGAGAGTCCATTCCAGTTCACGCAATGCAGCGGCGCATGGATAGTCACGATCTTGATCGGCGCAACGCTTTCCACGAGGGCGACCAGCGCGCGCGTTTCGGGCTCCGACGCGGGCGCGGGACCGGGAGCATAGTCATCTTCGCCGGCGTATGGCTGCCAATCCCGGGTGGGCAGGTTGCGGTTCAGATCCACGCCGCGGGCATTCCGCCGCGTGTTCGCGCTCAGGCCGTCTGGGTTCAACGTTGGGACAAAAACGGCGGCGCGGTCAGCCAGGAGCGACGCGTCTCCATCAAGCAATTCCATCAGACGGCGGACCATGACGGGCCCGTGCGGCTCGTTCCCATGATGGGAGCCCAGGAACAACGTGGTTTCCGGCCCCTCTCCGAGCCGGTAGCATAGGATCTCCGCGCCGAGAACGGAGCGGCCAAGGGAAAAGGGATCATTCATAGCATCAGTCTGTACTCTCAGACGCCGCGAACGCCAGGAAACTGGGCGGCGGCCCGTTTCCTGGCGTTCGCGGCCTCTGAAAGCTTACTCGCCGTTCGTCAGAACACTCATGGAACTTGTCCGGCGCGATGGGCGGTTGCCCCACAGCACGCTCGTGGACTGCACCGCGTCGGCGCCCGGCCCCACGGAGGCCGTCCATGGAGCGCCATCGCCCCAAAGCACGCTTCCGTCCCAATGCACGGTCCGCAGAGCCCAGGGCATTTTGGCGACCAGAACGCTGTTCCCCCACAGAACGCTGTTTCCCCACAACACGCACTCGCCCTGGATATCGTCGCTGCCCCAGCCGGCGGGCGCGTCTCCGTCGCCGTCCACCGTCCCGTCATCGGCCCGCAGCATCCCGGCCGCCTTAACGGCGCCGATGGCGTTTACATAGCCTGCGCCCTGGGACATCCAGTCGTACTCCGAAGTCGTTACGCCGCGCACCGCGTCGTAGCCGCCGATGCGTTGCGCCGAAAGCATTACCGCCGCCTTGACCGCGTTTGGACCGAGGTCGGGACGGCTCGATAACACGAGAGCGCAGATGCCGCTCACCACCGGCGCGGCCATGCTGCTGCCGGAGAGCACGAAATAGCGGGCCTCATTGTCGGCGCCGCCGTAAGCATACGGCAGCACGCGATTGCCGGGGCATCGCGCATCGAGGGTACTGCCAGGAGCGCGCAGGGATACCGCTCTGTTCCCCGGGGCGAGAACGTCGGGCTTGGCCAGGTTGTCGATATAGGTTGGTCCCCGGCTGGAGTAGCCGGCCAGGCAGTCGTCGGAGCGGAGCGCCGTGCCCATCGTCTTGGCGGCCCCCACGGTGATCACGGCCGGGTCATTGCCGGGGCTCACGATGCCGCCGTAGCCGTCGCCCGCGTTCCCCGCCGCGGCCACAACAACGAGGCCAGCCGCCACGGCGCGCTCGCATGCCTGACACAGGGGATCGTCCTTGTACGATTCCCCAACGCCCTGGCCCAAACTGAGGTTCACCACGCGGAGGTTGTACGCCGCGCGATTGGCGATGCACCAGTCAATGGCGGCAATCACGGTGCTGGCGTAGCCCGAGGCGGCCCCATCGAGCGCCTTCACGGCCACGATACGGGCGCCGGGCGCCATTCCCAGAAACGGGCCCGCCGGGCCGCCGGATAGCGTTCCGTTGCCGGCGACGATGCCGGCCACGTGCGTACCGTGCCCGTTATCGTCATACGGCTGAGCCCGGCCACTCACCAGGTCCACAAAGGCGGCAACGGGCACGTCGGCGTTCGGGGCGACTCCCGTGTCGATGACGGCCACGCCGATCCCCGCGCCGCTGTCGCCGGCGCCCCACGCGAGGTCCGCGCCAACCGCACGGGCGGCGTAGTCCCACGGGCCGCACACGCCGCCCTTCGGCAGCTTTCGGTTCGCCGCGGCCACCGGGCGATCCAAACTGAGGCGCACCACGTTGGCGCGAGCGGCGATGCGATAGATGGATGCCGCCGTAAGCTGTGCGGCGTACCCGGGGTAAGCGGTGAAAACGCGGGTGACGCGGCCGCCCAAACGGGCAGGCATGGCGGTGTCGGCGGCAACGGGCCGGGCGACTGTTCGCACGATGACGCGCTGCGTCGCCCCGGGTTTGGCGCGCATAGAGGCAACGAGGTCCGGCGAGAGGCTGGCGGCCGCGGCTCCCAGCCCGACGATGGCCAGACCGAGGGCAACCAAATGATGGTGTAAGTGCTTGGCGATCATGGCGCCTCCACCCGCCCGAATCGGGCGGCATTCACGTTGGCGTCGCGCGTCACCGAGACGCCGCGACGATAGCTGGCTGGAAGCGCCGGCGTTTCTGGTCGCCCCGCTTCCGGCTCAAGGGATGGCGTAGGGAAGCCCGCTTCAAAACGGACCTCCCGCCGGGAAGAGAAGGGCGCTTGGGGGGCTTCCATGCCTTCCTGGCAGTCGAACGGAAGCAATTGCCGTACCAGCGAGACAGCATTCAGCCGGAAGGCTCGGGCCGCGAGAGGTTTCCCCTTGCGGCCCGAGCCTCCCGGCTGAATGCACATTGCTCAGCGCGGCTGTCTAGGCAGGTGCTCGGTGTTGATACACGGTTCTCGCCACGGTAGCGCTGGCGTCTCGCCGGCATGGCCGCGAAGCGGCCACAAAGTGTCCGCCCTTCGGGCGGATGCCGGCGGGCCGCCGGCGCTACTATGCAGAACTGCCGTGTTTCATCGGCCGCATGCCTAGTCGACCGGGTGGCTCGTGGGGCTGGCGACATCGCCGTTGTTGACGCGTATGACGCCGGTCTGGTCCACGTAGTAGTACCGGTTGCCCCTGTCCGCCTGCGGCTGGCTGATGAACGCGTAGGTCTGGGCGGTGGGGATGCCGAAGGTGATAAAAGTGTATCCGCTCTTGGCCCCGGACCCGAGGGCGGGATGGATAAGGCCGGCCGTTTTCAACTGGCTCAGAACGGCGTACTGTTGCGGCGTGTGATTGAGCCGGTAGGTCTCCTCGGCGGCGACAATCGCCCGCATGGAGCTGATGGCGCTGGCCTCGTTAGCGGCCTTGTTCGAGTACCGCATGTTGGGCAGAGCGATGGAGGCGATGATGGCGATGACGACGCAGATGATGAGCAGTTCGATGACGGTAAAACCCCTGCGTGAATGGTTCGCGTTGTTTCGCACTGTCCCCTGATCCTTTCCGCCGGCCCGAGTTTCACGGGCGCACGCCCCTACCCTATCTGGTTATTCACCATGACGGCGCAACATCCCCCTCGGGGAAATGGCTGAGTTCCGCTACGCCGGTGGGCGAGCGTTCGATACGCCCATGGACCAACCCGCGGCCCTCCGCCGCCAAACGCCGAGGCGGGCGGCCTCCCGCTGGGGAGAACCGCCCGCCTCAAGTTCAATCGTTTCGATCGAACTCGCTACTGGATCGGAGGCGAAGCCACTGTGGCCCCCTTGGCCGGGGAAACGCGAATGACGCCCGTCTGGTCAACGAAGAAGCCGCGATCACCCGATGAGCCGTCGGTCTCCGGATCGGCGGTGAAGGAGTACGTGTTCGGGTCGGCGGCACCCGCGAATTTGTAGCCGCTCTTCGTGAAAGGATCTTTGCCCAGAGTCTCGTCCAGCAGCTTGGCGGTGCCGAGCGCGGCCAGATCGGCATAGCTGTGGCTCGCGTCGCGGCTGCGGTAGGTCTCTTCCGCGGAGACGATGGTGCGCAGGCTGGCGATGGCGCTGGACTCGTTGGCCGCCTTGCGGCTGGACAGCAGGTTCGGAATCGCGATGGCCGCCAAAATGGCGATCACGGCAATGACGATCAAGAGTTCAATGAGGGTGAAGCCCTTCTGGGCCTTCTTAGCGGTATTCCGCATGAGACAACTCCTCTGGCCTACGGCCAGCGTTCTGCCGGGATCTCCCCGGGGAGGGATGGCGACGCCCCACTCTCGTGTAGCCGCTACCGGCTCCGCGCCCTGTACAAGTCCGTCCCATTCCCGCCGGAAGGCGGGCTCCCCGGACGGACCAACCGTCCACAGGGGCGTTGCCGGGACACGGCTCCAGAGTCGGCGGCCACGATGAAACCTCGGGCGCCCTGGCGATCACCCCCCGGCGGGTCTGCCCACCCGCCGGGAGTTGTTCGCCCGTTGCCGGCTGGCCGTGCCCTCCCGGGGATCTCAGTAGTACTGATTCTCCCTGGCGGCTCGGCGCACCCTTTCGGGCTCCAGCACATCGTTGTTCCATGCACGCAAAACGGTGTGATACAGGTTTCGATGGAATCCGCACGGGACGAAACCAGACGCGCGGACGAGCCCAACGAAGAGCGGGGGATACGCGACGGGGCGCAGGAGCATCCCGCGGGAGACTCTACAGTGCGAGAGGCGTGGGCGGCTCGGAACCGAGGTCGAGGTTGAACTCGGCGGCCATCTGCTCGATATTGGCGTCGGAGAGCTCTTCGGCGTTGTACCGGTCCCAGGCGGCCCGGCTCCAAATCTCCACGCGGTTCGTAACGCCCACCATCACCATCTCGTCGGTGATGCCGGCCGCCTCGCGCAAGAGGGGCGGCAGAAGGACCCGGCCCTGGCCGTCTGGGGTCACTTGGACGGCGGAACCGAGGAAGAAGCGCTGCAGCGCCAACCCGGCTTTGCTGGTGACCGAGACGCTTCCCAGCCGGTTCTCCAGGCGCTGGAAATCCCGCATGTGGAACACCCAGAGGCAGCCGCCCATGCCGCGCGTGATGACGAACGACTCACCCAACTCGCTGCGGAACCGCACGGGCAGAACCGCGCGGCCCTTGGCGTCCAGCGTATGAGGTGAGGCTCCGGAGAACATGGTCGGTTTGGGAGATAGGGGAGGAGATCACCCCCGGCGCGGGAAAGTCGATCCACGCGTCGGGGGCGCTTCCCTTCAAGCTTTCACAAGCTGCTGGTTCGGCTTCGGCTGAGGTATGGGCTTGGCTTCCGTGGCCGCCGGCGCGGCGGAGGCCCGGGCCATCATCGAGGCGGCACAGGAGGCGCAGTAGGTGGAGCGGGTGCGACGGGTCTTTCCGTCCTCGCCCATTACGCGCACGCTGGCCGGGAACGGCTCCGGAGCGCGGCACATCTCACAGTGCTCCACGGGGATCAGGCGGCTGCTGGTGTCCAGCGCCAGTTCCTCCACCACGCGGCTGATCGTCTCCTGGAACGGCAACTCCACGTGGCCGAACACGAAGTGACGTTTCAGCGTGGTCTCCAGCGCCGAAAGCAGCGGCAGACCGCTGGCCGGCAATTGGACCGCGTAGGCCGTGATGATGCCCTCGGAGATGAGCCGGATCTTGCCGTGCGGCGTCAGGTCCTCCGCGAGGGCCGCCAGCTCCTCGATCTCCTTGCGATTGCGCGTCTCCGCGAAGAAGAGCGCCGTTGCCCTCGCTTCCTTCAGCTTCCTTTGCTCCGCCATTTGCCGTCCCCTCTCCCCGTGGGAGCTCAGCCCCACTGAATACCACTTCCTGCTACAATTCTA
>DASXUL010000096.1:0-6910 GCA_036504855.1 Armatimonadota bacterium | reverse complement strand
TGCCTTCCAGTACTAGGCGCGCCAATCTTTGTCTCGACTGCATGACCGATTGCTCCTGAAATGGCATCCCACACCTCCCGTAGAAAGTGTAAAGGATGTCTTGTCAGAAACTGTTCACCATGTATTGTCATCGGACAAATTTCTGGGGGACAGGGGGGCGATCCGCCGAGCGTGTCTTTGTGGTGACTCCGCCTCTACCGAGTATGTTGCAGGAACCAGGCGGGGAGGTTTTCCTCCCGGTAGGCCTTGTCCCAGGAGTTGTGGTCGATGCCGGGATAGAGGGTTTGCTTGGCGCTGCCGCCTTTGGCGTTGATGGCGGCCACGAGGTCCTTGGTGTGCTGCACGGGAACCACCGAGTCGGCTTCGCCGTGGAAGGCCCAAACAGGCATGCCTTTCAGTTTCGTCGCCAGGTCGTCTACGCTGCCGGTGAAGGGCTTGCCGCCGCCGGGGACGGGGTCCGTAGTGAACGCGGCGCCGGGGTAGCCGCAGATAGGCGCGATGGCCGCCCATATGTCGGTGTGCATCGAGCCCTCCACCCACGTCCCATGCCCGCCCTGCGATAGGCCCGTGAGGTAGATGCGATGCGGGTCGACGCTGTACTGCTCGCGGGTCAGCGACAGGGTCTTCATCACAACGTCGTCATGCTGCTCCCATTCGGAACCGGGGATGGTCTTCTGGGGGATGACGATGATGAAGGGCCACTTGTCGGCATCCCACAGGACCGCCGTGCCGATGCCCTGCGCCACCGGCTTCCATCCGTCCGTGCCGCACTCGCCGTAGCCGTGCAGGAACATGATGGCCGGCCACTTCTTCGCCGCGTCGTAGCCGCGCGGAACGTACACAACGTAGCGGTACTCCTTGCCGTTCCGCTGGTAGGATTTGTTGAGGAAACCTGTCTGCAATTTGCTCTCCTTCGATATTCCCGACGCCGCAAGCGCCAACGCGGCGCCGGCGATGGTTGCCGCCTTCAGTAACGTGTGCATGTTCTTCCTCCGGCGATGGCTGTGCGCCATTCAGATGATCACCCGCGCGAGTGTGAGAGGAACCAGGCGCCCAGATCCTCATCATGGTAAGCTTTGTCCCAGGAGTCGTGGTTTACGCCGGGGTAGTAGGTGGCCTTCGGCCGTCCGCCGGCGGCCTCAACGGCAGCCACGAGGTCCTTGGTCTGCTGCGGGTCGACAACGGTGTCCGCGAGGCCGTGAAACGCCCACACCGGCGTGTCCTTGAGGGCGCGCCCCAGGTCGGCGTCCGTTTCCTTCGGCGGATTGTTGGCGTCGGCCCGGCGCTCCATGCCGTAGCCGCAGATCGGGGCCACGGCGGCCCAGAGATCCGCGTGGCGCGCGCCGATGACCCAGGAGCCGTGTCCGCCCTGCGAGAGGCCCGTTAGGTACAGGCGCGACCCATCCACGTTGTAGTCCTTCCGAGCCTGGGCGACCATCGCCATCACGGCGGCCTCGTGGACCTCCCACTGATCGGGGATATTCGGCTTCTGCGGGAAGACGACGATGAACGGCCACTTTTCGGCGTTCATCTGAATGGCGCTGCCGATGCCCACCTGGCACATCTTCAGCCCATCGGCGCCGGATTCGCCGGAGCCGTGCAGGAAGAGGATCAGGGGCCACTTCTTCGAGGAGTCGTAGTTGCGCGGCACGTAGACGGCGTACGGATATGCGGCGCCGTTCGCCTTCAGGGACTTGAGGATGAAGCCGGTGGGCGTCTTCGAGGCGCGCGCCACGGCCGGCGCGGTTGTGATACACGCCGCCGCGAGCGCGGCGGCCACGGGGAATAGGATCTTCATGGTTTTGCCTCCTGTTTCATGGGTTCGTTGTCAAGAGCGCGCCACAGGTACCAGGAGCCCACGCTGCGCCAAGGGCGCCACGGCTCCGCGATGGCCTGCATCTCTTCCGGCCCGGGCCGCTCCGGCAATCCGTATGTGCGCTTGAAGCCTTCCCGGATGCCCAGATCGTCCACGGGCAGCACATCGGGTCGGTTGAGGTGGAAGATGAGGATCATCTCGGCGGTCCACCGGCCGATCCCCTTTACGGCGGTCAACTCCGCGATGACGTCGTCATCCGAGAGGGCATCCATGCGCTCCAGTTCCAGGCGCCCATCGCGGACGTGGTCGGCCAGATCTCGCACGTAAGCGGCTTTGGCGCGCGAGAGGCCGCAGGCGCGCAGCGGCTCATCCGGCGTTTCCGCTACCGCTTCGGGGAGGGGGCTGCCGTCATACAGCGCCGCGAAGCGCGCGAAGATGGTGGCGGACGCCTTCACGGAGAGCTGCTGGCTCACGATGGCGTCCAGCAGCCCAACGAAGAGGTTCTCGTCCGGCCTCAGGCGGCAGGGCGCGTGGCGTTCGATCAGTGCGCGCAGGCTGGGGTCCGCCGCGCTGAGATGCGCCTCGGCTTCTGCCCAATGGTTGGTCTCGTCATTCATCTTTGGGACACGGGTACGGCAGGCTGAACGTGTCTCCGGGAAGCATATAGTCGTCGCCGATGCCGCCCAGCGGCTCCCATTTGGTGGCCACGGGCAGCGGGAAGACGTCCACCACGTCCTTCCACACGTGCACCCGGAGCACTTCGCCGACTATCAGGGCGTTAGTGGGGTCACCCACCGGCAGTTCCACGATCTGGTGCACGCGGCACTCCATCTGGATGGGCGCTTCGGCGATGCGCGGCACGGGCTGCGCGGCGCCGGGCAGAGACTGGAAGCCGGCCGCCTCCGCCTCGCTGCGGTTCCGGGCGTAGTCCGCGGCGGTGTGGTGCATCGCCTCGGCCATGTCAACGCTCACGGCATTCACCACGAAGTACGGAGTCTCCCGGATGTTCTTCAGTGTATCCTTCTCTTCGCCCGCGCGTCTGCCGAGGGCGAACGCCACGAGGCAGGGCTCGGTGGCTACCCCCATGAAGTTGCAGAACGGAGCCGCATTGAGCACGCCCCCAGGGCCCAGGGTCGTGATAAGGGCTACCGGACGCGGGGAGATGCAGGCGCCCATCACTTCCCGCAAGTCGCTCGCATCCATGTCGGAGGGAATGAGGGAGTGGAAATCTATGTCTGTGTGCGTGGTCATGTTGTTCAGTCGTCAGTCATCAGTCGTCAGTCATCAGTGATCAGTCATCAGTGATCAGTCATCGGACGTCAGACGGAGGGTTGGGTCCAGGAGTGGGGCGGCTGCCCCGACGAGGCTTCGGGACTGACGACTGACGACTGATGACTGATCACTTGCTCCTCAGCAATACTCCACGGTCACTTCCTTGCGCTGGGCAAGGAGGAAGTCGGCCATCTCCTGGATCAGGTGTTTTCGAATCGAGATGCTGCGAGGGAGCAGGGGGTTCTGGTAGAACTCGTTGATCTGCTGGCCAACGAGGAAAAAGATGTGGTCGGCGCGCAAGAGCTCCGAGGCCAGCATCACGGCGCCATTGCGGTCGCGCGGCAGCATGCCCACATTGCCTTCGCATTCGCGCAGCAGGTCCATCGCGCGGCTCATCGTGAGGATGCCCTCGGTCATCAGGTCGATGCCGTCGAGGCGGCCGATGGGCGGCACATCAGGCCGAAGGGACCCGAGGTCCGTCTCAATGACCTGCCCCACGTAACTGGCGACGATGTTGCTGGTGGTGCCGCCGCAGACGACCTTCACGCCCGGGAAGTCCAGAACGCGCTTAGCGAAGGACTCGTCCTTCTCCTTGTCCAGAGGCGGGCCGGTGAACAGGATCAGGGCCTTCTCCTCGCGGACGTAGAGCCCCACGAAGGTGGCGTCGTCGCCGATTTCGCCCCGATAAAGCGTGTTCGTCTCGCCGATCACATCCGTTACGATCTCGCGGGCGGATCGGTATTTCGTGCGGAAGCCGGCCTCCAGGTGCTTGGCGATGCTGCTCCAGCCCCAGCCGAAGTTCATGGCCACGCCCATGCCGGCGTAGAGCACTCCGTCGCTGACGGCTCCGAGGAAGTCGCCCAGTTCCAGGGTTCCCTGAACGGTCGTCACCCGGCGGCCCTGCATCTCCACAACCGTCTGGTGCGGCATCTGAATGTGGCCGCGGCGAACGTGGAAAACCGGGGGGTTGTCGAAGTTGAACACCTCGAACGAGTTGTCGCGATGGTCCACCTGGATGATGGTGAAGGTGGCGTAGGCGATGTTGCGGACCTTGCAGGTGGGCAGCGTTCCGATGACGGTCTTGATGACCTCTTCCAGGGGCACGTTTTTGCCCAGCATCGTGATGAGGATCGAGGAGGTCAGCGTGGCGAGGATGTTCGCCTTCACGCCCGACCCGAGGCCATCGGAGAGCACGACAATCGTCTTGTCTTCGCCCCGCAGCACGCGCACCTGGTCCCCGCACAGGGTTTCGTTGCGCTTGTTCAGGCTGGCCTCGTGGATGTCGAGGAATAGGTCCAAACTAGCTCTCCCGATCCAGCATCTCGATGACGTTCAGAAGGCTCACTTTGGTCTCAGCCGTGGATTCGCCCAGCAGCCCGGCGATCTCCTGGGCTACCTTCATCTGGTTGTCCACCACTCGCGTCACCTTCTCCAGCGTCTGGCGCTTCAGGGTGAGCATCTCGTTCCGCTGGTGGAGTTCGTGAGTGACGTCAACGATGATGCAGGCGATGATGCTCTCGGCCTTGATTGGGAAGATAACCTCTCGCACCATCAGGCCGTAGCGCGGCCATTCGCGCTCCGTGGCGCGCAACACGGTGTCCTTCTCCCAAACGTTTCGGAACTCATCCTCGGTGTCCAGCACGTCAGACAGCGGCAGGCCCAGGAGGTCCTGCTCCTCGGCCTTCAGCATCTGGCAGAGCGCGGGGTTCACCACCTGGATGATCATCTCGGTGTCTACCACGATGAGGCCGTTGGGATCGTAATCCCAGAGAAGCTCCCATAGCGACTTGCTCACCTCAGGCATGGCAGAATTTCGTCCTTGAACTTTTGGTCCACATTGGAGGTGCGGACATTGGTAATGATGCGGTCCTCGAACTGAAGCACCACGCCGTGGGTGCATGGTCCCAGGCAGAACGCGCCCTTCAGCTCGATGGATTCCGTGAGCCCGTGCTCTTCCAGCAGTTCCTGGATCCGCGGCAGCACGCCGTAGACGCCTTGCTGGTGGCAGGCCGAACCCATGCACAAAAACAGGTTTCGCTTGGCAGGCATATTGGGGGAGGTCACTGACGGGCGATGGCGATGAGAGCGCAGCGGGGGACACGAGGCCGGCGCCGGCTGCGCTCTCATCGCGAACGACTACTGCGCAAGCCAGACGTTCAGGTCATCCACGGTCTGGCGGATATCCTTCGACTGCTCTTCGCCCTCGATCTCGCGCTCGATGATGAGCTCGCCATCGAAGCCGATCTCCTTGAGGCGCTTGATGAAAGCGGGGAAGTTGACCTTGCCGAGTCCCGGGCGCACTTCCTTGCCCAGCTCGTCTCCGTTGGTGGGATAGAGGCCGTCCTTCACGTGTATGTTCTTCACATACTTGCCGAACACGTCCAGGCTGTCGATCGGGTTGCCTTTCCCGTAGAGGATCAGGTTGGCGGGATCGAGGTTGATGCCCATGTTGCCCGTGCCGACGCGGTCGATGGTGCGCAGGAGGACGATGGGCGTCTCCTGGCCGGTTTCGAACCACAGCTCCAGGCCCAGGTCCTTGCAGTACTGGGCAACCTCCCGGATAGCAACCACTACCGGCCCAAACTCCGGATCCGTGATGTTCTCGGGGATGAAGCCCGCGTGGGTAATGATGGCGGGCACGCCGATGGCCTTCGCGAAATCCGCGCCCTTCTTGAGGGAGGCCACGCGCATGGCGCGATAGGCGGGCGGAACCAGCCCCAGGGTAATCGGGCCTTCCGTGAAGTTCCAGGCTCCCGGTCCGCCCCATCCGGCCCAGACCGCGCACACGCGAACGCCGGTGCGCGCAGACTCCGCCTTCACGATCTCGGCCAATTCGGGGGTCGCATTGTCACCCCACACGGTTAGCTGACACACCTTGAGACCGAACTGCTGGACGTGGTCGAAACACTTGCCGTCGTCCCGCAACCCCGTCATGACTCCGATTTCCATAACAGATCGCGTTCCTTTGATTGTTAGAAGATATGGTGCGCCGGGCGTCCCGGCCTCCATCAGCATTCTAGCGGCATTTCGGCGCGCTACAATACTGTCACGAAGGGAGAACCGGCAGATGAACACGTGGGATGAGCGATTCGCGACGGAGGACTACGCCTACGGCACGGAGCCGAATGAGTTTCTGGTTCAGGCGGCGGATCACCTCCCGCAGAACGGCGATGTCCTCTGCCTCGCAGAGGGGGAAGGCCGCAACGCCGTCTGGCTGGCCAAGCGCGGATATCACGTTACCGCCATGGATGGGTCGCGCGCGGGCCTTCTGAAGGCCGCCCGGCTGGCGGGGGAAGCCAACGTTGTGGTCACCCTCCAGGCGGCGGACCTGAACGGGTACACCATCGCGCCGGCGCGGTGGGACGCCATCGTGGCCATCTGGATCCCGATGCCGCCGGACCTCCGCCGCCGCATCCTGCGGGAGTGCGTTCAAGGCCTGAAGCCCGGCGGCGCCTTCGTTTGGGTGGGATACGGCCCGAGGCAGCTTGAGTACGGAACCGGAGGCCCGCCGCACATCGAGATGCTGCCCACGGCCGCCGAGGTTGCCGCCGAACTGGACGGCCTCACAATCGTCCACGCCGCCGACGTCGATCGCCCCGTGCTGGAGGGCCGATACCACTCCGGCATGAGCGCCGTGGTTGAGGTTGTGGGCAAGAAGCCCGCTTAAGCGCCGCCCCATCGCCGCGTAGCGCTCTGTTAGGAAGGAAAGGTCAGTGAGTCCCTCGCGGATCTCGTGAGGGATCTATACCCCCTGAAGAGAGGGGGCGGACACGGCAAGCCGTGTCCCTACAGTTCGGTGTCCCCGTCCACCGATCGGTGGAC
>DASXUL010000095.1:0-58271 GCA_036504855.1 Armatimonadota bacterium | reverse complement strand
ACGGTCGCGCCGTAGATGTACGCCCCGAGCGTGGCGATGGTCCCGTCCAGGATGGTAGCGCGCTGCTTCGGGTCTCTCTGGGTGCGGTCCGTCTCGGAGCCGGCGAACCCGCCGTAGAGGCCCACGCCGCTCTTCAGGGCGCTGGACCCGAAGTACGTGCCGGCCGCCGCCCAGACCTCGTCGCCTGCCTCGGCGTACAGCAGGGCCAGGCTGACGGAGGCGATGGCGCTGGACCAGGAGGAGCCGTCGTTGTCGTCGCTTCCCGCCGTCGAGACGCGCCATACTCGGGGAGCGTGGGGCGGGTAGGCGGAGCCGTCGCTCTCATCGGCCCCCATGTCGACGTGCGCGCCAAGGAGCCGGGGCTTGCCGTACAGGTCAAGCTGGCCCCCCGTCACCACGGAGTCGTCGCCCGCGTCGATGCAGGGTGAGCCGGGTTGGAGGTGCAGCCCGCTGGCAAAGGTGGACAGCATCGGGTCCGCGGAGATGTTGCCGTTGGTTCCGGTGGGGTCGGCAAGCCCGCTGAAGTTGTAGGCCGAGTTGCCGTAAACGTCGCAGTTCCGCAGAGATACTGATCCACGACTATTGATGATCCCTGAATCGTTATGGGCGAGTACGCAGTTGATCAAAGCGAGTGTGGTGGTCCATCCCGCGCTGATTGCGCCACCTTGGCCGGAGCGGTTCCCGACAACCGTGCAGTTCCAGAGCTTGACGGGATCAGCTCCCGCAGCGCTTCCACCGGGTGCGAGCGCGCCGCCTTGATCCGCAAGGTTGCCAATCATGATGCAGTTGGAGATCGCGACTGCACCGTCCTGTATCCCGATTCCACCGCCCCAACCGAATCCATCGCTCACCGCTGTGTTTCCGATGATGATGTTGTTCACGATACAGGCGTTACCCGAGATATAGACTCCTCCGCCGCCAGACCGCGATGCACCCTTCTCGATAGTGAATCCATCCACCGTGATCGCTTCTGCGCTGCCTGTGCCGCCGATGAGCGTAACGACACGGTCCTTCTGTGCTCCGTCGAGTATGGCTACGTTGCGGCTCCAGTTCCGCCCCGAGCGTTCCGTTTCGGTCCCGGTGAACCCGCCGTAGAGCGCCCTGCCAGTTCGGATCAGCAGGTTCTCTTTGTAGGTCCCAGCCGCCACCCAGATCTCATCGCCACTCACAGCCGCGTCGACGCCCTGCTGGACGGTGGGGAAGGCGGTCGCCCAGGAGAGGCCGTCAGGGGAGGGAGAGGCGGTGCGCCGGGAAACGCGGAACACGCTGCCCCAGGAGGCGGAAACAGCGACAAGAGCCAGGGCGATTGCGGCGGCAAGCTTCATCTTCAGCGCTCCATCGTAAGGAATGGCCGGCGTCGTTGGCGGTTACCTGTATATTGCTGCGCTTGTTCGCCAAAAGCGGAATTCACCACAGAGGCACAAAGGCGGATCACCCCCCTACCCCCCAATTCTGGGGGATCCAAGAGGAAACGCTCGGTTCTGGCGGTGCGCTTACACCGAGCGTTTCCTCGTGGGGAAGTCGCCAAAAAGGCACAAAGACGCAAAGATCCGGGTTCATCTCCGTCTTTGCGCCTTTGTGCCTTTGTGGTGAATCCCGTATAAGGACACGCTCGGTTCCAGCCATCGCTAGAACCGAGCGTTATCTCATTGGTCCCCCAGAATTGGGGGGAAGGGGGGCGATCCGGCACAAAGGCGCAAAGACGGAAATGAATCCGGATCTTCGCGCCTTTGTGTCTTTGTGGTGAATCTCCCCGCGTTACTCTGGCTTCTGGCGGGCCTGCTCCGGGCTCCAGGGTTGGGCGAGGCGGTCCTTCAGGCGGGCGACCAGTTCGGCCATGGGGATGCGCTCCTGGGCCATGCTGTCGCGTTCGCGGATGGTGACGGCCTTGTCTTCGAGGCTGTCGAAGTCCACGGTCACGGCGAACGGCGTGCCGATCTCATCCTGGCGGCGGTAGCGCTTGCCGATGGCCTGGCTCTCGTCGTAATCGGTCACAAAGTGCTCGCGCAGTTCGGCGGCGAGTTCCTTGGCCACGTTGCTCAGCTCCGGCTTCTTTGAAAGCGGCAGCACGGCGACCTTGTAGGGGGCGATGTTGGGGTGGAAACGCAGCACCACGCGCTTCTCGCCGTTCACGATATCTTCGTCGTAGGCGTCCAGCAGGGTCACGAGAGTGGCGCGGTCCGCTCCGTCCGAGGTCTCGATGATCCACGGAGTGAACCGTTCCTTGGTGGCCTCGTCATAAACGGAAAGGTCCTTGCCGCTGAACTGGGAGTGGCGGCCCAGGTCCCAATCGCTGCGGTTGTGAACGCCGGCCAGTTCCTTCCAGCCGAATGGGTACTGATATTCGATGTCCACGGCGGCCTTGGCGTAGTGAGCCAGCTTCTCGTGGTCGCGGAAGCGCAGGTTCTCCTTGCGGATGCCGACGCGCTCCAGATACCACTGCATGCGCGCGGCCTTCCACTGATCGAAGAAGCCGGCGGCGTCGGCTTCACGCACGAAATACTGCATCTCCATCTGCTCGAACTCGCGGGTGCGGAAGATGAAGTTGCCGGGGGTGATCTCGTTGCGGAAGGCCTTACCGATTTGGGCGATGCCGAACGGCAGCTTGCGGCGGCCGTTCATTTCCACGTTCTTGAAGTTCACGTAGATCCCCTGGCAGGTTTCGCCGCGCAGGTAGGCAATACTGGCGCCGTCCGCCGTTACGCCCAGCTCCGTCTTCATGAGGAGGTTGAACGTGCGCGGCGGAGTCAGCTCGCCGCCGCAGTTCGGGCATTTCAGGTCCTTCACAATGGTTGTGAGCTGTTCCTCCGTGGGCTCGGTAACGCCAAGCGCCGCGAGGCGCTCCGGCGCGAGGTCTTCCACGAGGGTGTCGGCCCGGTAACGTCGCTTGCAGTCGCGGCAGTCCACCATGGGGTCGGTGAACGACGCCAAGTGGCCGCTGGCCTCCCAGACCGCCGGCGGCATGAGGATGGCCGAATCCAGGCCCTCCATGTCGTCACGGAGCTGAACCATGGACTTCCACCAGGCCGCCTTAACGTTGTTCTTCAGAAGAACGCCCACGGGCCCAAAATCGTACACGCTGCCTGTGCCGCCATAAATCTCACTGGCGATAAAAATAAAGCCTCGCCGCTTACACAGCGAGACCATCGTCTCCATATCCACCATAGTCGCTTGCCATCCTTCGCTCGCGTTTTCGCTCATTCTAGAAGCCCCGCGGAACGGGGTTCAAGCTGGCGGGTCGCCGCCGCGGCCACATCCCTTGAGTTTGGCGCCAATCTGGTTGTAGAGTGCATCTTTGTGCGTCGCCTCGGCGCCCGCGTCCGGCCCCTCCTCAATGCCTCAGATCATCGTCGAAAACCTGTGCAAGACTTTCACCGTTCATGAACGTTCCAGCGGGATGGGCGGCGCGTTGCGGGGCGTCATCCGGCGGCGCTCGCGACAGGTGCACGCCCTGGATGGCATCTCCTTCAGCGTGGAGCCAGGTGAGCTCATCGGCTACATCGGCCCCAACGGCGCCGGCAAGTCCACCACTGTGAAGGTGCTGGGCGGGATCCTCGTTCCCGACGGCGGGCGCTGCGTGGTGATGGGCCGCGTGCCGTGGAAACAGCGGATCGAACACGTGCGGAGCATCGGAGTGGTCTTCGGGCAACGCACCCAGCTCTGGTGGGATCTGCCGGTGGTGGAGTCCTTCGACCTGCTGCGCGACATCTACCGAGTGCCGCGCGACGCCTACGCTCGAACGCGCGCCGAGATGACGGAGCTGTTGGACCTGGCGCCGCTGCTGGACGTGCCCGTGCGTCAGCTCAGCCTCGGGCAACGGATGCGGTGCGATCTCGCCGCCTCCCTCCTCCATTCGCCGGACATCCTCTTCCTGGATGAGCCCACCATCGGCCTGGACGCGGTCTCCAAGCTCGCTGTGCGCGACTTCGTGCGCCGGCTGAATCGCCAGCGCGGCGTTACCGTGATCCTCACTACCCATGACATGGATGACATCGAGGCGCTTTGCTCGCGGGTTGTGGTCATCGCCAACGGCCAAATAGCGCTGGACGGCCCGCTGGAGGAGTTGCGCCGCCGCGTATCCTCCGAGCGTCGGCTCACCGTGGACCTCGCGGGCGATGGCGAGGAGGTGTTTGATCCGGACGCCATACTGGTTCGCCGCGAAGGGAACCGCGTGGAACTGAGCTTCGATCCGAGCCGCGTCTCCGCCGCCACGCTGATCGCCCGCCTGGCGCAGCGCCACGAAGTGAGCGACCTGTTCGTTCAGGACGTTCCCATCGAGGAGGTTGTCGCCCGCCTCTATGCGGAGATGGGGACGTGACGCCCTACTTTGCCATACTGCGCGCGCGGTTCGCCGCGGTGCTTCAGTACCGGGCCGCCGCGTTCGCCGGCTTCGGGACGCAGCTCGCATTTGGCCTCGTACTCATCTATGTCTACGAAGCGTTCTACCGGAGCAGCCGGGGCCCGCAGCCGATGGCGCTTGGCGAGGTGGTCACCTATATCTGGCTGGGCCAGGCGCTGCTGTCGTTGCTGCCTTGGGACACGGAGCCGGATGTGCGGGCTCTGATCCGAGACGGCGGCGTCGCGTATGAGCTGTTGCGACCGGTGGACCTGTATGCGCTCTGGTACGTGAGGACGGTTGCCTGGAGGCTGGCCCGGGCGGCGCTGAGGTCGACTCCGTTGGTGATCGTCGCCATGGTCTTCTTCCAGATGCGCCCGCCGGCTTCGCTGGCCGCTGGGCTAGCTTGGGCCGCCGCTACCGCCGGAGCGGTGGCGCTCGCCTGCGCCATGACCTCCCTCTACCACGTTTCCATGCTCTGGACCGTGGCCGGCGAAGGCGTGACCACGATCTCAGCGACCCTCGTGTTGTTCCTCTCCGGGATGATGATCCCCCTGCCTCTCCTGCCTGCCTGGGTGCAGCGGATCACGGCGGCGTTGCCGTTTCGCGGCCTCGTGGACCTGCCGTTCCGGCTATACATCGGCAGCATCCCGACGGAGCGCTTGGCCGGCATCCTTCTGGAGCAGGCCGGTTGGACGCTGGCATTCGTTGCGCTGGGGCGCTGGCTCCTCAACCGCGGGCTGCGCCGCGTGGCCGTACAAGGGGGTTAGGCCATGTGGGACACTCCTCATCTGTATGGCCGCTACATCGGCATCTCCATTCGCTCTCAGATGCAGTACCGCGCCTCGTTTGTGATGCAGACCATCGGGCATTTCCTGGTGACCGGCATCGAGTTCCTGGCGGTCTGGGCGCTGTTTGCGCGGTTCGGCCAGTTGAAAGGCTGGTCGCTGCCGGAAGTGGCGCTCCTCTATGGGATGGCGCAGGTCTCGTTTGCCATCGCGGATGCCGTCTCCCGAGGCTACGACCTGTTCGGTAATCTGGTCAAGAGCGGTGACTTCGACCGCCTGCTGCTTCGCCCACGCACCACGCAGTTCCAGGTTGCCGCGCAAGAGATAACGCTGAAACGCATCGGACGTCTCACGCAGGGGCTGGCGGCGCTGGCGTGGGCAGCCATGGCTCTGCGCCTCCCGGCGACCCCGGAACGCGTGGCTCTCATCGGCGCGGCCATCGTCGGCGGCGCGTGCCTGTTCCACGGCCTGGTCATTCTGCAGGCAACCGCGGCGTTTTGGACGGTGGAATCGCTGGAGATCTTCAACATCCTCACCTACGGCGGCGCCACGGCCGCCGAGTATCCGCTTACGATCTATCACGATTGGATGCGGCGGTTGTTTACCTGGATTGTGCCGATCGCCTGCGTGAATTACCTGCCGGCCTACGCCATCCTCGGCCGTCCGCGCCCCCCGGAGATGCCGGCGGCGCTGCCCTGGCTCTCGCCGCTGATGGGACTCGCCTTTTTGCTGGCGGCCCGGCAGGCCTGGGGCTTTGGAGTGCGCCACTACAGGTCCACCGGAAGTTGAATACCTCAGCCCGAACGTCACTAATAGCGGCGCATGTTTGCCAGGTAAGGCCCGGATGAGTTAAAATAGCGATCAGACGTCGATGGCTGGCGCGGGCATCACGATCCCTCACAGTAAGACGACCTTGATGCAGACGGCAGACCAGGGCGGCCTCTATACTCACAGCCTTAGCAACGAGGGAGCGAAGAATGAGAGCGATGGAACGACACTTTCCGAGCCTCCTGCGCGCCGTGTTGGTGGGCGCCTTCGCCGCCGTAGCGGTTTCCGCGCAGGCCACCTCACCCACTGGCAACCCGCAAAACCCCTACGGCGACCTGGCCGGCGCCACTATTACCCCCCCCAGCGAGCCCGATGGCATGGTTACGCTGGTCGATTCTGCCCTGATCCAATCCTACCTGTTCACTCCAAATCTGCTGACGGACGCTCAAAAAGATCGCGTTCGCCGCTTTGGCGACATCGCCTACGTCACCAACCGAAACACCGTTGGCAACGGTGTCGTCGACACCCATGACACGCAGCGTCACCTGCTGCTGGCGGGCGGCCTCATTGACTGCGGCACGGCCACAACCTACCGGGCCGACTACGGAGACGTTGACGGCGATAGCCTCTCCACCATTGTGGACGCCGTTCTGATCCAGCGCTTTCTGGCCGGGAAAGTCTCTGATCCGACCATTCTGACTCGCGTACATACGCGCGGCCTCGGTGATATCTCACCCACCATCCCGTTTGTGACGTTTGGCGATGGGCAGATCACCGCGGAAGACGCAGCAGCCGTCGAGGCCCGCGCCACCGGCACGGAAACGGATGTGCCGGCCTACGTGGATTACTGGCCGCTGCATTCACCGAACACGGAGTTCCCCACCACTGTGCGCGACACCTACGTCTTCACGGATGTGAACGGTCTCAGCGGCGACGCTCTGAACCAGATCCGTTTCCAGACCGCCAATCCCGTCGAAATGGGCGGCTACACTGTGACCCCGGTCCTGGGAGACGATAGCACCGAACTCGGCGTGTTCAAGGGCACGGACGGCAGCGTGTACATCTTGTACGTCCAGGCCCCCAACGCGTTCGGCCTTCGCCGGGTTACCTTCAGCTCCCCCATCAAGCTCATCGACCCCGCGCAGACCGCGCCGGGCTCCAGATGGTCCGGTTGGGTAACGAGCACGGGCACGGGCCTCGGCCAGCGCCCCACTCCGTACACCGTAACCGTGTTGGGATTCGGTGACGAATGGACGCCGGCCGCCGGCTCCTTCACCGCCGCGGGCATCGCGCCGGCCTCCACGTGGTCAAAGACCCTGAAACTGCGCCTGTGCATTGCGCTTCTGCCCGGCACGGATGGCGGACCGGCAATGCAGCAGTCGTTCTTCTACGACTTCGCGCCGTTCATCGGCATGGTGAGCCGGGGCCAGGCGGCCGTTCGCGGCGCGGCAGCCCCAACGGCCGACAAGCCATTCTGGCAGTTGGACCGCGCCACCGTGCGGGGCATCACGTTCGCCCCGTAATCCGCGGCGCCTGCAACTGAACAACATGCCCGCTCCCGTCGTCTCAGCTAATGACGACAGGAGCGGGCATTGTTGTACGCGGCGGGCGGATTGAACGCCCTCTGGCGCTTGTGCTACGATGAACTGGATCGGCCACACTGGGCCGAGCCCCATTTCCCGGGAGGATACCCCGCAGATGAACAAACGCACGGCACGCCGCATGGTTGCGGCCACGGCGTTCGCGGCTCCAGGCGTGGTGGGCGGCATCGCCTTCGCGTCTCCGGCCATCGTCACCCCGAGCCCCCACAGCACTGTTGGCGGGCGAGCTGTCACCGTGTTCGCCCGGTTCGCCGCCAGTCGGCCAGTTGCCAGCGTCCGGCTGTTTGCGGACGGCCGCGCGGTGGGCGAGCGCGCGTTTCGCCCGGCAGGCGCCAACGTTGAGGCGAGCTTCGCCTGGGACGCCACGGGGTTCAGCGCCGGCGCCCACACGCTGACGCTGAAGAGCTACGACGCCGCCGGCCGTCTGGTGAGCACCCAGACGGTTCCCGTTAACGTCATGGCCTCGGCCGCTGGCGAGGATCATGTGCCGCCGCAGGTGGCCATCATGGACCCAGCCCCCGGCGTGAAAGTGCAAGGCACTTTTGACGTTAAGGTGCTGGCCGCGGACGACTCCGGCGACGCCCCGTACGTTTCGTTCTTCGTGGATCAGGAGTTGCGCGCAGTTGGAAACCGCCAGCCGTATTCCTACAAGGTAGACACCACCGAGTACGCCAACGGCCGGCATACGCTGGAGGCCTGGGCCTACGACGCGGCCCATAACAAAGGCGTTGCGACGCCGATGACCATTGAGGTGAACAACGTCGGCGGCGCTACCCAGCTCAACGAAGATGCGAATAGCGGCGTCACCGCGCCGGTTGATGCGGCGCCTAAGGCGACCGCCGAGGCGCTTCCCGTTGTCACCGCTAAGCCAGCCGCCCCCACGGCGCCGGCGGCTACACCTCGGCACGGCTTGCGCCCGGTGATTGCCGCAATTCCGGCGCCCAGCGCTCCGGCGCATGCTGCCCCGCCGGCCCTGGCGCGCGTGAGTCCAGCGCATGCCGTTGCGGCGGTAGCCCCGAAACCAACCATCGCGAAGGCCGCCTCCGCGCCGAAGATGTCTGTTGTAAGAGCGACGCCGGCCCGCATCGCCAAGGCGGAGGCGCCGGCGCCAACACCGACTCCGAAGCCGGTTCGTGCGGCGCGCGCGTCCATCGCCAAGCCGTCTTCCGCTCCGGCCCCGAAACCCGTCATTGCCCCTGCCGTGAAGGCCGCTCCGAAACCGGCCGCAGAGCCGGCGGCCAGAGTTGCGCCCGCGGCGGCCCCGAAGGCGGCCATCGTCCCAGTGATCTCTGTGGCGTCGGCCAACATCCAGGATGAGATCGTGCTGAAGATGGATGGCGACCGGGTTCTGGAGGCCAGCCCCGTCCGCAGGCCGGCGAAGCAGATGCTGGCCCAGGCGCCCCGCATTGCGGCTGGAAACCCCGTTCACGCGGTGGCCGCCCTGCCCCACCCCACAGCGAAGATCGTGCACGCCGCCCCGGCGCCGAAGCCCGCTCCCGTTCAGGCGGCTCCGCCTGCTCCGAAGCCAACGCTGACTCCCGCCGTGATCCCCGCTTTACCAAAGGACCGCGCCGCCAGCGGGAAGATCATGCACGCGGTGCGCCCAGGTGAAACGGTTGCATCGGTGTCCCATCACTTCGGCATTTCCGAAAAGCGCATCGCCTCGGCGAACTCTGTGCGACACGGCGGACGCCTCTCTGTGGGCCGTGTCCTCCACGTGCCTAGCGCTGTCCGCATCGCCGTGAACGACGTGCCGGTTCAGTTCGACGTGGCGCCGCGGCTGCTGCATGGCCTCACAATGGCCGCTTTCCGACAGGTGTACCAGGCGAACGGCGGCACGGTCACGTGGAACGCGCGCAACCGCTCCGTGAGGGCCACTGGCGGCGGCGCGGACATCGTTCTGCACGTCGGTAGCCGCACGGCGATCGTAAACGGCAGTGTTGTGGCCCTGGACGCTCCGGTACGCATCGATCGTGGCCGCGCCATCGTCCCCGTCCGGTTCATGGCGAGAGCCCTCTCGCTGAAGTCAGAGTATGACGAGGCCACAGGGAACCTGGAACTCCGCCGCGTCTGATCCCCTCTGTACCCCAACGCCGAAAACGCCCGGCCCTTATCAGGGACCGGGCGTTTTCTATTGTGTGACCTCCAGCGCGCTCTTCATCGGCGGCATGTCGATCAGCGTCACTTTGCCCTTACGTATGGTCGCTACCCCCACCAGCACGTTGTAACGGCCGGGGATATCGGGCGCAGCTAACTCAACGCGGAAGGTGGTTGCGCCGCCCGGCGGAACAGGGTATGCCGGCGGCGTGGGCCGCGGAGGCCTCGGCCACGGATTTCCGTTCTGGTCCACCACCAGAACGTCCAACGCCACCCGACCCTCCCCCGCGCGCTCCCACGTGACGGCGCTCAGGTTCCTCGCGCGCGCCTCCAGTCGGAACCGAGCGCCGGGGGCCACTCGGGCGGGAGCCTCGATGGTCACCCACGCCGCGGTCATGGGCAGAGCGACGGTTGCGGTCGCCGCGAGCAAGCGAGCCTGTCGCGAAATATCCGAAAATATGTTCGCATTACCGAACATATGCTTGCCTAAAACGAATCTCTGTTCGTATCATGGAATCACGGGAGCGGTATCGTTGTTTAACTTTAGGTGTATAACCTAGACTTTTCGATTCCCTTGTGCGTCAAACCGGGTACATCTCTTTTGCGGCCGAAATCGGCCACCGGAGGTCTGTTATGGTTCACCCAGGAGTACGTAAGCCGAGTTGGAGCCTTGAGTTGCCGTCGATCTCCGACGTTCGGGTTCGTGCGCAACGCGCTGCACGGGTCGTGGGACGCATCCGCCTGAGGGATGTGGAAACCGTTTCTATGGCTCTCGTCGCCGCTCTGTTCGTCGTATACATCGGCGTCGCCCTCGGTCATGCCTTGCTGCGGCCAGCGCAGATCCCCGTGATCACAGTTCGCGTTCAGCCGGGAGACACGCTGTGGAGTTTCGCCGATCGGTTTGGCTCCCCCGATGAGTACATCCTTCGCCGGGTAGACCGCCTGGCGGCGTACAACCACCTTCCCGCGGGCTCGCGCCTCCATGCCGGACAGGTTTTGCGGATACCGGTGGAGAACCCGGCGAAGTGGGACGAGCGCACCGCCTCGGCGCAGTGAACGGGCCCGGTTTCCGCCGGGCTCAACCGGCGGAAACCGGCTTCACCGCCGTTATTGCCAGCCAGCGGTCTTCCTCCCAGCGTTCGCCGACTTCGAAGCCAGCCTCCGCCACCGCGGTGAGCACATCTTCCTCGTAAGGCAGGGTTAGCCCGGAGAAGAGATAGATGCCGCCGGCGCGAAGGCGACTGTAGGCGGAGACGGCGAGAATGGAAACCACGTTCGGCAGGATGTTGGCGATTACGATGTCGTAGGCGCCGGAGGCGCCGGAGGCGCCGATGAGGCGGTCCCCCACCCGGGCCCGCACCCGATCGGAAACGCCATTGGCTTCGATGTTTTCGCGGGCGATCTTCACGGCCAGCGCATCGGTGTCCACCGCATCCACATGGTCCGCGCCGAGTTGGGCCGCCGCGATGGCCAGCACGCCAGAGCCCGTTCCGATGTCGGCCACGGTTTCCCCGCCGTGAATGAGGGTTTCCAGCGCCCGAATGCAGAGGCGGGTTGTGGCATGTCCGCCGGTTCCGAAGGCCATACCAGGGTCGAGGCGCACAACGATCTCATCCGGGCGACCGTGATAGGCTTCCCATGTGGGTGCAATGGTAATGCGAGGGGATACAGCCAGCGGCTTGAAGTGGGCTTTCCAGGCGGAGGCCCAGTCCTCTTCCTCCACAAAAGTGAGTGTGATCGCCGCGGGAGCGGGATCTATGCCGGCCTCCGGCATGGCGTGCAAATGCTCTTCCAGCTCGTCCAGGGAGCCTTCGAAGCGATCGTCGGCTGGTAGATACCCGATAGCCTTGGGGCCGTCCTCAAACAGCGTGCCGCCGGTGCCAAGCGCTTCCATGGCCGCGCTAACGGCATCCAGGGCGATATCGTTGGTTTGCACGGCGATGCGGACCCACTTCATACGCGTTCCTCTCCGAACCGGCGGGCTAATCCCCGACGAGGCGTTCCTTGATGCGCTCGAAGAAGCCCTTTTCCTCCTCAGGCGCGTCGTCCCCCGCGAACTCGCGCAGCAGGTCTCGCTGGCGATCAGTCAGGGAGGTGGGCGTAACCACTCGCACCGTAACGTGGAGGTCCCCACGGCCGCGGCCGTGGAGCCCTGGCATGCCGGCTTCCCGGATGCGAAACGGCGTGCCGGTTTGCGTGCCGGCGGGCACATGCAGGGTTTCGGTATCGAACAGCGTCGGAACTGTGACGGTATCGCCCAGTGCGGCCTGCACGATGGAGATGGGCATCTCCACGTACAGCTCCTTGCCGCGCCGCTGGAAGCGTTCATGTTCTTCGATGTGCAGGAAGACGTAGAGGTCACCAGACGGGCCGCCTCGTTGTCCGGACTCGCCCTCGCCCCGCATCTGGATGCGCGTGCCCTCCTCGACGCCTTGCGGAATCCGGACGGTGAGGGGATCCTCTTCGGGGACGCGACCTTCACCGCCGCACGAGTGGCATCGTTCGCGGATGATGCGCCCGGTTCCCTGGCAGTTCGGGCAGGGCGTTACCGAGGAGAAGGAACCGAGAATGGTCTGCTGGGTGTGGCGAAGCTGACCGGCGCCTCGGCAGGTGGGGCAGGTTTCGGCGGCAGTGCCCGGCGCGGCGCCGGATCCTTCACAGGCGGCGCACGTGCGCAGGCGCGGCACTTCGATGCGCTTTTCCACTCCGGTGGCGGCTTCCTCCAGAGTGATCTGGAGGTCGAAGCGCATGTCCGCGCCCCGTTCGGCGGCTGGGTGCGCGCCAGAGCGCGGCGCGCCGCCGAAGAACTGGTTCAACAGGTCACCCATGTCGAAGCCAGCGTAGCCGCCAAAGTCCGCGCCGGCGCCGTTGAGGCCGTCCACGCCGAATCGATCGTACTGGGCGCGCTTCGTTTCATCGCTGAGAACGGAGTACGCCTCGGCGATCTCCTTGAACCGCTCTTCGGCGTCGCTAGTCTTGTTGACGTCTGGGTGGTACTGTCGCGCGAGCCGCCGATAGGACTTCTTGATATCCTCCAGCGCGGCCGATCGCGGAACGCTCAGAACCTCATAGTAATCCCGCTTGACCGCCAATGCGCTATACCTCCGCGCTGGCTTCGGCGGACGGGGCGTCCCCTTCCACCGCGGGCTCCTCGGAAATGGCGATGACTTCCGCGGCTTCGGGCGCCTCGGTTTCGACGGCGGCGGCGGCGATCTCCGCAGCCGGCTTCGGCTCAGCGGGCGGCGCGGCTTGAGCGGCGGGCTCCTCCGCGGGGGCATCTCCCGCCAGTACGAGGTTCTCGGCGTAGATCTTGCCTTCGTGGATCTCCTGCAGGGCGATGAGAATCGGGTTGGTGGAATCTGCGATCACGAGCCGCGGGGAACCATCGCGCAACTCGCGGGCGCGCAGGCCGGCCAGCACTGTCAAAGCATAACGGCTGCCAACTCTTCGTTCGATATCTTCAATGGGCAAATTAGCCACGGCTCATCCCCTTGGTAACGGCGGCGTTCACCGCCGTGATTCAGACGTGAAAAAAGGGAGGACCGTGTAACACGTTCCTCTCCTACGCAATTATATGAAATCCGAAGAGGCAAATCAAACGCAGGGCCCCCGGCGCCGCGGCATCGAGGGCCCTGCTAACGGATTACCAGCGGTTGCGATCGTATCCGCCGCCGCCGCCCCGGCGCTCGCCGCCGCGGCTGCTGCCGCCGCCGCCTCGCCGTCCCCCATCGTCGCCATATCCGCCGCCGCCGCCGCCAGCGCCAAACGACGGGCGGGTTTCACGGGGCTGGGCTTCGTTCACGGTGAGGGTGCGTCCACCCAGTTGCTTGCCGTCAAAGGCGGCAATAGCTTCAGCGGCATGCGCATCGTCCACCGTCACGAATGCAAATCCGCGCGGACGGCCCGACATGCGGTCCGTGGGCATATGCACGTCGGATACGCCAAACGGGGCGAAAGCTTCCTGAAGCTCATTCTCCTGCGTGTTGTAGGCGAGGTTACCCACAAACAAACGCTTGCTCATTCTCGTTTCCTTCCGGAATCAGGGCTCCACCTCATTGTGGAGCAGGTGGCATCGCGTGGACGCTGCGCCTCGAACCGGAAAGGAGACGGAATGACCGAGATGAGGTCACCATCGACCCATAGCCAGGAGAGAGAGTCTCCGCCTGCAAGCGCACGAACCAGCTGGGTCTATACTACCGAACCAGGGGACCGAAACACATGCGTTGGAGCGCACCACGCGCAGAGTAATAATACCACCTCCCGCATTTTCTGGCAAGGCTTGCACAACAAATGTTTGCTCGCCGTTGAAACTTGCCCGCGTTCCTCTCGGCGGCTTAGGATATTCGTGTGTTGAAGCGCACTTCTTTGTATCAGAATCACGTGGCCGCCGGGGCGCGCATCGTGCCGTTCGCCGGTTGGGAGATGCCCGTCCAGTGTGGCAGCATCCTGGATGAGGTCCGGGCCGTTCGCCAGTCCGCCGGCATCTTCGATGTCAGCCATATGGGCCAGGTTCGCGTTCTGGGCGCCGGCTCCCTTTCGGCCGTGCAGCGCCTGTTTACGAACAACGCCGCTGCCCTCACCCCCGGCCGCGCGCAGTATAGCCTTATGTGCCAGCCGGACGGCGGCATCCTGGACGACCTGATCGTCTACCGATGGGACGACGGAGCCGCCGAACCGGACTACCTCATCGTTGTCAATGCCTCCAATCGGGAGACCGATTACGCGTGGATGGTGGAGCATTCGTGCGGCGAGGACTGCACGCTGGCGGACCTTTCCGACGATTTCGCCCTCCTTGCGGTGCAGGGACCGCAGGCTGTCGGCATCGTGCAGGGCCTCGCTCCCGCCGCGGACCTCGCCGGCATTCCCGCCTTCTCCCACGCCGCCGCGACTCTCATCGACGGAACCCCCGTGCACGTCGCGCGTACAGGGTACACCGGTGAAGATGGCTTCGAGATCTTCTGCGCGTGGGATGCCGCTCCCGCCGTGTGGGATTCCGTGGTGGCAGCCGGGGCAGCGCCCTGCGGCCTGGGCGCCAGGGACGTGCTGCGCATTGAGGCGTGCTATCCGTTGTACGGCCATGAGATCAACACAAGCACCGTCCCGTATCAGGCCGGTCTTGGCTGGGTGGTGAAGCCCAAGAAGGGCGATTTCATTGGCCGCGACGCCATGCTGGCGGCTCGCGCGGCCGGTTTGCCGCGCCTGCGCGGGCTTCTGCCGGACGACCCGCGCGCTATTCCGCGCGAGGGCGCTCCCGTCAGACACCCGGACGGCGACGGAACCGTTACCAGCGGCACATTCTCCCCGACGCTCAACCGGGCCATTGCGATGGGCTATCTACCAGCGTCGGCGGAAGGCGAGGCCACCCTGCCCATGCGCGGCCGAGAGTACGCCGCGAGGATTGTGGACCTGCCATTCTACAAGCGCGGTTCCTGATGCCGCACCGGCCCACGGAACCGACCGCCCGCTCCGCGGGATGACGAGGATGAAATGAATACACCAAACGAACTCAAGTACGCAACTACCCATGAATGGGTCCGCCTGGAATCTGATGGAACCGCCACGCTCGGTATTACCGATTTCGCCCAGCACGAACTGGGCGACGTGGTCTACCTGGAGCTGCCGGATGAGGGCCGCGCTTTGATTGCCGACGAGCCGTTCGGAACCGTTGAGTCCGTGAAGGCCGTTTCGGACCTCGTTGCGCCTCTGAATGGCGAGGTCGTGAAGGTCAACACCGAACTGGTGGATGCCCCCGAGGCCATCAACACAGACCCGTACGGCTGCTGGATGGTCGTGGTGAAACTGGATAACCCCGCCGAGGCCGACGCGCTGATGTCCGCCGAGCAGTACGTGGCGTTCACGGAGGAAGGCTGACGGTACGGATCCTCGCTCCTGGGCCCGAGCGGACCGGCGAGGACCCAGAGTGAGGCTCCATACCCCTATGGCATACGTACCCCATACCACCGAAGACCAGGAGGCGATGCTCCAGCGCATTGGTCTGAATTCCCTGGAGGACCTGTTCGCGCCGATCCCGGAAAACCTCCGGCTGCCGAAGCTGCTGGATGTTCCGGCGGCGATGTCGGAGGCCGAGGTGGTTCGCCACC
Organism: Armatimonadota bacterium; assembly: GCA_036504855.1. Classification (GTDB taxonomy): domain Bacteria; phylum Armatimonadota; class DTGP01; order JAKQQT01; family JAKQQT01; genus DASXUL01. The sequence goes on along the minus strand of DASXUL010000095.1, from coordinate 42,580 downwards.
TGGCGGCGATAGGCCGCGAAAACGCGGATGCCGGTCGCGGCGCCTGTTTTTGCGGCGCGGGGATCTACCGGCACTTCACCCCAAGCGTGGTTCCCGCGATCCTCCAGCGCGGCGAGTTCCTGACCGCCTATACCCCCTACCAGCCTGAGCGCAGCCAGGGCTTCCTGCAGACGATCTACGAGTTCCAGACGCTCACATGTCAGCTCCTTGGGCTGGACGCGGCAAACGCCTCGATGTACGACGGCGCCACGGCGCTCGCGGAGGCCGCGGTGATGGCGGCGTCCATCACGGGACGCCGCCGCATCCTGATCCCCGAGACGGTGCACCCGGCCTGGACGGAAGTCTGCCGCACCTACGTGCAGGGACACGGCGCTTCCGTTGACGTTGTGCCTCACGCGTCCGGGCGCATCGCCGTGGAAACGCTGCAGAGCCGGCTGGCCCCCGACGTGGCCGCCGTGGTGATCCCCCAGCCCAACTTCTTCGGGCTTCTCGAGGACGCGAAGGCTCTCGCCGCCGCCGCCAAAGCCGCCGGAGCCCTCGTGCTTGCCGCCGCGAACCCGATGGCCCTCGCTCTCCTCGCGCCGCCGGGAGAATGGCCCGCGGATATCGCCGTGGCCGAGGGCCAGGCCCTGGGGCTTCCCATGAGCTTCGGCGGGCCCCTGGTTGGTATGTTCGCCTGCCGCCGCGAGTTCGTCCGCCAGATGCCTGGCCGCATTGTTGGCGCTACAACGGACCAGGACGGGCGTCGCGCCTACACGCTGACCCTCCAGACCCGGGAGCAGCATATCCGCCGCGAGAAGGCGTCATCCAACATCTGCTCCAATGAGGCGCTGGCCGCCCTCGGCGTGACGGTTTACCTCAGTCTGCTGGGCAAGACGGGATTGCGGAACGTGGCCACAGCGTCAGTTCAGCGCGCTCATGAGGCCTTCGATGCCATCACGGCGCTGCCGGGGTATGCCCCGGTGTTCAGCGGACCGTTCTTCCACGAGTTCGCGGTGCGTTGCCCCGCCCCCGTTGCCGAGATCAATGCGCGACTGGCTGGGGAAGGGATCATCGGTCCCTACAGCCTCTCCACGGTGTTCCCGGATCTGGAAAATGCCGCCCTCTTCTGTTGCACCGAAACGGTGTCTCGCGACGATATACGCCGCCTCGCCGACCTGCTGAGGACCTTCGCTTGATGTTTTCCGAACCCACCATCTTCGAACGATCGCGCCCCGGCCGGCACAGCAACGCCGTTCCCGTGCCGGACGGCGCGGATATCACCGCCTTCCTGCCCGCCGAGTCGCTTCGCGCCGAGCTTCCCCTGCCGGAAGTGAGCGAGATCGACACTGTGCGCCATTTCACGCGCCTCAGCCAGACAAACTTCGGCATCGACCTCGGGTTCTACCCGCTCGGTTCGTGCACGATGAAGTACAACCCGCGCGTTCACGAGCGAGTGGCGGCCATGCCCGGCTTTGCCGATATCCACCCCTACCAGGCGCCGGCCACATGCCAGGGCGCCCTGCGGGTGATGTATGAGCTTCAGGGCTACCTTGCCGAGATCGGCGGCATGGATGCCGTCACCCTGCAGCCGGTGGCCGGCGCTCAGGGCGAAATGACCGGGCTGCTGCTAATCCGGGCGTATCACCGCTCGCGCGGCGACGACGGGCGCACCGAGATGCTGGTGCCGGATTCCGCGCACGGAACCAACCCCGCCACCGCCAGCCTCGTGGGCATGAGCATCGTCAAGGTCCCCAGCAACGCGCGGGGTCGCGTTGACGTTGAGGCCGTGAAGGCGAAGGTTGGCCCGCGGACCGCGGGCATGATGATGACCAACCCCAACACTCTGGGCCTTTTTGAGGACCAGATCGCCGAAATCGCCGAAGTCGTTCATGCCGCCGGGGGGCTGATGTACGGTGACGGGGCCAACTTGAACGCCATCATCGGAGTGGCCCGTCCCGGCGACATGGGCTTCGACGTGATGCACTTCAACCTGCACAAGACGTTTACGACGCCGCACGGCGGCGGAGGCCCGGGCGCCGGCCCGGTGGCCGTGAAAGCCATCCTGGAGCCGTTTCTGCCCTCGCCCACCGTGGCGCGCGCCGCGGATGGGACGTATGGCTGGGCAGGCGACCGGCCACAGACGATCGGCCGGCTGCACTCCTTCAACGGCAACTTCGGCATTCTCGTCAGGGCGTATACGTACATCCGAACGCTGGGCCCCGAGGGATTGCGCGGCGTTGCCGAGAACGCGGTGCTGAATGCCAACTACGTTCGCGTTGGCGTCGCCGAGAAATTCCAGATCGCGTACCCGGAAGCGTGTATGCACGAGTTCGTCGCCAGCGCCCAGGAACAGAAGAAGACCACCGGCGTCCGCGCCCTGGACGTGGGCAAACGCCTGATGGACTACGGATACCACCCGCCGACGGTCTACTTCCCGCTCATCGTCCCCGAGGCAATGATGATAGAGCCCACCGAAACGGAGACGCGCGAGACGCTGGACGAGTTTGTGGCGGCCATGCAGAGCATCGCCGACGAGGACCCGGAACTCGTGAAGTCCGCCCCGCACACGATGCCCGTGAAGCGCGTTGACGAGGTGGGCGCGGCGAAGAACCTGAACATCCGGTGGGAACCGTCGAAGTAGCTCCACGCGGCCCAGTATGAACACACAGAGATGCGATACCATCGAAGGCGCCCTTCCAACGGGAGGACGCCTTCTTCCCGTTGAAACGGCCACGGGCGCGGTGAACATGGCGCGCGACGAGCAACTGCTGGCGGAGTGCGCGGCGGGAGCGCCGGGCTTCCCGGTTCTGCGCTTCTACCACTGGGCGCCGCCGTGCATCTCGCTGGGACGCAGCCAGGACCTGGCCAACCCTCGCCACGGTCGCGTGGACGAGGAGGCTGCCGCCGCGGCCGGCATCGACATTGTGCGCCGCCCCTCCGGCGGACGCGCCATCCTCCATTTCAACGACCTGACTTACGCTCTGATCATGCGCGCGCCGTCCGAGGACATATCGTCATCCCACAAGCTGATCGCCCGCGGCCTGGCGAACGGGCTGAACCTCCTGGGCCTGCGAGTGGACGAGGACCTGACCGCCATGCCGTCCGGGCGCAACCCAGCGGACTGCTTTGCCGCCGTGGCGGGCGCCGACCTCCAGACGGCGGGCCGGAAGGTCATGGGCAGCGCCCAGCGCCGCTCCGGCGGCTGTCTCCTCGAGCACGGTACGCTGTACCTGACCTCGCCTGAACCGCTCTACTCAGCCGTGTTTGGACAGCCCTTCGGCGGATCGGTTGCCGCTCTGGACGAGTTGCTGGGACGACCGGTGATGTTCGAGGAAGCTGCGGACGCGTTGACGCGTGGTCTGAGTGCTCTGTTAGGGTGAGTCTGGGAGATAGCCGACCCCATGAGAAGCGTCCGCCCCCTATCCTGCATGGGCTATCGGTTCCGAACGAGACCCGCGAGGCGCTCACTGGCCGTTTCATCAGAACAGAGCTCTAAGTGCCGCGTTCGGTGGGCCGTGAGCGGCCAGTCTGAGGCCCCGAGGGCAGGGCAAGCCCAGCCCCTACCAGTTCGGTGTCTCCATCCACCGAACGGTGGACGGCCGCACCTACCGGGCAGGGGCTGGGCTTGCCCTGCCCGTCAGCTATCTCTGTGCCGAGGACGCTCGTCAACAAACTTGCCAACTCACAGCTTCGCCAGCCGGTCGATGCCAGGCTGTTGCCTCGAAGGAAAGGGTTGGCACGGGTGGAGTTCGTGCAGGATATCCATGAGTGCTGGCGACTCAGCCGAAACCCTGCATATCTCGTCCAGCGGCTTCTCTTCCAAGAGCTTGAAGAACGCTGTCAGGAGGGAACGGTCGAAGTGAGGCCCCATATCGCCGCACATGATCCGCCTCGCCTCGGCAATGCTTAGCGCCGCGCGATAGGGACGGTGGGTCGTCAGGGCGTCGAACACATCGCTTACGGTCACGATGCGCACCAACAGGGGGATCTGAGCACCCGACAGGCCGTCCGGGTAGCCCGAGCCATCGCACGACTCATGGTGGCATCGCACGATCTGCTTCACGATGTCGGGGAAATCCAGTGGCTCAATGATGGCCCAACCGATTTCGGAATGGCGGCGCATTAGCGCCATTTCCTCGGTATCCAGTTTGCCGGGCTTGGTCAGGATGTGCTCGGGCACGCCGATCTTGCCAATGTCGTGCAGCAACGCCCCGGTCTCCAAGTCCGTTATCTCGTCCTCGGTCAGGCCCATGCGTCGGCCAATGGCGGTTGAGTACGAAGTGACCCGGTGGTTGTGTCCGTTTGTGTATGGGTCCTTGGCCGCAACCGTGAGCGCCAACGTGCGGATGGATGCAAGGTACAGCCCCTGAAGACGTTCCTTGCCCTTCTCCAGTGCTACGATTCGCGCCTCGTCGGTTTGCTCACGCGAATAGGTGGCATAGACAATCGGAGCGATGAGCAGGAGGAGCGGGGTAATCGGTACGTAGCCGGAGAGGCCGAGGATGAGGATGGCGCACGCTCCGCCGCTTGTGTAGGCGACGAGGGTTGTCTTGAAGTTCCTTTCCCATACGCATGTGAAAGATGCGCCGGACGCAAGCGCCACCGCTTTCGCCACGGCCGCTGTGTTCACCACGAAATAAGCGGTGGTCGCCACCAGCATAGGCGCGGCTGCGAAGACCACGCCGGTCAAAGGTGACCTATGCCCGAATGCGATCGTGGGGCCGCCCAACGCGCGATACGTCAGTCCGGCTGCCAGGGCGCCGACGGACACGACGGAGACGTTGAACAGCGACTGGTACAGGGCGTGGCGTTTGGGGAATACGCTCGCTAAAACCGTGGTGCTTGCCTCAACCAACGCCCCCGCGGCGGGGCAGACTCCAATAATGGCCGCAATCGCCGCCGCGGATGCCATGGATACCGTAGTGCTTTCGCTCGCGTTTGAGGATGCGCCACGGGCGGTTCTGGCGCTGAGAACCAATGACGCCGCGATGTACCACAGAACCGATGACCACCGTCCTTCCAATAGGAGGTCAATGCTCCAAACGAGCGCGAGCGCGCCGGCAACATACCAGGCGAGCAGGTAAGACCGGAGCGGTGACGGTAGGTTGATGAAAGAGCGGATGACTCTCATGGGATGGATAGGACGCGGTTGCCTCAGGGAATGGCGACGCGTCCTTATTCCATTTCGCTGGCCTACATAGCACAAGGGAAAGCGTCGCTACGGGCCGCAGGCGTCTTTCCGCGCCGACGCGCCAAAGCGGAGCCGTCAGACGGCGCGGAAGCCGAGGGCGCGCTGAGGCTCATTGCCTCCACGTTTCCGGCCGTGTTCGCCGAGTTCGAGCGCGACGTGCCGCGCGAGCGGGTGAAGGCGTTGATCCCTCAGGCCCGCCAGCAAGGCAAGCTGCACGGGGGCTGCCCACCGTCGCCAAAGTGTAGATGCAGAACCATGCCCCCCGCACAGGGGGCAGCCAGGCCCTGCCGCGCGGCAACTGGTGATCGGGCGTACAGACGTCCGGCGACGACTGGGGGCTGTAAACGAAAGGGCTAGAGAACGAGAGGATCTGTTTCGCCCGGCAAAAGGATGCCTCGTTTCATAACAGCGTCTGGCTGCCGATTGGGTACGGTCGCAACAAACTCCTTGGGTCCATCTCTATTGAGGCAGACCCAAGGAGTTTGTTGGTAGGTAGCCGACCTTCAGGCATCATCTCGGAATCCGAGTTGTCTGTACAATTGCTGGGAGTGTTGGTCCGGTCGTGGCACCTCCAGGTGCACCTCCGTGGCTCCCCGCTGAGCCAGCTCGGCGATGGCGCGCTGCATCAGCTTCGTGCCGATCTTCCTGCGCCGGTGTTCGGGCAAGACGGCGAGGCCCGTTATTCGGCCCGTTACGCTACCGCACCTCGCCATACAGTACCCGACCGGCTTGTCTCCATCGTACGCCAGCCAGATCAAGGTCGGATCGAAACCCTCGCTTGTGGCCAGCGCCCTTCGCTCAATCCACCCGGCTTTCTGGTAGTCGCTGGCCCCCACGTACGCCCGATTGTGCAGCGCCAACAATCCCGGAAGGCGCTTCGGATCCGCCAGCATTTCGGTTCTGATTCCATCACTGCTTGGATAGCGCGGTGTTCTGTCCAGTGGCAACGTCATGGATTGCCATTTGTCGGCCCGCTGACTATCGCGCCAGTTGATGTAGCGAAGGCACACTTCCCCCAGGCGATCCCGTCTTTCGCCGATAGCGGGGTTGGCCATAACCGTTGCGGCCATCAGTTGGCATCCCCATCAAAGGCGATGCTGGTGGCGAACGTGGCGTCACCGGCGCTGTCGTCCGCCGCGGTGGGGAAGGTGTCGCCCCAGAGAACGCGATCGCCCCACAGGACGCGGTCGCCCCAGATAGCGGAGTCTCCCCAGAGAACTCTGTCGGCCACTGTGGAGGCGTCACCCCAGACAGCGGAATTGCCCCAGAGCACGCGGTCACCCCACAATACGCGGTCACCCCACAGGACGCGGCTGCCGGAAACAGGGTCGGTGAGAAGGACCGAGCCGTCCGCGTTCAGCGAGGTCCGCGGCGAAAGCGCTGTGAACCAGCCCATAGACATCGAGTTCAGAGCGTGCGAAATATTGATGTAACCGGCGCCTTGGGTGAAGCCATCGTACTCGGTCTTGTCCGCCGTCACCATGAGCCGGGCCTTGATCTGGTCCGGCGTCAGAGCAAAGTGAAGCCTCTTCGCCTGATCGATCATCAGCGCCGCCGCCCCAGACACCACGGGCGCGGACATGCTGGTGCCAGACAACTCCATGAACGGGCGGCCGTGCTTAGTGTCCTTTGCCCTTCCAAATCTCGTTACGCGGGAATCGTTGTAGAGCGTGCTGCCGAACGCCGCCCACGATACAACCTTGTTTCCGGGGGCCAGGATGTCCGGCTTGAGGATGTGGTCACCCACTGTCGGACCCTTGGCTGAGTAGGTGGCGATGATGTGATCAGAGCGCTCGTATGACCCCCTGGGGTTCATAGCGCCAACGGTGATCACATAGGGGTCGTTGCCGGGGCAGGCAATGGTGCCGTACCCGTTGCGTCCATCGTTCCCAGCGGAGCAGACAACCGTGATGCCTGCCTTCCACGCCGCTTCCACGGCCTGGCAGAGCGGGTCGGTGCGGTACGACTCATACACCGGGTGCGACAGCGACATGTTCAGCACGCCGATGTTGTAGGCGACTCTGTTGGCAATGCACCAATTGATCGCGGCGATGGTGGCGCTCGTGTACCCCGTCCCGGCGCCATCCAGGACCTTCAGGGATATGAGTCTGGCCTTCGGCGCGATACCTGTGAACTTCACCTGCCCGGACTCCATCTGGGAGTCGCTGGCCGACCCTCCGATGATGCCGGCGACGTGGGTGCCGTGGCCATAGTCGTCAAAGGAGTTGTCTCCGGCCGATACGGTACCGGTGAGGACGTTGAAGAAGCGCGCGATGCTTCCCTCCCCCTCCGCGTTATGATCGATGCCGGAATCTATGACCGCCACGGTAGCGCCGTCTCCGGAGAGACCAAGCGTAGCGCTCAGGTTCTTGTTCCAAACCGTTGAGGGGTCCAGAATCGCGTGGTCTTCCACATCGAGGTTGGCCTTCAACGGAGCATCAAGGCTGACGTGAACCACACGCCGGTCGTTGGCGAGGGTCCGAAGGGACATGGCGGTAGCGTCGGCCACGAAGGTTCGCCCGTCGCCAAGCTGGTTCCCCAGCCGGGCGCCCATTCGGCCGTACGTCACGGCATCATTCCAGGACGGCATTCGGTCGAACTGAACGATGACCCGTCCGCGCCCGGCGCCGCGTTGCGCGGCGCGCATCAGGACGCCATCAAGTTTCTGCGGCGAGGCCGCGGCGGTTGCTACTGCGCAGAGTGCGAGAGTTGTAACCGTTACGACCGACCTAAGTTGAGAACGACCTTTGACCATTCTGCTAACCCTTTCAGAACAAGCGGGAGACCTTGCCTATCGTTGGGTGATGCTTCGATTGTACGCGAGAAGCGAGCAGGCTTACATCAGGGAAGCGATGCAAAGCGAGGGGGCTTGTAGGTGGAAAGAACCACGATGGATACGTCCCGCCGGGTAAGGCCTGCCGGGTGGAGGGGGGCTAGACCATTGCACCTAGGGTTCGCGGTTCCGCCGGATCCGGGAAGTTCAGGCAAGGACGGTCGGCAACCTGTACGGGCCGGAACGCGGGGTAGAACGCACGACTGTCCTTTGTCCGCTGATTTCGAAGAGCGGCATGACCCTTAATGCGGCAATCGTTGCCCTGCCCCATCCAAACGCTCGTCTCACGCTGCGCCACCCACCGCCGTCCAGAAGCTGTTAAGCAGTCGAAGGGCTCTGAATCCCCGCTTGTGATGCAGGGGGTGCGGCACGAGGGATTCAGATGCTGAGAGGCCAGAGCGCTTTGCCGTGCCCGCCAACCGCATCGAGCGAGCGCGCGATTACGTGCGGCGCCAGCGACAGCATTGCCGCATTGGGTTGATCTGTTTGGAGTGGGAGCGAACCGAAGCGGCAGAGGAGGCGGTCATCCCTGCCAAAGAAGCGGCGGGCCAGCATAGCGGAGTACCCGTATGGGTACCGAACCCGCGACGGCGGGTATTGCTACGATAGCCCGCCAACTCACTGGCGGAGTTCGCGCGCATGTCTATCTTCGCGCGACGCTTCCCGGCAGTTCCGCCACCCCCGGCGCCTGTGATGGGTTTGCATGTGAGGCCAAACCCACCAGCGGGTTCATCACCACGCCGCCGAGGAGGGCCAGAATGGCGCAGAGCGTGACCACGGCGCCGATGCCAGGGGCCATGCGGGCGGGGGCCTGAGCGGTCTGCCCGTCGTGCTCGCGCATCCACATGGCCACCACCACCCGGAGATAGTAGAATGCGCTCACTGCGCTGGCCAGCACTGCCAGGATCACCAGACCCGTGTATTCCCTGCCCACGGCGTTCAGGAACAGCACGAACTTGGCGTTGAACCCGATGGAGAACGGGATGCCGGCGAGGCTGAACATGAAGATGGTCATCGCCACGGCCACCAGAGGGTTGCGGTGAGCAAGGCCGCGGAAGTCGGAAATGTCGCTGAACTCGCGGCCGTCGTGGGCAAGGTGCGCCACAACCGCGAAGGCCCCAATGTTCATCACAGCGTAGCCCATCAGGTAGTACAGCAGGCTCACGCTATCGTTGGCGACGATGGCAATCAGCAGATAGCCCGCGTGCGCGATGCTGGAGTAGGCCAGCAGCCGCTTCACGTTGTTCTGTGTTATCGCCACAACGTTGCCCACCACCATCGTGGCAATCGCCATGGCAACCACGATGGGCTCCCATTCCGGCCGGGCCGACGGGAACGCGAACAGCAGCACGCGGCCCATCACTCCGAAGGCGGCGGCCTTGGTGGCGACGCTCATGAAAGCCGTAATCGGCGTGGGCGCGCCTTCATACACGTCCGGCGTCCAGAGATGGAACGGCACAGCCGCGACCTTGAATCCCAGGCCCACCAGCAGCATTCCGATGCCGGCCGGCAGCAGGTAACGAGAAAGATCTCCCCCCACCGTGGAAGCGGACGCCAGCGCGCGGTTAATCTCCAGCAGGTTCGTCGTGCCCAGCGTGCCGTAGATCAGGGCGATGCCATAGAGCAGGAACGCGGAGGAGAAGGCGCCCAGCAGGAGGTATTTCAGGCCCGCCTCGGCGCTGCGCTTGCGCTTGCGGGCAAATGCGGACAGCACGTACAGCGAAACGGAGAACGCCTCCAGCGCCAAGAAGATGGTGATGAGCTCCGTGGCCTGCACCATGAGGATCATGGCGCTCATCGCGAAGAGCAGCAGGATAAAGTACTCGCCGCGCATCAGGCGCTGGCCCTTGAGGTAATCCAGCGACATGATGACCGTTAGCGCGCCAGCCGCCAGGATGATCAGGCTCAGGAGCAGGGCATAGTTGTCAGCGGTTAGCTGACTGGTCGCCGCGTCGCCCTTCAAACCGAACGACATCGCCAAGGCCGCCGGCGTATCCCACAGGCGGAAACACGCGAACATGGACGCCGCGATGCCCGCGAGGGCCACGCCCGCAACGTAGGCCTTCTTCTTCGAGAAGGCGTCCACCATCATCGCGACGAGGCCGGCCAGAACCAGGATGGTGATCGGCGTGGCCAACAACCAGTTCACGTCGATATTGGCCGGGGTCCAGCCGGAAACTACGGGGTTGCTCATCGGGCCGGCCCTCCCTCGAAACTCACCGCCTGCGGCTGAAGGGCGGGTTGGGAGCCGGTAGATCCAGGAACGCGGCTCGATTCCAGGGTGGCCATTACGGCCCCCTGCGTGCGGCTGAGGATCGTGTTCGGATGCACGCCCAGCCACACCATCAGGAAGAGCAGCGGCGCCAGATAGGCCATCTGCCAGTGCGTCAGGTCCTTCAGCTTGCGGTTTTCCTCGTGCGTCACGTTACCGTGCATCACCCGCTGGAACATCCACAGCAGGTATACCGCCGCCAGAATGACGCCGGTAGTGGCGGCGATCGTGAGGCCCGGGCTCGCCTGGAAGGCGCCCAGCAGGATGTTGAACTCTCCCACGAAGCCGTTCAGCGCCGGCAAACCGGCCGACGAGAGCACGGCGGTGAGGAACACCACATTGAAGAGAGGCGTGATGCTGGCCACGCCGCCGTATTCGCGGATCAGTCGCGTGTGTCGCTGGTCATACAGCACCCCCACCAGAAGGAACAGCGCGCCCGTGCTGATGCCGTGGTTCACCATCTGCATCACCGCGCCCTGCCACGCCTGGGCATTAAAGGCGAAGAGGCCCAGCATCACGAACCCGAGATGGCTCACCGAGCTGTAGGCCACCAGCTTCTTCATGTCCGGCTGCACGGCGGCCACGATGGCGCCGTAGATAATGCCGATCACGGCCAGAGTCATGAAGAGCGGCGCGAACGCTCGGGACGCCTCCGGAAACAGCGGGAAGCAGAACCGCAAAAAGCCGTATGTGCCCATCTTCAGCAGCACCCCGGCCAGCATCACCGAGCCGGCCGTTGGCGCCTCCGTGTGGGCGTCTGGCAGCCAGGTGTGCAACGGGAACAGCGGCACCTTGATGGCAAACGCCAGCGCGAAGGCGAGGAACAGCCAGGTCTGCACCTGAATGGGCGTCCCCGCGTTCTTGATGAGCGTGTCGATGTCGAATGTCCGCCCGGCCGTGTTCCAGAGCCAGAGGATCGCCACCAGCATCAACAGGCTGCCGACCAGCGTGTACAGAAAAAACTTCAGCGTGGCGTAAATGCGGTTGGCGCCGCCCCAGATCCCAATGAGGAAGTACATCGGGATGAGCTGGAACTCCCAGAAGGCGTAAAAGAGGAACATGTCGCGCGCCGCGAACACGCCGATGACGCCAGTTTCGAGCACCAACATGAAGATCAGGTACTCGCGAACCCGCGTCTTTATACTGCTCCACGAGGCCATCAAACTGATGGGCGTCAGCAGCGTGGTGAGGATCACCAGGAACAGGCTGATGCCGTCCACGCCCACCTTGTACCGCGACGTGAAGACGCTGGTCGAGATCCAAGCGTGGTTCTCTGTAAACAGGTAGCCGGCTCCGCTATAGCCAGTGAACAGCAACAGCGATATGAGGAACAGCGCCACGGCGCCGCCCAGGGCGACGGCCTTCTGGAGCCCAACGTCGTGGCGCGGGATGAAGGCCAGAATCGCCGCCACCAACAGCGGGCCGAAAATCAGGATGGAGAGGAGAGGCATCTAGAATGCCCCCCTTCCCAGGGCCGCCGCAACGGGCGGAATGACAGGATGATAGAACAGAAGATACCCGATGATGATGATCACTCCCGCGAGGATGCTGAACGCGTAACTGCGCACATAGCCGGTGCTCCAGCGCCTCAGCGCCGATCCGGATGCCTTGGCGGCCGCGCCGACGCCGTTCACGAAACCGTCCACAACGCGCGCGTCGAAAACCTGCCACAGCCACGCGCCGAGGGCCTTGCCGCCGGTCTGGAAGATAGCGCCGTACAGTTCGTCCACCCTGTACTTGTTGAAGAGCGCGTTGTAGAGCGGCTGCGGAACGCCGGACGTGTCCAGCTTGCGCGCCTTCTCGAGCGCAACGGCGCTGGCAATGCCGAGCAACGCGACCACGGCCGATATCGCCGCCAGGGCCACGTGGTTCGACGCATGCGCCGGGATCGCTTCCGTTGCGGCGGCCACGGCGGAGCCGTGCGTCCACCAGGAGGCCAGGGCCGGTTCCAGCCACTTCTCGAACGACAGGTTCGGGAGCCACTCCGGCTTTAGCGCCGATATCCCGAATACGAAGCCTGCGGTTGCGGAGAAGAACGCCAGGATGACCAGAACGGCGCTCATGCCAGGCAGCTCATGGATGAGATGGGCTTTGTCGTCCGCCGAAACCTCGCCGCGCACGGGCTCACGCGAAGCGGCGTCCCCATCAGACCCGTGTCCGTGGCCGTGCGCGGCGGCGGCCTTCAGGGCCGCCCAGTCGATCCGCTCCTCGCCCTCAAAGGCCATCAGATAGGATCGGGTCATGTAGAGCGCCGTAAGGAACGCCGTGGCCAGCCCGAGCGCGTAGACGAACAGCCACAGCGGCTGCGCATGGCCGCGATCGAACGCAGCGGCGAGGATGTCATCCTTGCTGAAGAAGCCGGCCAGCGGCGGGATGCCGGCGATAGCAAGCACCGCCGCGAGGTACGTCCATCGCGTGGCGGGCATGTACTTCTTCAGGTTGCCCATGTACCGGAGGTCAATGTTGTTCGCCAGCCCGTGCATCACGGCGCCGGCGCCGAGGAACAGGCAGGCCTTGAAGAACGCGTGGGTGAAGAGGTGGAATACGCCGGCCGCGTAGGCGCCCGTGCCGACGCCCACAAACATGTAGCCCAACTGGCTGACCGTGCTGTAGGCCAGCACCTTCTTCATGTCAAACTGCACCATCGCAATGGTGGCGGCGAAGAAGGCGGTCAGCACGCCGATGACGGAAACGACCGCCTGCGTGGTGGGCGCGGCGCTGAAGAGAACGTGGCAGCGGGCCACCATATACACGCCCGCCGTGACCATCGTTGCGGCGTGAATCAGCGCCGAGACCGGCGTGGGGCCCGCCATTGCGTCCGGCAACCAGACATACAGGGGGATCTGCGCGCTCTTGCCGGTGGCCCCGAGGAACAGCAGCAGCGTTACGCCAACCAGCGCCGAGGCCGTGAACATGCTTGCGTTCGCGAACACGTCGGCGAAGCGCAGGCTGCCGGTGATGCTGAACATCCAGAGCATCGCCGCGAGGAAGCCGAAGTCGCCCACGCGGTTCACGATGAACGCCTTGGTACCGGCCGCCGCATTCGCCATGTCTTCAAACCAGAACCCGATGAGCATGTAGGAGCAAAGCCCCACCCCCTCCCACCCCACGAACATCATCGGGAAGGAGTTGCCCAGCACCAGGAGCAGCATAAAGAACACGAACAGGTTCAGCAGGCTGAAGAACCGCGAGTATCGCGCGTCATGCGCCATGTACCCCATGGCGTAGAAGTGGATCAGGGCGCCAACGCCGGTGATGATGAGAGTGAGCGTGAGCGACAGCGGATCAACCAGCAGCGCCACGTCCAGCCCCTTGACGGCCTGGCCCGGCGCATAAAGCGGCATCCACTGCCAAAGGGTGGTTTCAATGATCCGCCCTTCGCCGGGGACCATCAGGAATCCCCGCAGCAGCAAAAGTGCGCACACAAAGGAAATGGCAACGCTCAGCGTTGCCAAGGCGCCCACCGCCGCTCGCGACAATCGTTTGCCCACCGTCCCGCAGAGGATGAACCCCAGTAAAGGGAACAGCGGTATGAGTTTGGGTAGTAAAGACATCAGTTATCAGTCGTCAGTTGTCAGTAATCAGTCGTCAGCCGCAGGCAACCAGTCTTCAGCACGTCGGCAGTCCGAGCCATGCAAGGCCGCAACTGACGACTGATTACTGACAACTGACGACTCCTCACCATTTCATCACGTTCATGGAATCCACGTCCACGGTGTGTTCGCGGTTCCGGAAGATTGCCACGATCAGGCCGAGGCCCACCGAGACTTCGGCGGCGGCAACGGTCATCACGAAGAGCGCCATCACCTGACCATCCAGTTGATGGAGGTGACGCGAGAAAGCCACCAGGCTCAGGTTCACGGCGTTCAGCATCAGCTCCACGCTCATGTAGATTACCAGCGTGTTGCGGCGGGTGATTACGCCCACCACGCCGATAGAAAACAGCAGCGCGCTTACCAGCAGACACCGGCTCAGGGGTACGACCATGTCACCCATCGTTCGCCTCCTCGGCGCCGCCGTAGTCTTCCACCTCGCCGCTCTCGCCGCGCCGGCCCAGGTACATCGCGCCCACCAGCGCCGCCAGTAGCAGGATGGACGTGGCCTCAAAGGGAAGCAGGTACTTGCCGAACAGGAGCACGCCGATCGAGGCGGGGTCGCCCACCACCACGGCATCGGACGGGCGCGCAACGCGGCCGCCGTCCATCGCGATCATTGCGAAGGCTCCGAGGAAGGTCAGAAGCGCCCCGATCCAGGCGGCGGGGGCCAGCCACATCAGGTGTTTGCGAGCGTGGACCTCTCCGCGGCTGCTCAATAGCATCACCACGAATAGGAAAAGCACCACGATGGCTCCGGCATAGACGATGAGCTGTACAGCCATCAGGAACGGGGCGTTCAGCGTGTAATACAGAACGGCAATGCTGACGAGATTGCCGATCAGCGCCAGCGCCGAGTGGATCGGGTTCGGGAGCCGGATGACAAGCACTCCAGAAACCACGGCCAGTGCGGCGAATATTGTGAATAGTACGGCCTGCGCGCTCAATGCACGGTCCTTAAGGGTTATTCTGGCCCCGTTCCCAAGGGACGGGGCGCAGTGATGACATAACGTAGTGCCGATTGGAGACGGCGGTCAAACCGCTTCCAGCGGGCTCAGGGGAGCATTGTTCTCGGGCTTGTCTACCAGTAGACGGTCCTTGTGGTAGATGAAGTCCTTACGATCATAGTTGGCCAGCTCATAGTCGCCGGTCATAACAATGGCGGTCGTCGGGCACGCCTCAACGCAATAGCCGCAGAAGATGCAGCGCAGCATGTTGATGTCATAGGTCTTTGCATAGCGCTCGCCCGGCGAATGTCGGTCCTCCGGCGTATTCTCCGCCGGCTCCACGTAAATGCAGTCGGATGGGCAGGCCGCCTCGCACAGCGAGCAGCCGATGCACATTTCCAGCCCATCGGCATAGCGGCGAAGCTGATGCAGCCCCCGGAAGCGCGGGTACGGAACCCACTTCTCTTCCGGATAGCTCATCGTCACCTTCGGTCGAAACAGGTGCTTGAACGTGGTCGCCAAGCCCTTGCTGAAGCTGCGAACCGTATTAGCCGTCTTGCCCACCGCGCTTTGGTGGCCGCCAACTTCTTTCGGCATATCTCAATCTCCCAACACAGGAGCCGTTATGGTCTCAGTACAACCCAGACGGCTGTCAAAGCGGCCCAGATCAGGGCAGACGGCAGCAGAAGCGTCCAACCCAGGGCCATCAGCCGGTCATAGCGGATGCGCACCAGAGTGGCGCGGATCCAGACGTATACGAACATGAACACAGCGATCTTGGCGATGAAATAGATCACGCCGAGCAGCGGATAGTGCTCCGCCATCGGGCCGCGCCAGCCGCCAAACCACAGCGTAACCGCCAGGGCCGAGAACGTGATCATGTTCACGTACTCGCCCATGTAGAACAGGGCGAACTTGAACGACGAATACTCCGTATGGAAGCCGGCCACCAGTTCCTGCTCCGCCTCCACCAGGTCGAACGGCGCCCGGTTTGTCTCGGCGATCATGCACACGAAGAAGATCACGAGGGCCGGAAACTGCTTCCACCACATTCCCTCGTGCATCATGATGTCCATCGGCCGGAGACTGCCGGTGTACACGAGCACGCTGACGAGGGCCATCCCCATCGCCAGTTCGTAGCTGATCATCTGCGCCGACGACCGCATCCCGCCCAGCAGGCTGTATTTGCTGCCCGAAGACCATCCCGCCAGCACGATGCCGTAGATTCCGATGGATGCCACCGCCAGAACGAACAGGAAGCCCACGGGGGCATCGGCCGCAATGTGCAGCGGAATGGCGTAGCCGCCGATCTTCAGGCCATCCGGACCGAAGGGAATGATGCAGAATGACACCAGCGCCGCCATCATCGAGATCATCGGAGCCATCGTGAACACGAATCGGTCCCGGTTGGCGATGGCGATGTCTTCCTTCATGGCGAGCTTCAAGCCGTCCGCCGCCGGTTGAAGCAGGCCGAACGGGCCCACGCGGTTCGGCCCAGACCGGACCTGGAAGCCCGCTATGAGCCGGCGCTCGAACCAGGTCATGACGGCGAACCCGGACAGCAGGCCCACGAAGACCAGCAGGATCTTGATCAGCAATATCAGCAGGTTGATAATCATCGGGTGTGATGGGCGGCTGGCCCTATTGCGCCTTATCGATGCGCACCCGCTGAACCGTTCGGGTAACGCTGGTCAGAGTATTCGATCGGAACCCCGTCGCCTTCAGGGGCATGAACGCCGTGCCGGGTTCAACGCGCCCGCGGACCTTCGCCGGCACGGTGACCACGCCGAACTCCGACGAAACCGTCACCATGTCGCCGTCGGCTATGCCGGCCGACGCGGCATCGGGTTCAGCAAGGTCGATGTAGCCGCTGGGCTCCAGTTCGGAGAAGGCCGCCGTGTCTGTGGTCAATGGCCCGCCGTCGAAGAGCACCGGGCCTGTCAGAAGGATCAGCGGCAGAGCCGCGCTTCCCTCGGCGGCCGCGTGCCCCATCGGCGGAGGCGCCGCGAGAGTTGTTCGCTCGTCGACCTCAAGCGCGCCTTCGGCGGGCAGGCGATCCGGAACCGCGTTTTCATATTCAGGCACGGCTTCGGCGATCTGGCGCGTCACGTCTTCCACGTTCAGCACGCCGGGAGCGACTCCCAAGGCGGCTAGCAGGGCCGCGCAGATCTCCCAGTCCGGCCGTCCGCCCCCCAACGGTTCCACGGCCTTGACGCTGGCCTGAATGCGGCCCTCCAGGTTTGTATAGGTCCCCTCGCGCTCCGCGAAAGAGAGGCCCGGCAGCACAACGTCCGCCTGCCGGCTCATCTCCGATGTCAGGATGTCCTGCACAACCAGGAATGGCACGGTTTCCAGCGCCTTCTTTACTAGCGCGGCATCCGGGAAGCTGGAAACCAGGTCCGATCCCAGAACGTAAAGCGCCTTCAGCTTGCCGTCGGCGGCGGCCTGCAGCATCTGAGCCGTGTTCAGCCCCGGATGCGTAATCTGCTGCCAGCCAGGCCCATGGTCGGGGACGGCGCCCATATCGTAGGCGCCGCGGGTGTTGTTGTTCAGGTGCAGAAGGCCGAAACGGGCTCCTGGAGCGGCGTCGGCGAGGCCCCAGAGCGCGCGCACGATCTCGGCCGAGTCCGGTTTTGCGGCCACTCGTGGGCCAGCCAGCAGCACGAAGCCGCCCTTCAGCGCATTCGCGAGTTGGGTAAGCGTCTCAACCGAAACTCCGGCTCCATCCCCTTCCGAGGGAGGCGAGCCGCCCGCCGCGGCTTGCGCAACCGCCGCCGTCAGCAAACGTAGGAACGATGTTTCGCCGCCGGGACGGTAGCGAACACTCTGTTGGGCGAACGCGTCGGCCTCGGAACCGCGTTCGTCGATGACGATGACTTTCGCGCCCTTCAGTTGGGCGTTGTGGATCCGCAGCCAGACGACCGGCGTTTCCTCGCGCACGTCGGCGGCGAACAGCACAATGGTTTTCGCCCGCGCGATATCGTTCAGGGGCAAGCCCGTTCCCGGAATAAGTGAAGCCGGAAGCGTATCGCCCATGCGGTGGTCGATGTTGGCCGTGCCCACGCCCTCGCGCGCCAGGCGCTGGAACATGAAGACATCTTCATTGCTGGCCTTCTGGCTGCCGATGAAGCCGATGGCGCCGGGCCCGTCCGCCTCGCGGATCTCCTGGAAGCGGCGCGCAACTTCGGTGAGCGCCTCGGGCCAGGATGCCGGAACCAGCCGGTCGCCCCGTCGATAGAAAGGCGTCTTGAGGCGGCGGTCGCTGTTTACGAAGTCGACCCCGAACTTGCCCTTGTCACAGGTCCAGCAGACGTTCACCTGAACGTTCTCGCGTCCGGTAATGCGCAGCAATTCGTTCTGGCGGGTGTTGGCCGTCAGGTTGCAGCCCACGGCGCAATGGGGGCACACTACGGAGGCGGATCTCATCTCCCAGGGCCGCGCCTTCAGGCGGAACGGCTCGCTGGTGAGGGCTCCAACCGGGCAGACCTCGGTGACGTTTCCGCTGAACTTGCTGAGAAACGGGCCGCGCGCGAACGTTCCGATGTTGGTGGCGGCGCCGCGCCCGAAGAACTCAATGCCGTGGTCCCCGCTCCACTCCAGGCCGAAGCGGATGCAGCGCTGGCACTGGATGCAGCGGTCCATGTCGCGCACCACAGTGGGGCCCATGTCGTAGTCGATGAAGTGGCGCTTGTTTTCACGGAACAGGCTGTGTCGCGGGCCGTGCTTGAACGAGATGTTCTGAAGGTCGCACTCGCCGCCTTTGTCGCAAGTGGGGCACTCAAGTGGGTGGTTCGCCAGTAGGAACCCAACAATGCCTTCGCGCCACTGCTTCACCTCGTCGGTGGAGGCGTACACCACCATGCCGTCCGCAACCTGAGTGGTGCACGACGCCACGGGCTTCGGCATCTTCTCCACCTTCACGAGGCACTGGCGGCACGCGCCGAACGGCGACATGTGCGGATGCCAGCAGAAGAAGGGCACGTCGATGTCCAGCGCGCGGCACGCCTCGATGAGCAGCGATCCTTTTGGGACCGCGATGGTCTGCCCGTCGATCGTTACGTTCACGGTCTCCACTTTTGGTGTGGTTTCAGTCATATCTCTCGTCCAGCGCCTTCTTGAAGGCGGCCGGGTACTGTGTCGTCAATCTTGTGTGCGGCCGCTAACAGGCGGCCAATGCCGTTCTCAGTGCGCCAGGTGCAATTCGTAGGGGCACTTGCCCTCAACCACGTGCCGCTCGTAGTCCTCGCGGAACCGCTGGATGCTGGTGCGCACGGGAACAAGGGCGCTTTCCCCCAGCAGGCAGAAGCACTTGCCGTCCATGTTGTCTGTGAGCCTCAGAAGCAGGCTGATATCGTCCTCAGTGCCCTTGCCTGCTTCCAAGCGTCGCAACACCTTGAACAGCCAGTCTGTTCCCTCACGGCACGGCGTGCACTTTCCGCACGATTCGTGCCGGAAGAAGTGCAGCAGGTTCAGCGCGGCGCCCACCATGCACGTCGTATCGTCCATGATGATCACCGCGGCCGATCCCAGCATTGAGCCCGCGGCGGCCACGCCTTCGAAGTCCATCGGCATATCCAGCGATTCCGGCCCCAGGATGGCCGCGGAGGCTCCGCCGGGGATGACCGCCTTGAGGGTGCGCCCGGGGCGCAGGCCGCCGGCGTAATCGTAGATCAATTGCCGCAGCGTGATTCCGAACGGCGCCTCATAGATGTCCGGCTTCATCACATGGCCGGAGATGCAATACAGCTTCGGGCCCTTGCTCTTCTCGGTGCCGATTCCGGCGAACCACTGGGCGCCCCGCTCCACGATGTGCGGAACGCAGCAAAGCGTTTCGCAGTTGTTCACCACCGTGGGATAGTAGTACAGCCCCTTCGCCGCTGGGAAGTACGGCGGGCGGAGCCGCGGATTGCCGCGATGCCCCTCCAGCGCCTCCAGCAGCGACGTTTCCTCACCGCAAATGTACGCGCCCGCGCCCCGATGGATGTGGAGGTCGAAATCGTAGCCTGTCCCCAGGATGTTCTTGCCGAGGTAGCCCTTTGCGTAGGCCTGGTGCACGGCATGCTCCAGGCGCTCCGCGGCCAGACTCATCTCGCCGCGGATGAAGATGTAGCTCAGCTTCGCCTGAACCGCGTACGATGACAGGATCATCGCCTCGATGCACTGGTGCGGGTCCCACTCCAGAAGTTGCCGGTCCTTGTAGGTGCCGGGTTCAGACTCATCGGCGTTCATCACCACGTAACGCGGGATGCTGACGTCTTTCGGGATGAAGCTCCACTTCCGGGCCGCCGGGAAGCCGGCGCCGCCGCGTCCGCGCAGGTTGGCGTCCGCCACCTCTTTCGACACGTCCTCGGGGGACATAGTCGTCAGGCCCTTCCGCGTGGCCGCGTAGCCGCCGCGGGACTCGTATACGTCGATGTCCCACGATCGGTCCACGTAGCGGTTCTTCAACAACACTGGTTCGAAGTCTGGCATATTCCTGAGCCGTTCGAGCGATAGAGAAGCGGCGCGCCGCCCCATCGCTTGCTGTGCGTCCCTAACTCTGCAGATCGTGATTGTCGCCGAGGCCGGTTCCGGCGGCCGGCGTGTTTTCCTGCCCAATGCTCTGGTATCGCGTGCCGCTGCCGAGGCCCCTGTAGTTGGGGTCATAGTGACCGGCGATCTCGCGACCGTAGTTGCCCGGCTTCTCCTGAAGCTCGTCGATCAGCCGATCCGCCTGCTCGATTGTCAGGTTCTCCACGTACAGGTCATTCACCTGCATCATCGGCGCGGTTCCGCACGACGCCAGGCATTCCACGCCCATCAGGGTGAACTTGCCATCGGGCGTCGACTCGCCCGCCTTCACGCCCAGGCGATGCTCCAGGTGGTGCAGAAGCTCGATGCCGCCGCAGAGCGCGCAGCTCAACGTGGTGCATACCTGCAACACGTGCTGGCCCACCGGGCGCTTGGCGAACATGGTGTAGAAGGTGGCCACGCCCTCCACCTCGGTGGGGGTCACGCCGATCATCTTCGCCACATCGCGGATGCCGCCATGGGTGAGGTAGCCGTGGTCCGCCTGGGCGACGAAGAGGGCGGGAAGCAGCGCGCTTTGCTTGCGCGGGTACCTCGTCATCAGCTTCGTTATCTTCGCCCTGGCCGCCTCGCTGAGCGGCCGCATGTCCGGCGATGATTTCGTGAGGATGCGGATCGGGGGATGGGCGGGCGTTTCCGTCATCTGTCCACCTCGCCCAGTACAATATCAATGCTGCCGATGAGAGCCACCACGTCCGCAATCATCCTCCCGCGCGCCATTTGCGGCAGCGCCTGCAGATTGAGCAAGGAGGGCGGCCGAACGCGAACGCGCTGCGGCTTGCCCGTGCCGTCACTCACCACGTAGAATCCCAGCTCACCCTTGGATGACTCCACCGGCACGTAGGCCTCCCCGGCCGGAACCGGGAAGCCCGCCGTGGCGATCTTGAAATGGTGGATCAACTCCTCCATCCCGACCATGATCGTGTCTTTCGGCGGACGGCGGTACTTCGTGTCGCTGATGTTGATCTCTCCGCCGGGCATGCCGTCCAACACCTGGAGGCAGATCTTCACTGCCTCGCGCATCTCGCCCATGCGCACCTTGTACCGGCTGAACACGTCGCCGCCAGTCGCGGTGCAGACCTTGAAGTCCAGCTTGTCGTAAATCAGGTATGGGTTCGAACGCCGGATGTCCCAGTCGAAGCCGGAGGCGCGCAACACAGGGCCGGTGACCCCCAACGCGATCAGGTCTTCCGCCGTCATCGTGCCAACGTTCTGCGTGCGCTCCAGGAAGACCTCGTTATTGGTGAGCAACGCCTCGTAGTCGTCGATGAGGCCAGGCAGCCGGACGAGCCAGGTTTTGCACCGCTCCTCGAACCCAGGCGTCAGGTCAGCCGCCATGCCGCCCACGCGGGTGTAAGACGGCGTAAGGCGTCCGCCGGCAAGCTCCTCGAAGAAATCCAGGATGTCTTCGCGATCGCGGAACGCATACAGGAAGGCGGTGGAGGCGCCGAGGTCCATGCCGGTGGTGCCGTACCAGACCATGTGGCTGGCGATCCGCTGGAGTTCGCTGACCAAAGTGCGAACGTAGGCGCACCGCGGCGTGATCTCGATGCCGCACAGCTTTTCGACCGTCTGGACATACGCCACGTTGTAGATCATGGCGGACAGGTAGTCCATGCGGTCCGTATACGGGATGGCCTTGTGGTAGGTCTTGGCCTCCATGTTCTTCTCGAACCCTGTGTGGAGGTAGCCGATATGGGGCTGGCAATTGACGACGGTTTCGCCGTCCAGCTCCAACAGCAGGCGCAACACCCCGTGTGTGCTGGGGTGCTGAGGCCCGAGGTTCAAGGTCATGGTTTTCTGCGTGACGCCGGCGGTTTCCGCGCCGCTCGCCTCGCCCAACAAATCGGTGGTCATGGGTTATTCGCCGGTCTAGAAGACGTCCTTCACGCTGTCATACAGCTTGATCATTCCGGGCCCCTGCAGCGGGAAGTCTCGCCGTAGCGCGAAGTACTCCCAGCCGTCCGGGGTCAGGATGCGCCGCAGATCGGGGTGGCCGACGAAGCGAATCCCAAACATGTCCCAGACCTCGCGCTCCAACCAGTTCGCGCCGGGCCAGACTTCGCAGAGCGTGGGCGCTTCGGGCGCTGCGCCCTCCACCCCGGTCTTCACGCGCAAATACGTTTGCGACTCGTGGCTATACAGGTGGGCGACGAGATCGAACCGCGGGCTTCGCTCCAGGTAGTCCACGGCCGTCAGGTCGCTCAGAAGCGCGTAGCGCAGGCCGGGCTCGTCTCGCAGCCAACGGCAGCAGGCGACCCAGTCCTCCAGGCGCAAGCGCATGGCCGGCATATCTAGGCCGACTCCATGCTCCATAACGGCGCCCGGGAATTCGCGCTCCAGGCTGGCTACGATGCTTGCCAGCCTGTCTGTGAAGGCCCGCGGCTCATCCTGCCCGAGAACATCCGCGCGTTCAGCGGCGGCGTCCAGGGCCTGTGTGGTCTGCTCCATAGTCAAAGCCTCTCCGGTCCTACACCCACGAGTCGCCCTTCGTGATCTTTTCCTGGATCTTCATCAGTCCATACATCAGGGCGTCCGGGCGCGGCGGGCAGCCGGGCACGTACACGTCTACCGGAACGATCTCGTCAACGCCCTGCACGATGGCGTAGTTGTTGAACATCCCGCCGCTGGAAGCGCAGGCGCCCATGCTGAGGACCCACTTGGGCTCCGGCATCTGGTCGTACACCCGGCGCAGCACCGGGGCCATCTTGCGGCTCACGCGGCCGGCCACAATCATCAGGTCGCTCTGGCGCGGCGAAGCGCGGAAAAGCTCCATTCCGAAACGGGCAAGGTCGTACCGGGCGCTGGCCGTGGCCATCATCTCGATGGCGCAGCACGCGAGGCCGAACGTCACCGGCCAGATGGAGTTCCGGCGCGCCCACGCCAACACCTTGTTGACGTTGGTGGTGAGCACCGTCTGGCTGATGTCGTCGTCATCGCCATCCAGATGGATGATCGTGCCAAGGGGCATCTGCGCGTTCGGATCGTCTCTCATCAACAGAGCGGGCGGTTCCAGGATCACTCCCATTCAATGACCTTCTTCTTCACCACGTAGATATAACCCACAACAAGCGTCAGTACGAAGATCCCCATCTCCACCAGCCCGAAACCGCGCAGATGGTTCCTGAGAAGCAATCCCCATGGGTACATGAAAATGATGTCGATATCGAACACGATGAACAGCATCGCCACCAGGTAGTAGTGGACGCTGAATTGCTGCTTCGTGTTGCCGACCGGCGACATGCCGGACTCGTACGGCATCGACTTGGTGGGCGTCGGGCGCTTCGGCCCCAAGAAGACGCTCACGCACACGAAAACGCCCGCCAGGAACAAGGCCACCAGCACGGCGGCCAAGATCGCGGCGAACCCCGTTATGGGCGGCGGCGGTTGGGCAGGCACACATATCTCCTGATGAACAGAAACGCCCTGCGCGGGCGAAATCCAGCACAATTGCGCTGGATTCATAACGTCTTCCCGTTATCCTAACACCGATAGCGGGCGGCGAGTTGCGGCAAAATCGATTGGCGCAAAAGAAAACGCCGACGCTATTCGAGCGTCAGCGTCACTTCCCCGCAGTCGTTGCAGTAACACGATCGAATGGCTCCTAGCGGCTGCGACGTTCCGCCGCGATCCATCGCGGCAAATAGCACGGGATCCCCGCGTTCGTCGGTCAGCCGGCCGATCAGGATCATTGCGCTTCCACAGCGCGGGCAGGTTGGCTTCTGCTTCCGGCCCGTTGAGATCGTCAGCGGTCGCTCGGTCATCGCGTTACCTGGCGGATTCGCACAAGTACGGGTTGCGCTGGCTTTCGGCCGCCACGGTGGTAAGCGGTCCGTGGCCAGGGCAAAGCGTCGTATCCGGCGATAATGATAGGATGTTGCGCCGTATACGGTCAACGAGCGTCGCCTGGTTGCCGCCCGGAAGGTCGGTGCGCCCGATGCTTCCCTGGAAAACGGCATCCCCAACGAAGGCGTACGGTTCCGCCGCGAAGGTGAGCCCGGCCGGACTGTGTCCGCGCGTGTCGAGGACGTCGAAGCTCAGCGGGCCGAACGCGAGCTTTGATCCCGCCTGTATCCATCGATCCGGCTCAGACTGCTGAGGGACGTAGAGCCCGAACAGGGCCATGAGGTCCTGAGCGGAAGCCCACAGATCCTCCTCCCCCTCCGGCGCCAGAACAGGCGCGCCCGTCGCGTGGCGCAACTCATCCACGCCGGCGATATGGTCTCCGTGGGCGTGAGTGATGAGGATGGCGCGCAGGTCCAGCCCGAGCTCCGCCACCGCGCCGGCCACGAGATCGCCTTCCGCTCCGGGGTCTATGCACACGGCCGCTCGGGAAGCCGAATCGCCCACCAGATAGCAATTGACCTGCAGCGGGCCAACCGGAATGGTCCGGAAGATCTCCACGCTCACGGTTTCACCTTGCTCCAATCGATGGTCCCGGTGAGAACGGCCTGCCCCGGCTCAGTGGTTACGCCGGTGAGGACCAGCGGCTCGTAGATCTTGGAGAAGTCGAACGACTTCGACATGGAGATCGGAAGGGGAAGCGGGCCGGCCTTCACGCTGTCCGCAACAAACGCAATCTCCTGGGGACCAGACATGCGCACCTGCCCGCGCGCGGTCACCTCGAGCGGGATCGCTCCAGCCAGGGCATACGTTCCGCGCACCTCCACAGCATCGTTCCCGATGGTGACCTTTGGATCGGTGAGCGGGATGTTCCCAATCAGCATCTTGGCGAAGGAACCTTCCTTCACCACGCCGGTGAGCAGGGTCTCGTCGGCGCCCTCCACCGTGTTCCGCTTGCGGTCCACCTTCACGTTGCGCGCCTTCACGAACACGTCGTCGATGTAGTAGCCCGGGGCCGGGCGCACGTTGACGCCGTGGATCTCCACGCGTGCAAGGCGGCCGTCCAGCAGGCGCTGCACGGAATCCCGCGAGGTCGATACGTCATAGCGGTCCGCGGGGCCCAGAACGCGCACAGCGGCCTTCCTCACGGAGGAGCGCACCTTGGAATACGTGCCTGGCGGCGCACAGCCCTGCATGACCACCGCCGCCAAAGCGATGCATGCCAACGCCACCCGCGATGCTGATCTGTTTGGTTCGTTCATAGTCAACTCAGGCGTTTCAGGCGGCGCGCGGCGGCGAAGAGGCCCGCAACCGTCTTGTTGTCTCGGAATTCGCCCCGCTCGGCGGCGGCGACGGCGTCTGGCCACGACATGGAGACCACATCAATGAACTCGTCGTCATCCGCATCCGCCACGCTGGGCGAGAGGTTTTCGGCGAGGAAGAACCGCATCAATTCGCTGGTGTAGCCCGGCGAAACGTAGCCCTCGAAGAGCAACGTCATATCGCGGGCTGCGAGGCCGATTTCCTCCTGGATCTCGCGCCTGGCGCAAGCCTCCGGCTCCTCGCCCGGGTTCAGGCCGCCCGCCGGGAGCTCCAACAGAGTCTCGCCCGTGGCATGCCGGTACTGCCGCACGAAATAGACGGTTTCGCCGTCGGTGGGCACGATGCATACCGAGCCCTTGTGGACCACCACCTCGCGGACCGATTCCCGACCGTTCGGCAGGCGCACGTCGTCCACGCGCACCGCAAAGGCGCGCCCGGTGAATCCCATGCGGGATCTTAGAGTTGTGTCCACCTTATCCGCCATCCGCCCCTCTCCTCTCAGCCGCCCATTGCGCCGCCAGCAGTCCGGCCGCGGCGGCCGCCTCAAAGAACGCGGCGTCATCGGCGCGAGATCGCCCCATGGATGACCACGGCTTCCACTCCGCTTCAAACGCCTCCAGGGCCGCCCCGCAGCCCGGCATCTCGTGCGCCGTCATGCGATTACCCACCGCTGCCTCAAAGGCGGCCCAGTGCTCAACCAGCGGGGCCGGTTCCGGCCACGCGGCGTCGAAGGCCGCCAGCGCAACGCGGCCCAATGCCGTGAGCGCGTGATGGCTGATCCCGGCGTGGCGGGTCCTCGCGTCCGCGCTGCTGGCGCGCACCACAGCGATCGGCCGCCCGCCCAGAACGGCCGCCGCGTTGATGGCCTGCCCTTGCGCAACGGCGCCAGTGCCCCAGCGCGTTCCGGTGCCCACCGTCCCGGGTCCGGGCGTCACAACAACGGTCTCCGCTCCCAGCGCCTTTGCGACCAACATGCCCGAGTATACGTTCACCGCCTCCAGGTCGCCCCCAAAGGCCTGACCGCACGTTATCACAGCTTCAACAAAGGCGCCCTCGCGCAGTTCGGCAAGGACGTCACTGAACGCGGCGGGAAGCGCGGCCTCATCCGTCATCACGAGAACCGTCCGCTTGGTTCCGCCGTGGCGCAACCCCGCGATCACGCCCGGCGCCTGGCTCAGCAACTCGCAGCAGATAACGGGAGCGCCGGCAAGGCTGTCGGCGTCCTCCAGTATCGCGTGCAGCGGAGAGTCCGGCTCCTCGGCGGCCAGCACAGCCGTCTGAAGCGGCGTGTAGCGGAGTTTCATGATGTGCCCGGCGGCTATGGACCGGGAAGCGGCGCCGGACGCATTAGCGATCACGAAATGCACTCCGCCCGTGCCTAAGGACAGGTCCACCGCGGTGGTGTTTAACAGGAGGCGATCGCCGGGGCGGATGGGGGCGCAAAGCGCGGCGTATGCAACAGCAGGCGCCTCTCCGCCGTCATCCAGGCGGCAGACCGCGCGGATGCGGCCCCGCCGCGGAGCCGTTACGCTGATGGCGGTGGCCCAGGCGGTGTTCATCGACGGCGGCTCCAGGCGTTTTGCGAGGCAATCCGACAGGGTATCCCAGCGCTAGAGGTTACGCCGATGTTGGATATTGACCGTGTCGTGCTCAGGAACATTTTGAGTGTGGCGCCTTTCCAGGAGTGGAGTCCGTTGCTGCACGCGCGGGCAGCGCAGAGGCGCTTCACCGATTGGTGCGCCCAGAGCACGGTTGCCGCCACGATCATCAACGATGCGCTGGCGGATTCCCCCGTCTATGAGCTTGGCGGAAAGCCGGATGAGTTCGTGCTCTCCGTGGATTACGACGAAGCCGTTAACCTGGTGCGCGCTCTTGTCAACGCGTACGAGGACGAAGCGCTCGAACGGCTCTTCTCACGGTGACTGGCCTAGCCAAACGCGCTGGTGAGAATCTCGCGGGCGATGGCGTTCACGGCCCCGCCATCCGCGCGTCCCTTCAGTTCGGGCATAACGTCCTTCATCACTCGTCCCATATCGGCCGGACCCTTGGCCCCGGTTCGCTGGATCGATGCAACCACCAGGCTGCGCAACTCTTCGGTAGATAACTGCCGCGGCTGATATGCCTCCAGAACCTTCATCTCCGCCTCCTCGCGGCCGGCCAGATCCTCGCGGTTGGCCTTGCGATACTCCGTGATGGAGTCCTTGCGCTGCTTGATCTCCTTGGCGACGATACGCGCCTCGGCATCGCTGTCCAAAGGCGTTGGGCTGTCGATCTCGGCGTTCTTCAGAGAGTTGATCAGCAGGCGTATTGTATCGCGCCGCAGCGTGTCTCCTTCGCGCATGGCAGACTTCAGGTCGTCGGTTAGTTGCTCTCGCAGAGCCATATCGGGCCTCCTCAGTGTCGCGGTCTCGCTCTATCAGTCTAGCGCAACGGGCGGCGGAAGGCGGGATGCGGCTATCTGGCCGGCCTCCGCCCGCGGCAACCGGCCCGCATGGCCCGAACCAGTTTTCCTGACATGGCGACGCTGTCCGCTTCAGGCCACCGGCCTGAAGCGGACAGATGATGGGCTACGGATCCAGCCCCATCGCCATCCGGACGATGCGGGCAGCATCCTGGGTGTCCACCCTCGCGGCCGATCCGCCATCGCGGATGATATTCAGCCGGCCCACGTCGGCCTGTGCGGCAACTTGGAGTCCCGCGGCAATGTTGAGCGCGTTGCGCAAGTCGACGGTTGCGTAGGGCGGCTGATACACGATCACTTGGCGGGTAATCGCGTCCGGATAGTCAACTGGCGTGGAGTTGATGACGAGGACCTGCCTCGTGATAGCATCTGCGTATCCCAAAGCCTGTGCGCCGCAGGGGCCTCCGCAGCACACGGCCAGAGCGACCGCGCATAGAACACGGTTCCATTTCATGGCAGTCTTCCCCCTCCGTCTCGACTACGGCTTCGATGCCCGCGCCTGGAAGGCAGAAGCTCCCATTGGCACGGTGACCGTTGCCTCCCACACAGACGCCGTGTCATCACCGCTCACGTTCTTCGCGCTCGCCGTGAAGTCGTGGCCGTAGAACGGAACGACTCGCAGGACCACGTTCCAGGTCAGAGGCACGTTCTTCGCATTGAGCCGAACATTAATAGGCTGTACCGATGCGACCGTCGCGTAGTGGTCGGCGGAATCGAGCCCGGCGTGGGGATCTGCTGGCACGGGCTTGCCAGCGATCTGCGAAAGGGTGAGGGAGGGAATCGTACCCGGTGGCCAGATCACCGGCTCGCCGAGAGGCTGCAGGGTGGACGGTGCAGGCGTTGCCGCTCCGGCGAAAGACAGATCGTTGGCTTCTATGCGGATGCGGCCGTCGCCGCCAGACGCTGTCACACCAATTCCGCCGCGAGCATTCATCTGCCCGGTGCCTGACATCGTGTCCGCCACGATTCGGATTGCGCCGCCGCTACCACAGCTTCTGGCGTTGCTGGTCCCTCCAACGCCGCCGGCCGCAGATATGACACCACCAAGCGCCACGCCGTTGCCAGATGCTATGAGGAGGGCCCCACCGCCTGATCCACCATCGGTATAACCATTATCGAATTCGTAACGACCGGACGCTCCAGACCCCCCGATGAGTGGCACTATCTGAGGATTTCCGTAGGGCGGCGCAGGAGGACAGACGGGGCCCTCAACACCCCCGGATGTGCTGTAAGTCCCCCCTGCGGCGTACGGGCTGCAGACGCGTGATCCGCCGCCAGGACCGCATCCAGTGCCGCTTGGCCTCACCGGGCCCTGACCCGCACCGCCCGCGAAGCCACCCGGGGCGGCTTCAGTTAGCTCCCCGGTACCGGCACCGTTCCTGCCGTCAATGCTCACAGCCCCCGCAATCGTCACGTCACCTTGCACGAGCCACACGACGGGCGCGCCGCTGGGGTGGTTCTTGAAGGTGACGGTGACGCCGCTGGGGATGTTGACGGACGAGTACTTGAACACAACGGCCCACTTCACGGGGTCGTAGACGCCCTTGCCAGCGTTGGCGGCGTTGTTGTCGCTCCAGGCGCCGGTGACGGCCTGCGAGAGGTCCACCTGCACGTCGGCGGTGGGGTTGAAGGCGCCGTCCGAGCCGTCGGACGGGACATTGATGGATGCCCTGGCGGGGCTGGAGAGGGATAGCGCGGCGATCGTCGCGAGGAGGGCGCCCACGCTTGCGGGCGCAAAACAATACCTGGCCATGCGATCTGTCCTTTCACGGAAGACGATGGCTGTCCCGGCGTGCGACCCTGAAACGCGGTCGAGGCAAGCCTACGGACGATGGGACTCGGGCGGCGATGACCGCCCGCGGGCCAAATCATATCAGGCTGCGCCGGGAGATGCCCACTACCCGGTGGCGCAGCGAGGCCCGATGCCGGATTCATCGCTGATGGCAGACTGCACGAGGCATGTGGTCACCGTTGAGGCCACGGGGGCACAATGGCGGGATCACCAACCCATCCGCCCGGATGGCTATCCCCGAGTCTCTCTGTCTCGTAGAAGGAGTCACAATGAGAACTCACCTGGCGGTCATCCTCGCGATGGTCTGCCTAGCCGGCCTGCCGCACGCGAGCCGCGCCGACGCGCCCCATACCATCGCCTTCCAGGGCGTGCTGGCCGACTCGGCCGGCGCTCCGAAGGCGAACGGCGATTATACGATATCGTTCCGCCTCTTCGACGCGCTAACCGACGGAAACCTGCTGTGGTCGGAGGCGGACAAGACCGTCACTGTGTCCGCAGGCCACGGCACGTTCTCGACACTACTGGGTGACACGGCGCCGTTCGGCGCCCTGGCTTTCGACCAGGTCTACTATCTGGAGATCGAAGTGGCCGGCGAAGGCGCCCCGATGACACCGCGCCTACCGCTCGCCAGCGTGCCGTATGCTCTGAACGCCATCGCGCCCGCGGCCACGCTCAGCCTCCCCTTTAGCGGATCCCTATCCACCGATAGCTCCACCGCCATAACGATCGAGAACACCGGCAGCGGCGGCAGCGGCGTCCGTTCCATCACCCATAGCGGGAGGGCCCTTTGGGGCACAACCGACGGCAGCTACGGCGTCTACGCGGAAGCCCTTACCACGGGCATCGGAATTCAGGGGAAGGCCGTCAACAACGTCGGCGTCGGCGGCATCAGCGTCTCCGGCAACGCCCTGGCGGGAACCACGAGCACGGGATTCGGCGTCTATGCCGAGGCGACAGGCAGCGGCGGCGGCGCGGTTCGGGCTATTAGCAACTCGGGCCGCGCGGTGTGGGCGACGTGCACGGGGGCCAGTTACGGCGTTTACGCTGAGAGCAACACCGGCATCGCTATGAACGCGCTCTCCAACAACGGCACCGCCGCCGCGGGAAACAGCCAGACTGGAACGGGGGTCTTCGGCCACTCCAACACGGGCATCGGGACCTATGGCGAGAGCGACGGCTCTGACGGGGTGCAGGGGAAGAGCACGTCCGCCATCCACGCGGGAGTTGCCGGCATCAATACAACGTCCGGCTTCGGCGTGTTCGGCCAAAGCCTCGGCGGCGGGTATGCCGGCCTCTTCGCCGGCCGCGTGCGGGTAGACGTGCTGGAAATCGCCGGCGGCGCCGATCTCGCCGAGAAGTTCGAAACGTCATCAGATGCTGAACCCGGAACGGTGATGTGCATCGACGCGGGTAACGTGGGCCGTCTGACCATTGCCCGTGGCGCCTACAACCGTAAGGTCGCTGGAGTGGTAAGCGGGGCGAACAAGCTGTCGGCCGGCATGGTCCTCTCTGATCCCGCGGCTCCCGCCAAGGGCCTTCCCGTCGCCATGACCGGTCGCGTGTGGGTGAAGTGCGACGCCAGCAACGGCCCCATCGAGCCAGGCGATCTGCTGACCACCGCCGACGCGCCGGGCCGCGCCATGAAGGTCACCGATTACGCCAAGGCGATGGGCGCCTCGGTGGGCAAGGCCATGAGCCACCTGGAGAGCGGCGAGGGCCTCGTCCTCGTGCTGGTCAATCTCCAATAGAAAGGACAGCCCGATGAAGCGAAATCGCCTGCTATGCGCCGCGGCCTTGGTTGCTCTGAGCGCTACGCTCTACCAAGTCCGCGCAAACCCGTACATCACCATCCGGCTGTCGTACAAGATCGTTCTGAGCCCCGTTGACGGCACGCGGCCGCTGAATGACTGGAGCCATCCGGAACTGGGCACGGTTACGGACCAGCAGATTGACGACGTGGTGACCAGCATGAACGCTATGCTGGCGACATATGGTCGCGGCTACCGCTATCAACGCGTGGCCATCCTGGATGTCGGCGGAATCGGCGACACAACCGGTCCCAGCAAGTGGTTCATCCAGCCGCCGGAGGGCTTCAAGCCCGATTGGCAGCAGACGATGGATGCCGAAGCGCACGCCAACAAGGCGCTGTACAAATGGGATGACAATGCCATCAACATCTACTCGATCAACGCTATCCACGGCGGCTCGGCGCCCTTCCCCGGGTCGTACGACCTGGTGGCGATCGGCGGCGCCACCGTGAGTTACGACCTTCTGACCATCCACGAACTGGGGCACTTCTTCAACCTCTGCCACACGCAGGGTTGCGGCTGCAACGACTGCGACGGGCTTGACGACGGGGTGTCCGACACCATCCTCGACGGCTCCACCTGGGACTCCGAAGACTCCATCGCGCAGCACGACTTCGGCCTCTTGTATAGCCAGTTGACGGCCACCCAGATGAACCAGGTGGACGATGTGTGGCTGAACATCATGTCCTATCACAACGTGGGGAACCGTCTCACAGAGGGCCAACTGGACCGATGGACGGATGGCGCCAACGGCGGCCGGTTCAACACCGTGTCAGGCAGAACCTGGTTCGTAGACAGCCACTCCGGCGCTGGGGACGGGTCCAGCACGGCCCCCTTCGCGTCGCTGATCAGCGGCGTGACGAGCGCAGACGCCGCGCGCGGCGACATCGTCTTGATCCGAGCCGGCGCCTACAATAACCGCAACTACACGATCAACAAGAACGTTACGCTGCGCGCATCCCGGTATGGCGGCGTCGTCATCGGCTCCAGCAACCTGATTCCGCTTCAAACCGGATCGGTGCTGCCTGCCACTGGCGCTTCAGCGCCAGGCCGCGCCCCTACGACAACCAGGCCCGGTTCTCTTCCCTGTGACATTGCGCCGGCCGCGAAGTAACGTGAGGCGCGGATAAAGTGCGCCCGGCAGGAGGACCGAACAACGACGAAAGTGCAAGGTGACTTCGCTTCTGAGGCGAAAGGAAGAGCGGTTGTGGAGGCGCTTGTCGCGTCCGGGGCGCCGCGAAACCGCATCCGCATATGGAATCTGATTCCGGAGGGCCATCCCGGGCCCTCCGGAGGATCCGCGGCGGCAGGCGGCGCGGCGGTCGGTTACGTCCTCGGCGGCATCCGAGGGCTCGCTGCCGGCGCCCTCATCGGCGGCGCATTGGGCGCGGGAGCGGAAGACGGGGCCCGCCTGCCGGAATCGTCCGGCGTGCGGGTGGTTGTAGAAGTGCCCGGCGGCGAACGAGAGGCGCTGGAAACGCTTGCATCGTGCGGAGGCACGAATCTTAGGACGTTGCCCTGAGGGATGCGGCTGCCCGGTTGGACGCATTCAGCGCCGGGGAAGCCATCCGTGGATACTGCAGAACTCCAGTTCCACGTAGGCCCCCCGGACCCGTTCGAGCGTGTTATAATGGCGATGGTGACTGGCGCCCGTAGCTCAGTGGATAGAGCATCTGTCTTCGGAACAGAGGGTCGGGGGTTCGAATCCCTCCGGGCGCACCAACTCCGCCGGCATTACGGGATGGGGTCCTTTCGGACCTTCACAATGGCAAGCGAAACCGCCCGCCCCAGCGTTACGCGATGGTGCGCCGTGCCGCGAGGAACGATGACGATGTCCCCGGAAGCGATCTCCACGGCCTCTCCGCCCGCAACGCCAGCCCCGCGCCATTCGCCCGGCGAAACCTCAACCGCCTCAACCAGCTCCCCGCCCAGAGTCATCGCCGCGGAGCCCTCCAGCACGAAGAAGACGTCATCCGCCTCCATATGGAGCTCCGGCGTGCCCGGCGAATTCTCCTCATGGTGCAGGGTTACGCGCAGTTGCGCGCCGGAGCCGCCGGTTAGCTCACGCTCACCATCACCGCCCCTCAGGCTATCGAGCGCCTCCCCTATTTCGCCTGCGTGCATCACCAAGTAAGGCCGCTTCGGGCCATCCAGCATCGACATGCGCTTCCCTTCCAGTCATCAGTAGTCCGTTGATCATTGTGGCGCTGGCTGTCCTTGTTCCATCGCCGCCATTTCGCTGCCCGCCAGAAGGAAGCCGCCCACCGCATATTCCTGCGTCCCGTCCGGACTGGCGGGCCCGGGCGACCCCGCCACCTGCTGCACCCATCCCAATCGGCCCTGGTCGTTCACGGCGCCCACGAGGCCGCGCCACGCGCGTTGCGCCACGGGCCGATACGTCTGGGCGTCGAGGATGCCGGCGTTCACCCCCCAAGCCATGCCGTAGCAGAAGAACGCCGTGCCGCTCGTTTCCGGGTTGGCGAACTCCTCCGGGTCCAGCAGGCTGGAGCGCCAGAGGCCGTCCTTTCCTTGCAGCGGGGCGAGGGCGCGGGCCATCTTGCGGAAATGCTCAACGAAGCGGGGGCGGCTGGGATCATCGGCGGGCAGGGCCTGGATCACGCGCGCGAGCCCGGCCAAAGCCCAGCCGTTGCCGCGTGACCAGAAGACCTTCTTCCCGTTGCGCGTCTTCGCCGAGAAGTAGCTCTTGTCGCGGTAGTAGAGGCCCTCGGCGGGGTCGAAGAGGTAATCGGTGGAGTCCCAGTACATGTCGTTCAGGAAGTCGATATACTTGCGCTGCAAGCAGACGTCGGCGAGCCGGGCGAGCATCGGGGGCGCCATGAACAGCGAGTCGCACCACCACCAGTCGACGCGGCCCGGCTTGCGCGACGCGATCATGCGGTCCACCGCCATCTTGAGCGGAACGACCATTGCGGCGTCTCGTTTGACGTTGTAGAGCTCGCAGTACGCCTGCCCGCAGCAGAGAGCGTCAGCGTGGCGCTGATCGCGCGGCGGCGTCCAGTGCCCCTCGTCGTTGGCCCAGCGTATGGCCTCGTTCAGGCGCCTTACGTCGCCGGTGGTCCGGTATGTCGCCAGCACGCCGGTCATCAGGGTGGCGCGTACCCAGTCCGCGTCCGGCTTCCTGCCCAGGTGAGCGATCTGATAGTCGCACACCTTACGCGTCTCGGACCGGATGCGGGAGGGGCGCAACGCCTGTCTCCCGGCGGGGCGCAGTTGTGGGGCGGGCACCGGCGATTGGGGCCGAGCCGGCGCGAAACACAGGAGCGAGAGCGCGGGAAGGGAGAGGAGCAGGGTGAACCGGGCCATGGTTATGTCCTGGGGCCAATGTGGCGTTACGTTTGGTCGCATTATGCGTGAGACCATGCGTGCCGAGTCTAGAGGCAGCCCCCGCCAACTCCTTGGCGGTGGCAGGCGTCCCGTTGCATCACGCAGTAGGAAATCAGGACGATCGGCTCAGTCGATGGGTGAGCCTACGATCATAGAGCCAGGCGACGATGGAGATGGCCGCGAGGCCTCCGGACATCCAGCCGAGTAGTGCGATATCGCCACTCGTCCACGTAGGAGGGCGACTAGCGTACAGATAGCCTGCCAAGCCGCCGATGAGGCCACTGAAGCAGGAGGCGCCACGGGCAGCGAAGCGGACAGCGCGTCGGTCATGGCATGAGCTGTAGACGCCCCATTGGGCTAGTGTAAGTCGAGTTATGCTCTGCCAGAACCCCGGACGAAACCTCACCTCTATCCAGAGCACAATCGAGGCGGTAACGCATCCCGCAAGGAAGGCCCCCGCCAGTTGAAGAGCGGTCACAGGGCGGGTCGTGATCGTCAACAGTGGAGGGCGTCTGCCTGCCCCAGACTCTGGCGCTGCATCCAACGTATCGTCGGGTCCCATATCGAGAGTCTAGCATGCAGGCGCCGCCGAAGCCTTTGGTGGCGAAGAGGTGACAGCTCGTAGGTTTGCCGCCGGGCCCCGAAGGGCCGGCTCAGGGGACCAACGGCGCCTGCGCGCCGTGGTATCAGGGCGCTCAGGCG
Source organism: Armatimonadota bacterium (assembly GCA_036504855.1). Taxonomy (GTDB): domain Bacteria; phylum Armatimonadota; class DTGP01; order JAKQQT01; family JAKQQT01; genus DASXUL01. Next base: position 6,920 of record DASXUL010000095.1, on the reverse strand, counting down.
CCCATAGTCTGCTGAGCCGGCCGTTCACGGCCCGGCGGCAAACCTACGAAGTGCCGACCCACTGCTACGAAGGATCTCGGGGACGCCGGGAGCAGGCGATGCCCGCCGCCGAGGTTCGTGACTTCGACACGCGGCGCCGACGGATTCTGCAGCGATGCGAAAGCCCCCCGTGATCGCCCGAATGTCGGGGCGGGTAACGCCGATGCCGGCCTCATTGGCGCCTTCGTGTATGCCCGTGGTGGCGCGGCAAGGTCCATCCGCGGGCGCTTCTCCCGGCATCGCCCGATCGCATGTTGAGCGCGCTACCGGCCGTGAAGGCTAGAGGACGGCCGGCACGTATTGGCGATCCGGGTTGAAGGCGGCGATGCCGTCGGCAAGTTTGCCGTCGACGATGGATTGCGCCAGCAGACGGGCCGTGTAGGGGCCAAGCAGGATGCCGTTGCGGAAGTGGCCGGTGGCCAGCCAGGCGTTTTGCCAGCCGGGCGCGAGGCCCAACATCGGCAGAGCGTCGGTGTCGCCCGGCCGGAGGCCCGCCCACACTTCGTCGATCTCCGCGCCCGTCACTCCCGGAACCAACCGGATGCCGCCGGCCAGAACCTGCTGCACGCCTTCCACCGTCGTATGGGGAACGTAGCCGGCCACTTCCTGAGTGGCGCCCAGAAGCAGACGGCCATCCGGCCACGGCACGGCGTAGCCGCCGTAGGAGTAAAGGACGTGGCTCACCGGGATCGGCATCCCCTTGACGGCCACGATCTGGCCTCGTACCGGGAACACCGGAATCGGGGCGCACAGGCGCGGCTCGAAACGATTGGACCACGCGCCGGCCGCGATCACCACGGCTCCAGCGGCGATGGTGTCGCTCAACGTCCTCACGCCGGTCACACGGTCGCCGTCGGTCACGATGTCGGTGACTTCCGTGTTCTCCAGCACGCGCACTCCGAGGCGCTCGGCGGCGCGCCGGTATGCCTGCACGAGCTGGCGCGGCAGCACCTGCCCCTCTTCCGGTGAGAGGATAGCGCTGACGCATCCCTCACTGAGAGCGGGCTCTTCCTTGCGGGCTTCGTCGCCGGTCAGCCGCTGGTACGGCAGGCCCGCCATTTCGTACATCGGAACGGCGTGAAGGAACTTCGCTTCGTCTTCGGCGCTGAACGCCACGCGCAGGATGCTGCGCAGCACGTATCCAGTGGACAGGCCGGAAGCCTGTTCAATGTCCGCCACCGCCGTGGGGTAATCGCGCAGGGCGGCCACCACGAGATCGAGGAACTGACCAGGGCGCTTCGCCTCGGCCACCGGCGCCAGCATCCCGGCGGAGGCGCCGCTCGCCTGCTCGCCGACCCGGCCCCGCTCCAGAAGGACCACGGAGACGCCGTGGCGCGCCAGGTAATAGGCGGTTGCGCAACCAATCACGCCGCCGCCGATGATTGCTACATCGGGTCGCATTCTATCCTCCCGCCACCATGTGGGCCATCTGCAAGACGTCGCCTTCAGTCAGAGTGACGGTGTCCCACTGCTCGCGGCGGATGATCTCGCCATTCACCTCGACCACGATGAGGCGCGGCTCGAAACCGCGCTCTCGCAAAAAGCCTTCGATGGACGTTTCTTCTGTTGTGTACTGCTTGTCGTTGACGGTGATGGTCATATTGCCTCCCTCATCGCCTGGATGATATCCGCCGCCGCTTTGGCGGGGTCATCCGCCAATAGCACGCTTCGGATGGCTGCCGCTCCGGCCGCTCCAGCCCGTACGCACTCCGCCGCGTTCACCGCCGTGACGCCGCCGATGGCCAGCACCGGCAGCGGCGAAAGGGCCTGGCAGGCCCGCTTCAACGCGTCGATCCCTGCCGCCCGCCCGCCCGGATGCGTTGCGCTGGCGAAGACGGTCCCGAAGACCGCGTAATCAAGCCTCTCGGCGTCTCCTACTCGTTCGCCGTGCGTGGAGCGTCCAACGAGCGCGCCGGGCGGCATTTCCCCGGGATACAGGGCGTCCTCCGCCAGATGCACGCCGTCAGCTACCGCCAGGGCTTCCTCAGGCGCATCCGCCGGGCAGATAATAACCGCAGGCGTCCCCCGCCTCCGCAGGCTCCGCAGAAGCTCGGTGTGCTCGTCTCGCCACGGGCCTGCCGGGCGGATGCGGACCATGTTCGCTCCGCCGTCGATGCCGGCCGCCGCCCGAGCCGCCAGGTCCGGGATGCTCGGGTCCGTGACAAGCATCAGGATGGGCGGCGCCGGAAGCGTTGCGTTCACTTGACGGTAACGACGCCTTCGATGGGGCTGCTGGCGCTGGCGTACGGCAACACCGGCATCCGGCCGGCCAGGTAAGCCAGATGTCCGGCCTCAACGCCCATCGCGATGGCCTTCGCCATCATCGCCGGGTTGTTGGAGCGCGCCACCGCCGTGTTCACGAGGCAGGCGTCCGCGCCCAGTTCCATGGCCAGAGCCGCATCGCTGGGGGCGCCGATACCGGCATCCACCACGACGGGAACGGTGGCGTTCTCGATGATGATGGCGATCTGTCGCCACGTTACGATGCCCTGTCCGCTGCCGATCGGCGATGCCAGCGGCATCACCGTATGCGTTCCCATGTCCTGCAGGCGCTTCGCCAGGATGGGGTCGGCATTGATGTAGGGGAGCACCGTGAACCCTTCCTTCAGCAGGACCTCGCAGGCTTCCAGGGTACCCACGGGATCAGGCAGCAGATACTTCGGGTCGGGGATGACTTCCACCTTGATCCAGTCGCTGAGACCCATCGCGCGGGCCATGCGGGCCGTCTGGATGGCCTCCTGGGCCGTCTTCGCGCCGGCCGTGTTCGGCAGAATGCGGTACTTCTTCCAGTCGATGTGGTCAAGCAGCGTTTTCTTGCTGGGGTCGTCCAGGTCCAGACGGCGGAGAGCGACAGTGATCAGCTCACTGCCCGAGGCGCAAAGGGCGGCATTCATCTCTTCGTTGGTCCGGTACTTTCCGGTGCCGAGGAAGAGGCGGGAGTTCAGGGTGACGCCGTTGATTGTCAACGGCCTATCGACAAGGGCGGTGGTGGACGCATCCATTCGGTGACCTCCAAAAACGGTCAGGGCCGCGCTTGGTGGAAGCACGGCCCTTCACGCAGATTGGCAAAGCCCCGCTTCCCTACGCCGGCATGACCCGGATCAGGTGCAAAGGGTCGGGGCGAAATGGCCCCTCTCAGTCCGTTCGGACTCCCCTAGCGATATGAGCATGGTAGCAGCATGGTTCAGAGGGATGGTAGCGCAACAGGCGGCGCGAAGCCGCCGTGCTCCGTGCCCCGCACCAGGTGGCGCGCCTCGCCGTCCGCCACAATCAGCCAGATTGCGCCTCCGCTTGTGCCGCCGTCCAGCAGGTCGGCCGTCTTTGAGAACTCGGCCGCCTTGATGGGCTGTCCGGATCGGCGGCCCATGCGGCAGACGGTGAACACTCCGTCCCACGTCCAGAAGATCCAGACGTTGCCGAACTCGTCGGCGCGGATCAGGGGATACGCCCCGTCCGTGGGCGAGATCTGAAGGCGCAGCCCCCAGTTCTCTCCTTCCGCGCGGCGCACGTAAACATAGGAGTGGCCGTCGGTAATCTCGCTCCAAGCGACCCACGAGAACCCGTCGGAATCCATCACCGTGGACCAGCCCACGCAGGTGGAGGCGAGCGAAAACGGCTCGGAGTAGGTCTTTCCGTCGTAGCGCACGGCTGTGAGTGACAGGTCTTCATTGGCGCTCAGAATCCAGGCGGAACCATCCGCGCACGGAAGGCACTCATAGGTCTCAGCGGGCATCTTTCACCCTCCTGTACTGAACGAGCGTGCGGTTCGCCAGATCCGAGATGCGGCTGCCGTCGAAACCGAACACGCACGAGCGGACCTTGTCCTGGAACGGGTCCACCCATTGGGCTGGAATGGCCTTTGCGCCGAGGATGGCGCCGATGACGCTTCCGGCGGTGGCGCCGTTGCAGTCTGTGTCATCTCCGCAGCGGACCGCGATGGAAATCGTCTTCCCGAAGTCCTTGCCGCCATACAGCAGGCCCACCATCACCCAGAGGGCATTGTTGATGGTGTGGACCCAGTGCAGGTTTCCATAATCTTCACGAGCGCGGCTCCAACAGCCTTCCCATGTGGGGAACTCCTCACTCCAGGCGAGAAGCTTGCGGCCAGCCTGGGCGAGACGGCTGTCGGCCGGTATCTCCGCCAGGCCGGCCTCAATGGCGATCCGCGGCGAGTCCGTAGAGAAAGCCGCCGCAACCATGGCGGCGCTCCACATCTCGCCGTAGATGCCGTTCTTCGTGTGGCTAACGCTGGCATCCCGGAAGGCGAACCCGGCGGCGGCTTCCGGGTGTCCGGCGTTGACGTAGCCGAACGCGTCTGCGCGGATCTGCGCGCCGATCCACTCGCGGTATGGATTGCGGTGCGTTGCGGTCTGCGGCGGGCAGAGGCCGTTCACGAGGTTGCGGTAGGCTACTCGCTCAGCCGTGAACACCTCGGCGTACGGCAGCAGGGCCTGCCATGACATAGCCACATCGTCCGCCGTGAAGCCCGGACCGAAACGCTCCAGGTAGTGCAGGCCGAGGATGGTGTAGTCGATATCGTCGTCGCGGATGGCTCCGTTGATTCGGCCGTGGAATGTCCCCTGAACGCGCTCGGAGTTCAGCCACCCAAGGTCAAAACCGTCCGGCCATTCCTCCAGGCGCGGGAAGAAGTGGTCCAGGTCCGCCATGCCGGCGGCTTGGAGGTAACGGTCAACGTAGGTCTTTGGCTTCCCTTCGACGGTGGCGCCAAGGATGCACCCGGCGATGCGGCCGTGCCATGCGCCGAGCAGCCTATCCGGCAGCGCGGCCTCGTCCACGGGAAACGACCTCTCGGCCTGCAGTCGGAGCGCGCGGATGGCATCCAAAGTGGACGGCTCGCGGTCATCGTTGATCGATACGGGCTCAGCGTACAGGCGCTCATAGAGGGCGCCCCACTCCGCCTCATCCTCGGAGGCGCCAAGCGCTTCCAGGTCGGCAGCCCAGGCCGAAACGCCAGCGCCCTCGTCGCGCCGCTGGTTGATCTCCTCCCGCACGAACTCCTTGTACTCCGCCAGTGTCATGGGTATCCCTTCTTCTTGGTGGTTGCCTGGACGCGCGTCGAGCGCGCCGTTACATCTTTGGTCGGGCGAGCCGCTTGGTTCAACTCAATGTGGAAGGCGTTCGAGCCCGTACGCAACTCAACTCGATGCGCTGCTGTAGAAGCGGGTTGCGAAGTTCCAGAAGCGAGAGCTCACAAATAACAGCGCCACGCACATTGTTACGGCCAGGGCCGCCTCACGTGGTTCCACGCCGCGAAAGAGGGCCTTGGCCGGAATGTGGGCGATGAAGATCAGGGGAAGCACGAACGTGAAGAACCGCTGCGCAAACAGGCCGTAGATGTTCATCGGCGTGCGCGCGACCTGCGTTACCGTTTCGGCCAGCGTCCACAGATTGTCCACCTTCACAAACCAGAACGCCGAGGTCATCATCAGCAGGTAGATACAGTAGAAGATCACCACGCCGCAGGTGAGCATGGCCACATACTCCAGCGCGCCGAGCACGGTGATGTGCACGTGACCCAGCACGGCGCCGTATACCACGAGTGCCGTCGCCGCCGCAACCGTGCCGAACTCCGTGAAGTTCAGATACCGCAAGCTCACGAAGAACTGGCTGTTCACCGGCTTTACCAACGTGAAGTCGAACGTGCCGGTGCGCACCTGATTCGGCAGTTCCGCAAGGTTGCGACTGAAGAACACCGAGATGAGCCCAAACGAGAGCGTGTAGGTGCCCAACAGCATCACCATCTGGCCCTTCGACCAGCCGCCCACCGAACTCGTGTTGGAGTAGATGATGTGGGCCACGGCGAGGTAGACCCCCACCCACGCCGCGCCAACGAAACTGCCCACCCAGAAATTGCCGCGAAACTCCAGCTCCTTCACCAGACAGGTGCGGACGAACATGCCGAACAGACGCAGATAGCGCCGCATGGGCCTCACATCCCTGTCCCCGCGTACCGCTTCGTGCCGGCGCGCCACCCAACCTGCGCCAGCGTCCACAGCAGGGCCAGCCAGGCGGCCTGGAAGAGCACGCCGGTCCAGAACGCGTCACCGTGCACGCGCCCGTTCAGCACTTCCAGCGGGAATGAGAGCGTGTAGCGGAACGGGGTCCACTCCGCCACCATTCGGAGGCCGGGCGGCAGAAGCCCGTACGGCGCCAACTGGCCGCTAAACACGGCGAGAAGGATGTAGTAGCCGAAGTACAGGGCCTGCGTTTCGATGAAGAAGAACCCCAACGTGCCGAGCGCGGCGGCGAACCAGAACGCCACCAGATGCCCCAGTCCCAGCGTCAGCCAGAACTCGTACCCAACGTGCAGGTCACCCAACGCGGCCACGCCCATGTAGCGGTGGAAGATCACGAACCAGATCACGGCGAACGGAAGGAAGAGCACGCACCGCATCAGGCGATAGGCCACGTTTCCCAGGTACTGGTAGCGCAGGTAGCTGAAGGGGTACAGGAGGAACTTCGAGAGGATGCCTTCCTTGATGTCCCGCGCCATCTCCCACTGCACGTGGGCCACGATGAAATTGCTGATGAACGTCATCGTGAGGTAGTACATCACCAGTTGGGCCGGGCCGAAGCCTCGGATGTTGGTGCGGCCGTTGAGCCCGGCGATCCACACGAACGGCATGATGATCGACGGCACGATGTCCGTGAGCATCCACAGCGTCACCTGGCTGCGGTAGGCCATGCTGTCCTGAACGAAGACGCCGAGTATGGTGAGGTCACGTTTCATGGGCGGACGGGACGAACCGGATTCCGACAAAAGGGCGGCAGCCATTTCCGGTAGCGCCGGCGGCCCGCCGGCATGGCCGCGAAGCGGCCACCGATGTTCGCCCTTCAGGCAGATGCCGGCGGGCCGCCGG
>DASXUL010000094.1:0-12150 GCA_036504855.1 Armatimonadota bacterium | reverse complement strand
GTCTCACGCCTAACACCAACTCTGACCCAGGCTGCTGAGACGACGCGATCGATGGTAGGCAAGCGGCCTTGTCACGCTGGAAACGGCACTTAGTTGGAACGAATGGGCAAGCCCAGCCCCTACCAGTTCGGTGTCTCCATCTACCGATCGGTGGACGGCCGGGCCTACCGGGTAGGGGCTGGATCTGCCCTGCCCGCCAGCCTTCTTCGTATCGAAGACGCTCCTCAACAGGCTGGCCAACTCACAGTTTCACCCGAACGCCGCACTCAGTTTGCCAGTCAGGGCTATCGCGCCAGAGCGGAAGGATGATCTGACGAGATCGCCCCGTTGCGCGGGACGAGATCACCCGCGACGTAACGCGCCTGTTGCGCGGCAACTTCGAAAGCGTGGTTGGCAGGCGGGTTTGAGGAAGCGCCCCGGCCTCGCGCGGCCAGGCGCGCTCCTTCCGCATGCAACCGCTTTCCTTGTGGCGTTGCACGCTCACGTGTGCTACCATTAGACCAATCGTACCTTGCCGGTCAGGAGCATGTCATGGTCTGTCGAATTCGAGCGATTTCCCCTCTACTGGCCCTTGTGACGCTTGCGACGCCCGCCGCGCGAGCGGCGGGGCCGCAGAGCATTCTGCCCGCCCCCGCGAAGGGCTGGAAACAGATCGGACAGACGAAGCTCTACAACGGGCAGGGCCTCTACAACCTCGTGGATGGCGAAGCGGAGGCGATTCTCAGCTTCTCGTTCGCGGGTTGCGCCCACGGCGAGTACGCCCCGGCGAAGGCCGCCGCGCCCGCCCTCACGGTGGACGTGTACGATATGACCAACCCGTTGAACGCCTGGGGCATGTTCGGCGGAAGCGACCGCCAGAGCGGCAGGCCCGCCCCGGTTGGCGTTGAAGGCGTTCGCATCGGCGCCACCGGCCTGAACTTCTGGAAGGGCCGCTACGTGGTGCGCACCGCCCTCGTGGGCCGCGGCGCCGCCACCCCCGCCAACCAGAAGGCGCAGCTTGCCATGGCGAAATCCGCCGCATCGCGCATCGCCGGGGCCAGCGGCCCGCCGAAGTCCCTGTCCGCCCTACCCGCCGGCCGCGCGCCGAAGAGCGAACGTTATGTGCCGAAGAACGTGGCCGGACACGCTTTCCTCACCAACGCGCTTTCCGCCCGGTACCCCGCGCTTGGCATGGGCGCTGAGCTGTTCATCAGCCAGTACGTCAGCCCTCCCGCCGCGAAATCGGCCCTGGCTGCCTACCGGACCTACGAGAAGAAGAACCCCGGCCTCGCTTCGGCGCCTGGCCTGGGCGATGAAGCCTTCAGCGTTCGTGATCGCTTCGCGGGCAACATCGTGGCAGCCCGAAAGGGCAAGTACATCGTTGGCGCGTTGCGCGCCCGCGATGCCGCCGCGGCGAAGTCCCTCGTGAAACAGGCGTTGGGCCGTCTGTAAGGAGCCTCGGGGCAGGGCGAGCGCCCAACCCCGACGCCCTAGCCCTTCAAGCCCCATGAGCAAAGTCTCCCGACGGAAGTTCCTGGAAATCGCCGGCGGCGCAGTGGCGCTGGGTGGGCTTTACAGCCTGACCTTTGTGGATGAAGGCGCGCCGGCCAAAACACATCTCCGCCCGCCGCCAAAGCCGTCGGGTTTTGACCTGGTGGCCGTGGAAGGCGCGCCCAACGATTACGGCGCGATCACCGAACGCGCCATCAACGAGCTGGGCGGCATTGAGAAGTTCGTGAAGAAGGGCGACCGCGTGGCGCTATCCCCCAACATGGGCTGGATGCGCACCCCGGAGCAGGCCGCCGCCACCCACCCGGACGTGCTGCGCGCCGTCGTGCAGATGTGCCAGCGCGCCGGCGCCTCTCGCATCACCTGCGTGGACTACACCCTGGACGACTGGCAACTCGCCTTCGAGACGTGCGGCGCCAACGCCGCCGTGAAGGGTACCCGCGCCTCTCTGCTCTCTCCCACCGAAGAGTCAATGTACGCCGAGGTGGACATCCCGTCTTACGTGCCCGCCAAGACCTTCGAAGGCCAGGCGTGGCGCTGCGTTCACAGAGATAACCGCATCACGCAGAAGATCCCGCGCGAAATCGTCCAGGCGGACGCGTTCATCGTGATGCCCATCGTGAAGGACCACGAGGCCGCCGTCATCACCGTGAGCATGAAGAAGCTGATGGGCAACATCTGGAACCGCAAGGACTACCATCGCCACGGCCTCCACGAATGCATCGCCGAGCTGAACATGGCCCTGCGCCCCACCCTCATCCTGGCGGACGCCACCCGCGTGCTCCAGACCCGCGGCCCCAAGGGCCCGGGCGAGGTCACTATCCCGAACCAGGTGGTGGCCGGGGTGGACCCGGTGGCCGTGGACGCCTATTGCACGAAGTTCCTGACCGTGAAGGGCGTAACGCCGGACCAGGTTCCGCACCTGGTGATGGCGGCCCAACTCGGACGCGGCGAAATCGACATCTCGCGCCTGAAGATCAAGGAGATCGCTGGCCCCACGGCGTGAGGGGCGCTTCACAGAGGGATCAACCTGGTGGCGCTCTGTCTGTAGATGGGCTTGGGCACATCATCTCCAACAGGCCGCGCCGGAATGGCCGCCAAGTAGAGCGCGTAGGCGGATAGTCACAGGCCCCCTAACACGCGAAGGTTGCCTTCGTCCGACGCAGAGGGCCTGTGAGTGATCGCCGACGACGTATGGGGTGAATCTGTCATTACGTGGTGGGGTTGTCATTCCGAGCCTGCGAGGAATCCCATAATAAGCGTTCTTTATGGGATTCCTCGCAGGCTCGGAATGACAACCCCACAACCACGCAGCCAAGGCACGGGAGCGCGCGCTTGGAAACGCCGCAGCGCGAGTACTGGGTGTATATCCTGGCGAGCCTCTGGGGCACGCTGTACGTTGGCGTCACGAGAGATCTGCGGAAGCGCCTGTGCGAACATCAGTCACACGCGACCGCGGGGTTCACCGCGCGATACGACGTTACCCGCCTGGTGCATTGCGAGTGTTTCAGGGACATCAACGCGGCGATCGCCCGCGAGAAGCAGATCAAGGGCTGGTCCCGCGCAAAAAGAGTAGCCCTGATTGTAGAGACGAATCCTGGATGGGACGACCTGAGTGAGGCGTGGTGACGGAGTCGCCATTCCGAGCCTGCGAGGAATGACAACTCGGGCGCAAGTGAGAGAGGGTGGGTCTGCGACGATGGTGGTGGAGACCAACGGAAAGAAACCGCTGAGCAAGGAAGCGAAGCAGCGGATGGCGAAGAGCCCCGGCAACGCCGGTGCGTTCCGCATCGTGCGCATCCGACGCGCCGTGCAGGTGACCACGTTCCTGCTCTTCCTTTTGTGTTTCGGCCTCACCACCGGCGGGGCTCGGAACGCGCTCGTCGTCCCCAAGAACGTGTTCATGTCGCTCGATTTCCTGAACACGATCAAGAACGGCATCGCCAGCCACCACGTGGCCGTGGCCGCCATCGGGCCGGGCCTCGTCATCTTGCTGCTCACCCTCTGGGGCGGGCGCATCTTCTGCGGATGGATCTGCCCGTTGGGCACGGCCATCGACATCACGGACCGGCTGCTCTTCCGCAAGGGCCGCCTCTTCTACAACCCGAAGCGCTCGGAATCCCGCCGTTACCGCAACTGGAAATACCTGTACCTGCTGGCCGGCCTCGGCGCCATCGCGTATGGCGTGGACATCCTGGCCTTCGGCGATCCGCTGTCGCTGATCACGCGCGCTTTCACGCTGTCGCTTTACGGTCCCGTGGCCCATGTGTGGAACGGCGGCATCGGCCTTGCGGACCACATCGGCCTATCGCGCCTCCTGTTCCGGGCAACCGGGCTGGAACTGGAGGGGCTGCGCGTCGCGCCGATGTCCTTCTTCAACGCGTTCCCCGCGTTGCTGCTGTTCGCGGGCGTTCTGGCGCTGTCCGCTTTCCAGGAGCGGTTCTGGTGTCGTAACCTGTGCCCCTATGGCGGCCTGCTGGCCCTGATCTCGCGCATCTCCTTCCTGCGACACTTCGTCAAGGCCGAAGGCTGCATCCACTGCAAGAAGTGTGAAAACCTTTCCCGGATGGGCGCCTACGAGAACCTGGATATGCGCTCCTCCGAGCCGATTGAGCACAACATCGGCGAGTGCATCCAGTGCTTCCGTTGCGAAACGGTGTGTCCGCCGGACGTGATCCAGATCCAAACGCGCCGGCCGCGCCCGGCGCCCGGCGAAGAGCGCCCCGAAGTTCAGGCGCCCATCGACTTGGGACGCCGCCATGTCATCACGGCGATTGGACTTGGCGTCGCCTGGGCCGCCGCCGCGAAGGCCAGCGCCGCCAACTACCAGGGCAGGATGCGCCGCTTCCCGCGCAACAACCGAGCGATCCGCCCGCCTGGCGCCCTGCCCGAGCCGCAGTTCCTCTCCGCGTGCACGCGCTGCGCGGAGTGCATGAAGGTGTGCCCCACGAACGCCCTGCAGCCCGCCATGTTCGAAACCGGCCCCGAAGGGATGTGGACGCCCATCCTGGTTCCCAGCGTCGGCCCGTGCGCCGAGAAGTGCACCGCCTGCGGCGACGTTTGCCCCACGAAGGCGATCAGGCCGTTCTCCTGGCAGGATAAGCGCTACAAGCTGAAACTGGGCCTCGCCAACGTGAACCGGAGCACCTGCATCGCCTGGAACGGCGGTCGCGACTGCGTTGTGTGCGCGGAAGTCTGCCCGTATTCCGCCGTTGTTTTCCGCGATACCTACGATGACACGATTGCGAAGGATCCAACCCTGCCGATCTCCGCGCCCAGCAACAAGGGGCGCATGAAGCGCGTGCCCACCGTGGACGAACGCCTATGCACCGGCTGCGGCATCTGCGAGTACCACTGTCCGGTTTTGCCCGACCACAGCATTGTTGTGTACACCAGCCAGGAGGACCGCGACTACCGGGCCACCCGGGAAAACCCGTGGGATGGCTTTGTGCGCCCAGACTGGGAGAAGCGGAAGACCCGCGGCAAGGACGCCGAATATCAGTCCACGATGGAGGAGTTCAAGGCCCGCACCGACGCGGAGGGCGGGACGCCCGGCGCCCAATAACCGCCGCCGGAGCCTGGCCCCGAGGGGCCGGCTCAGGAGGCTAATGGCGCCTTCGCGCCCTGGCATCACGCCGCGAAGGCGGCGTTGGTCGGCGGAGCCGGCCGTTGCCGGCCAGACTTAGCTTCGTCAGGCTTAACCATGCTGGCTCCGCTGTCATATCGCTATTTCCTCTTCCCGCTCGATGCCGACGGGGAAGACGCCATCACGCTGGAACGGTTGTGCCGCCACGCGAACGCGCTCATAGACTCGGCGCAGGCGGAGGCGGACGAAACGCATTTCGGCCCGGTGCTGCACTGGGCCCACATCCTGAAAACCGAACGCGGGCCGGATGGGGCGTGGCCCGCCGCCGTCAATGCCCGCACGGGCGAACCCATCGGTCCGGAGCGCACCACCGCCCCGGCCCAACTCCTGGCGCGCCTCGGCGCGCTCCTGGACACAACGGAGTTTGAGTAGTTTGGAGCCATCAGCCATCAGCAGTCAGCCGGAACGCCTGCGTCAAGGAGACGCCGGCGTTCCTCTGGACAACGCTTCGGGCTGATGGCTGATCGCTGACGGCTGATGGCTCCAAACTATTCCAAGGAGAGAACTATGTCGGACAACCAACAGAACAATCCTGAACCGCGTCCGCTGAACCGGCGCGAATTCGTGCAGCGCCTGGCGATCGCCACGGCGGGCGTCGGCTTCGTTGGAGTCGCCTTCAAGGGGGCAATCCTCAACGGCAATCAGCGCCAGGAGGTGGCCGAGGCCGCGGCGGACAAGATCGGGAAGCTGCCCAAGCGCAACCTCGGCAAGCGCCTGGGAAACATGAAGGTCGCCCCCATGTTCATCTGCCAGGACTGGAACAAGGACCTTTACGCGGCTGGCCTGGCCGCAGGGCTCAACTTCGTGCACAAAGCCGGCTACTGGCGCGAGATGCCCGAGGAGTTCAAAAAGCTCCCGCGCGAGTCTTACTACACCGACGTATGCGTGGACTCCACGCCGAACAACCCGGACGATGAGACCGCCGCCTATCGCCAGGTCACCGAGTCACTGGATCGCAACGGACTGAAGTACTACGATATCTTCCGGGCGCACTTCGGCTGGAAAACGGCCGATGCGCTGAAGAACCAGCGCGGCACGTATCGCGCCTTCCAGCGCCTGAAGAAAGAGGGAAAGGTCCGCTACTTCGGCGTATCGCAGCACGACTACCGTCCCTACCCCGAGATCATCCAGGCCATCATTGACGACGGCACGGTCGATCACATGCAGGTTTTCTTCTCCTATGGCGAAGACAAGGCCGTCAACGAGATCTTCGACAAGGCGCATCGCGCCGGCATCGGCCTCACCGCCATGAAAGTGTTCGCACGCGGTTTCGACCGCGTTCGCGACAACGCCGAGGCTCAGGCGGCCCTGAAGGTGAACGGCAAGCCGGGCCGCGCCCTGTATCGCCACGTGCTCAACTTGAAGGGCAGTGACGGCAAACCCATCTTCGACGCATGCGTCTCCAACCTCCGCAACTTCGACCAGTTCGACGAGAACATCGGCGCCGCCTCTTCCCAGGTGGCCATGCTCGAGAACTGGACCGTCTAGTCAACAACGGGTTACCAAACAAATGAACACACGCAACCGCATCGCCCTGGCCGCCGTCATGCCGGCCCTCCTCCTCAGCGCCTGCAGCAAACGGACGGCGCCCACACCCTCCACCGGGGCCCCAGGGGGCCCGCCACGGCCCGGCCAGAAGCTCACCGTGGGCTTTTCACAGATCGGCGCCGAGTCTGCCTGGCGCACCGCCGAAACCGACTCCATCAAGGAGGAGGCGGCGAAGCGCGGCGTGGACTTGAAGTTCTCCGACGCGCAGCAGAAGCAGGAGAACCAGATCAAGGCCATCCGCGCCTTCGTGGCCCAGAAAGTGGATGCCATCATCCTTGCCCCGGTGGTCGAAACCGGCTGGGAGCCGGTTCTGAAGGAAGCCAAGGACGCCAAGATCCCCGTGATCCTCGTGGACCGCGGCGTTAAGGTGGCGGACAACTCGCTTTACGCAACGCTCATCGCCTCGGACTTCGTGAACGAGGGCCGCATGGCCGCCGAGTGGCTTGCTCAGAAGACCAACGGCAAATGCAGCATCGCCGAACTCCAGGGAACCACCGGCGCCGCCCCGGCCATCGACCGTAAGAAGGGTTTTGCGGAAGGCATCGCCAAGTTCCCGGGTATGAAGATCGTGAAATCCCAGAGCGGAGACTTCACCCGCGCCAAGGGCAAGGAAGTGATGGAAGCCTTCCTGAAGACCGACGCGAAGAACATCCAGGCCGTGTACGCGCATAACGATGATATGGCCCTCGGCGCCATCCAGGCCATCGAAGCCGCCGGCCTGAAGCCGGGCAAGGACATCCTGGTGGTCTCCATCGACGGCGTGAAGGGCGCCTTCCAGGCAATGGTGGACGGCAAGTCCAATTGCACCGTGGAGTGCAACCCGCTGCTTGGCCCCATGGCCTTCGATGCCATCAGAGACCTGAAGGCCGGCAAGACCCTTCCGAAAGACACCATCGTTAAGGATCGTCGCTTCGACCAGACGACCGCCGCCGCCGAGCTCCCCAACCGCAAGTACTGATTCAGACGGAAGGCCCCGCCGTATCCGATGGCGGGGCCTTCCTCCGGATCCCAAGCGCATTGCCGAACCTGGGCGCTTGTCCTCGACGAGGATGGCAAGCTTCCCGCCGGGCGTCCCATGCCCGGCCTCCCCCGCGCCGCGGCCGACCTATCGGCCGTGGCGTGACCCACAGACCATGACCACCAGATATACCATTGTGACGGCCATCATGCTGACGACCGCAGTTGCCTCCGGCGCGGCGACGAAGCCGCGCGCCTACACGCTGAAGGCTCCGCCCGTCGGCGTAAAGAGCCCTTTCTATGTGTCTAACAGGGCTCCGCTCATCCAGAACCCGCTGATCAAGCTCCCCATCGGCAGCATACGCCCGGAGGGGTGGCTGCGCACCCAACTGAAGCTCACGGCGAACGGCTACACCGGACGCCTCACGGAGATCAGCCCCTGGTGCAAGATCCAGGGCAACGCATGGGTCTCCCCCACGGGCCAGGGCGCGAACGGCTGGGAGGAAGTGCCTTACTGGCTGAAAGGATTTGGCGACTTGGGCTACGTGTTGGGCGACCGGCGCATCATCACTGAGGCCAAACGCTGGATGGATGGCGTCATCGCCAGCCAGGAAGCGGACGGCTATTTCGGCCCGCGCGCCAACAAGCAGAAGCCGGACCTCTGGCCCAACATGCCGATGCTGGATGCCCTGCAATCGTACTACGACTACTCCGGCGATAGGCGCGTTCTCACCTTGATGAAGCGCTACTTCCGCTGGCAACTCGACGAGCCGCGCAAGGATATCCTGCCTGGCTATTGGGACAAGATGCGCGGCGGCGACAACATGGAGAGCATCTACTGGCTCTACAACCGAACCGGCGACCCCTGGCTCCTCCAGGCCGCCAAGCGGATCCAGGATTGCACCGCCAAATGGGCCGACGGCGTCGTCAACTGGCACGGCGTGAACATCGCCCAGGGCTTCCGCGAGCCGGCCATCTGGTACCAACAGAGCCATGACCCGAAGCACCTTGCCGCCGCCGAGCGCAACTACCAGACCGTTCGCGCCGCATACGGGCAGGTTCCGGGAGGCATGTACGGCGCGGATGAAAACGCCCGCCGCGGTTACACGGATCCCCGCCAGGGCACGGAGACGTGTTCCTTCGTGGAGATGATGCACTCGGACCAGTTGCTGATCGGCATCTCCGGCAACCCCATCATCGCCGACCGTTGCGAAGACGTGGCCTTCAACTCGTTCCCCGCCTCACAGACCGCCGATATGCGCGGCCTGCACTACCTCACCGCCCCCAACCAGCCGCAACTGGACCGCGAGAGCAAGTCGCCCGGCATCGAAAACGGCGGCGACATGTTCAGCTACAACCCCAACGATTACCGCTGCTGCCAGCACAACGTGGCGATGGGATGGCCGTACTACGCTGAGCACTTGTGGATGGCCACGCAGGACCGCGGCCTCGCCGCAATCCTGTATTCCGCCTCCTCGGTTACCGCCAAGGTCGGCCCCGGACGCGGAACGCGGGTCACCATCATGCAGGCCACCGACTACCCCTTCTCAAGCCGCGTGACGTTGACCGTGAACCCGAAGGCGCCGGTCTCCTTCCCGCTCTACCTGCGTATTCCGGGGTGGACGGAGGGAGCGCGCATCACCGTGAACGGCCGAGCCACGAACGTACGGCCGGAGCCTGGTTCCTACGCCGTGGTCGAGCGCACATGGAAGCCGGGCGACAGGGTGGCCCTCACGCTGCCGATGCGCGTTTCGGTGCATCAGTGGACACAGAACAAGGACTCGGTATCTGTTAACTACGGGCCGCTGACCTTTTCGCTGAAGATCGGCGAAAAGTCCGTGCCGTATGGCAAGAAGCCGTGGGTTGGACACGAGGTCTTCCCCACTACTCCGTGGAACTACGGTCTGGAACTGAACGGGGCCAACCCCGCTGCGTCGCTGACCGTGAAGAAGAAAGCCGGTCCACTGGCCGCACAGCCTTTCACGCTGGCCGCCGCCCCATTCACGATCACCGCCAAGGGACGGCGCATCCCGAACTGGGGCATGCACAAGGGCCTGGCCGACGTGTTGCAGCAGAGCCCGGTGCGCACCGACGAGCCGTTGGAGAAGCTGACGCTCGTTCCCATGGGTTGCGCACGTCTGCGCGTCTCCGCCTTCCCCGTGGTGGGCGACGGCCCGGACGCCCGCGAGTGGGCCCAGCGCCCGGCGTTCCATCACGATGCGAGCCACGAGTCCGACGACCTGAACGCCCCTACCGACGGCATCCTGCCCGCCAACTCGGCCGATGAAACCGTTCCCCGTTTCACATGGTGGGATCATCGCGGAACCGAGGAGTGGATCACCTGGAACTTCCAAGCCCCGCGCCTGGCGTCGTCTACATCCGTCTACTGGTTCGATGACCGCGGCAAGGGCGGCTCCTGCGCCGTACCCGCCTCATGGCAGGTCTTCTATCGCGACGGCGCCGAGTGGAAGCCGGTATCGAACGCCTCGGCCGCCGGCACGGAGAAGGACCGGTTCAACGCCGTGACCTTCGACCCCGTCACCACAACCGGGCTGAAGATCGTCGCCCGCTTCCAACCGAACCTGTCGGCCGGCATCCTGGAGTGGAAGGCCGAATAGGGTCATCAGCCGTCAGTTTTCAGTCATCAGCGATCGGCCCATATGGATTGCGGCGGCTTGCCGCCGCAATCCATTTCCCTCTATCCCTGTAACGCTTGCCTGTTGTGTGCGTATTGGTGAGTGGGAGCCAGGATCGCGGCTCTCGCGGAAGACTGGTTGTCGCGCGATGCGCTGGGAACGGGAGGATGTGGCTATGGACGGATCGATCTGGAAAGACCTGCTCGACGGGTTGGGATGCCTGGACAATGGACGCTTCGTCGCTCCAAAGGACATCCGGGAGGTGTTCATCACCCTACGGTCGGTTGGCGGCAATCGCGTGATTACGCTGAGTTGCGGCAAGCAGGCGCCCGATGGGTGGTCCTACACCAACGACTTCATCGTTCACAACGACGGGAAGGGACATACCCTTTTCCACGCGTGGTACGACGTTGGCTCCGTGAACGTCAATGAAGCGTGACCGCGTTATTTTGCGGCGGATCTGATCGGCACGGTCGAGCGCCGCCGCGGTCCACAAGGAGAACCGATGCGAACCCTCATTTTCGCCGCTCTGGCGCTGATTGCGCCGGCTTCGGCGCAGACTCTGAAGGACATCCTCGCGCCGAACGCCGCCGTGCAGAAGGCGGCCGGCGGCTTCCAGTTTACCGAGGGGCCGGTTTGGAGCCCCAAGGGCTACCTGCTCTTCTCGGATGTGCCGCCCGGCATCATCTACCGGCTGGACGCGAAGGCCGGCAAGGCCGTTCCGTTCCGCCAGCCCTCGCGCCATTCTAACGGCCTCACGTTCGACAAGCAGGGCCGCCTTATCGCCTGTGAGAGCGAGGGCACGCTGACTCGCACGGAGAAGGACGGGCGGGTGACCACCCTGGCCGCCCGCTACGAGGGGAAGGCGCTGAACAGCCCCAACGACGTGACCGTCCGTTCAGACGGCAACGTCTACTTCACCGACCCTACCTACGGCATGCGCCCGCCGAACGTCCCTACCGCGCGAGAACCCCAGCTGGGCTTTCGCGGCCTGTATCGCGTTGCGCCGGACGGGAAGATCACCCTGGTGGACCGCGACTTCCGCCAGCCGAACGGCGTTGCCCTTTCGCCCGACGAAAAGCGGCTGTACGCCAACGACACCGAGGGCGGCTTCATCCGCGTGTACGACCTGGCGCCGGACGGAACGCCCGGCAAGGGGCGCATCTTCGCCGAGATGAAGGGCCCCGGCGACGGCGCTCCAGACGGCATGAAGGTAGACCGCCGCGGAAACATCTTCTGCACCGGCCCCGGCGGCGTATGGGTGTTCAGCTCTGAGGCGCGGTTGCTGGGCAAGATCTCGGCGCCCGAGGTCCCCGCCAACGTCGCCTTCGGTGACAAGGACATGAAGACCCTGTACATGACGGCCCGCACGGGGCTCTACAAGGTGCGCGTGAAGACAGCCGGGAAGCGGTGAGGGCGCCGCGCCGTCAGGAGCGGGGACCGCGGAGGCTGATAGGGGAGCCGGAGCCTGCCGATAATGAGGCTGGCTGCATCGTCGAGTTTCGAAAGGACGGCTCCCATGTCTGGCATTGCTCTTTCGTCCAGGGTCCGCTCGTTCCGCCTCCCGCGCCATTTCTGGCGCTTCGTGCTCATTCTGCTCGCGCTGGAGGTGGTTTGCACCTTCACCATCGGATTTGGGCCGCTGCAACTGGCATACGTCGGCGCCGTTAACGGCTACGCCGCCCTCAGCGCCCACGTCTCCAGTCCCGTGTCCATGTGGCATAGGGGGCGCCTTGCCGGTAATCCGCCGGACCCCCGCGTGATTTCGGCCGGCAATGCGCTTGGCTGGAAGCTTCTGCCGAAGTTCGCGGCCACGAAGCCCGAAGGCAACGTGTTCTTCTCGCCCTATAGCATCGCCGCCGCCGCGTCCATGGC
>DASXUL010000093.1:0-13328 GCA_036504855.1 Armatimonadota bacterium | reverse complement strand
ACCAGATGGACCCGCCGAACCGCCGCGAGGCCCTGCGCGAAATGGATTTGGACGCCGAGGAAGGCGCCGACATCCTGATGGTGAAGCCGGCCCTCGCCTACCTGGACATCCTCCGCGACGCCCGCGAGCGCTTCGACCTGCCCCTGGCCGCCTACAACGTCTCCGGGGAGTACGCCATGGTCCACGCCGCCTGGCGCAATGGTTGGATCGACGGCGAGCGCGTCATCCTGGAAACCCTCACGGCCATCCGCCGCGCCGGCGCCGAGATCATCATTACCTACCACGCCAAGGAAGCGGCAAAGATGCTGATGCGGGGATAGAGAGCCGGACCGGACCCCCCTACCCCCAATTCTGGGGGACCCAAGCCGCACGCTCGGCGCCAGCGTGCCGCCTGAACCGAGCGTTATGGTTGGGTCCCCCAGGATTGGGGGACAGGGGGGCCGAAAGTCGCCCTCTTCGATAGTCGCCCACCTGACGAAGGAATACGATGAACCCCACTTCCGATGAAGAAGCCGCCAACCGCAGACGATTCCTTGCCGAGATGAGGGGCATGATTGCCTCCGGCGAGATTGAGACAGCGGACAACGAAGCTTACCTCGCAGCGCTTCGTATGCGCTACCCCCACGACTTTCCCACCAGGAGCGAGGCGTTTTCGCGGCGAGTCAGGGAGGAAAGCTACGAGGCCAAGGCGCGCGGCGTCTTCGAGGAGGTCGTCAACCAGACGGGACTGGAAGACACGGACAGGGTGGCGATCTTCGGCGGCAAGGGGATGGGCGATTCCATTCTGGCGCCGGTGCGCATCGTGCGGGAGCGATTCAAGGAGATCCTCAGTTTCCCGCGTTCCTTCTTCTTGGCCGCCGAGGACGTGTCTTGGTGCATGGCATTCCAGTACCGTCGCCGCATCGTCTTCAGGCGGGCGATCCCGCAGTCCGAACTGGGCACTAACCAGAAGGGGTTTGGCGCCGCCTGCCCGCCACCGCCGGCCCGGCTGTACGCCATCCTTGCCCGGGAGGCTCCCGTGGGCGTGATCTTCCGCCGCGGCCCGACGGCCTGGGTGCAGATGGTCCACTGGGACACTTCCACCGACACGTTCACGCCAGGCCAGTGGTTCCACGGTCGAGTGTACGATCATCGATCCGACCTTTCACCCGACGGCACGAAGCTGATCTATTTTGCCGCCCACTTCAGTAGACGCGCCAAGGCGGATACGGAATACACGTACGCCTGGACCGCCATCAGCAAGCCGCCGTACTACACGGCGCTGGCCCTGTGGCCCAAGGGAGACTGCTGGCACGGCGGCGGGCTGTTCGAGACCAACGACCGTGTGTGGCTCAACCACCGGCTCGACAGAGCGATTCCCCACCCCGACCATCTACCACGGGGGCTGGAGATCGTCCCGAACCCCGAGGCCTACGGCGAAGACGGCCCTGTTGAGGGCCGCCGTCAGGAGAGGGACGGCTGGTCGTTGCGCCGGGAGATGATCTGGCACGAAGTCGGTCCGGGAAGGCCCGTGACCGACCAGACGGAAATCGTGGTGAAGCGCTCCGCCGACGGCAAGCGCGTGCTCAGGGAAGAAGTGACGATGTACGGCTGGGTCGACTTTCGATACGAATACACTGTCGAGAGCGTGGAGACGGGAGTTGCGACGCCCGTGCCGTGCGCCGTGTGGGCCGATTGGGACCAGAACGGCCGGCTCGTGTTCGCCCGCGAGGGGCGCATCTTCGCTGGTGAGATCGATAGCGATGGCCAGTTGCAGGAGCGGGAACTGGTCGACCTTAACGGCGCCAGGCCGGAAACCGTCCCGCCCCCGGAGTGGGCGGCCTCCTGGTGATGGGGCGCCTGGTTCTGTTGAAGGCTTCCGGCCCCCCTACCCCCCAATTCTGGGGGACCCAAGCCGCACGCTCGGTTCTGGCGCAACGCTTACGCCGAGCGCAACCGTGCGGGTCCCCCAGAATTGGGGGGTAGGGGGGCCGATTCCCCTCTGACGTTTCGCTGTCACCCTTGCCCCCGCCGCGTCAGGATTTGGGTTATAATGGAGATGAGGGAGGACACCTCCCGCATCATCTCCTCCGCAAAGGAACGCCCGCGGCCGGCTGCCAACGGGTGTGGTTAGCCATATGCCCGATTCCGGCGAACAGCCGCGCACGCTGCACGTCATCTCGCACACTCATTGGGACCGCGAGTGGCGCCTCTCCTTCCAGCGCTTCCGCTTCCGCCTCGTTCAGCTCGTCGACCGTCTGATGGACCTGCTGAATGAGGACCTGGGCCTCCGCTATTTCAACATGGATGCTCAAACGATCTGCGTGGATGACGACCTGGGAGTGAAGCCCGCGAGCCGAGGGCGCTTGCTGTCGGTCATCCGCCACGGTCGAATCCTGGTGGCCATCTGGTGCAACCAGAACGACAACACGCTTGTCAGCGGCGAGAGCGCCATTCGCAGCCTCCTCATCGGCCATCGCAAGGCCGAGGCGTTTGGCGGCCCGACAGCCGCGGTGAAGGCGGGTTGCATACCGGACCAGATTGGGAACATCAGCCAACTTCCCCAGATCCTCAGGGGTTCCGGCATCGGGACCGCCGTGGGTGGCCGCGGCCTGGACATGCCGCGCGAATCCGGGTGCATGGAGCATTGGCGGGAGAACCCGGGTGGAAGCTCGGAAGCGACGGAAGCGGGTCTGGACTTCCCGCTGGGCGCGGTCGGGCGCCAAGAGGGCGAAGCTCGGCCCGGAACCAACGGGCATTTCGGGGAGGCGTACGACGAGTCTGGGAACCCGATTACGTGCCACGATATGAGCAGTGAGACCGCACCGGATCGAGTTCTTTCGCCGACAGCGCCGCCAATGGCACAACTTCTGCGGCGGTTCACCGTGCAGATCCAGACGGCCTGTGCGAGCACGAGCTTCTGCGCGACCACGCCGGCGCCCTGGCGGTTACCCTGCTTCGCTGCTCCGACAGGCCCACTATGAATGAGAAGGACCCGCTGGGGCATGACCGCGCCGATGGCGGAGGGCGCCTTGGCCTTCAGACCGTCCGCTACGCCGTGCTGCCGCACGGCGGCACGCGGGAGAAAGACAAGGCGTGGCGCGAAGCCCACGCCTTCCAGGCGCCGCTGCGGGATCGCCAGATGCCGGTAGCCGGGCGCGGTAACATCGACCACAACCGCCGGGAGATGGCCGGCGTCGACACGAGCACGCGAGCGTGCTATCTGGCCACGGAACCCGAGCAACTGGCGCTGAGCGCCTTCAGGAGGGCGCGCGATCGTGAGGCGACTGTCGCGCGCTTCTGGAACATCGGCGCCGCGGCAGTGCGCGGTGCGCTGACCCCGCCGGGCGCGAAGGCTGCCCCGCGAGTGTACCTGAATGAGGACCGGCAGGAAGATCTGCCCGTCGACGTTGATGGAACCGCTTCCGTTTCGGTTTGGCCGAAGCGGATCGTAACGGTTGAGTTCGCCGTGTAGGATCGTGCCGCGGGCTCCGGGATCCGGACTCCGAGACCCGATCCGCATTATATCGTGGAGTGTCACATATGCAATTGGCACAGAAAATCGCCGTCCTTGTGGACGCGCAGAACCTCTATTACTCGTACCGGCGCCAGTATAATGGGCGCGTGGACTATGGGAAGCTGCTGGAGAAGGTTGCGGCGGGGCGTCCGGTTGTGCGCGCCATTGCCTACGTCATCTGTTCGCCAGACACCGATGCCACCAACTTCCTGACCGCCCTCAAACAAATGGGCTTCGAAGTGAAGGCCAAGCCGCTGAAGGTCCGTCCGGACGGCAGCGTTAAGGGCGACTGGGACATGGGCATCGCGCTGGATGCCCTGGCCATCGGCCAGAAGGTAGACACGGTTTGCCTCGTTTCCGGCGACTCGGACTTCGCGGACCTCGTGATGGCGCTGAAGTCCAAGGGCGTGCGTTGCGAGAGCTTCGGCGTCCGCGGATCGTTCGCCGAGGAACTGCAACGCGTGTCGGATGCCGCCTACTATATCGACGAGTACCTCTTGCGCCCCATGCCGGCCCGCTTCAATGGCGAGGGCGGCCGGGAGCCTTCGCTCACGCACAGCCGTCAGTCCGAACCCCCGCCGTATCCGAACGGCTCCGCCGGGCACAACGGCGATGGCGAAGACGCCAATAACCCCCTCGCCGGTCTGCGCGGCGTCACGGACGTCCCGCGTCACAGCGATCCCGAGTGAAATGGCGCCTCGCCGCGGTCCGCGCGGCGAGGCGCTTCCTGGAGGCCTCATGACCGAGATCGGTCTGCAGCATGAACTGACCACCCTGGCGGGAAAGATCGACGGAAAGGTGGCATATTGCTTCAACCACCCGGCGTCGAAGACGCGCGTTGAACGGGCGGCAGGCGATCGTTTCATCTCCGCCAGCGTGATCAAGGCGCCGATCCTGATGGAGGCTTTCCATCAGGCGGAATACGAAGGGCTGGACTGGAAACAGGTCATCCCGCTGAAGGCGTCCGACAAGGTCGGCGGTTCCGGCGTGTTGAACGAGTTGCATGACGGCCTCGGTCTGACGTTGCGCGATCTGGCTGAGCTGATGATCATCGTTAGCGACAACAGCGCCACCAACATGCTGTTGGAACGCTTGAAGCCGGCGAAGGTGAACACCTTCCTGCGCAATCACGGCTGCACGGTGACCGAGTGCGTCCGCAAGCTCTACGATATGGAGGCCATTCGCAAAGGCATCCACAACTACATCGGCGCTTCCGAGATCACGGACCTGCTCACCCTTGCCGCCCAGCATCAACTCAACTCGCCGAAGGCGGACACTGAGATGATCGAGATCATGAAGGGCCAGCAGGACCGCCGGCAGATCCCCTACCTTTTGCCGCCGGAGGCCGTAACAGCCACCAAGGGCGGCTCGCTGGACGAGGTGTGTCACGATTGCGGCATCGTCTACCTTCCCGGCGGTGACTGGTTCACGCTCTCGATCTTCTGTGGCGACCTGAAGGGATCCGAAGATGCGCCGGCCCGCGACGACATAAGAACCGTGATGGCGAAGATGAGTCTGGCCTGCTACAAGTACGTCCAGGCGAAGGCGTAGCGCCGCTTCCGCTCCAGGGAAAAGCTCCATGGAATGCGGCGGCTTGCCGCCGCTTTTGGCGCCTCTGCAACCCAACGAAAACGGCGGCAAGCCGTCGCACTCCATTGGGTGTCGCCTGAATGGAGGGACGCGGCAGAGCGAACCGGCCGCCGCGGGCGATTCCCCATCAGGGAACTTACCGCGTCGCGGGGCGGTCACTGATAGTGATGGCGGTATCCGCAAACAAATTGGGGCGGTACGAACTGCGCCGGGAAATCG
Source organism: Armatimonadota bacterium (assembly GCA_036504855.1). GTDB lineage: Bacteria > Armatimonadota > DTGP01 > JAKQQT01 > JAKQQT01 > DASXUL01. The sequence goes on along the minus strand of DASXUL010000093.1, from coordinate 8,023 downwards.
CGCGGTCGAACGACGTCGTCTACGAAGCGGCGGACCCCGGGCTCGGCCGGCGGGTGGCCGTCAAGGAGATGGTGATGCCGCCAGGCTTCACCGGCGCGGCCGCCAAAGACCGCCTGCTTCGCTTCCATCGTGAGGCGCGCGCGGCCGGAGCGTTGACCCATCCCAACATCGTCACCGTGTACGAGGTCGGCGAGGACTTGGGCCGTCACTTCATCGCCATGGAGTACCTCGAGGGGCCAACCCTGCGCGAAGAGATGATGGGCGGGCATCCCTTTCCGGCGGAACGCGCGGCGCAGATCGCCGCCCAGATCGCCGATGCCCTGGCCTATGCGCACCGGCACGGCGTTGTGCATCGCGACGTGAAGCCGGACAACATCCACCTGGTAACCCCCACCACCCCAAAGCTCACGGATTTCGGCATCGCCCGGATTCAGAGTGAGATCAACATCACGGTTTCGGGTCAGGTGTTCGGAACGCCATCCTACATGTCGCCGGAACAGGTGGCGGGCGGCGATATCGATGCCCGCACCGACATCTTCAGCCTCGGCGTGGTCCTGTTCGAGATGGTGGCCGGCCGCAAGCCGTTCCAGGGCGACTCCGTGGTGACGATCACCTACAACATCGTCAACCAGTCTCCCGATTACCCGCCGTCCATCCCGCCGTGGCTGGCGGGTATCCTCCGGAAGGCGCTGGCCAAGCGCCCCGAAGATCGCTACTCCACGGCCGCAGAGATGGCGGAGGACCTGCGGGCGCGCCGCGCGCCCGGCGGTTATGCGGCGCAAACCGGCGCATGGCCCCAACCGCTTTCCGCCGCCGCGGCATCCGCGCACGCGTGGCAGCCGGGCATCGCCCCGCCGGGCTCGCCCCGTGCCCTTGCTCAACCGATCTACGTGTATGCGGAGCCTCCGCGCGGCCGCGGCGAAGGCGCCCGCGTTTTCGCCATTGCCGTATTCGCCACCCTTTGCGTTGCCATGGTGGTGTTCGGCGGCCTGTATTTCGCGCGGATGGCATTCGACAAGCAACACGAAATCGAAGCCGCCCACCAGTTGGACGCGCTGCGCACGCAGAGCGGCATCGGCCCGTCGACCCCGGCGAGCCCGTTGGGAGCGCCCTCGCTTTCACAGCCGGTTGCCCCCTCGATTCCGGGGCCCGGCGCCGCGCTCACGCCGCCCACGCCCACGCGCTCTGGCTCCTCCCAGAACTTCGGATCCCGAGCGCGGGCCGAGTATACGGATGGTCGCCGTCTCATCAGTGAAGGACGCGTGCCGGAGGGCATCGCCCGCCTGGACGCCGCCCTGGCCGACGTGAACGCCGCCCAGACCATTCCGGATGCCTCCATCCGTTCCGACCTCGCCCGCCTCTATCTGGACCTCTCCCGCCAGGCCGGCCCCTCCGGCTCCGTCGGCGGCGCCTCGGCCTACGACCTCTGCCAGCGCGCCGAGCAGGCCGACCCCGTTGGCCCCGTCGGCGACGAGGCCCGCCGGGCAATGACGGCTCAGTAGACGAAGCTCCCGCCGCGCATCCGGAGTGTCCACATCCCATCGTTCGCCGCACATACCGGCCAGACAGCCATAGACTCGGCCGGTGAATCCCGCGTGCTATGATTCCCCTGAGAGGAGGGCGGAACCATGGCGACATCATCATCCGGCGGGGAGGGCGCTGCCAAGCGGCCCGTGTTCGTAGTCGTGGACGGGTATTCGCTGCTCTACCGCGCGTTTTTTGCCACGCCGAACCTGAGAACGTCCGACGGGCGGCCCACGAATGCCCTCTACGGCTTCGCCAACATGGTGCTGCGCCTGCTCGATGAGTACCGGCCCCAGGCCGCCGCCATCGCCTGGGACGCCCCGGCGGCCACCTTCCGCCACGAGGCCTTCACAGACTACAAGGCCCATCGCCCCGAGTCGCCGGACGATTTCAAGGCGCAGGTGGGGCCCGTGCTGGACATGATCAAGGCCCTCCAGCTTCCTCTCATCGAGGCCCGGGGTTTCGAGGCCGATGACGTATTGGGCACGCTGGCCTGCCGCGCCGCCGCTGAGGGTTATGACGTTTTTATCGTTACCGGCGATACCGATGCGCTGCAGCTCGTCACCGATCAGGTAAAGGTCATCACGCCCCTCAAAGGCGTGTCGGACACGGTTACCTACGATCCCACGAAGGTCACAGAGAGGTATGGCATCCGGCCGGACCAGATTGTCGACTATAAGGCGCTGAAGGGCGACACTTCGGACAACATCCCCGGAGTGGCGGGCATCGGCGAGAAAACCGCCTCGAAACTCATCGCCGAGTTCGAAACTCTGGACAACCTGTATGCCAACTTGGAGGCCGTGAAGCCGGACCGCATCCGCCGTCTCCTTGAGGAAGGCCGGACCAATGCCGTCATGTCGCGCGACCTCTCCGAGATCCACTGCGACATCGCCCTGGATGTGGACCCGGCCGGCTGCGTGGTGGTGGAGCCGGACCCGGCAATGGCCAAGGAGTTCTTCTCCACCTGGCAGATGCGGAGCCTCGAAACCCGGTTCGCCAATCGCATCGCAGCGGCGGAAAAGGCGGCCGAGCCGGACCTGGAAGAGCGCGACACAGACTACGGCGTGGCGCAGTCACCGGCGGACGTGGCCGAATTCGCGAAGAGCGTAACGCCCGGATGTCTTTCCGTGGCTCTGGACACGGACCCATTCGCCGATCGGCGAGACGCCATCCGCGGCGTGGCGCTCTCCGCTTGCGCGGAGAAGGGGCTCTACGTGCCGATCGGGGGCGATTCCGGCGGCCTATTCGGCACGGAAGGGCTGCCGGTTTCCGCGCTGGAACCGGTGTGGGCGGCCGCCGGCCGTCGCATCGCCGGGCACCACCTGAAAGCGATCCTCAAGGCCCTCGAGAACGCTGGAGCGCGCGGCCTCTCCGCCGAGTTCGATACGGCGGTGGCGGCCTACTTGCTGGACTCCACCCGCAGCGAATACCGCCTGGCGGACCTCGCCGGGCAATTCCTCGGCCGCCGCGCCCGTTATGTGTTCGTGAAGCTGGATCGCAAGACCGTTGAATCCGACGAAGCGCGCCGGAACCGCCTGATGGAAGAGGCAGACCTTTGCCTGTGTCTCCACGAACCCATGAAGGCCGAGTTGCAGCGGGCCGGCCTGACGCGCGTGCACGACGAGGTGGACCTGCCGCTGATTCCCGTCCTTGCAGAGATGGAGCGGACCGGGATCTCCGTGGACGTGGAAGCGCTTCGAAACCTCTCCGCGCGGTTCGACGCGGCAATCCATGAGGCGGAGGAGAGCGTCTTCACGCTGGCCGGGGAGACGTTCAACATCGGCAGCACGAAGCAACTCCAAACGATCTTGTTCGAGAAGATGGGCCTGAAGGCCTCGAAGAAGACGAAGACCGGATACAGCACCGACTCGGCCGTGCTGGAGGCGCTGGCCGTTGAGATGGCTTCGTCCGGCCTCGAATCGAACATCGTTCAGGGCATCCTGGATTACCGGGAGCTTACGAAGCTGAAGGCCACCTACACCGATGCGTTGCTGAACCTGCGCGATCCCTCAACGGGGCGCGTTCACACCACGTTGAACCAGACGGTGGCGGCCACGGGGCGCCTGTCGTCGTCGGAGCCCAACCTCCAGAACATCCCTATCCGAACGGCCATCGGCCAGGAGATCCGGGCCTGCTTCGTTCCGGCCCCGGGCCTGGTTCTACTCTCCGCCGACTACAGCCAGATCGAGCTGAGAGTGCTGGCAGACATCACCCAGGATCCGGAGCTGCTGCGGGCCTTCCGGGAGGACGAGGACATCCATCGTCTCACGGCCAGTCGCATCTTTGGCGTGCCGGAGGACGAAGTAACCCCGTCGCAGCGACGCGATGCGAAGACGGTGAACTTCGCTGTCCTGTACGGCCAGAGCGATTTCGGCCTTTCCGCCCAGCTCAAGATCCCGCGCAAGGAGGCGAAAGAGTATATCGACGCCTACTTCGCGCGGTTCCCCAGCGTGCAGGATTACATCGAAGCCACGTTGAAAGAGGGCCGGCGCACGGGATACGTAACCACTCCGATCGGCCGCCGCCGGCCGGTGCCCGAACTGAACGACCGCAACCACCAGGTGCGCGCCGCTGGCGAGCGCGCCGCCGTGAACTCGCCCATACAGGGCGCATCTGCGGACATCATCAAACTGGCCATGATTGAGCTGCGGCGCGAGTTGCGCGAACGCGGCGACCCGGCCGCCCTGCTGCTGCAGGTGCACGATGAACTGGTGCTGGAGATGCTGCCGGAGAACCTGGAACCTGTTGCCGCGCTTGTCCGTACCGTCATGGAGAATGCGTATCCGATGAGCGTTCGGCTGAAGGTCGAAGCGAAGGCGGGTCCGAACTGGCGCGATATGAAACTGGTAAGCTGATGTGCGCTCCCCGCGTGACAAACCGGGGGGCCCCTCCGTCGAAAAAGGGAGAAGCGAAAATGAGACTGACAGTTGCCGTGGCCGTGGTCCTGGCGGGCGGGGCGGCGTTCGCCCAGACGGCCCCAGCGCCGGACGCGAATAAGGTCACCGTCGCCGTGGGTAAGAGCATTGAACAGGCCGTCGCCGATATGGCCAAGGCCGCCGGCACGATTGCCGTGGTGGACCCGGCCGTCTCCGGAAAGGTATCGGCCCAGACGGCGGCGCTCTCACTGGAACCAGGCCTTACCGCCATCGCCGCCGCCAACCACGCCACATGGCGCAAGGCCTGGATCAAGGATACCGAGATTCCGCGCACGCCGGACGGCAAGTTGGACGCCATCCGCCTTCGCACGATCGTGGAAGCCGCCTCGGCGGTGCCCGCGGTGACGGTGGGCGTGTTGGATCCGAACGCCGGCCAGATCGCCATGACGACGCGCAGGCCGACCGCCGACCCGGCGACGGACAAGTGGCTGGCCGACAAGAAGACGGTATACGTCCTCTACCGTCCGTCCGGCCTCGTTCCCGGCCAATCGGCGAGCGACCCGGTGTCGGATTACCTGGCCACCCAGAAGGGCTCCATGGATTCGTTCCGGAACATGACGCCGGATCAGCGCTCCGAGGCATTGCGCCAGGGCATTGAGATGATGGTGAACATGGACCCGGGGATCATGCAGCAGATGGCCAGAGAGTCCATGCAGGCAATGCAGAACCTCTCGCCGGAAGCCAAACAGAAGCTCTTCGACATGAGCATGAAGATGATGGGCGGCGGCGCCAATCCGCCGACGACCCCGCCACAATAAGCGCCCGCCGCAAATCGGGCTTCGGTCTCATCGCTGAGACCGAAGCCCCGTGGCGGTGGAGCCGCTGATACCGAAAGGCTAGCGTATGAACGGGAAAGCGATTCTCACTGCCGCGTTGGCGGCCTCCCTTGGCGCGTTGGCGCAGACAACTCCTGTTACGGCTCCGCCCGAGGGCGGGAGGGTAGTGCTCTCTCAGGGGAGCAGCGTAGACCAGGCCGTGGCCGGCATGGCGAAAGCCGCGGGCGTGCTCGCGGCAGTGGATCCGGCGGTTTCCGGCCGGGTCTCTGAGTCCACTTCCAAGCTGTCTCTGGAGGCGGGGCTCAACGCCATCGCCAAGCAGTACCGCGCCCAGTGGCGCAAAGTGTATCTCACCGACGCGGAAATCCCGAAGATGCCCGACGGCACGGTGGATGCGCGCCGCCTGAAGCGCCTCGTCTCCGCGGCGGCGGCCGCCCCGCCCGTGAACATCGGAATCGTCGATCCGGCCACGGGGCTGATGACGGTGACCTACGCCGCCCCGGAGACGGCGGCCGCCATGAAGGACTGGGCGAAGACTCGCAAGGCGGTTTACCTGCTCTACAAGCCTGATGGGCCGAATACAAGCAACGCGATGGCGGATACCCTGCCGCCCGGCGGAATCGATGCTCTGCGGGCGATGACGCCCGACCAGCGCAAACAGTGGATGGAGGCCCACGGCGGAGTGATGGTTAGCTCCGAGATGTCTCCGGAAGAGCGGGCCGCCGCCCTCAGCCGGTTGCCTGCCGATCAGCGCGCCGAGATCGAGAAGAAGCTCCAAGATGCGGAAGCGAATGGAGGGCAGTTCGTGATGACGATGCAACACCGCGAGAACAACGAATGATTGGGCCAACCGACCATCGATCAGCCCCGCCGGTTGGAGGCTGCCTCTCGTGAGCGCCCGGATGACCTTGGCGCTGGACGCGGGAAACACCACCATCACGGCGGGGCTCTTCGCCCGCGGCGAGATACTTGCGCACGGCCGCATCCCCACCCGCCAGGTATCGTTCACGAAGGACCTGGCAGCCCGCATCGCCGCCCTGTTCCCAGGGATGAGGCCCGACGCCGTGGCGGTATGCACCGTGGCCCCGCCGATGGAACCGATGCTGCGCCAATACGCCGAGACGGCGGCGCAGCGGGTGACCTTCGTGGCGAGCGCCAGTGACGTTCCGATGCCGGTCCGATACGATCCGCCTTCCTCGCTGGGGGCGGATCGGCTGGTGAATGCTTTCGCGGCCTTCCGGCTCTTCGGCGGGCCGTGCATCGTGGTGGACCTCGGTACCGCCACCAAGCTGGACGTTGTAGACGCGGACGGCGTTTACCAGGGCGGCGCCATTGCGCCGGGAGCAGGCGTAAGCGCCCGCGCCCTGACCCATGCGGCGCCGCGACTTCCCCACATCGATATCTGCGCGCCGCCCGCCGCCATCGGCCACACCACTCGCAATGCCCTGTCTTCCGGGCTCGTCTTCGGCCACGCGGCCATGATCGACGGATTGGTTCGCCGGTTTCGGCGGGAGCTTGGCGAGGATGCTCTGGTGATCTCCACCGGCGGCCTCGCTGCCCTCATCTGTGCCGAAACGGAGACCGCCCGCCGCGTTGAGCCGTTCCTCACGCTGCGTGGCCTGGCGATACTGGCGGAGGGGGAAGGGGAAGGGGAAGGGGATCGGGGTCCGGAGCCCGGATTCCGGATTCCGAACCCGGGCGGAGGCCCGTCCGGCGAGTAAGCCTGCGGCCCCGCTCCCATGAGCGCTCCGCGCATCCGATCGGAATCCGGACTTCGGAATCTGGATCCCGGCCCCGGTCGGTAGCCCTCCTAGCGAGTAAGCCATCAACCTCCGGCTCCCCACCGACCCCGCGCATCCGATCGGAATCCGGAATCCGGGCTCCGGACCCCGATCCCTCTGGTATAATGGGGCGTATGCGATACGGACCTCTCACAACGCTCAGCCCTCTCGTGTTGTCGCCCATGGCGGGCTACACGGACCACCCATTCCGCCTGCTCTGCAAAGAGCAGGGGGCGGGCCTCGTTTGCACGGAACTCCTCAGCGCCACCGCCATGTGGTTCGGCAGCGAGCGGACCGAGGAGATGATGGACTGGACCGACGACGAGCATCCGGTAGGCGTGCAGATCTTCGGCGGCGATCCCGAGCACATGGCGAACGCCGCGCGCGTCGTCTCCGCGCGGCGACCCGATTTCATTGACATCAACCTCGGGTGTTCCGTGCCGAAGGTCACTCGTTCGGGGGCGTGCAGCGCGCTTGCCCGCGATCCCGTTCGCTTGCGGGAGGTCCTTTCCGCCGTGGTTTCCTCCACCGACCTTCCGGTGAGCGCGAAGATGCGTAAGGGCTGGGCCGACGACGAGGTGAGCGCCCCGTGGGTGAGCGAGATGTGCCAGGAGGTGGGCCTTTGCGCCGTCACCATCCACGGTCGCACCGCCTCGCAGGGATTCGAGGGCGCGGCGGACTGGGAGGTGATCCGCCACGTGAAAGGACTGGTGACCATCCCCGTGTTGGGCAGCGGCGACCTGCGCACAGTGCAGGACGTGCGGCGGCGGATGGAGGAGACCGGCTGTGACGGGGTGATGATTGGCCGCGCCGCCATGGGCAACCCGTGGTTTTTTTCGCGCGCCATTCGCTATCTTTCCTGCGGTGACGCGCCGCCGGAGCCGGAAGCGGCCGAGCGCGTGGCGATGATCCGGCGGCATCTGCGGATGAATGTGGCACAAAAGGGTGAGCGCATCGGCGTGATAGCGTTTCGCTGTCAGGTGGCCAGCTACTGCAAGGGCCTGGA
>DASXUL010000092.1:0-26715 GCA_036504855.1 Armatimonadota bacterium | reverse complement strand
CCCCCCCCCCCCGCCGCGCTTTTTGGCCTTCGCTCCGCTGCATGGCGTGCGGTTCCGGCGCTTTTGGTATAATGCCCATGGGGGTAGTCATGGCAGTTCGAACAAATGGCTTCCGGTGGGTATGCGGCATCGCGGTTTTCGCCGCTCTGCTCGCCCCGGCGCGCGCCGATTTCTCCAAAGACGAGATCAACATGGGGAAAGAGGCCGCCAAAGAGGTGGAGAAGGAGACGAAGGTCGTCACCGATGCCGCCATCAACAAGCGCGTGAACGATATCGGTCAGGCCCTGGCCAGGGTCTCCGAGGAGCCGAAGGCGGAGTTCACCTTCAAGGTGTTGGACGACAAGGAAGTGAACGCCTTCGCCCTTCCCGGCGGCTTCGTGTACGTTTACAAGGGCCTTTTGAACGAGGTTCAGTCCGACGACGAGCTGGCCGGCGTGCTGGCGCACGAGATCACCCACGCCACCCACCACCATACCGAGAAGATCCTCAAGAAGCAGCGTCCCTGGGACATGGCCACCATGGCCGTGCTCCTCGCCGGGGTGCTCTCGGGCAAGGACATCTCCGGCGTGGCCCAGGGCGTGAACATCGCGAACATGGCGAAGATCAACGGCTACACCGTGGACCTGGAGAAGGATGCGGACGACGGCGGCATGAAGACCATGCTGAAGTCCAAGTTCAACCCCGTCGGCATGCTCACCTTCATGGAGCGCCTGGCGTACAAGGAGACCCATTCCGGCTCCGCGCAGGTGCAGTTGGGCATTTTCCGCACCCACCCCTATAGCCTGGATCGCGCCAACGCCCTTCGGGCGGACCTGGAGAGGGCCAATGTGCCCATCATCCGGCGCCTGGTCACCAACTCGCTGCGCGTGTCCGCCGACTCCGTGAAGGTGAACGATCAGGATGCCGCCACGGTGAAGATGGATAACAAGACCATCGTCACCCTCACCGGCGACGGTCACGCTTCCGCGCTGGACCGGGCCAAGGCCGTGGCCCAGGTGATGAACGATTTGCTGGATAAGGATCTCCGCCGGTTCGAGGTGAAGGTGGGGGATGCCGGTTCGGACGTTGTGGCGCGAGACGCCACCGTGGTCCGCGTGACGGATGCCGATGCCCGGCTGGCCGGCCTGCCCGCCTCGGCGGTGGCGAAGAACGCCGTGGACGGCATCCGCACGGCGCTGTTGAGCGACTACTTGCGGTCGAATTCATAACGGCCGTTCCTCCGGATTCCGCCCGCGGGGCGAAGACGGTGGCGCACGGCTCCAAAGGAGAACGCTTTGCGACGATGGATATGGGCGGCCCCGGCGATTTGCGCCCTGGGGCTTACGGCGGCGCACGCCGCGCAAACCCTCGGCTCTCTCTACAAGGGCCAGACCGCCAAGGACGCCGGCATCGTGTTGGGCGGTTGGGGCAGCGGCTCTGCGAAGGAAGTTAGCGACGAGGTGCTGAACGGCGCTCGCTCCCTCTACGTGACCACCGACGGCTACTACTCCGGCGGACGGATCGACTTCACGCAGCCGGTCGATTTGAGCCGCAGCGCCACGCTGGGCGGCGTGGCGATCCGCTTCGACATCAAGTCACCCAGCGCCGTCTCCAGCTCGGATGACGGCGGGCTTTCACCCGGCGGCGGCTTCTTCTTCCAGGCGATGCCAGGCATGCCTCCGGGAATGGGCGGACCGCCCCGCGCCGGCGCCTATAACCCCGTTGCCGGCTCCACGGAGGAGGCCGGCGTAGCCATCCCCACCAAACGGCTCCGCGTGGTGGTTTTCAGCGGCGCCACCGAGTATGTTGCGGTGGACCAGACCGTTGACCCGCAGGACGTGACCAATGGCTGGATCCACGTGCGCGTTCCGCTAGCCGCGTTCAAAGGCTCCGGCGGGACTCCGGCGAACTGGGACGGCTTTAAGCTGAGCCGGCTCCTGGTGATGGGCGACGCCGTGGACGGCTTCTACCTCGGCCAGATCGACCTGATCCAGACAGACCTCTCCATTTCGGACGTATCCGCCGGCGATGACCAGGAGATCTACGAAGGCGACACCGCGGACTTCGTCGGAGGCGCCGCGAACGCCGCGGGCCTGAAGTTTTCCTGGGATTTTGACGCCACCGACGGCATCCAGGAAGACGCCATCGGCCGCCACGTGACCTTCCGCTACCGCAAGGCCGGCAACTATGTCGCCACGCTCACCGTCAGCGATCCCACCGGCGTGATGAAACCCGTCTCCAAAACCACCGGCGTCAAGGTGAACGGGTAGCTGTTGGAGTCATCAGTTCTCAGTCGTCAGTGATCAGCCAGAGGGCGCCTCCATGCGGAGGCTGTCCTAACGGGCATACCCTCTGGCTGATCACTGACGACTGAAAACTGATGACTGACAACTGATGACTCCCATGTCCATCCTCCAGGCGGCGCGGCCGCGACAGTGGGTGAAGAACCTTCTGCTTTACGCCGGGTTCCTGTTCACCCTGGGGCGCGTGCCGGTTGGGCCGGCGTTCGTGCGCTCCACCATCGGCGCCCTCCTGTTCTGCTGCCTCTCCGCTTCGGCCTACCTCGTGAACGACGTGCGCGATGTGGAGAGCGACCGGCGCCACCCCGAGAAGCGCTATCGCCCCATCGCCGCCGGTCGCCTCTCCCCTCGAACGGCGATATGCGCCGCGCTCATCCTCGCCGCCGCCGGGCTTGCCGGATCCTTCGCGCTCAGCATGGAATTCGGCGCGCTGGCAGCCGCGTACCTGGCCGTTACGCTTGCCTACTCGTTCGCCCTGAAGCACGTAGTGTTGCTGGATGTGATGGCGCTCGCCGCCGGCTACGTGATCCGCGCATTGGCCGGCGCGGCGGCCGTTCCAGTGCCCGCCTCCTTCTTCCTGGCGCTGTGCACCCTGCTGCTGGCATTGTTCCTGGGCCTGTGCAAGCGGCGCGCGGAACTCACAGCCGCCGAGCATGACCCCACCGCCTCGCGCGCCATTCTGGGCGAGTATTCCCCGGCGCTACTGGACCAGATGATCAGCGTTGTGACGTCGTCGGCCCTGCTGGCCTACGCGTTGTATACCTACTTCACGCCCACCGCGCAGAAGCCCGGCCCCGAGTGGCGCTTCCACGCGCACCTGCTCACGGCCACGATCCCGTTCGTGGTGTACGGCATCTACCGCTACCTGTATCTGGTGTACCAGCAGGGCCTGGGCGAGAGCCCGGAGGCCATCTTCCTCAAGGACCGCCCCCTGCAATGGAACACGCTGCTTTGGGCTGCCGCCTGTGTTGCCGCCGTGCTGATGCGGTGAGAAGAGGATCGGATTCCGGATTCCGGCGTCCGGATTCCGACCCTTTGTGAAGGCCACTCGCATGCAGGCAGGTCTCGCAGCCATGTCGGATTCCGGATTCCGATCCTTTGTGAAGGGTTCCCTTATGCGGTCAGGTCTCGCCGCCATGTCGGAATCCGGACTCCGGGATCCGGAATCCGATCCCTCTTCTCACCGCAGGGCTTCTTCGGGCGAGGTGTCGCCGGCCAGGACGCGGGCGCGGGCGTCGTCCGTGATGCTTCCGCCGTGCTGGAACGCTTCGCGCCAGAGATCGGCTGTGGAGGCGGAGGCGGCGATCAGGCGCCGCAGCGGCGCGGTTTCCTCCACCACTTCGAACAGGGCCAGACGCCCGTTGTAGCCGCCATGGCAGTTCGGGCAGCCGACAGCGCGCCGGATGACGGCGTCCTCCGGCAGGCCCAGCACGCGGCGCTCTTCCGGCGTGGGCGTTCCGGGTTGCGAGCAGTCCGGGCAGAGGCGGCGCACAAGGCGTTGGTGCGTGGCCCCGGCGAACGTGGCGGACAACAGGAATGGCGCGACGCCCATGTCGATGAGGCGTTGCACGGCATCCACCGCGCCGTCCACATGCAGCGTGCAGAGCACGAGGTGACCCGTTACGGCCGCCTGCAGGCACAACTCCGCCGTTTCCAGATTCCGGATCTCGCCAACCATCAGCACGTCCAGGTCGGAGCGGAAGGCGGCCCGGGTGGCGGAGGCGAACGTAACGCCGGCAGCCACATCCACAGGCACCTGTGAGACCCCCTCCAGCATCATCTCCACCGGGTCTTCAACGCTCATGATGTTCAGCGGTTCATGACCAGGCGCGGTGAGGCGCCGGAGCATCGAGTAGAGGACCGTGGTCTTGCCGCTGCCGCCGACGCCGGTGACCACGATGAGGCCGTGGCGGCGGGCGAGGAGGCGGTCTACGGCGGCGATGTGATGGGGAGCGAAGTGGCGCGCTTCGAGGTCGATAGTCACGTCGGAGCGGGCCAGGAGCCGGGCCGTGAGGCGCTCTCCGGTGACGGTGGGCACGAAGGCGACGCGGAGGTCGTGCTCGCCGTCCGCCTGGCGGACGAGCAGGCGGCCGTCCTGCGGGCGGCGGTGTTCGGCCACGTCGCAGTCGGCCAGAGTCTTCCAGCGATCGATCAGGGGGTTATGCTGCTCCTTCGGGATATGCTCCAGCTCGCGGAGCGCGCCGTCCACGCGGAGGAAGACCTTGGTGTCGCGCGGGCCGGGGACCACGTGGATGTCCGAGGCGCCGGCCGCGACGGCGGCCTGGATGTGGGCGTTCACCCTGGCGGACACCGCTTCGTCCGTGCTCGCTTCGAGGACGCGCAGCAGTTCGTGCCCGCGCTCCATCTCCGCGCGCAGCTCGGGGGAACGGGCCAGGGCCTCCTGGAAGGCCCGGCGGGCGTCGTTGTCCATCTCGCCTTGCAGGAAGGCCAGCACTTGCTCGGTATGTTCTGGTGTCATTCGTCCTCCTCGGAGAGGGCCGCGCGCAGGCGGCGGACGGCCTCGGCCATGCGGGATTTCACGGTGCCCAGCGGGATGCCCAGGCATTGGGCGATCTCCGCCTGTTTCAGGCCGTCGGCGTGGTAAAGCGTGAAGACGGCTTTCAGGCCGTCCGGCAGACGGGCCAGGGCGCGTTGGGCGCGAGCGGCCTGGAGCCGGCGCAGGAGGACTGCCTCGGGCTGGGTTTGGCGCGGCGCGCGGACTTCCAGCACGCCGTCATCGAACCCAAAGGTTACGGGCGGGCGGGCCTTCCGCTTCTGGTTCATCCAGTGATGCTTGCCGATCTGGTACAGATAGGTGGAAAAGGCGCCGATGGGCTGGTATCGACCGCGTGACAGCCAGAGGCGCAGGAACGTTTCCTGGGTGAAGTCCTCGGCCTGCGACGGATCGGCCAGCATGGCGGCGAAGAAGCGACGCAGGGGGCCGCGATACCGGCTCACCAGCTCGCGGAAGGCTTCCTCGTCTCCATCGCGCACCTGGAGCATCAGTTGGATGTCGGTCGGTTCGGTCATGTGCCTGTCCGCTCTTGCCTTCCATAGGGTAGAGGTCGAAATCGCGGAAATGGTTCGGATGCCGCCTCTGAAAGGCGTCTGACGTGGTATCATGGGGGCGGGGATGGCGCTGATGAGCAGACACAAGAACGAACCGATCGCCCTGGATGACCGGGACCCTTGGCTCGTTGAACAATATGGCGGGCGACCGATTACGCCGCGGGCGGTGGGCGAGGATGAGGACTTTGCGCGCATCAGCGCGCAGAACTTCCTGTTCGAGCCCCTGGTCTGGTTTTTCGCCGGCATCGTGTTGCACGGCGCCGCGTGGCGCTCGGTTTGGGACATCGCCGGGTACTGGATGGTTCTCTTCGTTATGCTGCCGTTGCGCTTGATGGACACGGACAAGCCGCGCGACCATGCCTTCCGCGCGCAATATGTGGCGCTTCAGTTGCTGACGCTGCTGGCCGGCTACGTCGGCTGGCGCGTGGCGGGCGGGCCAAACGTCTGAGCCGCCCCCGGGAACGTCATTTGGCGCTGCGGTGTCTCATGGGGTGAGGGCGCTTGGCAGCGCGAGAACGACGTGGTATACTGAAAGTGCGACTGAAATGGTCGGAATAGACGCGCCGGACAAGATCATCCTCGCGGGCATCCAGTTCCGCGGCCACCATGGGGACTCCGAGGAGGAGCGCAAGGTGGGCGGACGGTTCGAGGTGGATGTGATAATCGGTTGGAACAATCGGCGGACTGAAGGGTCCGACCGGTTGCGGGACACGGTGGACTACTACTCGGTTCACAAGCGCATTCTGGAGATCGGGCAGACCGAGCGGCACCAGATGGTGGAGACGCTGGCGGGCCAGTTGGCCCGAATGGTGCTGCGGGAGTTTCATGCGCCCGAGGTGACTGTGAAGGTTCGCAAGCTGTTGCCCCCCTTGGAGGGCATCGTGGCATACGCCGGCGTGGAGATCACGCGTCGGCAAGGAGACTATGTGGAGGAGTGAAGGAAGAACGATGAGCGATGAGACCGGGATCGGCGCGTGAGGGAGTTGAATACCATCCGCGTCGCGATCGGCCGCTGAGGATCATTCTTCATCCCTGTTCCCTTCCCTATGGAGGTGTTCCGTGGTTGATACTCTGGAAAAAACCGCTGCCGCCGTCACCGTGACGGATCGCGCGGCGCAGGAAGTAAAGAACGTGCTGGCGGACCAGGGCGAGCCGAACGCGATGCTGCGCATCTATGTGGCGGGCGGCGGCTGTTCCGGCCTTCAATACGGCATGGCGCTGGAAACCGAAGAGATGGAAGGCGACCAGGTCTTCGAGACCAATGGCGTGCGGATCATCATCGACAGCCAGTCCGCTCCGTACCTGATTGGCGCGAACGTGGACTATCTGGAGGGCCTGATGGGCGCCGGGTTTAAGATCGACAACCCGAACGCCAAATCCACCTGCGGGTGCGGCTCTTCGTTTAGCGCGGACGGCGAGGGCGCCGCGGAATCGAGCGGCGGCGGTTGCGGAAGCTGCGGCCACTCGCACTGAGGCATCGAACAACGGAGGGCCGGAAGAAGGCTCCGCGCGGCGGCGCGGCGTCCGGCCCTCCATGCTTATCCTTCTGAAAGGGGGTGTCTCGCATGACGATACGCATTGAACCCCATTTCCGAGTCCAGATCCTGCCGAACGTCGGCGCGGCGGACAAAGACGGCGGGTTGTGGCTCTTTGTGGAAGTGGAAAACAGCAGCGAAGAGACCGTTAGCTCGCTGAATCTGGTGGCCGCGGCATACACGGCGGACGGCACGATCTGCGCGGTGGACGAGAGCAGCAGCTACCTGACGATCCGCTCCGGCGAGCGCAAGGCCCTGCGTCTGCGCATCGACGCGGAACCGACGAGCGTGGACAGCATCCGGCTCTACGCCGAGACGGAGTTTGACGAGGACGACCCCTATCATGTGGACGACACGCTGGCCGAGCCGCCCACCTTCATGAAGGACTATTTCCACCGACGCCCCACACCGGGCTCGGAGGACTGATGAAACCGAGGGCCCCGCGCAACGCGCGGGGCCCTCGGCGCATTTGGGGCTGGCTGTCTGGCAACGCTCAGCCGGCTCGCCAAGGCGTATCTGCCGTGCGCCAATCTGCGGCTCCAGGCAGGGCGGCGCCCGACCTGCGTCTTCCCATGGTATACTCAATGTGAGCACGCCAAAGCCCTGAGCGCTCCCGACGAAAGCGCCAGCAGATTCTCCATGTCTCCCGAACTTGCGCGCCCACGACTTCCGTTCGCACTGCCCCACCAAGGATGATCCCCATGCAACGCCGCTCATGCCTAGTGACCTTGACCCTGTTTCTCACCTGCCTTCTCTTCTCCCGTGCGGCGGACGCCAGGGTTGTCTTCGTGCGCCAGAACGCTTCCGGCCCCACCCACGACGGCGCCTCCTGGTCCACGGCCTGTCTCACCGTGACCAGTGGCCTAACGGCGGCCACGAGCGGCGACGAGGTCTGGGTGGCGGGCGGCACGTACCAGGAAGCCGTAGAGCCCGGCAAGGGCGTTTCGCTGTACGGCGGGTTCGTTGGAACGGAGACGCAACGCGTTCAGCGGAACTGGAAAGCCAACCCAACGATCCTGGATGGCGGAGCGACGGACGGTGATTTGGTGGCGTGTCATTTCGGCGGCATTGTGGTGGATGGCTTTACGATGCGGAGGGGCAGCTGCGGGGCGCGGATTGGCCCGGCGGGCGTCGCGACGTTGGCGAATGACGCCATCGTGGGCAATTCCGGCTACGGCGTGTATATCGATGGCATCGCTACCATCACAAGCTGCGTCATTGCCGACAATAATGTGGCTGGGGTCATTTGCCCCACGGGCTTCTCGTTGGACTTGCTGAACAACTCAGTCTGCGGCAACGGTGGGGATGGCGTGTATGTTTCCTCCCGCACCGCCAGAATAGTGAACAACACCATCGCCGGCAACGGCAGCGATGGCTGCGACCTGTACACCGGCACAGTGACGTTGGATAACAACCTCGTAGCGTTCAATGGAGCAGCCGGCGTTCGGGTCAACTATGCAGCCACCCTCTCGTCCTGTTCGCACAACGACGTGTCCGGCAACGCCCGGGGCGAATACGTGGGCTATGCCGCCCCGGCCGGGAAGGGTAATATCTCGCTGGATCCCAAGCTCTCCAGTATCAACTCCAACATCCATATCCAGCCGGACTCCCCCTGCCGCGACGCCGGCGACAGCGCGTTAGCCGTCGGCGACTCCGACTTCGACAACCAGCCACGCATCCAGGGGGCGAGCGTGGATATGGGCGCCGACGAAAGCGACGGGACGGCGTGGCCCGCTCGGTCGACAGTCTGGTATGTGTCAACCAGCGGGAGGGATGCCGCCGATGGCCGCACCTGGGGGTCGGCGAGGAAGACAGTGGGGGCCGCCCTGGCGGACGCGCAGGGCGACGATGAGGTGTGGGTGGCCGGAGGCACGTACTCTGAATGCGTCAGCCCGACCACCGGGGTGGCGCTGTACGGCGGCTTCGCGGGCGCCGAAACGGACAGGGGGCAGCGGGACTGGAAAGCGAACCCGACCATCCTGGATAGAGGTCACAGCACGACCAGCGACGTTGTGACATGCGGCCTGCCGAGGATCGCCGTGGACGGATTCACGATCCAGAACGGCCGCTATGGCTGCTACGTGGCAGCCGGTGGCTCCGTGCGCCTCGCGCACAATGAACTCCGCGGCAACGTGTGCGGTCTCTACGTGTATTACGGCTCCGCCGCCGCCGATGACTGCGCTCTGTCCGGCAACTCCCAGGATGGCGCGTACGTCGACAACGGCACAATGAACTTGCTCCGGGGGGGCGCACTGGGCAACGCCCGCAGCGGCGTATACGTGTCAAACGGCGCCGCAACCGTGGCGGAGACGGCCATCGGGGCCAGCAATGTCGGCATATACCTGTTCAATAGTTCGGCAACGCTCACCGGAAACACGGTGTTCGGCAACAATGGAACGGCGATCTCTGTTTCCGGCACGGCGGCTCTTGCTAACAACAGAGTGGTTGGAAACGGCGGCAGCGGAGTCTACGTTACCGGAACGGCAACGCTCGTAAACAACACTGTCACCGTGAACGGCGGCGACGGCATCTATGTATCCTCCGGAAAGGGGACTTTGGCCAACAACATCTCCGCGCACAACGGCGGGTACGGGACGAACAAGGGCAGCTCGGGGACGATCGCCGCCTTCTCGCACAACGACGTCTTCGGCAACGCGAAAGGCGAGTACGCCGGATTCACGCCGCTCGCGGGACAGGGCAACCTGTCCGTCGACCCGGGCCTGAGCAACCGCTACCACGATCTCCACATCCAGCCGGATTCCCCCTGCCGTGACGCCGGCGACAGCGCATCGGCGATTACGACGACCGATGTGGACGGCCAGCCGCGCATCCAGGACGCCAGCGTGGACATCGGCGCCGACGAGAGCGACGGCACGCTGTGGAGCGTCCCGCCGGTTATCTGGCACGTATCGCCGGCAGGCAACGACGCCAACGATGGGAAATCGTGGGCTGCTACAAAGCGGACCGTCGGCGGCGCCCTGAAGGCGGCGTACGGCGGCGACGAGGTTTGGGTATCCGCCGGAACTTACATAGAAAACGTCGCTCCTCCGGTGGACGTCGCCCTGTACGGCGGGTTTGCCGGAACCGAGGCCGAACGAAGCCAACGAGACTGGCAAGTGAACCAGACGGTGCTGGATGGCGGCGCGGCGGCGGACGTTGTTACGTGCCGGTTCCACGGCATCGTGTTGGATGGGTTCGCCATACGGAACGGCAAGAACGGCGTGAACGTGTTCGCCGGCGGAGGCGCCGCGGCTGTTGTGCACGACGCCGTGTTCAACAACGCCGTGGACGGCGTTTACGTCGCCTACAGCGCCACCGCGGCGCTCGACGGCAGCACGGTGAGCGGGAACGGCAACGCCGGCGTTGAGAGCAGCGGCGCCGCAACGGTGACGAACTGCACGCTCTCGGGAAACGGCGTCTATGGCGTGTACGTGTCCTCCGGCGCGACGACGCTTACCGGCGCCACCATCTGCAACAGCGGTGTGGACGGCGTGAACGGATACGCGGGCAAAGTGTCCATGACGAACAACATCGTTGCGTTCAATGGACACAGTGGCGTGGCAGAGACCAATGCGTCGTTCACCGCGTTCTCGCACAACGACGTGTATGGCAACGTCGCCGGGAGCTACTATGGCTATTACCCCCCAGCCAACCGGGGCAACATCTCGGCGGATCCCCTGCTCTCCAGCCTCTACCGCGACATCCATTTGCAGCCGGGCTCTCCATGCCGGGACGCGGGCGATAGCGCGGCGGCCACGACGAGCGGAGACATCGATGGGCAGCCCAGGTTCCAGGGCGCCAGCGTGGACATCGGCTCGGATGAGAGCGACGGCACAACGTGGAACGTTCCGGCGTACGTGTGGCATGTGGCGCCCAGCGGAGATGACGGCGCCGATGGCCTGACCTGGGCCACGGCGAAACGGACGGTGGGCGCCGCGCTGATGCTCGCGCGGGGCGGCGACGAGGTGTGGTTGACCTCCGGAACGTACCGGGAAACCGTGAGTCCCAGGTCCGGCGTCGCCCTCTACGGCGGGTTCTCAGGGAGCGAAACGGCGCGTGCCCAGCGGGACGGGAGGGCGCAGGCATGCGTTCTGAACGCGCCAGACAGCGTGACAGATGCCGTGTCCCTCGCGTTCCGCGACATCACTCTGGACGGCTTCACGTTGTGCAATGGCCGCTATGGCGCCAACGTGGCCACGGGTGGTTCGGCAACCCTCGCTCACATCACGGCGCGCGAAAACGAAGCGGGCATCTACATATCGGGCGGGCCGGTGACCCTTACGGGGAGCGCGATCTCGTTCAACCAGGCGTCCGGCGTGACGGTGCGATCCAGCGCGGCGGCCACTCTTATCGGGAATGCCTTTGTCGGCAACGGCGCCGCTGGGGTGGAGGTGGCCGGTACGGCCACCTTGGCCAACAACGTCGTTTCCGGGAATAGCACGGGAGTGCTGTTGAATGGGGACCGAGCTCTCGCGACGTTGGTGAACAACACGATCAGCGCTAGCGGCATCGACGGCGTCTATGTGCAATATGGGTCCTTGAAACTGAGCAACAATATCGTCGGTTTCAGCGGGCGGTATGGCGTGAACGCGGAGAATGGCCCCGTTCTGGCGTGCGTCTGCAATGACGTGTTCGGCAACGCCCGGGGCGACTTCTCGAACTACGTTCCTCCCACCGACAAGGGCAACCTCGCGCAGGACCCCCGGCTGTCTAGCATCTACCACGACATCCACATCCAGCCGGACTCTCCGTGCGTGGACGCGGGAAGCAGCGCCGCGGCGATCGGCGCCGTCGATATCGATGGCCAGGCGCGGATTCAAGGAGCCGCCGTTGACATCGGCGCGGACGAAGGCGACGGGACGGTATGGGACGTCCCCAAAGCGGTGTGGCACGTTTCACCGAGCGGGGATGACGGGAAAGACGGTCTCTCCTGGGGCGCCGCGAGGAAGACGGTGGGTTCCGCGCTCGGGTCCGCGCTGGGCGGCGATGAGGTATGGGTGGCGAGCGGCGCGTATGCCGAGGGCATCTCCCCCGCGGCCGGGGTGGCCCTGTATGGCGGTTTTGCCGGTACGGAAACCGGGCGGGACCAGCGGAACTGGAAAAACAACGCGACCATCCTGGACGCGAGCGGGAGCGCCGGATCGGTGCTGACCTGCGCCTTCCGGGGCATCCTGGTGGACGGGTTTACGCTTCGAAACGGTTACTCCGGCGTGGCCATCAGCGGCACAGCGACGCTGCGCAACAATGCCCTGTCCGGCGGAGAAGGGAACGGCGTGGATGTGCGCGGCTCCGCCGTTCTCTCCGGCAACACGATATCGGGCGCCCGCCAGCTAGGGGTTAACGTCGATGCGCACAGCGTGGCCATTCTCACCGGCAACGCGATTTCCGGCAACGGCTTCGGGGGCGTTACCGCCCTTACGGCGCAGATGACCATGACCGGCAACACGGTGAGCGGCAACACCGGATTCGGCGTGCGGTCGGGTGGCAGCATGGCGCTCATCTGCGGCAATGTCATCGTCGACAACGACGCGGGAGTCGCTCCGAGCTTTACCGTCGGGTCGTTCCTGGGGAACAACATCATCGCCTTCAACCACGAGAAGGGCGTGGACCCGGGCAATGGCCCGTTCGAGGCGTGTTCGCACAATGACGTATACGGCAACGCCGGCAGCGACTACGTGACGTACCCGCCGGCCGCGGAGCTCGGCAACATTTCGCGGGATCCGCTGTTCGTTGACCGTGCTCACGGAGACTTCCACCTCACCGCCGGCTCGCCCTGCATCGATGCGGGAGACGATTCCCTCATTTCGATCGGCCAGCGAGACGGCGATGGCCGCGCCCGCATCATTGGCCAGCACGTCGACATCGGCGCTTACGAGTTCGGAGCGCTCGGGCCTCGGACCATGCAGGATGCCATCGACGCTCTAAAGGTATCTGGCGGGCTCCAGACATTGGGAGCCGAGGACGCGATTCGGCTCAACGTGGACCGGGGAGCCCCGTCTTTCGCCTCGGTGGATCTGTTCGATGCCGTTCGGCTGATTCGCGCGGCGGCCGGCCTGGAGCCGAACCAGTAGGGGATGGACGGCTTAACGGCTAAGCAGGCGGACGGCACTACCATGGCGAAAACCGACTACCGACACCGAGCGCCTACTTGGGCGCGCCGACCCGGCCAAGTCGATGGCGATTGTCGCGCGGTACCGCCTCCAGCGTGACGCGCAGGAGGCGCTCACCTAGCCCGCACGGCGCGAGGGGGACTGACTGAGTTTCGGATGTTGTTCGCCCCTGGCGAGTTCACCCGCCGGGGCCAACTGCTTCGCTCACGCCAGGGTCATGCGGCGGTGGGGGATGCCGGCGTCGTCGAAGACGTCGCCTTCGGCGACGAAGCCCAGGCGCTCGTAGAAGGGGATCACCGGAACCTGGGCGTCCAGGATGATGGGGGCCAGGCGCAACTCGCGGGCGGCGTGGATGGAGAGTTCCATGATGCGCTTGCCGAGGCCCTGGCCCCGGTAGCGCTTCAGAACGGCCACGCGGCCGATCTTGGCGGCGCCGGCCTTGTTCAGGAGGCGGGCCGCGGCGGCGGGCACGCCGTCCACGAACAGCAGGAAATGCCATGCCTCGGCGTCGTACTCGTCCAACTCCAACTCGGCGGGCACGGCCTGCTCGTCGCAGAACACTTCCTTCCGGATGGCGAAGGCGCACTCCAGCAGGCCGGCGTCGTCCGCGAAGCGCGGCTTGCCCCACTCGCCCATCACCGGGAAGACCCCCGGCACGATCTGCCGCACGCGGCGGCCGATGACGGCCAGCTTCCCCTCGGCCAGCAGTGTGAGCGCCTCCACGTACGACTTGTGCTCGTTCGGCAGGATGCGGGCGGAGAGGGTTTCGGGCGTGTCGTCATCCAGCACGGGGACGGTGCGCTGGAGGATGATGGGGCCGTGGTCGTAATGGTCGTCCGCGAAGTGCACGGTGCAGCCGGAGACCTTGGCGCCGTAGTCGATGACGGCCGCGTGCACGTTACGGCCGTACATGCCCTTTCCGCCGAAGGCGGGCAGCAGGCCGGGGTGCACGTTGAGGATGCGGTTCGGGAAGCGGGCGGTGAACAGCGGGCTGAGCTTGCGCATGTAGCCGGCCAGAGCGATCGCTTCGGCGCCGCGCTGGTCCAATTCGCAGAGGAGGGCGCGCTCGAAGGCGTCGCGGTCCGGGAAGGACTTCGCGTCCACCACCACGGTGGGCACGCCGAAGCGTTTGGCGCGCTCCAGGGCGCCGTGGTCCGGCGCGGCGCTGACGACTGCGCAGATGTTAAAGGGGCAACCCGGCTGCGCGGCAGCCGTCATGAGGGCTTCAGCGTTGGTGCCGCGCCCGTGTCCGGAAACTAGTACAGCTACATTCATGGGGAAGTGAGCCTGCCCGGCGATGAGCGTTCATGGCCGGGCAGGCTGAAGGCTTTCTGGTTACTCCAGTACGATCCATCGGTTAGGGCGTTCGCGGCGCAACTGGATCAGGTGATCGCGGCGGGCCTCGAAGTGGTAGCGCTTCAGGTTGGCTTCCTGCTCTTCCAGCGCCGGCAGGGCGGCCTCGTGGCGGGCGATCTCCCGCCGCAACGCGTCGATCTCCGCCGGCGGGGCGGCGCCTTCCATCAACGTTTCCGCCACCACGGCGTGCAGGCGCTCGCGGGCCTGGGCCACGGCGCCGTAGGTGGCGCTGATTTCGGCGCTGACTTCTCTGAGGCGCGACGCCAGCGCCTCCACCCTCAACTTCAGCCGTTCGCTGTGTTGTATGTTCATGCCCATTCGCTCCTGGCAGGCGTACCCCGGAACGCCATCCGGCGTTCGGGCGCCAGAGGGCGTAACTAGGGGCGGATTTCCACGTGATGCGCGCCGGCCACAACCTCGCCGATGCGGTAAACCGTTTCGCCGGCGGCGGACAGCTTCTCGGTTAGCCCGTCGGCGGCGTCGGCATCCACCATCAACGCCATCCCGATACCCATATTGAAGGCGCGGCGCATCTCTTCTTCCGGCACGTCTCCCGCTTCCTGGATGACCCGGAAGATGGCGGGCACGTTCCAGGTAGAGGAATCGATGCGCACGCCGCACCCCTCGGGGAGGCTGCGCGGGATGTTGTCCAGAAGCCCGCCCCCGGTGATATGGGCCATGCCGTGGATGCTTCCGTCCTTGAGGAGCGGCAGGACGGGCGCGGCGTAACAGCGGTGCGAGCGCAGCAGGGCGTCGCCCAGCGGCTCATTTAGGCCGTCCACTACCGTGTCCACTTCATAGCCGGCGGCTTCGAACAGGGCCTTGCGGGCCAGCGAGTAGCCATTGGTGTGGAGGCCGTCGGAGGCGAGGCCCAGAACCACGTCGCCGGGGCGCACGCGGGAGCCGTCGAGGATGGCGGGGCGATCCACGATGCCCACGATGAAGCCGGCCAGATCATACTCGCCGCGGGCGTAGAAATCGGGCATTTCGGCGGTTTCGCCGCCCAGCAGGGCGCACCCCGCGCGGCGGCAGCCCTCAGAGACGCCGGCCACCACGGCGACCACCACGTCCGGCGTGAGGTGGCCGAGGGCGAGGTAATCCAGGAAGAAGAGCGGGGCGGCGCCCTGCACGAGGATATCGTTGGCGCAGTGGCAGACGATGTCGATGCCCACGGTATCGTGGCGGCCGGTCATGAAGGCGACCTTCAGCTTGGTGCCCACTCCGTCCGCGCTGGCCACGAGCACGGGCTCGGCGAGGCCGGCGAAGCCCGGGGCGAAGAGCCCGCCGAAGCTGCCGATGCCGCCGATGACGCCCGGCGTGCGCGTGCTCTCCACGAGCGCCTTCATGCGGCTCTTGGCGGCGTCCGCCGCATCAATGTTCACCCCCGCGTCCTTGTACGTGATGCTCATAGCCTCATTATGGCACAGCGGGGGAAACCGCGGATGGCGGACGCTGGACTGAGCGTGGGCGGGCGGGTCCTTCCGGCGCGGCGGAGGCGGGCGGGGCCGCGCCGGAGATGCGGATCGAGCGGTTGGCCGCCATAATCCAGATAGGCAGCAAACTCAGCGCGGCGTGAAGCGAGCCGCTGAGTGCAGAATCTTGCAGCGAATCGCCAGGCCGGGACAACCAGTGTTCAGGCGCCTTAGGCCCTCAGGAGGCAAATGTGCGTAAAGACGGCCCGATCGCCGGAGGAATTGGGGTAGTCGCAGGAGCGTTATTGGGGCCGATGCTGGGATCGGCAATGCTGCTTGCAAACGATGGCTATTTCCGCTGGTTGTGGGCAACACGTCCCGGCGCGCTGGAACCCCCAGCCCTATGTCTTATGTGCATGTCTGTATTCAGTGCGCGACTCCCGGGGGATCGATTGCGCTTAGTGACTCTGATAGCACTTGTGCTAGGGATATTTGCGTGGCGTATCGCGCCGATCCGTGGCTCTGTTACGTCTCAGGTTGCCGTCATCGTAGACTGGGCCGGACCGGCGCTGTTCACGCTGCTGTGGATCACCTTTCAGGCATACGATCTCATTCGTTCGCGGTCCGCTGATAGAACCTGCGACGTCTCTGACAACTGAACTGGTCGGTGGCGGCCGATGAGCATGAGGGCATTCCTGCCGTCACGCGCAACGAGGGCTACGTTTGCGATTCCGCCAACAGGCTGCATTACCGGAACATAAACGGCGGGTTGTACCAGCTCGTACAGAGCGATCTCGAATGCAACACGACCCAGGATGCGCACAACGCGCGGGCGACGACCACGGCCGGCCCCGGCACGGTGATGTGGCGGTACATGACGTGGGACGCGCAGAACCGCATGGTCCAGAGCACGTTCAACAGCGTGACGACGCAGTATGCCTACGGCCCGGACGGCTTGCGGCGGCTTATGGTACCGTGTGACACGTCGGGCAACCCGCTGGACGCCAACGCCACGCACTACGCCCTGGACGGCCAGAGCGTGGTGCAGGAGTGGAAAACCAGTGGTGCAGGCAAGGACTGGGTGACGTACCTGGCCGGCCCGAACGGGCCCTCCTACCGCCTGGAGGAGAAGCAGAACGGTGTCAACACGCTACGCTGGTACGTTTACGACGGCCTCGGCTGCGTGCTGGCCGAGATCGACGGCGACGGGAACACGATGTCGGCCAGGGTCTACGACGTGTATGGCGGCGTTCGCCGCACCGCTGGAACCCCTACCAGCCGGCACGGGTACGTTGGCCAACTTGGGCACTCGACCGACGGGGAATCGGGCCTGACGTATATGCGAGCCCGTTACATGCACCCGGAAACGGGGCGTTTCGTTTCCGAGGATCCAAGCTACAGTGGCGGCAACTGGTTTGCATACGCTAACGACGACCCCGTGGGAAACGTGGACCTGACCGGGGAAGCAAGCGTGGGTTGGTTCTTCATTGGATCTACGTCTGCGATGGCGGGCGTCTTGGCGGCATTAGCGCCGGGATACCTTGTAGGACCGGAAAAGGCGGCGGCCTTGGCTGCGGCGGTTCGGTTCGCTGGTTGGGCCATTACGTCGGCTAATTTCGCCATGTCTGGAGGAGATCACCCGGCCAATCTGGGGAACTTCCCAAAGTGGTGGTTGGGTCTCATGGTCTCGGGATCCATACTGACTGGGGAGTCGGAGAAGATAGGTCGCGGATTCGCATTCGTAGCTGTCGAAGCATCGTTCGTCTATGCCATCGTCGTTGCTGGTTCGATCGATGCAATTCCAGACACTTGCGTGGAGATCTACGCGTAGGAGGCGGAAATGGAGCCACACGATGAAGTAACGCCGATGGCGGTACTATTCTTCGCTGTTGTTCTCGCTGCATACACGGCGTGGGCATGGTCGGCATGGCGGCCGCGCGAGTCAAGGCCATATGTGTACGGACTTCCGGTCATTGCAGCAGCGGCGTTTTGGCTTGTCTTTAGGCGGCAACCCATATGCTTCAATGGAACCATTTTCACATGGCTTCTAGGGGTGGGGGGACTTCGGCAGGGGTTCCAATGGCGGGGACTCCGCGACACTCACTGAGAACGATGTCGATGGGGGCGATTCACCGACCTCTTCAGGCGGTGAGAAGGGGCTGGAATGCCAACGTACGAATAGTGTAACCGGACATCTTGCGGCAGCCTGTTTGGGCGATCCGCCTGAAGTGATCGGCTCTTTCCAAGTTGACCCCTGCGACCGCCTGGCCTAGTCTCCGCCGCGAATGCACAACGAACCCAGAACACCATCACCAGTGCGGTGGCGGTCGGCATCGTGCCCGGCAACACAGCGCCTAAGGGACATGCCTTGTTGCTATTCACACGAGCGTATGTACTAGGTGCAAAGAACATGAATACCAGGCTGCTGGCGCTCTTCTGTATCGGAGGATGTATCTTTGGCTACTGGATGACTTCGCTGGGGAGTTCAAAGCCAGTTTGGGGGAGATTTGCAACTAGGCTGTCATTCGTGGGATGCGTGACGTTTGGGACGGCGCTACACCTCGCAATTGCTAGGACTGGCGAAGGTTACATGTACCTGCCGTTCCTTCTGGGCATTGCGATTGGTTGTGCTCCGCCGTTCTTCATCACTCGTCACAAGTGAAGCGTGGCGGCCAGGATTCCTGGAGATTGCGCAATCCCCGACCTCAGAGGGATGGAGCGCAACGACGCTGCGATCGCCCGTTGGATGGGCACAGGATCTATAGCCTCCGGCTGTCAGCCAGACAGAACGCCGTCCAGGCATTGCAGGAGAAGGCTGAACCAGCTTACGCATAGTTGACACGTCGGGCAACCCGCTAGACGCCAACGCCACGCACTACGCCCTGGACGGCCAGAGCGTGGTGCAGGAGTGGAAAACCAGTGGTGCAGGCAAGGACTGGGTGACGTACTTGGCCGGCCCGAACGGCCCCGCCTACCGCCTGGAGGAGCACAAGGACAGCCAAGGCGTGGTAACGTCATCCACCTTGCGCTGGTACGCCTACGACGGCCTCGGCTGCGTGCTGGCGGAGATCGACGCCGACGGCAACACGATGTCGGCCAGGGTCTACGACGTGTACGGCGGCGTGCGCCGCACGGCCGGAACCGCCACCAGCCGGCACGGGTACGTTGCGGCACGCGACTATGAGACCTATGGGAATGTTCATGCCGGATACGTCGCGGCCGCATGCGGAATCGACCAGACCGACATGCTAAGAGCGGCTGGTCTTGGATCTGTTGTGCATAACGGCAAGCGCTATCCCGGAAGCCCGTTCGGTTGGCCACTGGGCGATGGACCAGCCGCGCCGTATAAAGACGATTTCGCAGGTCAATTCCAAATCAGAGTAGGCTATGCCATGTACCAACGGGACCATCCGCCTACAGAAGAGGACACGATCCTGGACGACCCAATCTTCCGCCCCGACAAGCGCCTGTTGTTCATGCCCCTTTGAGGACGATCCCGATGCTAACCACTGCGATTCTCTTGTGCGCTTGTGTGCCGGTCATCATGCAGGCCGTCACTGCTGCCCTCGTGTTCATGACCTTGATCCTCATAGCGCCCGGGCAGTGGCCAAGGCGCGCCTGGCGTGAGACGGGGTTCGGCATGGCATCGCTCGCGTTCGTAACGTTGGGATGGCAAATGCCGCGTCTGCTTCCCCAACACCTTCCGCCGATCGTCTACGTTATCGGGTTGCACGGACCCTGGCTGCTGTCTTGGATCGCATTGGCCTTCGTTGTTGGTTCCCGGCGAGTGGATCCTTGGGTGCGTTGGCTGGCGGGCTTCGGCATCGCCGGATGTAGCCTTACGGCTATCCTGGTCATTGTGTATGCGTGTCGTGAGGTCATATTCGGCCCTTGAGACGAACGCGCAATCCGCGGTAGCTGGATTGCTTCAGGCGGGAATTCAAAGTCGTTGCCCCAAAGGACATTCCCGGCGGCAGCGTGACGATTCCACATGGGAAATGAGGGCGCTACAACAATGCACTACAGTGATGGTAGAACCGTAGAGCTTGGCGACCTGGTGTCCGATGGTGGCGTGATTGGGACGGTCGTTTTCGTCGTTGAGGACGAGAAGTTCCTTCCACCGTATGAGGGCGCGGAATGGCGTTATCTGGGCAAGGGGCTCGGAATTCTATTTGGTGAGGACTTTCTCGTTGTGGGTGATGAACCGGACCTTGAGTGGGTTCTAGAAAGGCGTGCGGATAGCGGCATCGCTTGAAGGATGGATTCCACTCTCTTGGGACACGTTCTCCGCTTCTGGCCTGAAGCGGGAAATGTCAATTCCAGCGGTATCGGCGTTGTGTCCGGAGGCAAGTCGGCCGGCAATCCGGTTATCGATCCCTCCGGGTATGGCGGACAGCCGGGACACTAACTTGATTCGAATGCCGGGCTGATCCTATGCACGTTCCGCTACTACGACCCTGAGACCGGCCGCAGGCTAACGAGGGACCCGATTGGCTATGCGGCCGGCCCTCACCCGGGAACAGCCGCTCACGATCCAGCGGCGGTGCGCGTGCCGCTTTTGGACAACGTGATGCTCATAGCCTCATTATGGCACGATGGGTGAAACGGGGGAGAGCCGACAGCGCGTGGGCTGGGATTGGCGTTTCGGCGGCCGCGCATGGCCATTCCACCGCCGACATGCGGTGGTTCCACGCTGTCGCTCGGGATCGGCCTCCCTGGAGTGCGGCGGCTTGCCGCCGCTTTTGGGTGAGGGAGCGCCGAACGAAAGCGGCGGCAAGCCGCCGCACTCCAGAGGGCTTGCCGATAGCCGGCGACCGGTTGCACTGATCTTGCTCGCCTCCAGCCGACAGGGAGACTGTGATCGGCGACGCGTTTGGCTTCCGGCCGCTCGCCGCTGCAACAGTGTGGAAGTTATCGCCTGGAGACGCGGCGGCAAGCCTCCGCGCTCTATAGGTTTTTCCCTTACTTCACGTTTCGCTGGCGCAAGCTATACCGAGCACGCAAACGGTGCTGTGAAGGGACCTACCCAGTGGCTCAAGGTTTATGTCAACCGCGAGGGCGTGCCCCAGAGCGCCCATCCCTTCACGCCATCAAGGTGAGCGCGGAGATGGATCAAGAGGGGTGAACCATGTTTGAGATGACGGTAGCGCTGGATGAGGATTTTGACCGGCTGAACAGCCCCACGGACGGTCCCGAGGACGAAGACGAACTGACCTTTCACTATACGTGGGGCAGACTTCGCATAGACTGCGGGCCGGAGTGGGGCGATTGGGAGTGCGACCTGGCGACGCTCGATTTCACGACCCGGCTGATCGAGCTGGCGTTGAGTTTCTCGCGTGGGGGGGAAGGCTCCCTCCCCTTCATTGACAGGGAAGGGAGCCTGGACATTGTCTGCGTCGGCGATGATGTCTGCCTGGGCGTATACACCGATGGGTGGCACGGGGAATGCGAGTGGACGGAGCTGCTGACGTCAGCCTATCAGATCGGGCAGACCGTTCTCGATGCCATCGATACCCAGGTGCCGCGGGTGTCGGCGTGGGAGCTCACCACGCGCTTGCGCGTCGCGTTGGCTGGGCTCCGCGAACGCCTGGCATCGCCGCCTGGGCCGTGGCGCCCATATCGTTGGCCATGGGGGCAAGCCGGCTATGTAGCCGAGTGATCAACGCGACATCGCCGCGCAGGTCAAATATGGCGGGAGACGCGGCGCCGCGGCTTTCATGATGCACGGGGCTGCTCTGATCTGTATTGCGTTGTCCTACTTGCCGTGAGCCACGGATCAAGAGGGGTGAACCATGTTGGAGATGACGGTGGCGTTGGATGAGGGGTTTGAGCGTCTGAACAGCCCCACGGACGGCCCGAAAAACGAGAGCGATCTGGCCTTTCAGTATACGTGGGGCAGACTTCGCTTTGACTGCGGCCCGGAGTGGGGCGATTGGGAGTGCAGTTTGGCGACGCTCGATTTCACGACCCGGCTGATCGAGATGGCGTTGGGCTTCTCACGCGGGGCGGTGGGTTCGCTGCCTTTCATTGACGAGGGCGGGGGCCTGGACATTCACCGCGCCGGCGATGACGTACGCCTGGACGTATACACCGATGGGTGGCACGGCGAATGCGAGTGGACGGAGCTGCTGACGTCAGCCTATCAGATCGGGCAGACCGTTCTCGATGCCATCGATACCCAGGCGCCGCGGGTGTCGGCGTGGGAGCTCACCACGCGCTTGCGCGTCGCGTTGGCCGGGCTCCGCGAACGCCTGGCATCGCCGCCTGGGCCGTGGCACGGCGGGTTTGGGCCAGTGGCCCAAGGCGGATGTGGGGCCAACTGATCAACGCGACAACGCGCACCCGATGGAACCTGGCAAGGAGCCTGGCAAGCGTGAGCGTCCGCACGATGGGGTAGGTTTGCGGGGAGACGACCAGAATCAGCAGCGCCAACCTGGCGCCGGGTTCGTTCGGGGGCAACGCCTACCAGATTCGCGATAGCAGGTAGACGTTCTAAACGGAGATAGAGGCAGCGAAATGCTAATGCCGGACAAGACTCGATCGCACATCATCAGCAAGCATGGGCCCGACAGCGGGACGAAGGGCATTGGTAGGTTCACGAGAAGCTCCATAGAGATGCTGGATGAGCTGGTCGCTGAGACGGTCCAGTATGACGCGGTTCGGAACGTAACCGGCGCGGTTTACAACATTTTCGAGAGAAAGTTCACCCATATCGTAGGAACCGACGCCGATGGAGCCGATACCAAGTGGAACCGGGTATATGCCAGCTACCTGGGCGTCATTCTGAGCAGCCATCCTTTCTAGCCTTCGATTCGTGCGGCGGGATGGCGGTAACGCCTGCGGGCGGGGTTGTCATGCCGAGGAACGAGGAAGCCCAGAAAGAACGCTTCTCTGAGGGATCCCTCGCGGGCTCGGGATGACAACCCCGTCCACCGATCCTACCGTGACGGAACACTAGCCTTCCCGTCTAGCGCGTGAACCGAACCGGATGGCGGTATCAACAGCCCGCCTGTCCATCTTTCGGTCGGCACGGCTGTGATGCTCATAGGAGGGCAGCCATCGGATCGGCGGCGCGTTTGGCTTCCGGCCGCTCGCCGCTTCAACAGCGCGGTAAGCGACTAGGCGATGCCATGATCCTCGGCTCGCCGGATGAGGGCAACCGATGTCGATCAGACTGCCTGGAACACCTGTTGGAGCAATCGCGCCGCATGGAGACGACTTCGCAGGTCAATTCCAAGTCAGAGTAGGCTATGCCATGTACCAACGGGACCATCCGCCTACAGAAGAGGACACGATCCTGGACGACCCAATCTTCCGCCCCGACAAGCGCCTGTTGTTCCTGCCCCTTTGAGGATGATGCCGATGCTCGATACCTTGGCGTTTGTCACGCTTTGTTTCTTGCCGATTATCATGCAGGCCGTCACTGCTGTCATCGCGTTCATGACCCTGATCCTCATAGCGCCCGGGCAGTTGCCAAGGCGCGCTTGGCGTGAGATGGGGTTCGGCGTGGCGTCGCTTGCGTTCGTAACGTTGGGATGGCAATTGCCGCGCTTCCTTCCTCACAACCTTCCGCCAATTGTTCACGACATCGCGTGGTGCGGAGCCTGGCTGCTGTCTTGGGTCGCATTGGCCTTCGTTGTTGGTTCCCGGCGGGTAGATATATGGGTGCGTTGGCTGGCGGGCTTCGGCATCGTCGGCTATAGCCTCGCGGCCCTCCTGGTCATCGTGTACCGTAAGGCCATATTCGGCCTCTGAGAAAAACGCGCAATCCGCCGTAGCTGGATTGCGCGTTCGTCTCGTTCCTCTGGGTTGGCTAGCGTGTGGACGCCCAAACCGTCTGCAATTCGTTTGTCGGGGGGACAGAGCAGGCGTAGACTGATTGAGCATGCCCAGGGAGATCTGCCAGCAGATGAATTGTGCAAATGTGGCAGGACGAGGGGGAGCGTACCAGGCAGCGTCTAGATGACTGCCTGCCCCCGCCGCGCGCATGCTCATTTCGCGTTACCCCAGGTTACCCTGGTCCGGCTCCGCGGCGGCGCGCTTCAGGAGAAGCAGGCGAGGGGCAAGGACGCCAGACCATGCTTTGCGTGGGATGCCGGCCTGGGGAAGGCAACCATAGGCTCCGGCGTTAGGCCGGTTCCGCGGCCACAATCGGGGGTTCGGTGAGGTGGCCGCCGAGGTCGCCGAGGTCGGGGATCTCGATGCCTTGCCGCCAGAGCATGATGGTCAGCTGGCCGCCGTGCTGGATGTCGTGGGAGAGGATTCGCCAGATAACCCACTGGCGGGAGACCGCGTAAACGGCTCCGCGGTATGACTGGCGGTGAGACGCGGCGAGGTCCGCCACGGTCCAGCGGCAGCTCAGAAAGGCGATGGAACGTCGAGCGGCTTTCGCCTGGCTTCAGAACTACCGGCGCAGTCAAGTTGGACACGATTGGTACGTCGAAGACTGCAAAGGCTTCCTCCAACTCGGCTGCACCCTTATCCTGCTCCGTAGGTGTTTGTGAGATGGGTTCTGGGCCAGCCTAGCTGGGAGCCGATGGGCTATCCCTCGCGGCGGTGGACCAGAATGCCAAAGCTGGCTGGACAGCGTCTTGAGGCCAAGCCCTAAGGGGCGATCCCCGGGGGCGCCTTAGGGTCGTGCAATGCACCGATGAATGTGCTCTTTCCGAGCACGAAACATGAAAGGCACTGCGATGCTGGAAAACAAACGGCGGCGAATAGCTTCGGAGGCGCTCGAAGCGGCGTTTGATGACCCCGTGCCGGAAGACTGGCAGAAGGACGTCAACTCCCATGAGTTTATTAGGGACTGGCGCGGCAGCCTGGAACTCCTCACGCATCGGGATCTCAAGATCGCGTTGCCGCACATCCTGAATGACATCCTGAACACGGTGTTTGAGGATGACGGTAGCGAAAACGTTGACCGCGTCACCTCGTTCCTCTCACGGGATCCTCATGACCCCTACTTTTCCGAGCGTTTCGACAATCGCTTCAAAGACTATTCCGCCAGGCAGGCAGAGGCGATCTATCTGTGGCTGCTGGCCATCGCTGACTTTTACCGAGAGCTTTATGACCTTACAAATGCAGAAGATGCGCTGCCTATCGAGGATGCACTGAAATACTGGCATACCCGGGCGCAAGCGGGAGGTCTCGGATAACGCTTGTCATTGGAACCGACACTGGTGCAGTCCGCGGCAGGGCGGATCCCGCCGTAGGCGGGGAGCCTCCGATCGCCCCTGGTATGCTGCGCTTAGGTTCGTGCCCCTGGCCCATAGGGCGTCGCGTGTAGTTGGATCCATATAGTGCAGTGGCCGGCGCTGATGTTGGCTGGGGAATCGGTGTGCGAGAGGATCTCCCTCACCGAGAGAGGCGGGAGCCTCCGGGCGCCCTGATGGCGGTAGGCAGTGGCGTAATGCTGGGCGCTGATTGCATCGACGTCTCTCAACTTGCTGAGGCGCGCCAGCCGAATCGGTTGCACGGCTGGTTTGGCGCACTTGGTGGTGGGCGCTACACGATCGTTTCCTGCAATGGTCGCCACCTCGCCGCCGCCAGTTTCCCTTTGCCCTTTTCTGCCTGCCCCTTGCCGTCGGCTCAACGCAGACGCCGTGGGCCAAGTGAGGTCCCTGGCCCTCA
The DNA here is from genome assembly GCA_036504855.1 of Armatimonadota bacterium. Taxonomy (GTDB): domain Bacteria; phylum Armatimonadota; class DTGP01; order JAKQQT01; family JAKQQT01; genus DASXUL01. The sequence continues at coordinate 1,324 of DASXUL010000092.1, read as the reverse complement.
CCCGAGGGCCGGCCGCTTTGTAGCTAGCGAGGGGGCCGTGTGCCGCTTTTGGACAACGCAATGCTCAGATCACTTACCCCATGGAAGCGCGCTCATATTGGGCTCGGTCGGGTCGTATCCGGCGCTTCCGGTCAGATTCGGCCTCCAATGTCAAACCCCGTCCGATCTGCCCACGCCACGCGCATGCGCATGCCGCCGTGGGGGAAGGCAGCCATAGGCTCCGGCGTTACGCCGGTTCCGCGGCGACAATCGGCGGCTCGGTGAGGTGGCCGCCGAGGTCGCCGAGGTCGGGGATCTCGATGCCCTGCCGCCAGAGCATGATGGTAAGCTGGCCGCCGTGCTGGATGTCGTGGGAGAGGATTCGCCAGATAACCCACTGGCGGGAGACCGCGTAAACGGTTCCGCGGTATGACTGGCGGTGGGAAACGGCGAGGTCCGCCACGGTCCAGCGCCTCAGATTGGCCTCCACCATCGCCCAGGAGGCCTCCAGCCACTCCACGATCCGAGCGGCATCACCGGCAAGGGCGCCGATCCACGCCATCTCGTCGGGGCCGAAGAGGGATGTGAGCTGAACGATGAGGTCCATGCTGCCCGGAGCGCCCATGCGGCGGAACCAGTCGATTCGGCCGACAGCGATGTGCGCGGCGATCTCGCCCACCGAGCGCATGCCCGGCGCCGGCCGGAAAGCGAGTTCCTCGGGCGACCGGGGGGCGATGGCGCGGATCAGGCTGGCGTTGTAGCCGTCCCAACCCTCGAAAACGGTGAAAAGCGATACCTGGTCCGTGGTTTCCGGCATCGAAGCCTCCTTACAGGGAGGATAGCTTGGGAAGCCATCAGCCGTCAGCCATCAGCGTTCAGCGCTCAACAAGTAGGCCGCAGTTCGGTTGCGCAAGAGGGAACGTGTCCTTTACGCAGCGGCTTTTGATGTTGGACGCCGGAAGCTGAAGGCTGACGGCTGACGGCTGACAGCTAGTAATCAATCGTGAGCGAGACCACTATCAAGCGGAAACGGAAGAAGCGCGTCCCGGCGCATGAGCGCGAGATGGGCGTGATGGAACACCTCGGTGAACTGCGCGCCCGCATCTTCCGCGCTCTCTGCATCGTTCTGGTGGCCTCAACGTTCGTTTGGTTCTACTTCGACCCTCTGTACACCTTCTTCTCCGCGCCGATTAAGCCCTACCTGGGCGCAGGCGACAAGCTGATCGTCACCAACTGGTTGGAGCCGTTCTTCCTCCGGTTGAAGCTCAGCCTCTACGGCGGTCTCACGGCCTCCGCCCCCTTCTGGGTGATCGAACTCTGGGGTTTCGTTGCCCCGGCCCTCACT
>DASXUL010000091.1:0-24000 GCA_036504855.1 Armatimonadota bacterium | reverse complement strand
CCCCCCCCCCCCACGCCCATAGAGAGCAATCGCGAGCAGTTACGCCTTGCGACGTCGCAGCAGGGGCAGGATGCCGATCCCCAATAGGGCCAGGGAACCCGGTTCAGGAACCGTTCCGCCGTGTCCGGTAACCGACAGGTTGTCGATGTAGTTCGCGCCATTCGAGCCGCGATCTGTCCCATATACGCGGAACCCGATCCCCCGGAATGCGGCCACTCCGCCGTTGCCCAGCGCGAAAGGCTGGGCGGCGGGCGACGTAGGCACGCCATCCAAACTGGCTGTCACCGTTAGGGCATCGAAATCCAGGTCCAACTGCACGCGCTGCCATTGGCCGGCGATCATCGGAAGGCCGGCCCCGGAGACGCGCCCCGATGGGTAGAACTGGCCGTTCAACCCGTACTCGTAAGCGGACCATGAGGAGTCCGATCGGTATGGGCCAGGGGCTTCCAGCACGAACGCCGTCTGGTTCAGCGTGTCGCGGAACTGGTCGAACTGGATGGTGATTTTGCTCTCTCCAAGGGCAACGAGGTCCTCGCCAAACGGCAGGTAGGTTCCCGCGTAGTCGTTGGTGGAGAGGCTGGACGGGTCCAGGCTGAGCACCTTGTTGTGCCCGGTCTGGGTGGTAAAGTCATTTTGCAGGATGTCGGTGACGGGCTGCGGCGCTGGAGGGACGCGATCGCTGGAATCCGCGATCCACTTCGGCGTTCCACTGGGATCCACCGCATCCCCGCGCATACTCTGTCCCGGCGCAGTTCCGAGGTTATACCCTTCGAAGCCGTTCACGTCGAACACGGAGTCGGCGGAGGCGATGCCGCCTCCCGCCGCGAGCGACAGGCCCAGCAGGAGTGCAATAGCTTTGCGCATGATCAGGTGCTTTCCGGGCGAGGCGTTAGTGGGCGGAGACGCGCGCCCGAACGCGACCCTCCCCGAGACGGACCGCGGGCCATAGCGCCCGCCAGGTACGCTTACACGCGTGCAATTTTCGGGCCAAGTATGCCTGCCCGCCAACACAGGGCCGTGGCCAAAACCCGCGCCTGGTTGATATCCTCGTTATCATCAACTCACGTCCATTCCCTCAAGGAGGGCTCCGTATTGCACCGCCACATCTCGCTCCTGGTCGCTCTAGCGCTGGCCTCGGGCGCCGCTCACGCCGAGTGGCGCGCCAGCGTCGGTTTCGGCGATTGCATCACACAGAACAGCGATCTGCGGATTACCGCCCCGAATACCGACCTCACCGCCGATCACGTGAAATGGTACGGGCGCGGCTTCGAAGTGCCGCCCTGGTACGACCTCAACCTCGTATGGTTTCCGCGGCCCAGGGCTTCCCTGGGTTTCACCGCCGGTCTCCTGCACGCCAAGGTCTACGCCGACGGCAACCGGCTCACCCACATGCATGGCGCCGTGGACGGAGATCCCGTAGACTCCGTGGTCCCGCTTGGCAACTACGTGCAGGAGTTCAGCATCTCCCACGGCGTCAACTTCTTCCATGTGGGCGTTGTGGCGCGCCGTCAGTGGCGCCGCTCACCGCATTTCCCGTCCGGGCGATGGGAGCCCTTCGTTTCCCTTGCCGCCGGGCCCGTGCTGAACCATCCGGAGAACCGCGTCTTCGGACAAGACGTGGATCAGGACTACCACTGGAACCATAGCTGGGGTTTCCTCGGCTCTGTCGGCCTGCATCACCCGCTCTCGCCCCGCTGGGGCGTCTTTGCCGAGGTGAAGCGCACACACGTGGCGGAGCGCGTCCCAACCGCCACGGGCACAGCCACTACCACACTCAACTCAACGCATTTCGGCATCGGCATGGACTACAACTGGTAGGGATCAGCAATCAGCAGTCAGCAGTCAGCAGTCAGCAATCAGCATTCAGCCCGGAGGCCTTGCACGATGAGGAACGCGTCCTCAATGTACGAAGCCTCCGGGCTGAATGCTGAATGCTGATTGCTGATTGCTGACTGCTGATTGCTGACTGCTGATTGCTGGACTCTACCGGCGCGCTGCTACCAGGCCGCGTTCGTAGGTGGAACCGTCCCATAGAGGCGTTATGTCAACGCCGCGGCCGCCGCTGCTGTGGATGAAGAGACCGCTGCCCCAGTAGATGCCCGTGTGATCGATGTAGCGATGGTGGCAGGCGAAGTAGAGACGGTCTCCGGGGCGAAGCGCGGAAGAGGATAGAGGCACCGAGGCGCCAACCGTCGCCTGTTCGCGGGCCGTCCGGGGCAGTGAAATGCCGTAACGCCCAAAGACCCGCAACACGAAACCGGAGCAGTCTATGCCCCGCTCCGAGGTGCCGCCCCACCGGTAGGGCACGCCCATGAAGGAGAAGGCCGTCTGCAGCAACGGAGGAACGCCGGACACGGTATACCCGCCCGACCCGTTGCGGGGAGGAACAACCGGCAATCGCAGGGTGGCCGGAAGCAGGCTGACGTAGCCGCGATACACCCATCCCGTGCGCCCGTCTATCATGCGAACGCCGTACCACTGGCTGTTCCAACCGGTAAGGATGATAGGCTGGCCGACCGCGCAAACGTTGTACACTTTGCGCCGGTATGGGCCGTCGTAGATCGGCGTGTTGGGAACAGCGATGGATCCGATTCGCCCGATGAGCGTATCTCGGACCGATGCGCTGGCAACGCGGGCCTTCTTCACCGCAGCCGGAGCAGGGCGTCCGGCGGCCGCAATCGTTAGGAGGGCAATGGCAAGGACTGGTAACTTCATACAGGCGAAATCGAGGCTCCCCCTCGTCTGCCCACGAGAGGGAGCGATGAGCTAGGGGTTCCCAGGATGGGAAGACAGCTCCGCTGGCTGCCATCTCGTTTGACGGGCAAACCCATGGAATCGTTCCATGGGCATGCCCGCACAAGGACGAGATTAGCGCTTGCTGAACTGGAAGCCGCGGCGGGCGCGCTTGCGACCCACCTTTTTGCGTTCCTTCACCCGCGGATCGCGAGTTAGGAAGCCGGCCCGCTTCAGAGTGATGCGCATCTCCGGGTCAACAACCAGAAGCGCCCGCGATATCCCGTGGCGGATCGCGCCGGCCTGACCGGACGTGCCCCCGCCCAGGGCGCTGACGGTAACGTCAAACTGCTCGGCGGCATTCACCAGCTCAAGCGGCTGGCGGACGATCATCTCCAGGGTTCGACGGCCGAGGTACTCGGCAAGGGTGCGCTTGTTCACCGTGATCTGGCCGGACCCCGGCGTCAGCCACACCTTGGCGATCGCGTTCTTGCGACGCCCGGTGGCGTAGTATTTTGTCACTGCTGGCAATACGGTATCTCCTCAGAAGAGCCGGCGGCGGCCGGTGGGAACAGAGTCCGCTCTCCGTCTCCGCCGCGAGCTCTCAGAACTTCCAGGGTTGCGGGCTCTGGGCCTCGTGCGGATGCTCCTCGCCCTCGAACACGCGAACGTGTATGAACATGTCGCGGCCCAGCGCGGTGTGAGGCAGCATGCCCTTCACCAGTCGCTCCAGGTACTTCACGGGGCGCTTCGCCAGCAACTCCGCGCGGGAAATGGACTTGATGCCGCCCGGGTATCCGGTGTGGCGGTAGATGCGCTCTTTGGGCTTGCTGGCGCCCGTGAGGACGGCCTTGCCCGCGTTAATGATGATCACGTTGTCACCGCAGTCCACGCTGGGCGAGAACGTCGGCTTATGCTTGCCGCGCAGCAGTTTGGCTGTTTCCGCCGCGATGCGCCCCGCCGGGCGGCCCGCCGCGTCGATCAGCAGCCAGTTGCGCTGTACCTCTCTCGGTTTTGTTACAAAGGTCTTCATCGTCTCTCCAGGTTTCCGGCCTCCGCGCTCCGGCCCTCGAGGGCGCCGGTTGGCACAAGCCAGGAACGATCATATTCCACTCTCGCCAGGAACAGCCCGTTGGGCGGCGCCGGCTTTCCAGCCACATTGCGATCGCACGCCTTCAGGCGGCTCTCTATTTCGTCCGGCGTCGCGCCGCCACGCCCGACTTCCAGGAACTGCGTCATCAAGCAGCGCGCCATCCCCGTTAGGAATGCATTGGCCGTAATGCTCACAATCAGCCAGCCGCGCCATTCCTTGAAGCGCACGCTGCGCAGACACCGAACCCCGTGCTTCCCAGGCTCCGGAGAGCCGAAGGACCGGAAGTCATGGCTGCCGATCAGCAGCGCACCCGTTCGCCGCATCGCCGGCACGTTCAGCTCACCAGGCGCGAACAGACTGAACCGGTCGTATACTACGCTCGGCCGCCCCCGGCGGCGGACAAAGTACTGATACGTCCTCGCCGTCGCCGAAAACCGCGCGTGAAACGCGTGATCCACCTCAACGGCCGTCCGAATCCGTATACTGCCCGGAAGCCGCCCGTTCAGGGCGGTTGCCGCTCTGTTAACCGGAATGCCGGCTCCGGTGCGGAAACTCACCACCTGCCCCAGCGCATGAACGCCGGCGTCGGTTCGCCCCGCAACAACCGTTCTCGCTGCCTCGCCGGTGAGGTCCCTCCAGGCCCGCTCCAACTCGCCTTGCACGCTCCGACCGCTTTTCAGGCGCTGAAACCCCTGATATGCCGCGCCGTCGTATGCCAGAACCAGCCGGATGTTCCTCATCAGTCGCCACCGCCCGGCGTCTGGTCTCCAGCCGTCCGGAATCGGCAGACTTGAGACCCGACGCAGGCAGACTCCGTGCTACTCTTCGGCATACTCCAGGCGAGCCACCGTCACCGCGTCGCCCCGGCGTACGCCGAGACGGGTGATGCGCGTGTAGCCGCCCTTTTTGTCCGCGAACTTCGGTCCCACTTCAGTAAAGAGCTTCTTCACCAGGGTTTCATCCTGCAGCAACCGGAACGCCATACGGCGGCTGTGCACGGTGTTGTCCTTGGTGAGAGTGATGATCTTCTCCACAAGCGGCTGAGCTTCCTTGGCCCGGGTGATGGTGGTGTCGATGCGGTCGAACTTCACCATGTGGCGAACCAGCCCCTTGAGCAGGGCCATGCGCTGCTCGGTGCGCAAGCCCAGTTTGCGTTTGCCCACGTTATGACGCATGGTCTTACTCTTCCCCTTCTTCTTCTTCTTCTTCCTCGCCAAACACCACAGGCTCCTCGCCCTCGCGCGGAGGGCGCAGGGTCAGGTCCATGGCGGCGAGTTTGTCTTTGACTTCGTTGAGGCTCTTGCGGCCGAAGTTGCGGATGTTCATCAGTTCCTGCTCACTGGTTTGCACCAGATCCTGGACATTGGTGATTCCGGCCTTCTTCAGGCAGTTGTAGGTGCGCACGGAGAAGTCCAACTCCTCAATGCGCGCGTCCGGAGCCTTTACGACAGCGCCGACCGCCTCTTCGCCGGCCGGAGCGCGGCGGAGAGCCAAGGCGGCGTCGCCCTGGATGAAGATGGCGGCGTGCTCCATCAGGATTTCGGCCGCCTTGCTCACCGTATCGTCCGCGGTGATCGTTCCGTTCGTCCAAACTTCCAGAACCAGGCGCTCGTAGTTCGTCTTGTTCCCCACGCGAGTGGGCTCGGTTGCGAAGTTCACTTTGCGAACCGGAGTGTAGACGGACCCGAACGGGATGGTGCCGATGATGTTCTTGTACTTCTCCTGCTGTTCCGGCAGTACGAAGCCGGTGCCCACTTCAACCGTGAGCTCCATCGTGAGGCTGGCGGTCTCCTCGCTGATCTCAGCGATGTAGACTTCCGGGTTCACGATCTCCACGTCTTCAGTACAGCGAACGTCCGCCCCGGTAACCTCTCCCTTGCCCTTAGCTTCAATGCGAAGCACGCGAGCCTCTTCGCCGTCCTCGGAGGAGGGCGCAACCTTGATATTCAGGTCCTTCAGGTTGAGGAGCAGGGCGGTGGTATCTTCGCGAACGCCGGGAATGGTGGAGAACTCGTGCAGGACTCCGTCAATCTTCACGCTCGTAATGGCGGCGCCAGGCACGGAGGACAGCAGCACGCGGCGAAGAGCATTGCCCATCGTCGTGCCAAATCCTGCCTCCAGCGGCTCCACCACGAACTTCGCGTAGGATCCGGTCTCCTCCAGTCGCTTCACGCGCGGCGGTTCACCCATCATATGAAATCGCTCCTTTTAGTCATCAGCCGTCAGTCACCAGAGATCAGCCGCCAACCCGGCGACTGATCTCTGACGACTGCTGGCCGAAAACCGTTACCGCGAGTAGAACTCGATGACCAGCTGCTCTTGCACCTGGGTGTCAATCTGCTCGCGCGTCGGCACATCCTTCACCTTACCGGTGAGGTTCTGCACGTCTACTTCCACCCACTCGGGGCGGCGGCGGGCATCCTGCACTGCGCCAAGGATGGTGGAAACAGTCTTGCTCTTAACGCGGACGGCGATCACGTCGCCGGCGCGAACGCCGTAGGACGGGATGTTGACCTTCTTGCCGTTCACGGTGAAGTGCGCGTGGTTAACGAGTTGCCGGGCCTGGTTGCGGCTCTCCGCGAAGCCCATGCGATACACGGTGTTATCCAGCCGGCGCTCCAACAGCGACAGCAGCACCGAGCCGGTCACGCCCTTGCGGCGGACGGCTTCGTCATAATAGTTGCGGAACTGGGTTTCGCTTACACGGTAGATGCGCTTGATCTTCTGCTTTTCGCGCAACTGAATGCCGTATTCGCCCAGTTTCCGGGGGCGCTGGCCATGCTGGCCCGGGGGATACTTGCGCCTCTCGACAGGACACTTCACGCTGAAGCACTTGTCGCCCTTGAGGTATAGCTTAACGGTTTCCCGGCGGCACTGGCGGCACCGGGGTGAATGCTGGACCATCTTCTTCCTCTAGTAAGTTGCGCCTTCGCGGAGGCCGGCCTCATATTGCCGGCAACGCCGAACGCGCCAGAGTTTACGATTTGAATTGTTGGCGTTCCGCAAGCGGAATGCCCTGAATTATACGCGGCGACGCTTCGGCGGGCGGCAGCCGTTGTGCGGGATGGGGGTGACGTCACGAATGGTCATCACCTGCAGTCCAACCTGCTGCAACGAGCGAATTGCCGTTTCCCGGCCGCTGCCGGGGCCCTTCACCTGAACGTCCACCTGGCGCAGGCCGTGCTCCATGGCGCGGCGCGCGGCGTTCTCGGCCGCCATCTGCGCGGCGAACGGCGTGCCCTTCTTGGTGCCCTTGAAGCCAACGGTGCCGCTGCTGGCCCAGGAGATCACCTCGCCGCGGGTATCCGCGATCGACACGATCGTGTTGTTGAATGTGGACTGGATATGCACCACGCCCACTGGAATGTTCTTGCTGACTTTCGGGCGTCCGCCGCGGGACGACTGAGTGGTCGGTTTTCTCGCCATATCTGTTCCCTTCGTGAACGGTTCCGGGCGGCGCCTTCGGCAGTTGGAGGGCATACCCAGCTCTCCACTCCCCCAAAGGCCCTACGCCCATTTCCGCCCGCTACTTCTTTCCGGCCTTCTTCTTTCCGGCGACGGTGCGCTTCGGACCCTTCCGGGTGCGCGCATTCGTCTTGGTTCGCTGGCCGCGCACGGGCAAACCTCGGCGATGGCGGATGCCGCGGTAGCACCCGATCTCCTGCAGTCGGCGGATGCTCATCGCCACCTGGCGTCGCAGATCGCCTTCCACGCGGTAGTCGCGCTCCAGAACTTCGCGCAGCCGGGCTAGCTCCGCCTCAGCCAGTTCGCGGACCCGGGTATCCGGGTTCACGTTGGCCGCTTCCACGATCCTCTTGGCGCTCGTGGGCCCGATCCCGTAGATGTAAGTGAGCGCGATTTCCACCCGCTTGTCACGGGGCAGATCTACGCCTGCTAGACGAGCCATACTTTCTCCTTGAGTTCCCAGCCATCAGCGCTCAGGCGCCGAAGCCTTGTGCGGCTCCGGTTACTGATGGCTGACAACTGAAGACTGATCATCCTTGGCGCTGCTTGTGCTTGGGGTTCTTCGCGCAAATCACGCGCAGCACGCCTTCCCGGCGCACAACCTTGCACTTCTCGCACATCTTCTTGACGCTTGCTCGAACCTTCATAGTTGCCTTCCGTCCTACTTGTATCGCCAGGTGATCCGACCTCGGGTCAGATCATAGGGCGAAAGTTCTACCTTCACCCGATCTCCGGGCAGAATGCGCACCCAGTTCATCCGGATCTTGCCGGAGACGTGGGCCAGAACGGCGATTCCGCTCTCCAACTCAACCCGGAACATAGCGTTCGGCAGGGTCTCCTGCACGACGCCCTCAACCTCGATCCCCTCTTCCTTGCCAGAGGTGTCGACGCGTTCCTCACGAGGCGTATGCGGACGCCGGCCGGGCTTTCTGCCCCCGCCGCCGCCGCCTCGCCCGCGACTACCGCCTCCTCCTCGCGCTGGAATTCTTCCCATAGACCGTCCTTAAACCGGGCCTCTCGCCGGCCCAAACCGTAGCATTATAGCACAACCGGGCCACCCTTCCGGGTCCCGGCCCTCAAGCGCGGAGTTATGCCTTTGAGCGATCCACCTGGCCAGGTCGCAGTGTGAGCACCTTCACGCCGGTAGATGTCACGGCCACCGTATGCTCAAAGTGCGCCGAAGGCTTTCCGTCCGTGGCCACGATCGTCCATTCGTCGGGCAGGGTGGCAATATGCATCCCGCCCTGGTTAATCATAGGCTCAATACAGAAGGTCATCCCCTTGCGCAACACGATGCCTCTGCCGCCGGGCCGGCCGTAGTTCGGCACGTCCGGCTCCTCGTGCAGGCTCCGGCCGATGCCGTGGCCCACCATCTCCCGCACAACCGAATAGCCGGCCCGCTCGCAGTGTCTCTGAATGGAAGCGCTGATTTCGTTCAGCTTTGCTCCCGGCTTCACCATCTTCACCGCCAGCCACAGAGCGTCTTCCGTCACGGTCATCAGGCGCTGCGTTTCGGGGCTGATCTGCCCCACGGCAACCGTCAGCGCGGAATCCGCATGCCAGCCGTTCAGCACGGCGCCGTAGTCCAGGCCAACGATGTCGCCTTCCTTCAACGGAATCCTGTTTGGGATCCCGTGGATCACCACCTCGTTCACCGAAGCGCAGATCGCGGCGGGAAACCCGCGGTAACCCAGGAAGGATGGCGTTGCGCCCATCTCACGGCACTCCCGGATCGCGATGGCCTCGAGGTCCATCGTTGTCACTCCGGGCGCCACCGCCTTTTCCATCTCGGAAAGCACGCGGGCCACAACGCGCCCCGCCGCTTCCATTTGCGTAAGCTCTCCGTCGGTCTTGATGCCGATTCCGCTCCGGCCTCCGCTCCCCAAACTCATCCAGCCTCACCCAGCAAAGCCTGAACGCGCTCAAACGTCTTCTCGATGCCTTCGCTCGCGTCCACCGTGCGCAGCTTGCGCTGCTTGGCGTAATAGTCCAGTAGCGGTTCCGTCTGCCGGCGGTAGACCTCCATTCGAGTACGGATGGTCTCCTCACGGTCGTCCGGACGTTGAATCAGCGGCGAACCGCACGCATCGCACACATCCGGCCTCAACGGCGGCATGGACTTCAGATGATAGGGCGCGCCGCACCCGCCGCACACGCGGCGTCCGGCAAGGCGCACAACGAGAGCCTCCTCATCGACTTCCAGGTTGATCGCAACATCGATGGGACGGCACTTCTTCCCCAGCATAGCGTCCAGTTTTTCGGCCTGGTTCAGCGTTCGCGGGTAGCCGTCAAACGCCACGCCGCCCTTGGCTTCCGGCCTTTCCATCTGATCGGCCACCAGGTCATTGATCAGGTCGTCCGGCACGTATTGACCGCCGTCCATATACTTCTTCGCTTCGAGCCCCAACGGAGTGCCGTCTGCCACGTTGCGACGCAGTACATCGCCCGTGGACAAGTGCAGAAGCCGGTAAGCTTCGGTAATCAGCTTCGCCTGCGTCCCCTTACCCGCTCCCGGCGCTCCCAGTAGTACGAGTTCCATGACAATCCTTAGCGATCGGTCATCAGCCGTCAGCCCCCGGTTGCCCGGGTTGGCTGGCGGCTAACCGACAACAGCTCTACTTAATGAAGCCTTCGTAGTGACGCATCATCAGTTGGGCTTCAATAGCCTTCATCGTCTCCAGGGCGACGCCAACGACGATGAGCAGCGACGTGCCGCCGTACAGACTGAAGGCGCCCGGCGGGATCTTCAGCATCGCCGGAGCGAAGTACTGAATGAGAGCCACGAACGCCAGGAAGATGGCTCCGGCCATGGTGATGCGGCTCATCACCTTGTCCAGATAGGCGGTGGTGTCCTTGCCCGGCCGAATGCCCGGAACAAAGGCGTTCCACTTCTTCAGATTGTCGCTCATCTCCGGGATGTTCATCATCACGGCGGTGTAGAAGTAGGTAAAGAAGACGATAACGGCCGTGTAGATCACGGCGGCCACCGCGCCCGGGAATGTGGGTCCAGGCAGGACCCAGATCGACAGCCTGGTCATCCAGTGGCCAACCACGCCAGGAATCTGGCTGGCGGCCTGCGGAAGCGCCAGCAGCGCCATCGCGAAGATGATGGGCATGACGCCGGCGGAGTTCACTTTGAACGGCAGGAATGTCGACCCGCCCTGGGCCACCTTGCCGCCGCTCATAACCCGGCGAGCATGCTGCACGGGAACCTTACGCGTGGCCTCCACCATCGCCACCACGAAGGCGGTTACGGCGACGAACACGACGATCAGGGCAATGATCTGGTACCACTGCACGGCGCCGCCCTTCGTCAGCTCAAAGAGCTGGCCGAAGTTGCTGGGCAGGCGGACCATGATGTTGCCGAAGATGATCAGCGAAACGCCGTTGCCGATGCCCTTCTCGGTAATGCTCTCCCCCAGCCACAGCAGGAACGCCGTTCCCGCCGTGATGGAGAGCACGATCTGGAAGATCGGAACATACAGGCCGAAACCGTGCTGGCCTGCAAACAGCGAGCCCTGCGTGCGAAGCGTGCCCACCAGCAAGAGACCCTGGAAGATGGCCAGCCCAAGGGTGAGCCAGCGCGTGATCTTGTTGATCTCTTTACGGCCGCTCTCGCCGCCTTCCTTCGCCTTGCGTTCAAGGCTGGGGACGGCCACGGTGAGCAACTGCATGATGATGCTGGCGTTGATATAAGGCAGGATGCCCATGGCGACAACGCTGAAGTTCTTCAGCGCGCCGCCGCTAAACAGGTCAATCAGGCCAAGGGCGCCGCCCATGCCGCTGTTGAACAACTTGGTCATCTCCGCGCCCGAGATGCCCGGTACTGGGACGTGAATGGCTATGACCTGAATAGCAAGCGCAATCAGCACGTACTGCATGCGCTTCTTCAGTTCCGGGATTTGCCAAGCCGCTGCAAAAGACCTGATGAGACCCACGTCAGATAACCTCCGCCGCTCCGCCCGCGGCGCTCAATTTCTCGATGGCGCTCTTGCTGAACGCGTTGGCCTTTACGGTGAATGCCTTCGTTAGGTCGCCCTCGCCTAGCACCTTCACCGGCTGGCCGTCGCGGACCAAGCCGCTTTCCACCAAAGTGGATACTTCGATTGTGGCGCCCGCCTCGAACCGCTCTTCGAGAGCAGCGAGGTTTACCACTTCGAACTCCACCTTCCACTTGTTGTTGAAGCCGCGCTTCTTCGGCAGGCGGCGATGCAGCGGGGTCTGGCCGCCTTCAAACCACGGAGAGACATTGGCGTACTTCTTTTGCCCCTTGTCTCCGCGTCCCGCGGTGCGTCCCTTGCCGCTGCTGGTGCCGCGGCCGATCCGCATGCGATCTTTCTTCGCGCCCTTGCCGGGCGACAGTTCGTTCAGTTTCATATCGTTACTCCTGGCTGGCCGCCGGGTCGGTTCAGTCCTCAACCGATTGTACGGTCACCAGATGGCTGATCTTGCGGATGGAGCCACGCACGGCGCCGTTGTCCGGGAGGATATTGCTGTGATGGAGCTTGCGCAGTCCCATCGCCTCGGCGGTGGCGCGCTGGCTCTTCTCGTACCCAATGGGGCTCTTGATGAGGGTCACTTTAAGCCGAGACATTGCCCACTCCCGCCGCTTCCGCGGCTGCGCGCACTTCCGGGCGCACGCTCAGTCGATCCAGCCCAACGCCGCGGCGCTTGCAGACGGAGTCCACTGTCTGGAGCGCCTTGAGGGCCTTGATGGTGGCCCAGGCGTTGTTCACCGGGTTGTTGGAGCCCAGCGACTTCGCCAGGACATCCTTCACCCCAGCGGCCTCCAGGATGGCGCGCACGGCGCCGCCAGCAACCACGCCGGTGCCGGGGGACGCGGGCTTTAGGAGCACGCGGCTGGCGCCGAAATCCACCACGATGTCGTGGGGAATGGTGGTGCCGACCATCGGCACGGTCATGAGTGACTTCTTAGCCGTCTCAACGCCCTTGCGGATGGCGTCCGGGATGGAGAGGGCCTTACCGAGGCCCACGCCCACCTGGCCGTTCTTGTCGCCCACCACGATCAACACGCTCCAGGAGAGAGTGCGGCCGCCTTTGTGGGTCTTCTGAACCTTATTGGTGCGGATGATCCGCTCTTCGAGGCCGGAGTCATCCTGGCGGTCCCGGTCTCTCGGGTTCGGTCTGTTGTTGTATGCCATAGGTATCCCAACTTTCGCGGGGGCCGACGCCCCAACGCGCTTAGAACTTCAGGCCCGCCTCACGCGCGGCGTTGGCCAGCGCGGCCACGCGGCCGTGATATAGGTAGCCGGCGCGGTCGAAGACGGCAATCTCAATGCCCTTCTCCTTGGCGCGCTGCGCCACGAGGGCGCCAACGGCCTTGGCCGCGTCCACATTACCGCCGTTGCCCTTGAACTGCTCGCGCAGGCCGGGCTCCACGGTGCCGGCGGCGGCCACGGTGTGACCGGTGGCGTCGTCAATGAGCTGAGCGTAGATGTGCACGTTGCTCCGGAAAACGCAGAGGCGGGGCTTTTCAGCCGTGCCGACCACATTTTTCCGAACGCGCAGATGCCGCTTGGCGCGGGCTTCACGTCTGTCGAATGCCATCTTACTTCTTGCCCTTTCCGCCGCCGGCCTTGCCGCTCTTGCCGGCCTTGCGCCGGATGACCTCGCCCTGATAGCGGATGCCCTTGCCCTTGTAGGGCTCTGGCTTCTTCAGGCCGCGGATCTCCGCGGCTTGCTGGCCCACGAGCTGCTTGTCGATGCCGGAAATCTTGATAAACGGGGAACGGGTGTTGGTGTCCATCCCCACTTCGAAGGAGATGCCCGGGCGCGGCTTCACGATGACAGGGTGCGAGAACCCCAGCGAAAGCTGCAGGTCCACGCCTGCCAACTGCGCGCGGTAGCCCACCCCGCTGATGTCCAGTTGACGGGTGTAACCGTCGGTTACGCCCTTCACCATGTTCGCCACCAGCGTGCGGATAAGGCCGTGCTGGGCGCGAGCCAACTGCGAATCATCGACGCGGGTCACCACAACGGACCCGTCCGCGATGGCGATGTTCAACACGGCGGGGACCGGCTGGTTGAGAGATCCCTTGGGGCCATTCACCGTGATCGAGCCGTCCTGCTGGGACACATCCACGCCCGCAGGGAGGGCGATCGGTACTTTGCCAATTCGAGACATTAATATTCCTTGTCCGGTGATTGCAGCGAGCAGAGCGTCAGGCCTTCGGGGTTCAGCGTTTGGGGTGGACTTGCCAACACCCAGGACCCAACTCCGAAGACCGATAACCGCTTCAGGCTATTTCCCAGACGACACGCCAGGAGAGATCGGTCTCTCCGGGCCAAACAAGAAACGCTCCGACGTCTTCCGGAGGCGTCGGAGCCTCCATAGTATATCACGAAACGACGCTGGCGGTGAAGCCGCCTGCTTGGAAGGTCGTTACGAGACGATACAGAGCACCTCGCCGCCAACGCCAAGCTGGCGGGCGCGCCGATCGGTCATCACGCCCTGGCTCGTCGTCAGGATGGCGATGCCGAGGCCGCCATGCACGCGCGGCACTTCCTTGGCCGGCCGGTACACGCGGAGGCCCGGCTTCGAGATGCGTTTGATCTCGCGAATCACCTTCGAGCGGCGCGGGCCGTACTTCAGCGAGATGCGAATGCGGTCATGGCCGTCCACGACCACTGGCTCGAAGCGGCTGATGAAGCCCTCCTCCACGAGAATGCGGAGGATCTCATTCTTCAGCTTGGACGTGGGGACGTCCACCGAATCCTTGTTGGCATGGATGCCATTCCGAATGCGGGTTAGCAAGTCTGCAATTGGGTCCGTTACGTTCATAGTTCCTGTTGTTTCCTCCCGCGGTCTCGGCCCTCAATCGGAGCCGACGCGTCGGGCGTCTGGAGGGGTTCGGCGGTGAGGCCTGGGTGCTGGCGTCCGGTTACCCCGCGCCAGCACCCAATGCACGCCGCCCAACCCCCGGATTCTACCAGCTGCTCTTGGTGATGCCCGGAAGCTGGGCCGTTTGGGCCAGTTCGCGGAAGCAAATCCGGCAGATGCCGAACTTCTTGAATACGCCGCGCGGACGACCGCAGCGGCGGCAGCGGGTGTAGCCGCGGACCTTGAATTTGGGGGTCCGCTTCTGCTTTTCGATCAGGGATGTCTTAGCCATTTGCGGCTTCTTTCTCCTTCTTGCGCTCCGCCACGATCTGGGTTACCAGGTGGACGGGCACTTCTTCATAGTGCGAGAACTTCGTGCTAAACTTGCCGCGCCCGCGCGTTATGCTGCGCAGGTCCACGGCATATCGGGTCATCTCCGGCTGAGGCACCTCGGCCCGGATCTCCTGCAACCCCCCGCCGATGGGCTCCATGCCCAGCACTCGGCCGCGTTTGGCGTTCAGGTCAGAGATGATGTCGCCGGTCTGGCTTTCCGGAACCACGATGGCGGCTTCCACCACCGGCTCCAAGAGCACCGGCTGCGACTTCTGGATGCCTTCCTTGAACGCCTGACTGCCGGCGATCTTGAAGGCGATTTCCGACGAGTCCACCGGGTGGAATGAACCGTCCACCAGCGTGGCGCGAACGTCCACCGTCGGATAACCGGCGATCACGCCCTCGGCCATCGCTTCTTCGATGCCTTTTTGTACGGCCGGAATAAAGTTGCGCGGGATCGCGCCGCCGACGATCTTATCAACGAAGGCGAATCCTCCGCCGCGTTCGTTCGGTTCAAATTCCACAACGCAGTCGCCGAATTGCCCGCGGCCGCCGGACTGCTTCTTGTGCCGGCCCTGGGCTCTCGCTTTGGCGCGGATGGTTTCGCGATACGGAACTCGAGCCGTCTTCGTGTTCACCCCTACGCCGAACTTGCGCTTCAAACGCTCCACAACGATATCTACGTGGCTCTCGCCCATTCCCGCGACAATGGTCTCGGCTGTCTCGGAGTCACGGCGGATCCGGATCGTTGGATCCTCCTCGGCCATTCGCTGCAGGGCCGGTCCCAGTTTGTCTTCGTCCGCTTTCGTCTGGGCGAACACAGCCACTTCGTATACCGGGGCCGGGAACTGCATCGGGTCGAAGATCACCTTCGCCGCCGGATCGCATAGCGTATCGCCGGTGCTGGTAAACGCCAGCTTGGCAACGGCGGCGATATCGCCCGCCTTCACCTCGGCCGTGGTCTCCTGCGTCTTGCCGTGCAGGTAAAACACCGTGCCCAGACGTTCATCATGAGCCCGGTTCGCGTTCCACAGATGGCTGTCCGCCTTCACGGAGCCGCTGATCACGCGGAAATACGTTAGCTTGCCCACATATGGGTCCGCGGTCGTCTTCCAAACGATTACGGACGTCTGCGGGTCTCCGATGCCGCGCACAACCTCCGCTCCCGTGTCTGGGTTCTTTCCGGTAGCCGGCGCCTTCTCGGCGGCGCTCGGGGCCAGGATCACCAGGTCATTCAGCATGGTCGCCACGCCGATGCCCTTGGTGGCGCTTCCCACGAAGACAGGCACGATGGCGCCGGTCTTCACGCCGGCGGCCAGACCCCGGTCAATCTCCTCGGTGGTCAGCGGTTCGCCGTCCAGGTACTTCAAGATCAGTTCGTCATCGGCGCCGGCGGCGGCTTCCACCAGGGCGTCGCGGTACTGGGCGACGCGGTCCGTCATATCGGCCGGAATCGGAACCTGATCGAACGTTGAGCCATTCCAGATGCTGGCCGTCTGTTCAATGAGGTCGATGGCGCCGTTAAAGCTATCCTCCGCGCCGATGGGCAGTTCCACCGGCACAACGCCGGCTCCGTACTTGCCGCGCAGTTCTTCCACAAGCCGATAAAAGTCCGCGTTTTCGCGGTCCATGCGGTTCACGAACACGAGCCGGGTGACATCGTTTTTGACGGCGAGGTCCCACGCCACTTCGGCGCCGACTTCAAGGCCGGCGTTGGCGTTCATAACGATGAGCGCGGCGTCGGCCACGCGCAAAGCTCCCTGCACTTCGCCCACGAAGTCGAGATAGCCGGGCACGTCGATCAGGTTGAGCTTCGTGTCCTTCCACTCGAGGGGAGCGAGGGCAGCGCTGATGGACATCTGCCGCTTGATCTCATCCGCGTCGAAGTCCGTTGTGGCGGTTCCCTCTTCCACACGGCCCAAACGGTCCTTCGCGCCAGCCGCCACCAACATAGCCTCAGCTAGGGTGGTTTTTCCGCCGTGGCCGTGTCCGACCAGGGCGATGTTCCGGATTTGACTCGCGTCGTACTGTTTCATTCCGTTTCCCCGCATCTTGAAGTCTGGCGCCGCTCGCCAGTCGTCAATGCACCGGGCAACCCCGTGCGCTCACGACTGGGGACCGATCACCGTTCTCATCCGGGTTTGGGGGCGGCCAGGGTTCCGGCCGCCCCCGCACGGTGAGGGGTTACTTTTTCCTCAGCGGCATCCCGAGGTGGCGAAGCAGCGCGGTGGCTTCCTCGTCGTTTCGGGCGGTGGTGTTGATGACGATATCCATGCCGCGCACCTGGTCGATCTTGTCGTAATCGATTTCCGGGAAGGTGAGCTGCTCCTTCATGCCGAAGGAGTAATTCCCGCGTCCGTCAAAAGAGCTGAGGCTGAGGCCCTGGAAGTCACGCACGCGGGGCAGCGTAACGCTGAAGAGGCGGTCCAGGAACTCGTAAGCCTTGGGACCGCGCAGCGTCACCATGCAGCCAACCTTGGCGCCCTCGCGGACCTTGAAGGCCGCGATGGACTTGCGGGACTTGGTGATAACGGGCTTCTGTCCGGTGATGGCGGTCATGTCCTTCACCGCGGCGTCCAGCAGCTTCGGCTCGCCGCCTGTCTGCCCGGCGCGACCGACGCCCATGTTCACCACAACCTTCACCAGCTTCGGCGCCTGCATAACGTTGGAGTAGTTAAACTCCTTCATCAGCGCCGGAAGGATTTCGTTCTGATACTTTTCCTGCAAACGTGCCATATGTGCTCCCGCCGATTTCCGACCGGCTGAGGATCGAGCGCCCGTCCGCTCCCCCGAGAGGGAGGGCGGGACGGCTCTTAGAGGACTTCCCCGGTTTTCCGGGCCACGCGAACCCACTTGCCTTCAACCAACTTGTGGCTGATCTTGGTGGGCTTGAGGGTATTCGGGTTCACCAGCATGACGTTGGAGCGGTCGATCGGGGCCGGCGTTTCGTAGCGGCCTTCCTGATGGGCTCCGGGACGGGCCTGGCGCGGCTTATGGTGCTTGGTCACCAGGTTGCAGTTTTCCACCACAATCCGGTTTTCCTTGGGACGCACTTCCAAGACGACGCCGCGCTTGTCCTTGTCTCTGCCGGCGATAATGAGAACCGTATCGCCCTTCTTGATATCCATCTTGCGCTGCGCGGTGAAGTTATCCGCGTATACAAGGTTCTTCTTGTTTGCCATGTTCTCTCGTTCCTCGCTCCTGGCCGGGCCGGCGCTCCGAGTGGGGCGCGCCGTCCGCGGTCAGAAACGCATCAAAGCACTTCCGGGGCGAGCGAGATGATCTTCATGAACTGCTTGTCGCGCAGTTCACGAGCCACCGGGCCGAATACGCGTGTTCCGCGCGGCTCGTTGGCGGCGTTGATCAACACCGCGGCGTTGTCATCGAAGCGCACATAAGAGCCATCCGGCCGGCGGATCGTATGACTGGTGCGCACGATCACCGCGCGGACCACGTCGCCCTTCTTGATTGCGCCGCCCGGCGTGGCCGACTTTACGTTGGCCACAATCACATCGCCCACCAGGCCGTACCGCGCGCTGCTGCCCTTGAGCACCCGAATCACGCGGATGACCCGTGCGCCGGAGTTATCGGCCACGTTCACCATCGTATAGTTCTGTACCATCAGAATCTCCGGGACCCGACCCTCGGACTCGGGATTCCGCCCCACATGGAGGCGGAACCCTGAATCCGGAATCCGGAATCCACTTGTTTACTTCGCGTGTTCGACGATGCGGACGAGGCGCCAACGCTTCTCTTTCGAGAGCGGGCGGGTCTCCATGATCTCCACGGTATCGCCCACGTTCGCTATGTTGCCTTCGTCGTGCGCCTTGAATTTCTTGCTGCGGCGCATGATCTTGCCGTACAGGCGGTGGCGCACCAGGTTCTCGATGGCGACCACGACGGTCTTATCCATCTTGTTGCTGACGACCTTGCCGACGCGCACTTTGCGCGTGGCGCGCGTTTCAGCGGCCGCTTCCGGCGCGTTCGTAGTTGTGTCTGGCATTACTTACCGGCCTCCGCCTCGCTGATGATTGTGTTACAGCGGGCTATGTCCTTCTTCAGACGCCGCACCAGATGCGGGGCCGCCATCTGGCCAACCGCCGCCTTGGCGCGCAGCTCATAGAGATCCTTGTTGTTCTGATGGATCTGCGCCTTGAGCTCCGGCACGTTCTTCTTACGGAAGGCGTCCAAGGTTTCCTTATTCTTCACTGGACATCTCCTCCTTGGAGCGTACGAGGAAGCGCGTCTGGATCGGCAGCTTGTGGGCCGCCAGCCGCATGGCTTCCTTCGCCAGCGATTCCGGAACGCCCGCCATCTCGAACATGATGCGGCCAGGCTTCACAACAGCCACCCAGCCCTCCGGAGCGCCCTTGCCGGAGCCCATGCGGGTTTCGGCCGGCTTCTTCGTGTACGGCTTATCCGGGAAAATCCGGATCCAGATCTTACCGCCGCGCTTCACGTGGCGGGTCATGGCGATACGAGCCGCCTCGATCTGGTTGTTGGTGACCCACGCGGGCTCAAGAGCCTGCAATGCAAACTCGCCGAACGCGACGTCGGAGCCGCCCTTCGCCGCACCGCGCATATTCCCACGATGCACTTTGCGGTGCTTAACCTTCTTGGGCATTAACAACTCGGACTCTCCTCCTTTCGCCGCGTTCATTCACGCGTTCGCGGCGCGGCCCGCGATCGCCGCGAGCAGCGCGGTCAAAGCCGGATTCCGGCCGTCCGCCCGCCCGCTGTTTGTCGAGGATGTCACCCTTGTAGATCCACACCTTGATGCCGATGTGGCCGTAGGTGGTGAGCGCCTCGGCGAAGCCGTAGTCGATGTCCGCTCGGATGGTGTGCAGCGGAATCTTGCCTTCTTTGTACGACTCCACGCGCGCCATCTCGCTGCCGGCCAGACGACCGGAGCAGGTGATCTTCATCCCCTTGGCGCCGATCTTGATCGTGCGCTGCATGGACTGACGCATCGCCCGCTTGTAGGCAATGCGCTTCTCGATCTGCTGGGCAATGCTCTCGGCCACGAGCTGGGCCTCCAGCTCCGGCACGCGGATCTCCTGAACGTTCAGGGTCACCATGCCCGGCCTGCGGACGAAGCGCTCGACGTCGATCTTCAGGTCGTCGATTCCGCGGCCGCCGCGCCCAATGATGATGCCCGGCTTGGCTGTGAAGATGTTCACCTTCAGGCGGCCGGCGAAGCGCTCGATCTCAATCCGGGCGATGCCAGACTGGTAGAGCTTCTTCTTCAGATACGCGCGCAGCCGAAGGTCTTCCTCCAGCAGGTCCGCGTAGTTCTTGTTATTGGCGTACCACTTGCTCAAATGGTCCTTGTTGATCCCGACGCGGAAGCCGATCGGGTGTACTTTCTGTCCCATAGTGTCTCCCTACTCGGCGTCGCCGACGACGACGGTAATGTGGCTGAGCAGCTTCAGGATCGGACGAGCGCGGCCCATGGGGCCGGGGCGGAAGCGCTTCATGCGCGGACCGTGGTCCGCATAGCACTCGCGCACCACCAGCTCGTCTGCATCGGCGCCCCAACCGTTGTTGGCGTTGGCGGCCGCGCTTTTCAGCACGTTCAGGATGTCGTCGGCGGCGAAGTTGGGCGTGAACTGGAGGATGGCGAAGGCCTTGTCGACCCGCTGTCCGCGAACCAGTTGCAGCACGTGGCGCACCTTCATCGGCGTGCGACGAATGTTCTTCGCGGTGGCCACCGCTTCGTTAGTGATGAATACGGATACTTCTTTGCCCAGCGCCTCGGAAAGCGCCGCGCGGAGGCTCGCCTTCACGTCTTCCGGGAAAGCCGTCGGCTTCACCGTGAAGAGCGTGATGATGCGCTGCTTGCCCTTGCCGCCAATTTCGTAACGGCGGACGGGCAGGCGGCGAAAAGCCGACTTGCCCAGCGCGGCGCGCACCTTTGCTTTCTCTTCTTGCGGGTTGCGGCCCGGCGTGGCCGTTCCCGTCAATGTCTTGTCAGTTGCCATAATTCGTTCCCGGGGCGGGGATGGGATCTGGATTCCGGGCCTCGCGTCCTGGGCCACGGCGAACCCCCTTCCCTTTCGGAAAGGAGACCGCCCGTCCCCAACACTCAATGCCCTTCACCCAGCGCCCAACCCCATCACCCCAATTAGCGCACGCGGCTGGATTTTTCGGATTGCCCGGCGTGGCCCTTGTATGTACGCGTGAGGGCGAACTCGCCGAGCTTGTGGCCCACCATGTTCTCGGTGACGAACACCGGAACGTGTTTGCGTCCATCGTACACCGCGATAGTGTGGCCAACCATCTGCGGGAAGATTGTGCTCCGGCGAGACCAGGTCTTGATGATCCGCTTCTCGTTGCGTTCGTTCATGCCGTTGATGCGGTCCAGCAATCGCTGTTCGGCATACGGGCCCTTTTTGATGCTTCTTGGCATTCTATTTCCTCAGCTCTCAGCTACCAGCCCCCGGCCTTCAGCACCCCGATCGGGCCGATGGCTGACGGCGGACGGCTGAACGCTCTCATCCGCGGCGTTTGATGATGAACTTGTCCGTGGACTTGTTGTGGCGAGTCTTGGTACCCGTCTTCTTGCCCCACTTGGTCATTGGGGTCTTGCGGCCGACGGGGCTCTTGCCCTCGCCGCCGCCGTGCGGGTGATCCCTCGGGTTCATCACGACGCCGCGGTTGGCGGGCCTCTTGCCCATCAACCGGACGCGCCCGGCCTTGCCGTGGCTAACGTTCTCATGCTCCGCGTTGCCCACCGTGCCGATGGTCGCCATGCAGGCGGCCAGGACGATGCGCATCTCGCCGGAGGGCAGACGCAACGTTGCGTGGTTCCCTTCCTTAGCGACAAGCTGGACGCTGGAACCCGCGCTGCGCGCCATCGCGGCGCCGCGGCCCGGCTGAAGCTCCACGTTGTGCACCGTGGTGCCCACCGGGATGTTCTTCAATGGAAGGGCGTTGCCGGTCTTGATGTCCGACCCTTCGCCGCTCTCCACCCAATCGCCCACCTTCAAGCCGCCCGGCGCGATAATGTACCGCTTCTCGCCGTCCTTGTAGAACAGCAAGGCGATTCGCGCCGACCGGTTGGGATCGTATTCAATCGTGGCGACCTTTGCCGGCACGCCGGCCTTGTCGCGCTTGAAGTCGATGATGCGATACTTGTGCTTATTGCCGCCGCCCTGGTGCCGCATGGTGAGGCGGCCCTGGTTGTTGCGGCCGCCGCTCTTCTTCAGCGGGCTGGTGAGGCTCTTCTCCGGCTTGCTGGCGGTAACTTCGCTGTAATCCGGGAGATTAGCGAAGCGTCGGCCTGGCGAAGTCGGTTTTTTCTGTTGGTTTGGCATGGTTAAACCCCTTCGACCAGTTCGATCTTGGCGCCGGGCTGGAGGGTGACGATGGCCTTCTTCCAGGCGGGCTGGCGGCCGGGGCGTCCTCGGCCCACGCGACGGAGCTCACCGCGAACGTTGAGGGTGTTCACGGCTTTCACCGGAACGTTATAGATAGCCTCAATGGCGTTGCGGATTTCAATCTTGTTCGCATCCTTGGCCACACGGAAGGTGTACTTGCCCAAGTGCTGCAGGTCCACGGCCTTCTCTGTGATGAGGGGCCGTTCGATGATGGTATACGGGTCTTTCATTTCGCGTAAGCCTCCCCGATGGCCTCCACCGCCGCGCGCGTTGCCACGATGGCGTTCGCGTTCAGCAGGTCATACACGTAGAGGTCCTCGCCCACAGTCACGTCGATGACGTTCGGCAGGTTCTGGAGCGAGCGGATCGTGAAGTCCGCCTCGTCCGTGGCCAGGAACTGGCCGTCCAGAACGAACAGCACCTTGCCCTGGGCGTTGATGCTCTGCAGAATCGCGAGCATGTCCTTGGTCTTCCCGCTGGGCACGGCCAGGGTGTCGATGACCATGAGGCCACTCGTCACGCGGCTGCTGATCGCGGCCCGAACGGCTGCGTCGTGCATTTTGCGGTTCAGCTTCACGCTGTGATCGCGCGGGACCGGGCCGTGCACCACGCCGCCGTGCCGCCAATGCGGAGCGCGGGTGCTGCCCTGTCGAGCCCTGCCGGTGCCCTTCTGTCGCCACGGCTTACGGCCGCCGCCAGACACTTCGGCGCGAGTCTTCGCTTTGTGGGTGCCCTGGCGGAGGGAAGCCAGTTCCGCCACCACTGCCTGATGGATCAGAGCGGATTTCGCCTGGGCCTCAAACACGGAGGAGGGGACTTCGATCTCGCCGGAAGGTTGGCCCTGCTGGTTCAAAACTTTGATGCTTGCCATATCACTTCGCCTCCCGCACGGACACAACGCCGCCCCGCGGGCCGGGAACGGCCCCCTTGATGAGGAGGAGGTTGCGGTTGGCGTCAACCCGCGCTATGGTGAGGCGCTTGGCCGTCACCGTCTCGTGGCCCATATGGCCCGGCTTGCCGGTGTTCTTAAACACGTGGGCGGCATCCGTCGCGCCGCCGGATTGGGGCTTGCGATGGATCATCGAGCCGTGCGTCATATCGCCGCCGTGCCAGTGGTACCGCTTAACGACGCCCGCGAAGCCCTTGCCCTTGCTGGTGCCGGTTACATCCACCTTGTCGCCTTCGGCGAAGATGGTGGCGGGCAGCAGATCACCCAGGGCGGCATCCGCGGCGCCGCGGATTTCCTTCAGATGGCGCAGGGGCGGGATCCCCTTCTTCGCGAGGTGCTCGCGTTCTGGTTTAGTGAGCTTGGAGGGGTGTACCTCTCCATAGCCGACCTGGTAGGCTTCATAGCCATCCTTGCTGTCGGCCGTCTTGATGCTTGTCACCCGGCAGGATCCCGTGTCTACCACAGTGACGGGGATAACACGACCATCTTCCGCGATGATCTGTGTCATGCCCAGTTTCTTACCCAAAAGCATTCGGGGCATTGGTTTCATCCTCGGCCATTTTCGTGGCCGCGTGTCGTTTCCGGGGGAAACGTACCCTGCAAATCGTGGCGGCGGACAATCCCGCCGCGTTTTTTCGCCTCAGAGGGACGCGAGGGGACGCGTCCATTCAGGCCCGGTTCTTCAGTTCCTGGTTACAGCTTGATCTCGATATCCACGCCGCTGGGAAGATCCAGGCGCATCAGAGCGTCAATGGTCTTCGGAGACGGTTCGAGGATGTCGATCAGACGCTTGTGCGTTCGCAGCTCGTAATGCTCCATGGACTCTTTGTCCACCGTGGTGCAGCGCTGTACGCAGTATATGTTCTTGTCCACCGGCAACGGCACGGGACCCGAGAAGCGGGCGCCGGTGCGCTTTGCGGTGTCCACGATGCGCTCGGCCGACTGGTCGAGCACTTTGTGGTCGAAAGCTTTCAAACGGATACGGACTTTGTCTCTCGCCATAGTGTTTCCTGTCTGGCGGGAGAGCCCCCCGGCGGTTTTCCGCGCGGGGGGCTCTCCCGGCTCGTTATTCCTCGACGGTGGCGATAACGCCGGCGCCGACGGTGCGTCCGCCTTCGCGGATCGCGAACCGAAGGCCGGTCTCCATGGCGATGGGAACGATCAGCTCGCCCTTGATCGTCACGTTGTCGCCCGGCATCACCATCTC
>DASXUL010000090.1:0-18917 GCA_036504855.1 Armatimonadota bacterium | reverse complement strand
CGCGGACGAGAAAGACCCCGCGAAGCGACTCGAGGCCATCCAGAAGGAACTGGAGACCACGCGCAAGGAGGCGGCCAACTACCGCACCAAGCTGCGCAAGCTGGAGGAATCGGCCCAGGCGGCCGACGAGGCCAAGCTCGCCGAACAGCAGCAGTGGAAGGAACTCGCCGAGAAGCGGGAAGCCCGCATCAAGGAGCTTGAGCCGCTCCAGGACCGCGTCTCCGCTTACGAGAAGCGCGAAACCGAGCGCATCGCCGCATCAATCAACGACTGGCCCGAGAACCTCAAGAAGCTCGTCGAGAAGGCGGGCACGCTGGAGGAGAAGCAGGCCGTCGTCGAGGGCCTCAAACCCACCGTGGAGGCGCTGGCCGGGAAGGCCGCCGCTCCCGGCTCAGGACCAGGCCCCAAGCCCGCGGGCGACGCCAAGGGGAAGGTGACCCCTTCCCGGCCCGTCCGCCTGTAACCACCTACTCAGCATCCCAAGGGGGAACCACCCATGGCAGATATCCCAGTCACCCCGGCCGCCGTCGCGCCGGCCAAGTCGCTCTTCGAGAGCTACACGTTCATCGCCGGCGAGGCCCTGAAGAAGGGCAAGGCCGTCTACATCAAGGCCGACGGCAAGGTTTGGAGAGCCGACGCCTCCGCCGCCGGGACCGCCGGTTCCATCGGCGTATGTCTCTCCGACGTCTCCGCCGGCCAGGCCGTCGAGGTGCTCGTGCACGGCCTCGTCGCCGGATTCGATCTCTCCGCTCTGGCTTACGGAGCGACCGTCTATCTCTCGGACTCCGATTCCGGCATCCTCGCCGACGCGGCGGGAACCACCAGCCGGAAGATGGGAGTCGTCTGGCCCACCAGCGATCTGGACCGCACCAAGGTCCTTCTCGTCTGCCCGGCCATCGTCTAGGAGGAGGAAACGGCTATGTCCACCGTCTACGGGCTCCTCAACGTTTCCGACCTCGATACCGTCGGGACCGTCGGGGAGCAGGCCGTCTACACGGCGGCCTCCCAGATCATGCAGGCGCACGACGCGGAACTCAACCGCGTCATGGACCTGTTCGTCCAGCCCCAGACCACCACGCTGCACAAGGAGATCTACAAGCTGATCTCCGGCGGGAAGATGCAGAAGGTCAACGAGTATGGCCAGCCCCTGAGCGTCAAGGCGACCGGCCAGTACGACGTCGCCTATCCCATCTTCGAGCTTCAGGACAGCATCGCCATCAACCGCGTCACCCGCGCCAAGATGAGCCTTCGCGAGTACCAGCGCCACCTTGACAACATCTCGGACCGCCACGTCAACGCCATCCGCTACGAGATCCTGCGCGCCCTGTTCAACAAGGCCAACGAAGTGTGGACCGACCCCCAGTGGGGCGACCTCACCATCCGCCGCCTCGCCAACCAGGACGGCACGCAGTACCCGCCGGTCCCCGGCTCCGAGGTGACCGCCGAGGACAACCACTACCTGGTGAGCGGCTATGCGTCCTCCGCCATCGATGACGCGCACAACCCGTTCGCGCTGATCCGCCCCGAGCTGATCCAGCACGGCGACGGGGACCTCGTGGCGTTCATTAACAGCGCCGAGACCGACAAGGTCACGGCCCTCTCGGCGTTCGTCGAAGCGTCAGACGCGGCCATCCGGGCCGGCGCCAACAGCGACGTCATCGTCCAGCAGCTCGGGAACGCCCCGGGGACCTACCTCGGCCGCATGAAGGGCTCGGGCGGCGTGGGCTGTCACGTGTTCGAGTGGGGGCACATCCCGGCAGCTTACATCCTGTCGCTGAACCTGTCCCAGGAGGCTCCCCTGAAGAAGCGCGTCGACCCGGAGGCCGAGCTCCAGGGCTACGGGCTCATCCCCGGCGCGAACCCGCAGTACCCGCTGCAGGAGGCCATCTACGGAGAGCGCTGCGGCTACGCCGTGGCCTCCCGCCTGAGCGCGGTCTGCATGGAGCTCACCGCGGACCCGAGCTACGACACCCCGGCCGCCTACGCGTAAGGCGGCCCAAGACCGATCCTGGAGGAGCCCCCGGTCCCTGCGGCTGGGGGCTTCCGGGATGGAGGACCACGATGGCATCCACGGAAGCGAAGGGGCGGATGCGGCTGGCGGCGCTGAACCGTCTGAACGGGGCGGCGAGCCGTCTGCTCGGCGCCAGGGGACTGACCCCGTCCCGCTACAGCGGCCTGGACCGCGATCCCGAACTTGCCCACATCCGGGCGCTGGAGGCGATCGCCTCCGACCTGGAGAGCTTGGAGCAGGCGATGGAGACTGACAGCGAGGAAGAGGCCCAAGGTGACCCGCAAGCAGACTCTTAGCTGGCTGAAGGCGGAGTTCGCCGACGCTCTGGCGGACTCCGATCTCGGCTGGACGTTCACCGACGCCGACCCGGAGGGCCGCCTCGCCGGCGTCATCGACAACGCGCTGCGAGGCCTCGGCGTCGACGAGGAGAGCCTGCCGACGGCCGTCGTGACCCAGGAGAGCGTCAGCGACTTCCTCGCGCTGCTGGCCTACCACTCGCTCCAGGCGTTCACTCGGGCCTTCGCCCTGTGGGTGGACGTGGAGGTGGACGACCCGAAGACGGCCAAGAACTACAGCCAGCGCTACCGCGCCTACAAGGCCCTGCTCGACCAGGCGAGGAAGGACGCGGAGAGCGTTCTCACTCCCGCCTTCGAGACCGGCGCGCTGACTCTCGACATCTACGAACCGAGCCCCACCTACTGATGGCCAGCATCCTCAAACCCGGCGAGATCGGCGATCTGGACGCTCTCTACATGGACAGCCATGGCGAGGCGGCTATTGCCGTCTTCACCTGCGGCCGGGCCTTGGACAATATCGGCCAGGCCGCCGGCATCCCGGCGGCCGCATGGACCCGCAAGGCCGACGTCGCCGGCGTCGTGATCCGCAACCCAAAGCCGGAAACCCTGAAGGCCTTCGCGGAGCCGGACCGGGCGGGCGGGCTATTCCGCGCCAGGATCTCCGAACGCGGCAAGGTGCAGGCCGGCGACGTCTTGCGCGAAACCGATGGGACGGTCTGGCTGGTATTCGAGCCGGCCGAGTATGTGCACGGGCGGCCGAGGATCCGCGCGGGCCTGGAGCTCGTGCCCGCGGAGGATGTTCCCGCCGCCTTGAGGCTCCCCTGATGGCCGAGCCGTTCAGCATCGATGTGGACCTGTCCGGGCTCGCCGGGCTGAAGGGCGCCGCCAACGAGATTGAGCGCGTCCTCACCGCCGCGGCCTTCCAGGCTGGCGCAAGGGTGCAGGCCGAAGTCGTCACCCGCATGCCGGTGGACCTCGGGGCCGCCCGCAACAACATCTCATTTCACGTCACCCGCGAGCTATATGGGGTGACGGTCGAGATCGCCGGCAATCTGCAGTACCTGCCGACTCTGGAGGAAGGCCGCAAGGCGGGGAAGAAGGCGCCGCCGTATGACGCCCTCATCCCGTGGGTGAAGCGCCACCCGTCGCCCCCGATGAGCTTCCTCACCGCCAAGGGGAACCGCAGTCACCGTAAAGCCCCCACGGACAAGAGCCGCGCCTTCCTCATCGCCCGGGCCATCGGGAAGCGCGGCCAGCCCGGCCACCACATGTTCCGCGACGCGGCGATAGCCTCCGCGCCCGACGTCACCGCCACGTTTGAGGACGCCATGTCGATCCTCGCAAGGAGCCTGAACCTATGAGCATCGCCGCCATCAAGGCGAAGATCGTTGAGCTGCTATTTGCCCTGCCCCAGCCCGGGCAGGTTGTCGCCTTCCCCGGCGCGGAGCTTGACGCCGCGGCTGCCGGCGACTTCTCCGGGTTCTTCACCAGCATTACCCGCAACGGCGTCAGCCAGACCCGCCGTACCCTGGGCGGGAGCGGCGCCGGCAAGATGGACCGCGTGCACGCCATCGACATCGACGTCTACCTGCCGATGGACGTCTCCAGCAACCAGGCCGCCGCCGGAGCCGAGGAACGGTTCGACCAACGCGTAGACGCGATCCTCCAGGCCCTCGCCGATCATCCCAGGCTCTTCGGGCTCGTCAGCCGGTCCGAGCCGCCGCGCGCCTTGGAGGACGCCAACGGGATCCGCTTCTATCGCGGCGTGATCCAGTGCCGCTATCGCCGCATCCGTTGGGAGGTCGCCGAAGAAGCCCGTTACGACGGGCGCAACTGAGGGCAGCCGGCATAATCGCCCCGGAAGGAGTTCCATAGCTATGAAAGTGACTCTCAAGCAGGGGGAGCGGCACATCCCCCTCGACGGCGGCGTCGTCGTCGTCTTCGTCGCCGGCGTGCCCGTTGAGGTTCCGGAGCGTGAGCGGACCCGCTTCGCCGAGGATCCGGCCTTCAGCGTTGAGCCGCTGCCGAAGGCCTCCCGAAAGGACGGTGAGGCCGTATGAACGGAATGGACGTCAAGACCGGGATCGGCCTGGAGGCCGCCTACGGCGCGCCGGTCAAGTCCCAGGCCCTGATCGACACGTTGGCCAACGGCGTCGCCGGGACCTACAACCGGATCGACAGCAAGGCTCTCGGCCGCGGGAGGTTCCTGCCGGCCCGGTCCGTGATGGGAAGCGCCGAGATCGGCGGCTCTCTCAGCTGCGAGGCCACCCCGGATGGCTTCAGCCTGCTCTTGTACGCGGCGCTGGGAGCGGTCACCACCACGGGCGCCGCGTCGCTCTACACGCACGCGATCACGGCGGCCGCCGCGGGCCCGAAGCCCATCACGGTGGCCACCGCTAAGGGGAACCTCATCTCCGTTGTGAGCTGCAAGATCGAGACGCTGACCCTGAACGCCGTGCTCGATGAGTTCGTGAACGCCGAGGCGGAGATGGTCGGGATCGGGGAGAAGTTCGACGTCTACCCGGAGGATCCGGCCGGGAAGGTCTTCGGCGCGGCGAGCCTGCCCGTTGGGCTGCCGTTCTCGTTCACCGGCGCGACCCTGAACCTCGACGGGACGGCAAGCAACGACTGCGGATCGATCAAGGCGGTCATCAAGAACAACCTCTCCGCCAAGCGGGTACTCGGCAGCGCCTTCCCGACAGGGCATGGCCCGCAGGTCGCCGAGGTGACCTTCGAGCTGGACATGTACTATGAGAGCGAGGCGCTGCTCCGCAAGCACCTGGGCGCGGCCGCCGGCTGGCCGTTCAGCCGCGGCGCCGTCCCCACGCCGTGCGCCCTCACCGCCGCCTTCGCTTCGGGTACGACGGGGCACAGCCTAACCGCCGCGGCCACCGTCGCTTACGTCACCGCCCCCGAGCCCGCGATTGAGGGCTCCGATTATCTCAAGCAGCCGGTTACGATCACCGTGGCCAGCCCTGGCGTCACGTTCACGCTGGTCAACGCCGAGGCGAACACGGTCCTCACGACCAACGGCACGGCCATCGTATATACGTGAGGAGTGATATGAGCACACCGAAAGCCGGAAGCGTGGCGCGCAGGGCGGTCGCCAAGGAGGCGGAGGCGAGCGCGCCCGTCGATCTCGACGTCATGCTGGGGAACGGCCCCACAGTGAACCTCTGCGGCCGCGAGTTCCGCATCCACCCCGTCCCCCTGATGAACCACGCTCGCCTCCAGGAGGCCATGAGCGTGCTCGGCGAGGAGTACCTCATGCCGGCGCTCGCTCAGGACAATCCCGGCGCGCTGGGCCGGCTGGCCCGGCTCCTCGACGCGGAGACGCAGGGAGTCACGCCGGAGGACATCGCCACATCCATGCGGATGGCCTCCGCCTCCCTGACGCCCGAACAGATCGAGGCGATGCTCGACATCTGCGAGATCGCGTTCAACCCGCCGGATACGGTGGATGTCACACGGGAGACCATCGGCCGCCACGTCTCGGCGCCGGCGTTCCCGGCGATCCTGCGCGCCGTGCTCGACTGCAGCGGGCTGAACCCTACGCCGCCCCGGTAGAGCCGGGGCAGAGGACGGACTGGGCGGAGGTGTTCGCCTTGATGGCCCATTACTACCCCGGCGTGAGGGTGGATCGGCAGAGCCTCCCGCAACTGGAGGGCTACCTCCGCCGGCTGCCGAAGGTGCTGGAGCCACAGGCCGGAGCGATGGCCCTTGCCACGGGCAGGCTGCTAACGGCTGGGATGGGTCGATAGCGTAACTCGGAAAGATCCCGGAGCTTCGCGGGCAGGGGGCGCGGGCCGCCGCCTGCGTACTGGCCGAAGCGGGGATACGCCGAAAGGATGAAACGCCGCCTCTCGAACGTTGAGAGGCGGCGTTTCACCTAGGGGGTTTCCCGGCCCACGCACTTCAGACGCGACCTAGAACACGCTCTGCGTATGCACGTGCTCGATGATATAGGGGCACGATTCGGTCTTCTCTGGAATCGTCGCCCTGATGTCACACAAGGCCTGAGCCCAGCCTTCGTATGTGTGACCCTCCTCGGCTGGCGGATCGGCATACGCGGTGAGCCGGATTATGTAGTCGGCATCGGTGGGACTGCTTGTGAGCGGTTGCGTGAGCGGCTGCGGCGTATATGAGAGGGTGTGAAGCGGAGTCCAATCCGTGTCCAGCGACTGGTAATCCATGGTGTCTTGCAGCGCCACGGCAATGCTCTCGGTTCCCTGCGTGCCGGAGTTAATGATCCCGCTAACGCTGGCCTGTTCACCAACAAAGGAATACGAATGCGTGTGCCGCGGCGCTGCCTCAGACGCCTCAGCGCGGCCCCAGAACCCCACTCTGTACTGCCAACCCGGAGTCATCGTTGCGTTAGTTGGGCTATCGGCTACCCACGTGATCACCGAATCCATGGTCAGGTCGGCATAGTAGTTCTGGAAGTAGCCCCCTATCCCGCCCACGGGGCACAACGAGTGCGCTGACAGCGCGATCCTGTTGGAGTCGATGAGCGGAGTTGCGTCCCCAGCGAGCGGAGCAGGGACGGGTGTCGGCTGGATCGAGGAGTTGTAAATCTCATTCCAGGAGTACCACCAGGGATCGGCAGGCTCAAAGAGCTGGACCTTGTTGATGTGCTGCGCTGTGGTGAAATGCCCGTTGGCGAAGCCGCAGTAGATGGTGTCCTCCATGCCCGGACCGACCAGACGCAGGGTGCGTGTGCCGGGAGCCGTCGCAGTCACTGTCACCGTCATATAGCCGTTCGAGTCGGTGTAAAGGTCCTCGCACTGGGTGACGCTCCCATCGTCCAGCTTGATGAACATGGACCCATCGCTGCTGATTGCCCGCACCGCCGTGTTGGGCGCCGGGACGTACATTCCACGTGGAATGCTCTGCAGGAGCAGGGCTCGAACCGTGTTCGTGCAATAGTCGCTGGCCCCGGTCTGGTAGTCGGCCGCTATCCAAGGTTTGGCCACGGCCTTATTCGCGAACAGGTAACTGGCCTTGGCGGAAGTGCAGCCCAAAAGGGCTACGAGGGCCAAGAGGGAAACGCGCGGTAAAGTCATAGTGGGTTCCTCAACTGTGTCCTGCTGTGTAGTAGCGTGTTACGCTACGCACGCCTGGGGCATCGCATGTGGAACAGCATTGCCTCGCGGCGTGGCGCTGCTTCTGTGATCTCCGTGGATCCAGGGGATGCAGCATTGAACAGGGGTGCACCACTTCGTCGCAAGCAGCAGCGTCTGGTCAGTGCGGTACGTCGTTGGACCGCGAAGGAGCCTCGTAGCGATCTACCAGCCGTTTACAAGTGCACGGATCGGGGCGAA
Source organism: Armatimonadota bacterium (assembly GCA_036504855.1). GTDB lineage: Bacteria > Armatimonadota > DTGP01 > JAKQQT01 > JAKQQT01 > DASXUL01. The sequence continues at coordinate 11,289 of DASXUL010000090.1, read as the reverse complement.
CCACCAATGACGCGCGGCGGAGGGGACCGCCGCAATGCCATTAGTAGAGATGATGGCATCGGTCGCTGCCGGCGTAAGGGTGAAGAAGTCTGGTTTATCTGCTACCTTTCGCGCCGCAAATTGCGACTCCGGTCGGATGAGGATTGAGGCGAAACCCGAGCTTGCTCCTTCAGAGAGGGGCCGAAAGGCTGAGGGCCACTGCTCAAATACGGAAGGCCGACTACTGCCCGGGCGTGTCTGTGATGCGGCGGAGCAGTCGGCCACGGGAAGGCTACCTCCGCCGGTTGCCGAAGGTCCTGGCCAAAGGCGGGCTGTTCACGGTTGGGATGGGTGGATAGACAGGCAGAGGGGCCAGGAGCGCGATGCTCCTGGCCCCTTCGTCTACCTGAATGGCAGCCCATATGGCGCTTACGGCGCGGTAGAAGCCGTAATGCCAATCGTGGTCGACCTAGTGGCGATCACCAGGCTCTTCGGATCGCCAGTCTCGTGCACTTGCAGCGTGCAGAGATAGACGGTCGAGGCGGGACGCGTGGGCCGGAACGCGTAGGCCACTCTCTCGTATCCTCCCACCCGCTCGGTCCGCTCTTCGACGAATACCGCTTCTGAGGGGTCCCCGTTTTCCAAGGTCACGCTCCAGGTTCGGGCGTGCGTCTGCCAGAAGTTTGGGACGGAGTACCCTTCGAAGTTGCCGTAAAAGCCCCAGCATTCGCAGATGCCGGGATCGGCCGATAGGGCGGGTACGAGGGAGAGTCCTATCGTAAGCCCTCCCCTCGGCTCTGTCGAGCCCGCGGGCCCAGAACAGCCAGGCAAACAGACAACGCATGCGATCGCCACCAGGAACAACGACCACTTCATCGTGTGACCTCCTCGCACCGAACAGAATTTGCTGAACGATAGCATGCCGGCTTTGTGAAGTCAAAGGCAGGCTGGATCGTTGCGTCTTCGCCCTGCACGGCCGGCATAATCCTCGCGTTATGTCCAACCAGATCAGCATCTACATCCGTGCGAACGGCGCGGCCGCGCGCAAGGAACTCCTCGATACCGCGAAGACCGCGGAGACGCTTGAGGCCGTCGCCAAGGCGGCGGGAGCCCAGTTCGGCAGGCTCGGCGTAGAGGTCAAGGTCGCCGGCTCCAAGGCGAAGGCGGCCCTGAAGGAGGCCGAGCAGGCCGCCAAGGGCGTGGGAGACGCCGCGGATTCCGCCTCCCGGCGTATGAGCCTCCTCGGCCGAGCGTTCACGGCCTACGGGGCCAACGCCCGCCGAACCCTCGCCGACGCCGAGTACGGCATGAAGAGCCTGGCCGACTCCGCCGGCGCGATCAGCGCGCGCCTGGCCCTCGTGGGCGGGATCGGCGCCGCCGGCATGGCCGTGCTCGGCAAGACCGCCATGTCCACCGCCGCGAACATGGAGCAGACCTCCGTCGCCTTCGGCACGCTGCTTCACTCCTCGGACGCCGCGAGGAAGTCCATCCAGGCGCTCAGCAAGTTCGCGGCGGAAACCCCCTTCGAGTTCGGCCAGGTCACCCAGGCTGCCAAGCAGCTCCTCGCCTACGGCTTCAGCGCTAAGGAGCTCATCCCCACTCTGACCAGCGTGGGAGACGCCGTCTCCGCCGTGGGGGCTGGGGCTGAGGGCATGGATGCCGTCATCCGGGCGCTGGGACAGATGCGCGCCAAGGGAAAGGTCTCCCAGGAGGAGATCAACCAGATCGGCGAGCTGGGGCTCAATGCCGGCCAGATCCTGCAACGGGAGTTCCACCTCACGAGCAAGGAGATGGCGAACATCGGGATCGCCGGCATTGACGTAGAGAAGGCGATCAGCGCCATCCTCCGCGGCTTCGAAAAAGCGTTCGGCGGCGGCATGGCCTCCCAGGCCCGGACGATGAACGGCATCATCTCGAACCTCAAGGACCTCTGGTCGCAGTTCCTCGCCAACGCCGACGCGGACGGCCTGGGCGACGAGATCAACCGCGTGGCCAAGCCCGCCCTGAACGACCTGCTGAATGAGGTTATGCGCCTCCGCAAGGACGGCACGCTGCGCAAGTGGGCCCGCGAGATCGGGGAGGAGTTCGGCAAGCTGGCCAAGGCCGCCTCCGAGGCGCTGAAGTTCCTCGCCCGCCACCCGGATCTCGTCCTCAGCGCGGCGAAGTGGGCGGGCATCGCTACCGCCGTCGCCCTGGCCGGGAGCGCGCTGGCGAAGGTGATCCAGACGGCTCTCGTGCTCGGTCCGTACCTGGTGAAGGCGGCCGGCGGCGTGCGGCTCCTTGCCTCAGCGTACGTGGGCCTGAATACTGCGTCGCTGGCAGCCGCCGGCGGCAGTAAGGGATTGGTCTCCGGCATGGCGTCGATGGTCGCGATGATACCTGGCTGGCTGAAGCTGCTAGCGGCCTTCGCCGCAGCTATGTACCTGATCTACCAGCGGGGCAAGCAGATTGAGCATGAGCGCGAGGCCGCCGGAAACACCCAGGACCGCGAAGCCCATTACTACCAGTCCCGAGCCTCCGACTATATGAAGGCCGCGAAGAAGAACCCGGCGATCCTCAAAGAGCACGGAGGGTTCGTCCGGGTCCCCGAAGAGAACCACCGGTATACGGCCGACGAATGGGAGGCTCTCGCTCCATCGCGCAAGAATAGCCTCATAGCGCAAGGCCGCGTGAGCAAGGCCTACGAGCCAGTGCCGGGCGCGAAAGCAGACATGCCTTCGGCCCGCCCGGAATACGACTGGATCGGTAGCCCGACGCACGGGAAGACCCCGCCTGTGTACACGGTCAAGGCCCGCCCAGGCGTAACGGTGTGGAAGTGGAAGGGGAGGGGCCCCGTCGACGCCGCCATGGCGAAGGTCCTGGACACGCCGGCTGTCCCCGACGTCGAGGTCCCGCGCGTCGGAACTCCCCAGGTGGACACGAAGGGCGAGAAGGCCGCGAAGAAGCTGGCCGAGGAGGCGGCCCAGGCGAGAGCGCAGGCCACGAAGCAGATCCTCAGCCTGGACCAGACGCCGGAAGGCCGCCTGCGCTCGGCGCTGAATGACGTTGAAGAGACGCTCCGTTCGGAGCCGGCCGGCTCGAAGGCGAACGCCAAGGCGCACGCCGCCGTACTGGCCGCCGCGGAGAAGGGCCGCAAGGCCGCCTATGCCGAGTTCTACAAGGCGGTGAACGGCGCCCTCGTGGAAGCCGAGCTCGAGCTGCTGCGCGCTCAGGATACCCCTCTCTCCCGCCGTCGCGCCGCCGAGATCGAAGCCGGCCAGAAGCTGCGCGAGAACTGGGCCTCGCACGCCGGCGCCGGCGAGAAGATGCTCTCCGCCCGCCAGACCGACCGCCGGACCTTCGAGACCTCCATGGCCGCGGCCGAGGCCGCCTATGTCAAGGAGCTCGACGAGGCGTGGGACAAGACGACCAACGACATCCTCGACGACTTCCAGCAGCGCATGGATATGGAGAGCCAGGCTCACCAGCAGGAGTTGCAGGACCTGCAGGAGGCGCGCCAGGCCCGGCTCGATGCGGACCAGGCGGCGGCTGACAACGCGCGCCGCACCATCGACCTGCGGGTAGAGGATGCGCTGAAGACGAAGCAGATCTCCGAGCAGGAGAAGGCCGGCATCCAGAGCGATTACGAGATCTGGTACGACCTCCAGATCAGGCGGCAGAAGGCCCGCGAGCAGGAACTCCTGACCGCCGCGGTCGTGGCCGCCATGTTCGGCGCTGCGGCGAAGGCGGCCGCGCTGACCGCCCAGGCGGACGCCATCGCCGAGGCGGCCAAGGGGCTGGAGGCCGAGAAGCAGCTCACCATCGCCAAGGGGTTGGAGCAGGTCAGCCTCCACAACTTCCAGAACGATCTGCAACTCCTGGAGAACCGGAAGGCGCTGACGGCCGACGTGAAGGAACGCCTTCGCCTTGAGCAGCAGATCGCCGCCACGAAGGCCAAGATCGCCGGCATTGAGGAGCCCGGGAAGGTCCAGCCGATCGACGTGCCCGACGCGAAGGAGGGCCGGGACGATTGGCGCAAGGAGTGGCGGGAGCGGGGGGACATCGCCAAGAACGCCGGCATGGATGCCATCCGCGCCTTCTCCGACGCCTTCGTCAACGCCCTCACCGGAGCCAAGGGGGCATGGTCCGACTTCTGGAAGAGCCTCACGAACATCGCCAAGCGGGCCCTGCAGGACCTCGTGTACGCCGGCGTCAAGAACGGGATCGCCAACCTGCTCAGCCTCGGCGGGCAGCAGGCGGGCGGAACCGGGATCGCCGGCGCCGCGGCCGCCATCGCGGGCGGCCCGGGCAGCGGTCCGTTCGGCGCGCCGAGCGGCGGCAAGGGCATCCCAGGGATCGGCGGGCTGAACAAGGCGTTCGGGAAGCTGCTCGGCCGGAAGCTCGGGGCCTCGTCCCTCGGCGGCGTGGCGCTGGCCGGGCTCGCCGGCTCCTTCCTCGCCCCGATGCTGTTCGGGAAGAACAACCGAAGCGGTCTCGGCGGCGGCCTCGGTTCCGCCATCGGCATGGCCGCCGGCGGCCCCCTGGGCGCGCTGGCGGGCGGCCTCATCGGCGGGGCGCTCGGCTCCCTGTTCAAGAAGCGCAGGAAACGGCGCGCCCTCAGCTTCGCCATGCCGACGCTTACCACGCCGAACGTCTACGCCCTCGGGACGTATGGAGCGCCCGTCGCGCCCTCCGCGCCGGTGGCCCAGTCCCACTCCGTGAGCGTGCAGCAGACGATCAACAACTACAACCCGCGCCCGATCACAGGGACCGTGCAGGAGCTCGGCGCCCTCGTGACGCGGGCCGCGAAAGGACGCGCCTGATGTATCTGGCCGGAAAGATGACGCGGTCCAACCCGGCGGGTGAGCTGGTCTTCCTGTGGGACACCGAGACGCTCTCCGAGCAGGACGACGCCGACGCCCAGGAGCAGGCCCGCGGAGGAGCGAACGGCTCCGTCGCCGTCGATGCGCTGTGGAACCCGCGCCGGGTGACCTTCGGCGGGAAGCTGCTCGTGTCGCCGAACCGGTGGGGGCCGGGCCTCCTGGCCAACGCCGGCGACGTGATCGCCCTTCCGGACGGGACGCTGTACCAGTGCACGCAGACCGGCGCAACCGGCGCCGATGAGCCGGACTGGGGCGACGAGGCGGTGACCGATGGGACGGTTACATGGGGCCGGCGGGCGGCCCTGTACGAGTGCGTCCGGTGGGCCCGCGACCTCTACGACGGCTTCTTCCACGCCGGCGTCGTGAAGCTCTATCTGGACTCCGACCGCTACCACTTCGCCCAGTGCGTGGCCCGCTCCTTCGAGCAGATGGAGAACCCGGACGTCGCGCTCTCCTGGGAGGCCACCTATACCTGCCCGGATCCCATCCGGTACGACGACGCCCTCCACACGACCACGCTGGCGCTCACCGGCGCGGGGCCCGCCGCCATCCCGATCGCCTACGAGGGCAACGCTCCCGGCGCTCCCGTCCTCGCCTTCGACGTCGCGGAGGGCCAGGTCGCCATCCTCGTCGAGAACCTGAACACCGGGGAACGGCTCACCATCGACGGCGCCGTCTCGGCCGGCGCGGTGACCGTGGACTGCGACGAGGGAACGATCGTCGCCTCGGCGGGCGATCCGCCAACCTGCGACGGGGAACTCCTCTCTCTCAACCGGGGAGCGAACACCCTTCAGGTCTCCTGGACGGGGACCGGACCAACTTCCGTAACGATCAGCCACCGCTCCCGGTGGTGGTAAGGAGCAAGCGCGCATGACATCCCAATGGACCGCGTACCCAACGGCCCCGGTTGCGGGCATCTCGCCCTATTCGCAACTGGACCTGTTCAGGATGATGTATCAGCCCGTCTCGGCGGGCCTCCTGGCCGGCGGCTGGCAGAGGGCCGCCGGCATACCCGGGCAACTCGATTGGTCCACCGTCACGGTCCCCGCCGGCGGCGCGAACACGCACTTCGAGATCTTCCGGCCCGGGGATGACCTGTTCGCCGCGTTCCCATTCACCGTGAAGCTGACGTATCGGATCAGCGCGACCTACGGCATGCAGCTGGCCATCCAGCTGGCGCGGTCCTTCGATGCGGCGGCGAACCCTGTGGGAGCCTTCCTGGGTTCCGCGACGAACACGGGGAGCGTAACGGGGACCGCCCCCTACGTTTCGTGCTTGTTCGCGGACTCCGGCGGTTTCGCGCTCTCGTTGTTGGAGGGGTCCAGTGTCGGGCTGTTCATCTGCCTGGACCGGTCGCGCGGCAATACGGGGGACCCCACGGACGAGTACGTCACGTTGGTGGTCTGCTCGTCGGTGAACAACGGCATGACCGGCCAATCCACGATGACGAAGGACGGAACCCTGTCGCCGCCCGTCGGGGCCTTCGTGTCGGCTGCCCCGCCGTACAACATTAGCGGGGGGATGGGCGGGTCGGTCCCGGTGTCCCCCGTGTTCCCCTGGGTCGGAAAGCTCGGCAACCCCATGCTGAACGCCTGCGTCGGGCAGACGGCGGACTTCACCGGCGGCACGCCGGTCACCGTCTCCGCCTACGGAAAGCCGGCGGCGTATCGCGCGGTGGGGAACACGTTCCCGACGGGATCGGTCAGCTCCGTACGGCTCCTCATGAGGTGGGAATAATGGCGGACACCCCCACCTGGTACGCCGGCCCCATCCCCATCTCCGTCGCGCAGACGGCCAACCTTCCCACCTTCGGGCGGATCGGCATCCAGGGCGACAAACCCCACGATCCGGCCGCGGTGACCACCGGCTCGGATAACGCCGTCAGCGCGCGGAAGTAACCCATGGCGGACACCCCCACCGGATACTCCGGCCCCATTCCCATCTCCATCGCGTCCACGGCGTGGATCGCGTCGGTTGGTTCAGCCTACGGCGCGGCGCCGGACCCGATCGTCCCCGTCTCCCCCTACGCCGACGCCCTGCCCCGGAGCCGCGACGCCGGCGGCTCGTGGGACGGACGCCGGCGCGGCTGGCAGGTCCGCGCCTACCGCCTGGTGGACGGGGCCTGGCGGCGGTTGCTGAACGAGCTCCCCACGCGAAGGGTCGTCGAGGTCCGCTTCGTGAACCGCATGGACGGCGGCATGAGCCAGCTCGACCTCTCCTTCCCCCTGCCGCTCGGGACCGAGTGCGCCCTTCTGCCGAACGACCGCATCAGCGTGTGGGTGCGGGAGGCGTCCGGCTGGCTGGAATGGTGGCGGGGATACTACCAGTCGGGCCGCCACTCCAGCCGGCCGGACACGTTCGAGCTCACGGCCTACGGCGCCGTGGAACGCCTGAAGGGCGTCAGCGTGAACCGCCAGTACGCCTTCTCCGAGCAGGACCTCTCCGCTCTGTTCAGCGCGCTCGTCCTGGACTACGCCTTCCCCTGGTATGAGGAGCTCGGAATACCGGCGCCGTCGCTCGACATCCAGACGGTGGGGATCACGGTGGGCGAGACGAAGCTCCTCCAGGGCTCCCTCTCGGAAGTGCTCTCCGGGCTGGTGAAAGGCGTCCCCGGCGTGACATGGGGCGTCGATCTGGACGGCTACGGGCTGGAGCGGATCTACTTGCGCCCGAGGCCGCAACACGCCGCGTACCACGCGTTCTACCGCAAGGACTGCGTATCGCTCGGTTTCGAGACCGACGCATCGGAAGTCGTCAACGCGCTCACCATCGAGGCCGGCCCGGCGCTCTATCCCAACCTGGTCACCAACGGCGGATTCGAGCTGCCGAGCAACGAAGGGGCGAACGTCGTCTTGAACCCGTCGTTCGAGGATGTCCAGACCGACGACGACAAGACGGCCCTGCACTGGGACCGGGTATCGGGAGACCCCGCCGCCAAGAGCAATGAGGGCCGGTCCGGGAACGACACCCTCAGCGCGGCGAGCGGGTCCCGGTACATGGAGCTCGACAACAACGCCGGCGTGGAGGAGATCCGCGGGGATCCCGTCTCCGTCACGGGCGGCGTCCGCTACCGGTTCCGCGTCAACATGGCGGCGCAGTCGGCGGCCCACGCCTGCACGCCGGAGATCTGGCTGCGGGTCTGGGACGGGTCGGCGACGGAGCTTTCCGCCGTCCCCATCTCCGGGCCATCGGGATATCCCAACGCCTGGACCGTCAGCCAGCAAGTCTGGTCCCTGAAGGAGTACGCCTTCGACATGCCCGCCGCCGCGGCGACCGTCTCCGTCTGCATCCGGCTGCCCGCGGTGGATTCCGGATCGAGCGCCGGGATGGGGATCGACGACGTGCGGCTGTTCTCCGCGGACTCGATGACACAGACGGGCTGGCTCCTGAACGCCAACGACACGACGGAGGGGCTGTCCTCCTCGGTGGCCGCCATGGACGCGGCGGCTCGGGATGCCGCCCAGGGCGCCTACTGCATCCGCCTGCGCTACTCCACCGGGAATGACGCCTACTGCTACGCCGGCATCCAGACGGGGCCGAACGCGATCGCCATCGGCGCGAACGCCGAGTGCCGCCTCTCCTTCTGGGCCCGGTCCGGTTCCGAGACGGAGGCCCAGAACCTGGACGCGCTCCTGTTCGAGTACGACGGCAGCAAGTGGCGAAGGCGGGCGTCGATCGCCGGTGACGGAAGCGCCGTGAACGACGGGCGCCGGATCTCCCTGCCCGCTGGCGGAGGGTGGCGGCGCTACCACGTGGACTACCGCACGTCGAGCGACTGTCGGCAGGCCGCTCTCCTGTTCGGCGGGCTCGGCGCGTCGGCCTCCGGTACGGCGTATCTCGACGGCGTCTATCTGCACGTCGGGTGGCCTGTGGACGCGTCCGGTGATCCGGTCCTCTACCCGTTCGTGGAAGGCTCCGCGATGGTGACCTACCGGCTGACCACGGAGGACGCGTGGTTCCAGAGCGACGCCGACCCCATCGGGCGGTACGCCAGCCAGGCGGCGCGGGACTCCGCGGTGTGGCATTCCGGGGAGCTGGCCGGCCAGCCGCACTTCGGGACGCGCGAGGCGCGGGTCTCCGAATCGAAGGTGCGAAGCGCCGCGGACGCCGAGCGGTACTTCGTGAACTACGCCAACCAGCGCGCCGCGCCGGCCTCCCCCTCGCCGGCGCGCATCGTCGACCGGATCCGGAACATCCGGCCGGACGGCCTGCTGCACGTCTCGAACGTTCCCGGCGGCCGCAGCGGGCTGACGCTCATGCCGGTGCAGGTCACCCACACGTTCGGGCGCGCCGGCTGGTCCTGCGAGGTGGAGCGATCGGAGGAGCGGGCCGACCTCACCGCCCTGATCTCGCAGATTGGCCAATCGGTGGACGCCGCGCACGCGACCCTCTCCACGGCGGTCGAGGCCGCGGCGCTGTCCGCTTCGACCACAGGCGTTACGGCGGGGATGGCGACCTCCGCCGCGTCGGTGGTCTGGCTGGAGGGGAACGCCGCTGAGGGCGCCGAGACGATCGCGCTGAACGTCGCCGGCCGGCCGGTCGCCGCGTCGGCGATAGACGACGTGCAGGTCTGGGTGGGCGGGAAGAAGTGGCGGCAGCCGTACGTCGACGTGGCGGCGGACGGATCGATGATCACGGTCTCGGCGCTTCCCGGCGTTCCCTTCACGGCGGCGGACGCTTACGAGGCGCGTTACGAGACTCTGATCGCCGGGATCTGAGCGGGCGGCATAATCGGGCGGACACCAATCCACGGAGGGGAAATGTGGGAGAGACACGCCAGACGCGAGACACGCCGTGCGCGGTCCATGAGGAACGGCTGGACAAGATCGACGAAGCGCTGAAGAGCATCGCCGAGACGGTGCGGAGCCTGGAGAAGCTGGCCGATCGCGCGTTGGGCGGCCTCACGGTCCTGATGATCGTGCAGCCGGTCGCCACCGGCGTCCTCACCGGCGTGATCCTCTATTACCTGACGAGGAAGGGGCGCTGATCCAGATGGCGACCGAGACGCCGCTGCTGATCCCCGAGTGCCGGACTTGCCCGGTCCACGAGCGCAACCAAGCGCTGGCCGCCAGGGTCGCGGAACTGGAGGCGCTGCTGGCTGAGGTCGCCGGGATCGCCGCCGGCGAGGAGGGAACGGCCATAGAGACGGCTGCGAAGCCGCTACGCCGGCGAGGAGGCATCGAATGACGAACGCTGAGAAACTGCACGGCTGCAAGCCGGACCTGGTCCGCAAGGTGACGGCCGTGATCGAGGACCTGAAAGGCCACGGCTACAACCTGCGCGTGGTGGAGGGTCTGCGCTCCGAAGCGCAGGCCGCCGCGAACTGGGCGAAGGGTAGGAGGCAGCTGGCCAGCGGCGAGTGGGTGATCGTGAACCCTAAGGCCGTGGTCACCAAGCGGCGGAGATCGCGCCACTGCGACGGGGAGGCCGCGGACCTGGTGGCGGTGGACAAGGGCGGCCGTCCCATCTGGGATGACAAGTCGCCCGTCTGGAAGCTGATCGGTCGATCGGCGCACGCGCACGGGCTGAACGGCGGCTACCAGTGGGGCTGGGACCTGGGCCACGTGGAGCTTCCGGAAGGCGGGAAGACGGCATGAACCCAACGGCAACGCCGGCCCCTCGAGGGCGGAAACTCCAGCTCGCCAAGCTCGGCGGCGTGGCCATCGCGGCCGCCGGCGTCGCCGGCGTCATCTGGCCAGACCGGGCCGAGTACCTGATGCGCCTGGCGACGGCGATTTCCGTCCTGTTCGGCGCGATCTCCGCCGCCATGGCCTACGAGGACGGGCAGCAGGCGCACGCCGCGGCCAGCGTGCAGATCGCCGCGGCGAACGCGGCCAATGCGGGAAGCGGGGCGGAGGAGGCCCCGAAGGCATGAAGGGTAACGATCTCTACTGGGCGACGTTGCGCGCCCTCTTGGCGGCTGGGTTGACGTCGGTCGCCCCGCAGGCAGGCGAGGCGGTGGAGGCCTACAAGGCGCGGCTGAAGGCGTGGATACAGAACACCGGGACCATCTCGGTGGTTCGCTTCCGCATCTTCGGGATCCCCATCAAGGTAAGGCTGGGTGTCGGCGCCGACATTCGCGACTTCCTGAAGGCCGAGATCGATAAGCTGTCGGCTGAGACGATCACCGACCTCAGGAACAAGCTGACCAGCGCATACGCCACGTAGGAGGGGCGATTGCCTTCATCGTCGGGGCGATTGGCGGACTGCGGGCGCGATCCGTCAACCGCCCCTCTTCCATTGGCCGTGGACGGACCAGACGCGCTGCGATCCCCGAATGACGGAACCACCGGCGTGAGGTTCACGCTACTAAGTCGTTAGTTAGAGAGGATGTGTTACTTTATCTGCGGATAGAGTCTTTTGAGCTTGACGCGTGCGTCTTTGGTTGTGAACTGCCAGTTGATAGTGGCCTGATGGTTGTTGCGTTCCTGCTGCCAGAGAGCGGCCT
>DASXUL010000089.1:0-83345 GCA_036504855.1 Armatimonadota bacterium | reverse complement strand
CGCGGGATACGTTCCCCGCGACGAGATGCGGGACTACCTGGCCGCTGCGGACGTGCTGACGTTCCCTTCCGCCACGGAAACGCAAGGCCTGGTGCTCTGCGAGGCGATGGCGGCCGGCCTGCCCTTCGTGGCCGTGGAATCGCCCGGCGCGTGCAGCGTGATACCGAAGGGCTACGAAGACTACCTCATCCCCAACGACGCGGCGCGCATGGCCGCGCTCACCCTCCAGTTGGCCGGGAACCGTGGTGAGAGAGAGCGTCTGGCCGCGCTGGGCCGCCGATCGGCCGAATCCTTCAGCGAGGAGGCCGCCGGCCGCCGCCTGCGCGAGATCTACGACGACGTGCTGCAGCGCCGCCCGGCGGCCGTGGCCCGCTAACGACCGCGCATCGCGCCGGGCTGCGCGCATCTGCCAAACTTTTCCTACGTGTGGCTGACTGGCGGGCTGGCGTGGTAAAATTGTCGGGGCGGCGCCAGACCGTCACCAATTCCGCAGGAGACCCTTCGATGAACTCACGTGCGAAAGCGGTAGTCCCTCTCTTGCTCGTGGCCCTTTCCGTCACCGCGCGCGCTGTCCCGGCGTTCACGGCCGTTCAGTTGGCGCCGCAATGGCCAACGAGTCCCTTGATCGATATGTCGTGTCTGAACGATGCCGGACAGATGGCTGGCGCCGTTGCAACGACCACCGGCAGCCAGATGGCCCTGTTCAGCGCCGGACGGTTCCAGTACCTGGGCGCGGTCGGCGAGCCGTACATCATGGTTCACGAGCTGAACGAACTTGGCGATGCATGCGGAACGGCGTATGAGTACGGCCAAAATGGCCTGGGACGCCAGCGGGCCTGCGTGAGCCGCATCGACCGAGCGGCGCGCAACCGCCGGACGCTCGTCGCCCTCCCAACGGATGTAGGTTCGTGGTCGGTAGCGTTTGGCCTCAATGACCGGGGCGAGATCGCCGGCATCACGTGGGTTCCCGACCATGAGCCGCACGCGGTGGTTTGGGGGCCGAATGGCCGAAGGTTCCTCAAGGAACTGGATCCGCGCGGAAGCCGGGGATGGAAGATCAACAACCTCGGAACGGTTCTCGGGATGTGCTACACGGCCATGGGGGAATACCACGCCACGCTCTGGCACGGAGACCGAATCACCGACATGGGCACGCTGGGAGGCCCGTCGTCGAACATGGTCGACATCAACGATCTAGACGCCGCAGTGGGGTACAGCCGGCTGGCGGATGGACACAGCGTGCACGGCTTCATATACCGCAGGGGCGTCATGACAGACCTGGGCACGCTGGGCGGCGACCGCTCCGTGCCCTCGGCGATGAACGATTCCAACTGGGTGGTGGGGTACTCCACCGATGGCGCCGGCGACCGTCGCGCCTTCCTCTGGGAGAACGGCGCGATGCACGATCTGAGTTCGCTCATGCCGCCCGGCTTCGACCAGATCCTTGTTTCCGTGCTCGACATCAACGACCGGGGCCAAATCCTCGCGTTATCCTTTGCCGACGACGGTTGGTATGATTACCGCCTGTTTCTGCTGACGCCGGTCGGCTCCCCAGCGCTCGCCATCGGTGGCATCGAATCGTTCGGCAAGTAGGCGATCTGATCGCAAGCGGCGCCTAACTGCCATGCCGCAACTTCGAGGAGGTTCAATATGGCACGTTGCTCTGCATGCCGGCTCCTGACCGTTGCGCTTCTTGCCGCCCTGGTGCCGTCTTCCGCTCACGCGCAGATAGTTCTCCTCGACCAGACGTATGTGGGCTCTTTCTACGTGCACCCTTTCATACCGTTCACGGCTAGCTACTCGGCAGCCGGGAAAGGCGCCGGAGCTGCGAACGGACTTGCCCGAATTCAGCTCTTTGACGAAGGAGACATTGGCTGGAAGGACGGCGTGCCCAACTGGTACGAGACCGACCTGTCCGCGAACTCCTTCGTGTTGCGTGGCGATGGAGAGGATTCGTTAAGCGGCAACCGGTTCGGGCGTGGGTTTCTACCGGACCTTGATGGGACGTTTTTCATCAAGGAGGGGAGCGGGCGTTTCGCCGGCTATCGCGGCTCTGGTTCGATCACGATTCGCGCCGCGGACTGGTCAGCCCCGGCCACAATGACGATTCACGGTACGGCGTCGGCGGTTCCCGAACCATCTGTTCTAGCGTTGCTGGCCGGAGCCGCAGTGCTAGGCATTTATCCTGCCCGCAGGCGCCGGAACTTCCGCGCACGGTGAGGTTTGTTCCTCGGTCGGCTATACGAAAGTCGAGGGACCGTTGGGGCTAACAACGAGAGCGGGGTGGACGCCAAATGGCATCCACCCCGCTTTTGATCTATGGGTGTACGCTGTCCCGCTCAGTCCGGTAGACGGAGCACGGCGCCGTGGTTGGCGCTGGTGACGAGGCGGCTGTAGCGGCCCAGCCAGCCGAAGCTGATCTTGTGGGGCGGCTTCACCCAGCCGGCCTTCCGGCGGGCCAGCTCCTCGTCGTCCACGCAGAGCGTGAGGGTTCGGTTCGGGATGTCGATGTGGATGCGGTCGCCGTTCTCAACGAGGGCGATGGGACCGCCGTCCGCCGCCTCCGGGCTGATGTGCCCGAGGCAGGTTCCGGCGGTGCCGCCGGAGAACCGGCCGTCGGTGATGAGCGCCACGCTCTTCCCGAGCCCCTGCCCCTTGATCATCGATGTCGGCGAGAGCATCTCGGGCATCCCCGGCCCGCCCTTCGGGCCTTCGTAACGTAGCACCACCACGTGGCCGGGCTTCACCTCTTTGCGCTCGATGGCCGCGAGGCACTCATCCTGGCTGTCGAACACGATCGCCGCGCCCTCGAAATCCAGGCACTCCTTGTCCACGCCGGCGCTCTTGATGACCGACCCGTCTGGAGCGAGGTTCCCGAACAGCACGGCCAGGCCGCCGTCATCGCTGAAGGGGGCCGACAAGGGATGGATGACGTCCTCATCGAGGATCTTGGCGCCGGCGATGTTCTCGCCGAGGGTCTTGCCGGTGACGGTGGGCCGGTCCAGGTGCAGGAGGCCGGGCCGTTTGCTCAGCTCATTGAGGATGGCGCTGATGCCTCCGGAGCGGTCGATGTCTTCAATGTGCACGTCGTCGCGAGACGGGGCCACCTTGCAGATGCACGGCGTCACGGCGGAGATGGCATTCAGCCGTTCCAGCGGGAAGTCCACCTCGGCCTCGTGGGCCAGCGCCAGCGCATGGAGCACGGTATTCGTGGAGCCGCCCATCGCCATGTCCAGCGCGAAGGCGTTTTCCAGGGTCTCCGCGGTAACGATGTCGCGCGGCTTGAGGTCCTTCGCCACGAGGTCGATGATGCGACGGCCGGCCTCGCGGGCCAGTTCCACGCGTTCGGGACTCTCGGCGAGGCGGGTGCCGTTGCCGGGCAGCGCCAGGCCGATGGCCTCCATCAAGCAGTTCATCGAGTTGGCGGTGAACATGCCGCTGCACGAGCCGCAGCCGGGGCAGCAGGTGTCTTCCAGGGCCTTGAGGTCGATCTCGGAGATCTCGCCGACCTGGTACTTCCCAACGCCCTCGAAGATGGTGATGAGGTCGCCTTTGCCGCCGCCGGGCTTGTCGCCCGCGCGCATCGGACCGCCGGAGACGAACACGGTGGGGATGTTCACGCGCAGCGCGCCCATCAGCATCCCGGGCGTAATCTTGTCGCAGTTTGGGATGCACACCATGCCGTCAAACCAGTGCGCCATCACCATCGTCTCAACGGCGTCGGCGATGAGCTCCCGGCTGGGCAGGCTGTAG
This sequence comes from Armatimonadota bacterium, assembly GCA_036504855.1. Lineage (GTDB taxonomy): Bacteria > Armatimonadota > DTGP01 > JAKQQT01 > JAKQQT01 > DASXUL01. Next base: position 79,592 of record DASXUL010000089.1, on the reverse strand, counting down.
CGCATGCCGATGTGTCCCATGGCGATGCCGTCGTCCACGGCGATCGTGTTGAACTCGAAGGGAACGCCGCCAGCAAGGCGGATGGACTCCTTCACGAAAGCTCCGAACACGTTGAGGTGCCGGTGCCCGGGAACGATGTCAACGTAGGAATTGGCGACGGCAATGAACGGCTTGCCCATATCCTCGTCGGTCAGTCCACAGGCTTTCAGCAGCCCGCGGTGCCCTGCCCGGTCATACCCGGACTTGATCGTATCGGATCGCATCTATTGGCCTCCTGCGTGTGCGGTAGTAGTACTTAAGTATGGGCCGCCTCGCGCGCATCCATACAACCAGGCGCATCCGGCTCTGGCGTACTTGCCAGGGCGCCAGGGCTTGGCGGCGGTCATTCGTCCGGCGCGGGGTCCTTCAGATCCGGCGCATAGTGCGCGGCAATGCCGGTAATGAGCGTCTTGAAGTCCGGCGTCCCGCCGTTGACCAGTATGATGATTCCGAGGCCGTCATCCGGATAGCGGGCGATTGCGGCGCGGTCTCCGTTGGCGCTGGCGCCGTAGTGCACAAGCCGCCGGCGTCCATCGGTGTCTACCACAAACCACCCGAACCCGTAGCCCGTGGATGCGCCGTTGTTCAGGCGATGCGCCGTCCACATCTGCTTCAGAGATTCCGGACGAAGAACGCGGTCCGTGTACAACGCGGCATCCCATTTCGCCAGATCGAGCGCGGTTGACATCAGGCCGCCATCCGCCACTTGCTCCACGGTGATTGCGAATTCGGCGTTCTGGAACGCGCCGTCCTTCCATATGTACTTGGATGACCGATTGGGGATGACTACGGAGCGGTCGGCGCTGCGAGTGGCGTCCATGTGCAGGGGGCCGAACACCCGCTCCTGGAGAAGATCCTGCGTGGTGCGCCCGCTGACCTTCAGCACAACCTGCGCCAGAACGAGATAGCCGGAGTTGGAGTAGGACCATTTGTCGCCTGGCGCGAACCGGAGCGGCAGTTTCCCCAGCGCCGCAATGACTTCGGAATCCGAATTGCCGGAGAGGTTCATCTCATTGAGGTAATCCGGGATGCCGCACGTGTGAGTAAGTAGGTTGCGGATAGTGATGGGCTTCCATGCGTCCGGCAGGCCGCTGAGGTAGCGGGTTACGGACTCATCGAGGTTGAGCATTCCCCGTTCCACGAGGATCATCGCCGCGGCGGCGGTGAACTGCTTGCTCACCGAATGAAGGCTGTAGACCGTGTTCGGCGTGGCGCGGACGCGAAGCTCCAGGTTCGCGTACCCATAGCCGGCCGTCTTCACGACTTTTCCGCGGCGGGTAATGGCCAGTGAGAGACCGGGCACGTGTCCACTCGCCATGGCGGCGCGGACAAGGGAGTCAACACGGTCTGCCCGAGCGGCGACGGCGACGGCGGCCAGGCAGAGAGCGAGAACGAAGCGCATGGGGGATCCTCCAACGATAGGCTAGAGGATCATATCGCGCAACCCTGCCGCAGGTTCAAGCGAGAGGAAGCCAACTCGTCAGGACGGCGCCCAGGGACCGGAGGGTTCCCTCGGATACTGTATTCCGCCGCGAGACGCCGGGCCCAGGCGGAGCAGCTTCAGGACGAGGACCTGCCAGTCCACCGGCTTACGCAGGAACACGGCGCCGGCGAGGTCGGCGATGCGCCGGTGTTCGTCCGCCGGAGAGATCAGGATGGCGGGAACGGCGGCGGCGAGCGCGGTGAGGAGAAAGGCCTCCGGGTTTTCCGCGCGTTCGCCGGCGTCCACAATCACGGCCGAGAAGGCAGATGGGCTCGGCATCGGGGATTCAGGGGCGGGCGAGATGGCCGTCACGCGGAATCCCTGCATTTCCAGCACGCTGAGCAGTGCGCTCGGGGCCTCAGCGGAACCAATGCACACGTACAGAACTCGGTGTTCGCTCGTCTCCAACATGTCCTTCAGTTCCCCGCGGCGGCGCCATTCGCTCAACGGCGCCGCTCGCGGCACTTCGCTTGGCGTCAGAAGGCAGCGGAAACGCACAAATCGCCACCTCATCTTGTGCGATGACCTGCGTCATCGGGCGCCCCCCTCGAATGCTAGCAACACCGATTAACCCCCGTCGCTCACGAATGGTCGGGATTATCTGCGACCATGGCGGGTGCGAGATTAGGACTATTGGCGGGTATTCGCCGCTCAGCCATACGACCATAGAGATATGCGCATCCGCGTCCTTGGCCGGCCGGGCATGTGAGGAGGCCGCCCACGCGCCAACGGTATAGGCGCCGGGTCGCGTAGACCGCTAGCATGACGGTGTGGAGGCTCTCATTGAAACCGGTTTCGCTTGCCGTCTGCCTATCGCTTCTTGTCGTGCCGATGTCCGCGCGCTCCTCGCCCAACCGCCTGTATCTGGCCGAGCAGTATGACTACGGCGCCGCGCGCGGCTTTTTCCTGGATTTCGAGAACGACGCCTCCTCCGGTCCTTGCCGGTTGAGCTCACTGCAGCTCATCGTCGGCGTGGGGGACGGGGCCAACTGGCGGTTCATCTCTCACACCCCTGTCTGGCAGTACGACCACGTGTACACCGCCGCCGCGGTGGTCAGGCCGTCAAGCTGTGAGCTTTGGCTGGATGGCGTGCGCGTGGGCGTGAAGTCCGGGGCCAGCCGTCCGGCGACCGGAGACCTCACGGTGAACGACATCCCGTCGTGGGCGGCGGGGCCGGCGGAGTACATGGTTGTTCAGAGCGGTCTCACTGCTAGCTCCAGCGACGGCGCTTCAGCCGCTATCGACCTGAGCGTGGAAGCGTCGCGCCCGGCGCCGATCATGCTGATGGCCCCGAAAGCGCTCCGGCGCGCGGCGTGGAGCCCCTCGCCAACCAGAACGCAATCTTACACCGCCACTTTCCGCCTCATTCCCACCCCGGATCCCCGCGCGTACGATCCATACGTGGACCGTTACGGCCAGAGCCGGTACGCGGAGTTCCCGGGTAAGGTGACGCAAGACGCGGACATGGCGAATGCAGCGGCCGACGAAACCAGCCGTCTGAACGCATGGGGCCTGCCTGCCGGTTACGACGCCTACGGCGGCAGCCTGGTCGCCGGGTGGACCGACAGCGCGACCGGGTACTTCCGTACGGTGAAGCGCAACGGGTTCTGGTGGCTGGTTACTCCCTCCGGGAATCCGTGCTTCTACCTGGGCGTGTGCGATGCCCCTGCCCTGACATGGGAAATGACGCCTGTTTCGGATCGCGCCTTCCTGTTCGCGGAGCTCCCCTCACGGGCGTCCCCCTACAGCGCCGGTTGGGCGACAGACGTATGGGGAGAAGGCCAGGGCACGCTCTACTCGGCTTTCCACACGGCCAACATGATCCGCAAGTACGGAGCGTCATGGCAGAGCAGCGCGCGGGCGTCCACCTATCAGCGGGTGCGCACGCTGGGCTTCGGCGGGCTCGCCAAATGGTCTGACACTTCTGTCGGCGTGCCGTGGATTCCGGTGCTGAACCGCGCCGGCGTTCCGAACCTGGTGCGCCATCCAGACATCTTCAACGCCAACATCCGCGCTCAGTTGAAGGCGACACTGGCGGCTCAGGTGGCCCCCTTCAAAGCGAACCCGATGGTCCTCGGTTGCACGGTGAGCAGCGAACACGATGAGATCATCACGCCGGAAGAGGTGACAGGCATGCTGTCCCTCGGGGCGACCGTTCCGGCGAAGGCGGCGCTTGTGGACTACGCGGTGTCCAGCCTGTACGGCGGCAGCCTTTCCGCGCTGGCGGCCGCCTGGCGAATCACGGCGGCGTCCCAGGCCGACGCGTACGCGGCGGTTCCGACCCCGCCCGCCGCCGATGTGGAGGCCCTGCGCCGCTATTTCGCCGACCAGTACTATGGCTTCCTCTATACGACGATGAAGGAAGTTGACCCTCACCACCTCTACCTCGGGAATTGGATCGTTCCCGGCTGGTGGGTCAACGAGGAGGACTGGCGCCTCATCGCCCGGCACTGCGACGTGATCGGCATCGACAACTATGCCTTCCGGTTCGCCGATGCCCGCGTGGCCCGCCTGATCCGCGAGTCGAACAGGCCGGTCTTCGTGGGCGAGTTCTCGTTCCCGCCCTCCTACCGCGGCGTCCGCGGATTCGGAACCTACTCGGCGGCGTACGGGGACGATGAGCCCGGCTCCGCCGCTCTCTACGGCCAGTACGTCCGAGACGCCGCGGCGAACCCCTTCTGCGTTGGCCTGTGCTGGTTCGAATACCGTGACCAGCCGATCACCGGTCGCGGAGCGGGCCGAGGCGCCGAACTCGTCTACGGAGAGGACTACGCTTTCGGCCTCGTGGACATGACGGACCGCCTGAAATGGGACCTCGTGTCCCCCATGCGGGATACCAACCTTGCGGCGGTTGGGCAGCGGGTTGCCGCCAACGCGGCCTTCCGGCCGCTGACGCTATCAGCCCGCGCCCTGCGAATCGCCGGGGGCCTTCAACCCGGCGCCGCCGCCGATGTGGATGACCTGGACACGGTTTCCACCGGCGCTTCGCTGGGCCGGGTGGACATGGCGGACGCCGTGGCGCTCGCCGCCCGCGGGCTCTAGCCGCCAGTGGGGCTGCGCTTCGTAGCTCCAATCGCCTGGCCCCTCGGGGCCAGGCGATAGATCAATGCGCTGTCGCCTCTTAACCGCCTGGCTGCCCACACGAGCCGGGTTCCACCTCCAGAGCCCGCCGGCTGCTAACGATGCGCTAACGGTGATCCGGTATGCTCAGATTGCAGCGGCCCCTCGCCGTGTGATCCCCCGTCTCCGCGGGCCGCTGCCCCCGCGCTCTGTCTGCGGAGACCGGGGCTGGGCGCGGCGAGAGGCGGAACCGGTGGAGCAGTGACGTTGGAGGTGTTCGGGTGGTACGCAATGTTGGACAGTTGTTCTACATGCGCTCTGATCTCAGCGGCAACAACACGCAGACCTTTGATGAGTTCGCGCGAGAGTTTGGGTTTGAGCCTTCCGGAGTCAACGACTATTACGGGCTAGTGCAGGTGCAGGTCGATCGGTTGCGCGCCGGCGGAACGGCGTTGGGACCGTCGCACGAGCGGGTCTTCCAGATGGCGCTGAACCGCCTCGCCGACCCAGCGGCGAACTGCTCGGAGAAGACCGTCAACCTGGTGTTGGAACCCGCGCAGGCGCCGGCGCCGGCCCGTCACATCCGCGGCACGTTCGATTTCGTGCGCGACAACATGGATCTCGTCGCCACGCTGGCACGCGAATTGGCAGCGATCCAGATGTCCGCTCCGACCGGCAAGTCGCTGAACATCTCCGTTTGCTACGCGCAGGAGATGAACAGCGCCGATTCCGCCTGGGGCCCGCCCGTGTCGGGAGACCGCTCCAGTCAGGTGAACGGTTTCGTGGAAACGTTCATCGCTGTGCGAGAGCTGTTTCGGCAGTATGCCCCCGCCATCCGCTTCGCATTCTCGCCTGGCCTCCGCGCCGATCGTACCCTCAGCGGCATTCGCCCCTACTGGCCGGACACGGAATTCGGGAAATCCGTGGACATCGTTGGCGCCACCTGGTACGTTCACACCTCCAAGCAGTTCGACCCAGCCGCGAAGCTGCTTAGCGACTACGTTTCGTATTACGAGCACGCTAACAAGCCATTCGCCCTGGACGAGTTGGGCGGCGCCGGGGGCAGCCTGAATCCCGCGGTTTACCGCGATAATGACGCCTTCCTAGACCCGATGCTGGAGTTCGTTGGCGATCTCGCCGTCCCTCTGGAGTACGTTACCCTGTTCGTCGATCGCCAGAAGTGGGGGTGCGATGCCAGCCTGCAATTCCTCCGACCGAGTGTTCAGCCTTTGAGCGTGGCCAACCCTGTAGCGGCCACGCGGAGGTCGCTGATCGGCAGCCCACCTCGGCCCAGGGGGCCGTGGATGAGGAACATTCCCGCCGTTCGCGCGTGGAGCCCCTAACCGCCGACACGGAGTCAGGCCTGCCTAGAAGCGTGATGGAGTTAATCCTCCATCACGCTTCCGCCTGTTTTGGCCCTTGAGCACGCGCTCAGCCGGCCAGGCGCGTTCCCCCAACGCGGCTTGACCGCTTGCGCTCTCCTTTTCCGTGCGGGATTGTGTTAAAATGGCGTGGGCGCTGTGGGAGACACGATGACGCGCGCAGCGCGCCTGTCAGGGTTTCCACCGCCGAAGTTGGAGAGTATGACAGTGATCGATCCCGCTACGCCGTGCCGGATCGAGATGCTTGGGGGACTTCGCTTGCTGATTGCGGGGCGGACCATCGTCCGGTTCCGCTCGGTGAAAGTCGCCGAGCTTCTCGCACTGCTGGCCTGCCATCCCGACCGCCCGATGAGCCGCGACGCCGTCGTCGAAGCGCTCTGGCCGGAGGTGGACCCCGATAAGGGTCGCAACCGCCTTCGGTTCACGCTTTCCTGCCTCCGACGACAAGTGGAGCCAGTGGGCGTTCCCCAAGGGACCGTGGTCAGCGCGGGGCGTTCCCACCTCACCCTCCGAGGCGATAACGTGTCCACCGACCTCGCGGAGTTCGAGGCGTCCGTTCGCGCGGCGGACCGAGCGTCCGATGACGGCGTGCGGATTGAGGCCCTGCGGCAAGCGGCGGGCCTCTTCGCCGGCCCCTTCATGGAGGGCTTCTATGAGACGTGGATCGAGGAACGCCGAGAGCGCCTTTCCGAATCGATCCTGACCGTTCTTGGCGAGCTGGCCCGGCTCCTGGAAGACCGGAATGACCTTGCCGGCGCTCTGGACGCGGCGCGCCGCGCTGTCGCCCTGGACCCTTGGCGCGAGGAGGCCCACCGCAGCATTCTCCGCGTCCACCTGGCGCGCGATGAACGCGCAGAAGCGTTGAAGCACTACGCCCATGTGGAGCAGACGTTCATGGACGATATGGGCGTGGCGCCGGCGCCGGAAACGCGTGCCCTGATCGCCAATCTGCTGAGCGGCTCTCATCCCGCTGCCGACTCCGCCAAACCGCTTCCAGCGCCGTCCCGCCGGGCGGCGTCGAGCCGCGCTGGCGGAGGGAGGGACCGCAGCCGCTCACCGATCACCGTGGAGGTCTCGCTTGCCGGGCGCGATGCCAAGCTTGAGGCCGTCCGGCTCCCCGCATTCTTCACCGAGTTCATCGGGCGTGAGCGGGAAATCGAAGAGCTGCTCGCGGTACTGGAATCAGATGGAGGCCGCCTGCTGACCCTAACGGGCCCAGGCGGCATCGGGAAGACGAGGCTGTCGGTTGAAGTGGCCCGACAGCTTCAGGCGCGGGACGGCCGGCTCGTGGTCTTCGTTGACCTGTTGCCGTATGGCGACCCGGCGATGCTGATGGATGCCGTGATGGCCGCCTGCCGTTTGCGAAGCCTGCCGGGAGTGGACGCGCTGGACCAGGTGGAGTCCTTCTTCGGCCCTGGCCCGGCGATTATGGTGCTGGATAACTTCGAGCATATCCTGGAGGGCGCCAGGGAGGCGGTGATGGCGATCCAGGAGCGCTTGCCGGACCTCACGTGCCTGGTGACCTCGCGCCGGCCGCTGGAGACGCCCGGCGAATCCGTGTTTCCGGTTCCCCCCCTGGGCGTGCCGGACGACCGAGACGCCGAGAAGGTGCAGCATCAGTCCAGCGTACGGCTGTTCGTGAACCGAGCACGGCTTGTTCGGACGGATTTCGCCCTCACGCAGCGCAACGCCGGAGACATCGCTTCGGCCTGCCGCCGGCTGGAGGGCGTTCCGTTGGCCATCGAGCTGGCGGCCGCGTGGAGCGGCGTCCTCACCCCAATGGAGATCTGCTCTCGCCTCGAGAAGCCCCTCGCCCTGCTGGTAAGCCGGCGGCGCGACTTTCCAGACCGCCATCGCGCGCTCCGGATTGTGTTGGATGAGACAGCCGATCTGCTGACGGAGGCGGCTCGCGCCTTCTTCCCGAGCCTGGCCGTCTTCCGAGGGGGATGGGATGTCGAAGCGGCCGAGGCCATCTGCGGGGCGGACGCCCTCCTCAACCTCGACGAATTGCGTCGTTGCAGCATGTTGCTGACCGAGGAACGCGACGGCCGGACCCGGTTCCGCATGCTGGAAACGCTGCGCGAATATGCGCGGGAACGGTTGCCGGCGGATGACTGGGATGCCCTGGCAAACCGGCACGCGGAGTATTACCGGAGCCTCGGCGAAGCCGCGCGCGACCGGTTGGACGGACCTGAGGCCGAGGAGTGGCTGGACCGCCTGGCGGCGGAGGAAGCCAACATCGCCGCGGGCGTGGAGTGGTGCCTGGCTGGGCCGGGGGACGTGGAAACCGGAGTGGCCCTCGGTGAGGCCCTGCGGGGCCTCTGGGAGATGCGCGGCTTCCAGGTGGAGCGTTGCCGCTGGCTGGCCGCCCTCCTGATTCCGGCAAAGGCGGCTGGGCCGGCCGTTTGGGCCCGCGCGCTGGGATGCGCCAGCTACATGCGACGCCTGGAGGGAGACCACAAGCAGGCGCTGAGGCTGCTGGAGCAGTCTGTAGAGTTGTTCCGGTCGGTGGACGACGATCTTCGGCTTGGGTTCAACCTGTGCCTGCTCGGCCAACTCGCGCACGCAACCGGCGACCCGGCGGCCGCCCTTCGCTATCACGAGGAGAGCCTCGAGATACTGGAGCGCATTGACCATACATGGGGCGTCGCCATGACTTTGAGCTCACTTGGGAAAGCGCTCGCCTACCAGGGCGAATACAGCCGGGCCCGTGAACTCGCCCAGATGAGCCTGGATGTCTACCGACGTCTCGAGGACCGCACCGCCACCGCGACCGTGCTCAGCGTGCTGGCGCTCGCCCTGTTCTTCCAGGGTGAGCTGGACGCATCGGAGGCCAGGGAACGCGAAAGCCTGGAGTTGAGGACTCAGATCAACCGGCCGTGGGGAATCGCCTACTCGATGTCATGCCTGGCCCGGATCGCCCGCTACCGGCCCATCGACGAGGATCCCGATGCGCTGCTGGAACGCAGCCTTGCCGTCTTCCTCGGGTTGGGCGACATGTGGGGCGTGGCGTTCGCGTACCATCAGATCGGGGTTGGGCGGCTCAGCGCCGGGGATCCGTCCGCCATCGATCACCTCACAAAGGCCCTGGAACTGCGCCGGGGCGTGGGAAACGTAGGTGAAATGGCCGAGACGCTGGAGAGCATTTCGCGCGCGCTGATCGATTCCGATCCGCCGGCGGCCGCCACCCTGTGGGGCGCGGCCGCCGGCCTGCGAAAAGCCGCGGGCGTTCCCGTTCCGGCGGTGGATCTGGACACGGTCCGGCCTGTGGAGGACGCGCTTGTGGACGCGTTGGGCGGCGTCCGCTATTCCCGCCTTGTCCAGGGGGGCGCCGCACTGTCTTCGGACGAAGCGGTGGCGCGAGCCGTGGCGGCATCGAACAGGCGCGCGCGGAAGGCGCCGAACGGGCGTAGCGGCGCGAACGGTTTGGGCTGATTCTGCTAACGATGCGCTAACGGGTTGCTGGTACCATCGGGATGACGGAGTTGGGCGGCCCGCGCATCCGCATCCGTGGTCCAGGAGCGAACCACTGGTAATCTGCGGCCGGCTCACCTTCCGCAGGCGCCGCGCTCGCGCCCAGCTCCGTTACTCCCTCCCGCCGCGGCGCCCCACCGCCCTCCCCGTTTACAAGCGTCTCGTGGGCGGAGCTTCGGGTCAGGCAGGGTCATGGACAGCTCGGTACGCCGGCGACAGGTTGTTCGGTACCCGACCCGCCATATTGGACCATTCGGACGTTTCCAGCCATTCCGCAAACTCGCGGGCGGGCATAGGGCGGCCCATCAGGAAGCCCTGCGCGGCGTCACAGCCGAGCATCTTGAGGAGATTCCACACCGATTCGGTCTCAACGCCTTCCGCCACCACCTTCTTGCGCAAGTTGTGGGCGAGGTCGATGACAGCGCGCACGATGGCCGCGTCCTCTTCGTCATGCCCATCCATCCGCGTGACGAAGGACCTGTCGATCTTCACTTCGTGGACGGGGAGCTGTCGCAGATAGGAAAGCGATGAGTAGCCGGTGCCGAAATCGTCAATCGAGAGGCGTACCCCGAGGTCACTCAGGCGGCGCAAGTTGTCCAGCGCGCGCGCCGGGTTCACCATCACTGCCCCCTCGGTTACCTCGAGCTTCAGCGCATAGGCCGGCAGCATCGTTTCGGTGAGGATCGCGTGTACGCGGTCAACGAACGTCGGATTCTGGAGGTTGATGGGCGAGAGGTTCACCGACACGGTGAGCGGGTAGCCCTGCCTATGCCACTTCAGGCACTGCATCTGCGACTCCTCGAGCACCCAGAGGGTGAACGTTTCGATGGCGCCGATCTGCTCCTGAATGGGGATGAACTGGTCCGGCGGCATCAAGCCAAAGCGGGGATGCCGCCAACGCACGAGAGCTTCGGCGCCGATCACTCGGCGCGGCTCCATCAGCACGATCGGCTGGTAGTGCACCTCGAACTCGTTGTTGGCGATGGCGTGCCGCAACTCGGTTTCGAAGCGCAGGCGCTCCTGAGCCTCAACGCTCATACGCGGCTGATGGACTTCGTAACGACCGCGACCTCCGGCCTTCGCCTGGCAAAGAGCGAGGTCGGCATCGCGGATGAGGCCGCCGGCGTCCCCCTGGCGCGCGTCGCCCACAACGATTCCAATGCTGGCTCCCACGAAAGCCTCCTGCCCGGCCACGGTGAAGGGGGCCTGGAGTTGGCGGAGCACGCGCTCGGCGAGACGGGTGGCGTCGCCTACATCCCCAACGCCATCCAGCAAGATGCCGAACTCATCGCCGCCCAGTCGCGCCGCCGTATCGCCGGCCCGCAGGATCGACGACAGCCGTCCCCCGACGCCCACAAGCAGTTCGTCACCGGCCGCCGGCCCGAGGCTGTCGTTGACCACCTGGAACCGGTCCAGATCCAGAAGGAGGATGGCAACCTGCTCTTCAAGGCGCGCGCATCTGGCTATTGCATGCGTTACGCGGTCGGTAAACAGCGTGCGGTTTGGCAGGCCTGTGAGCGGGTCATGGAATGCCTGGCGGGTGATCTCATCCTCAAGGCCCTTTCGCTCTCGAATATCGTGGGCCACCGCCAACAGGATGCCTTGGCCGCCCAGCTCCTGAGCCTGCAACGTGACTTCGAGGGGAATTGGATCTCCAGAGCGCGTTTTGCCCAACGTCTCGTAGGTGGCCGCCTGCTTCGCAGCCTGGGCCAGAAGGGCCTCGATTCCCTCTGGATCCTGACGGATGTCCCGCAGGGACAGCGTGCGCAGCTCCTCGCGGCTGTAACCAAACGCCCGGGCGGCCGCTCCGTTGGCCTCCAGAATGGATCCGTCGAGCGTTAGAAACAGGATGATGTCGGTGGTCGATCCGGCGAGCAACTGGTAGCGTTCCAATCGCTTCTCGGACTCCTTGCGCTGACTGATGTCCTTCAGCACGCCCACCAATTGCGGAGCCGGCCCGCTGTTGTCGCGGGATACCGTGGCGCTCACCCAGACGATTCCGCCATCCTTCTTGATGAGTCTGTGGTCGAGCGAGCTGATAGAGACCTCGTTCTGCATCAGACCGCGTAAGGCGTACTCCGATGCGATACGGTCATCGGGGTGGCTGAGCTCCGCCATGTTGGCTCCGCCCAACTCCGCCGCGGAATACCCCAGCATATCCTGGAAGGCGCGATTCGTGTAATGGAGTCGCGAATCCGTATCTGTTTGCACGATTCCGAGCCCAGCGGTATTCAGGATGGCGCGCAGGCTGGCCTCGCTCCTCTCGGTTGCGGCGATGCTCTGCTTGCGGAGCGTCGCGTCTCGGAACGAAGCCACATGGAGGCCGGGGACCACGTTTGCCACGGCTTGATAGTCCGCCTCGAGAACGGTCCCGTCCTTGCAGACGATGGGTATTTCCCCGCGGGTGCGGCCCGCTTCCAGAAAAGCAGCCCATCGGCGCGAGGCCTCTTCCTGAATGGCGGCTGGCGACATTTCGGTAATGCGTTGTTCCTTCAGCTCATCCAGCCTATAGCCCAGCATCTCCACGGCCGCCTGGTTGGCGTCCACGATGCGGCCGTCGGTGGCGATCAACAGAGTGGCATCCTGCGTGTTGTCGAAGACCGCCTTTTCGAGGTTGCGGCTGGTCTCCAGGTCGGCCTCGGCCTTGCGCTGATCGGTGATGTCCGTGAGGACGATCAGGGTTCCGGAAAGCTCGTCGCCCGCGTTCGAGACAGGTACGGTGGAGGCCCGCGCCACGGCAATCGCGCCGTCTGAGCGCACGAAGCGCACTTCCTGAACGCGAGGCCTGTCGGCGCGCGCGATATCCAGCAGGCTTTGGCGATCAGACTGCGGGGCAAAGTCGCGGAATGGCTTCCCCACCACTTCCGACGGGGTGCGGCCCAGTAGGTCGGCCGTCCGCTGGTTCACGAACTGAGTGACGCCTTCGATGTCGACCACCCACATCCCGTCGTGGATGATGTTGACCATGCGGAGATATCGCTGCTCGCTCGATTTGAGGGCCGTTACCAGGTCGTCCTTGGCATGGCGGTCGTTCGCATCGCCGAGGATGGTCGCCAGGTAGCCGGCGACGAGCCGAAGCGACTGCACGTCCCGTTCGGAAAAGGCGTTCGGCTGCACGGCCATGACGTCGAGAAGCCCAACCGTCTGACCAGACCGGATGAGCGGCACAGCAATCAGCGATCGGAAACCAACCCTGCGGCACGGTTCGCGGTCTACCCGGGGATCCGCCTCGATGTCGGGGCTGTGCAACACCTCGCGGTTCATGAGGCTGCGCCCCGTGAGACTCGTGCGGATCCCGACCCGAAGCCCCATGAAACCGTCGCCGATCCCTGCAGCGTCCGTGAAGACAATCTCATCCCCGTCAACGCAGCCGATGGCGCCGCCGTCCGCGGCGAGCATCTGGATGGTTTGCTGCAGGACGCGGGTATTGATTTCCGAGGCGTTGCTGGAGGCATCCGCCAGGACGCTCTGGGTCTCCACGATGGAGCGAAGCAGGTCCGCCTCGGCGGCAAACCGCCCCAGTTCCAGTCGGGCGGAAAGGCCGGCCGCCGCGTCGGTGAGAAGCGATATCTCCTCGGCGGTCCAGGCGCGGGGTTTGCCGTCCATCACGCTGAGCGTGCCGATCGGGCTGCCGGCGCCGTCGAGAATCGGGATGGCGATCGCCGAGTAGGCGCCGGGCGGGAGACCCGGGGCGGGGAGTTCCAGCGAGCGCCTCTCGCGAATGCCGCTCCAGACGCAGTGTGACTTCGTTTTCACCGCGCGCTGGCAGAACCCGTCTCTGAACCCCGCGAGGCTGGGAGTGTCTACGGGAATTCCCAACGTGCTCTTCGAAACGAGTACGCCGTCCTGGATGAGGGCGATCTCGCCGGCGCGGCTCTCGACGAGAGCGGTGGCTGAACGGATGGTCCGGTCGAGGACGACACTGATGTCGCCTTCGCTCATGGGGTGACGTCCGTCCCGGCGTGATGCCGGTCCGCGTGGCGTGCTCGCCATGTTTCCCTCTTTCCGCTTCGCTGGGCGCGAAGTACTGCATGGGCGGCATCACCATTGGAGCTTTACGCGCTAGCGTGCCAACCGCCCGGCTCCTGGGCGTTTCGCAAGCCACTTCTGCGCGTTGGCGCATGCCTCAAGGTATCGTACCACAGATGGTGCGCCGAAGTGAGGACAAATCTGCGATGCTCCGTAGCTGCGATCCGCGTTCCGTCGCCCCAGGCCCGCGATCCGCATATCATGGGGTGTGAAGTTCTTGCAGGGCTGGAAAGGCGCACGGAGACCAGTGATGGGAAACGGTCGCGGCGGTGGACGCGGAACCTCGCCGCTTTGGCGCTGGCGACTAGCATGCCCGCTTGCGCCGCGATTGCCGGCTAGAACCATGTGTCGACCCTACACGCCAGCCGTGTTGCTGGCAATGATGTTGCTGACCCCCGCCGCGGCGAGCGCCAGCCTTGGGGCCGTGCGCCATGCCCTTCATGAACGTAAAGTTGCTTCCGCTCCCGCCGGACGGGTTCGGCTTGACTACGATCTGCGGGATGGAACCGCTGCCCTTAGCTGGGATGGCGCTCCCCGCCTTCGCGGCTTTTCCAGCGCCGTCCGCCTCGGCGGACGATTGATCTCCAGCCGCGATTACTCCCATCGCAGGTTGGTGACGAAAGGCGCTCAGACCACCGTGTCGCTGACGGGCGGCGACCTGCCGCCCATGGTGCAGCGGTTCACGCTGGACCCGAGGGGTTATGCTCTGGTACGCGTCGAGGTAACGGGCAAGGGCCTTCGCAGCAACTGGATGGCGCCCATCATCTGCGGGTCGGCCGGCTGCGTGGACCTGGGCGCCGCGAAGGATCCCCGGGCTCTTCAGGCGCCGTTCGACAACGACAAGTGGACGCGCTACAAGGCCGATCCGATTGACGGCGACGGGTCTAGCTACGAAGTTTCGGCCTTCTACGACAATGCCTCGCGGCGCGGACTGGTTGTCGGCTCAGTGACGCATGACACATGGAAGACCGGCATCCGCTTCAAGGGCGATGGAGGGCGGCTGACGGCGCTGACGGTCTTCGGCGGCATCGCCGACATCGAAACGCGGGACGTTTTGCCGCACGGATCGGTAACGGGGAAGCGGCTTTCATCTCCGACGGTGTTTGTGGGTTACTCGGAGGACTGGCGCAACGGCCTGGAGGCGTACGCCAACGCCAATGCCGCCCAGGCGCCGCCGTTGCGCTGGACAGGCGGCGTGCCCTTTGGCTGGAATAGCTGGGGCAGGGTGAAAAAGGCGATCTCGTACGCCAAGGCAGTCGCAGCGTCGGACTTCTTCGCCGGCCCCATGCGCGATGCAGGCTTCATGAGCGGCGGAACCGCGTATATCAACCTGGACTCGTATTGGGACAACCTTACGGATGCCGAGCTGAGGCGTTTCGCCGGCCATGCCCACGCCAATGGCCAGAAGGCGGGCATCTACTGGGCGCCCTTCGTCTACTGGGGCCAATCCATGGCGGCAAAAGTGGAGGGCTCAACCGCCTCTTACGGCGAGATCCTTCTGCGCGCGCCGGATGGCAAGCCGATCTCACTGGACGGCGCATACGCCGTGGACCCAACCCACCCGGCCGCCCTCGCGCGCATCGACCATTTCATCGATCGGTTCGAGGCGGCCGGCTTCGATTTCCTGAAGCTGGACTTCCTCACGCACGGCAGCCTGGAGGGTGGAAGCCGGAATGGAGAGCACTACAACCGCGCCATATGCACCGGCATCCAGGCGTTCAACCTCGGGATGCGCCATCTGGCGCGCCGCGTCGCCGGAACGATGTTCCTCAGCGAGTCGATCGCCCCTCTGTTTCCGTACCAGTACGCCCACGCGCGCCGCGTATCGTGCGATAGCTTCGGCGGCATCGGCGAAACCGAGTACGTTATGAACTGCGAGAGCTACGGCTGGTGGGCCAGCGGCCGCCTCTACGCGTTCAACGACCCGGACCACATGGTTCTGGAGGGCCACTCGCCGGCCGAGAACCGAAGCCGCATCACTTCGGGCGTGACAGCCGGAACACTGTTCCTGAGCGGTGACGACGTCACGGAGCCGGAAGGCAGGCGTCTCGTGGAAACGTACCTGACGAACGCCGCCGTGAATGCCGTGGCCCGCCTCGGAGTTCCCTTCCGCCCCATGGAAGGGAACACCGGAAGGGCGGCCGCCGAAGTGATGGTGATGTCGCGTAACGGAGCCAGCTACATTGCGGCGTTCAACTACAGTTCCGACGCGCCGGTTTCGCGCCGAGTGGACCTGGCGCGCGCCGGGCTCGATCCGGGCGCCTCCTACGCCGCCACCGACCTCTGGACGGGCCGCGCCTGGATAGCGAGGGGCGAGATGCTACTGGACCTTGGCCCGGCGGATTGCGCGCTCGTGAAGCTCGTCCGAGCGCCGGGGCGCTGAACCGCTCGCCTCAGCAAGAGGCGGCTCTTCCGGTTCCGGCCTCCGGCGCAAGGCGCCTCCAACAGCGCCGCAAGGTGTCCGCGGCCAGCGCCCGACGCCTCAGAGACGCATTCGCCCGGCCCACGGGCCCTGGTTCGGCCACAAAATAACACCGCTGTAAACTCCGATGGATCTGCCTGAGCGTAGCGTCATGAAAAGCAGGCTTGCGCGATTGTTATAGAACACTATATAATTGGATACATAGGGCCATCACGGCCCTCGCGGGCGCTGTCTTAGGCCTCCGCCCCAGCGAAACTGCCGATGGAGGACCAACGGACGCCTGTTTCGCCCAGCGTAAACCTGTGCTCTTCACGAATAGGCTGTCGCACCCAACTCTCATCTGATGGACGGGGAGTCCCAATTCCACCCATCCCGCAGCGGCCTCCCTCCGCCGGGCTGCCCTTCATTCGCCCATCCCTTCCTCCCTCACAATCCGCCACACCCGCGGAAACCCAACCCCCACCCGATGCGCTGCAGTCGTTGGCAACTCGCTATCGATTGGGAAATGACATCAGTCTTTGCCCGTGGAAATCCCAAAAAGCTCGAAGTTCGTTGGCGCCTACTTCGTGCCCACCGCACCCTAGACCGGCTGAAGACGCGCGAAAGGTAACGAATCGATGAACAAACTCAGATGGATTCCGCTCCTAGCGCTAGGTTGTCTGTGCCTCCCGCACGACGCTCTAGCGCAAAATGTCACAGGACCTCCCGTGAACCTAACGCCAGGCTCCTACGAACCTGACAACCAGGCCCGCATCAGCGCGAACGGCGCCAGAATCGTCTACAGGAATCTGAAGGGGCAGTACGACCTCTCCTACACATACGACAACGTCTTCACGATGAACCTGGACGGCTCGGGCAAGTACGAGTTGCAGATCTTCTCTTACTACGGCGGAAACGAAGACAGCCCCTCCATCTCGTCGGATGGAACGAAGGTCCTCCTTCAGCAGTCCAGCCGCAGCGCCGGCCAGAACGGCCTCTTCCAGGCGACGGTGAACCCGTTTGCCACGCTCCAGCTCAATGACGCCGCTACCTATGTTGGAGACACCAACCCGGTCTACAGCAGCGACGCCTCGAAGATCGCCTTCCTGTCCTACCGCAATACGGGGGCCAGCAACTACCAGGCGTTCTACATGAATGCCGCGCCTGAAAACGATGGCGGCGGCAACGCTCCCGTGCAGATCACCAACTGGTCGGACGGCAAGGCCGCGCAGTTGTCCGCCACCCCGGACGGCAAGCTCCTGCTCGTGAAGTCCATCAGCGGCAGCGTGTCCGAGATCTACCGCGTTGACCTGAGCGACTCGAACGCACCCGGCGGCGGCGTGGGCAACAACCTCACGCAGATCACCAACTTCGGCAAGCTGATCTCCTCGCCCTGCCAGCAGACGGCGGGCGGCCGCATCTTCTTCGTGATGCCCGCCAGCAACGGCGTCTCTCACGTCTTCTCCATCAACGCCGACGGCTCTGGCCTTCACCAGGTGACCGGCGGCCCCTCCACCGAAACCGACGTCAGCATCGGCGCCAACACCCTCGTGGTCGTCGCCAAGAACGCGGCCAACGGCGCTGGAAACGAAGACGTCTACACCTACTCCCTGTCCGCGACCACCGATCCTGGAACGGTCTCCGGAACGCTCATCGGCGCGTTGGGTCAGCCTGCATCCGGCGTTACGGTGAGTGCCTATGACGGCAGCACACTGGCCGGCACAACTGTTACCGATGCCAACGGGCAGTACACTCTGTCGCTGCCTCCTGGCGGCTATTCACTGCAGTTCACGGGCTCCGACGTGGCTACCGTGATGAGCGGCGCTACCGTGTTCTCCGGCGGCTCCGTCACCTGCGATGCCGTCACTTCCCCCGCCGCGGCCCCCGCCCCCGTCAAAGTCGTCGCTACCGTCAAGTACCCCAACGTTGGGGTGCGATGGGCAGCGGCAGCGGCGCCGGCAAGCGGATACGCCCTCGTCGGATACAACGTCTACCGCGGGACATCCATGATTGGACCGTGGACGAAGATCAACTCCACCCCCATTCCGCCGGTTAACCCGCTGCAGTACACCGATACCGCTCCCGGCAACATCGCAACCGCGTTCTACAAGATGACAGCCGTCACTTCTAACGGTTCCACCACCGCTGAGAGCGCATTCACCGAGGTTTCGCAGGCCGCCAGCAACCTCGTTTACAACGGATCGTTCGAAAACGTCGACGCCAACGGCGTCCCGATCGGGTGGACCCCGCAGGGCACCTGTACCGTTGGTACGAGCACAACCTACTCCACGGACGGCGGCAAGAGCCTCTCCATGAAGGAGCTCGCGTCCACGGCCTCGATGAGAGTCACTTCCGACGTCCTGTCCAGCAGCAACAAAGACTTCGTCTTCTCACCGCCCATCCAGCCCGGCGTGCCCATTGTTGAAGGCATGTTCGCCAAGTTCACGGACATGAAGACCACATGGCCGCTCGTGTTCATCACTGGTCCTCTCACTTCCGGCTACTCCGGCTACTGGTACAACCCCGGTGGAATCGGCGGCACGTGGGATACCACGCCCGGCCTCACCAACCCCGCCGGCGGCGACACCGACTGGATCTGGCAGGCCAATACCGGACCGATCTTCGACTTTGAGTTCTGCACCGCAACCAAGCTCGTCGTTTACTGGAACGGCGACTCCACCGCGACCCAGAATTCGTCCACCTGTTACGCCGACGACATGACCTACCAGGTCAAGAGCTACGGCAGCACCGGAATGGTGTTCGGACGCATCGTTGACGAAACCGGCAAAGGCATGTCCGGCGTCACGGTGAAGGTGGGCGGCATTTCGCTTGTTACATCCGGCCTCGGCAACGTCATCATCCCCAACGTGCCAACCGGCGAACAGACAATGACCATCTCCGTGCCTCACAAGCCGGACGTCACCACGACGATTCACAACTACGGCGGCTGCCGGTTCGAGCCGTTCACCGTTACCAACCCTGGCCCGTTCACGATTGACGGCCACGTCTATTACCCCGACGGTAAGCCGTGCGTTGGCGCCGATGTCCGCTTCGTGAAGACGGACGACAGCGACAACGAAGTGCAGTACTCGACGACCACAACAGACGCCACTGGCTACTACACCTTCGGATCCGGATTGGACGACGTAGCTTCGACCACCACCGGTCACGTAATCGCGCACATGAACGGCTACGTTTCCAACCGCATCGACAAGAAGTTCGGCGCCGCCGGATGGTCTGTAAACAACGACCTGAAGCTGATCCAGCCGAACATCGTCATCCAGGCCGGCAAGACATCCACGCCGCCCACCATCGACGGAACCCTCTCCACGGGCGAGTGGGCCGCCTCACAGGTCATCCCATTCGCGTACTCAAGCCTCTACGCCACTCCGCAGAACCCGACGACCGGATACGTGATGTGGGATAACGATAACCTCTACCTCGCCTTTGCCTGCGCCGAACCGAATCCGTCCGGCATAGTCACCAGCGGCTTTGTGCTCTGGGGCAGCGATCCGTTCTGGATCGGCCACGACCTTACTGAGATCCGCCTCGACCCAACCAACGGCGCCGCCGCCGGCCTCGCCCACGAGTGGTGGCAGATCCTGCTGGACACCGTCTCTTGCACCTCTGGCATCACTTCGAACGCCTCAAACTGGGATCAGCACTGGCTGTCCGTTGCCAACCGCAAGGCCGGCAACTCGCTTTGGGACGCCAACGCGTTCCTCACCAACCTGCGGTCGGCGGTATCCATCGGCGCCAGCCAGTG
This sequence comes from Armatimonadota bacterium, assembly GCA_036504855.1. GTDB lineage: Bacteria > Armatimonadota > DTGP01 > JAKQQT01 > JAKQQT01 > DASXUL01. Next base: position 59,958 of record DASXUL010000089.1, on the reverse strand, counting down.
GGTTCAGGAGGTCAAGATCCCCTGGTCCGACCTGAGCTACAGCAGCGGCATGACGGTGAACACCCCCACTGTCGGCGACGAGTGGGCCTGCAGCCTCGGCCGCGGACGCACTCAGCCATCGACGGCGATGGAATACACCTGCACTGACAACCGAGCGAGCGGAAACGGCATCTACAACGGCCTGCTCCGCTTCGTGAACACCGTTACGGCGCCTGCTAAGGGCGACCTGAACGGCGACGGCGTCGTCAACTCCTTCGACGCCATTGCCTCGCTCCGCATCGCCGCTGGTCTTGAGGCCGTCGGCGCTCGCATCAACCAGGCCGACGTCAACAATGACGCCAAGGCCGACCTGTCCGACACCGTGAAGATCGTGCGCAAGATCAACGGCAAGGACAGCTTCTAGGCGCCTAACCGCCTAGCGACGAGAGGGGTTGGGCTTTCCGGCCGGAGAGCCCAACCCGCCTCCCGGCGCCGCGAGATCTCAAGGAACGCAGGCATGAGAGTCATGAAGGTCCCCACCGCGCGCCGAAGCGCGTTCACGCTGATCGAGCTGCTGGTGGTGATCGCGATCATTGCGATCCTGGCGGCCATCTTGTTCCCGGTGTTTGCCAAGGCGCGCGAACGAGGGCGCGCCGCTAGCTGCCTGTCCAACCTGAAGCAGATGGGCGTCGCCGACCGCATGTACGCTGATGACTACGACGGCTCTCTCGTGCCGTGGCGCATCTCAGAGGATGCCGCCCACGGAGGTTATGTCGCCTCGTTCACCAAGTTGCTGTCTGCGTATTCCAAAGACGTCACCATTTTTACCTGCCCCTCCGACCACCTCCAGCGCGACAAGTTGACCGATTCCCGGGTTTACTATCCGTATACGACCACGTACGGCTGCAATTACTACATTTGCCGCGGAACCGGTTCCTCATGGTTGGGGAACAAGACTTACTCGCGCAAGGAGTCGATCGTCAGGGAACCGTCCGCAACCGTCTGGTGCGCGGACACGGCGGCCATTGAGGAGAAGTCGTCCTCGTCCGAAGTGAGTCAATGGAAGGAAGACCTGAGAATAGCGCCTCGGCTCTCGATCTACTTCTTCTACCTGCCCTGCGCGTCGGACACTGGCGAATCGGTTTCGTCCGGCTGGTATTCGCCGTCTTCCGTGGCGGACCCGCCCGCCATTGTGCGGCCGTTTCCGCGCCACCTCGGCCGCGTGGATTGCGTTTTCTTCGACGGACACGCCGCCGGCGTTTTGGGAGAGAAATTCGATCCTGACCACCATGCGGAAAACGCATGGGGCAAACCCGGCTGTATTTGGGATAACCCAACGAGCGCGCCATAACCGGTTTTCGGCGACTATGGTGTGGACCTCTTGCGCTTCCACGGAGTTGGGCCGCGGGGGCAGGCTTAAGGTAGGCGATGCTTGGGCTCGCGCCGCTATAGTTCGCGCATCGATGGCGCGTGAATCGCCGCATTGAGCCGGCGCGCCGACGGCGCAACAAACGGGCGAAACGTCCGCACAAAATGGGCGCACGGCGCTCGAGCCCCGCGCCTGCTCGATCCCGCGAAGTCCAGCAGTATATCATTGAATTACGAGTCCCGGCCAACGCCTGGACCATGCGGGCTACTTCGCCGCGCAACAGTGCGCCGCCAGCTTTAGGGAGGAGTACGGACGCTATGGCCTCAGTGAATAAGCAAAGCCTGCTTCCCCGGTATGTACAGGCGCGGCGCTACTTGGAGGAGTTGATCCGCCGCGAAGGGCTTGGCCCGGGCGACCAACTTCCGTCCGAACGTGAGTTGTCTGAGGAGTTTCGGGTTAGCCACATGACGATGAACCGCGCCATCCAGGAGATGGTGCGCGACCGACTGCTGACCCGCGAAGTGGGGCGCGGCACCTTTGTCGTTCGTCTGGATGCGCGTGCACCTCACCTTGGCGCGTTGGGCCTCGTTTCCCTCGTCAACGCCGGCGAGATTAAGGCGGATACGTACGCGGGCGGCATCCTGCGCGGCGCCCATACGGCCGCCCTGGAGACCGGGTGGGACCTGGTGCTGATCCAGGAGGCGTTGGAATACCCGGCCGGGGTTAGCGCGCGCCTGGCGGGCCGCGCAAACGGTTTCCTCATCGTGTCGTCGCCGGATGACGCGATCCCCACGCTCCGCCATCTGCGTGACGAGGGCACCCCCTTCCTCTCCGTGGGCTCATCTTGGCTGGATGAGGACATCCCGGCCGTGGATTCCGACAACATCCTCGGCTCTGATCTGGCCGTCGGCCATCTGGCTTCGCTCGGGCACACGCGCATCGGGCTCATTGGCGCGCCTGAATATCGGAGCAACGCGCGTGACCGTCGCGTAGGCTTCGAGGCCGCGCTCAACGCTCGCGGCCTCCCGTTCTCCAGGCGATGGAACGTGCCCTGCCCCGGGGAGGCGCACGTGAGCGATGATGAAAGAGAGCAAATCGTCGCCATCGCCCGCGCTCCGGACGGTCCAACGGCCTTCGTGGCGGCGGGATATCTGCTGGCCGTTATCACCATTGAGGCATTGGGTAATGCTGGCCTGAGCGTGCCGAACGACGTCAGTGTGGTAGGATTCGATGACAAGGTCAGCGCCGCCTTCCTCAGCCCGGCCCTCACAACGGTGGCCCAGCCGTTGGAGGAGATGGGGTTTCGCGCCGTCAAGCGCCTGGAAGGCATCGTGCGCGGTGAACCGGCCGGCGGGGTTGAACGCCTCCCGACCAGCCTGGTGGTTCGCGAATCGGCGGGTCCAGCCCCGAAGAGCGTCGCGCGCCTAGCGCCATAGGACCGCTCCAATCGAACGCGGCGCGTCGTCCATGCGGGGGCGCCGCTGCGGTGGGTCGTCCGATATGGGGTGATCCACAGCCTTCGCGCCGCGGAAGGACCCTGATCCCAGCGCGCAGGGTCCTCGGTAGGCGTTTCCCCGTTTCGGCGTTTGGAGCCGGTTGGATCTGCACGCATCCCTCCCCTGGTTGTTGCCCTCGTGAGCCGTGGGCGCCCCGTACTTCGCCGCCGGCGGAAAGACACGGCTCTGGCCGGGTTAGGCCGATCGTACGACGGCCCAATGAAGAACCTCCATTCCACGGGCGTTGCCCTGCCCGCTCGGTAGATCCCGGAACCCGCGGGGGGTCGTCGCTAAGAGGTCCTTCCGAACCGCGGTACGAGTCCGGAGCGTTGTCAGGCGGGTTCACGTTGGTTGAACTCCTCTGGACTTCCTGGGCGGTTAGCTGGCCGCTGAGGCTAGACCTTGGCCCCGGCCGACTGAGCCCTCATGAAGGTCCGCCTCCCTGGCTCCATCGCCCGGATAGAGGGGCCTCCGCGCTTACCAACCCATCATCCCCGAGAAACGCGGCCGGCGCGTGTAGCCCGCTGCAAAATTGGGTAGGCCCACAGCATGGAAGCCAATCGACGCGGCGGCGAGATTTCGCGCTGTCGCGGCGATTTGGCCGCCACCGCGCGGGCAATTGGCATTGATAATGCCCGCGATTCAGGATCGCGACGGAGCGCTAGCTGTTGTTAGGCGCCTTTGCTGTCGCCCGCCCTCGCGAGCGGCGGCGGTGCGGCCCGATCCCATCGCGAATTGTGGAGATGCGGCGCTGGGCTTCCCAGTTCCGCTCGAATGATGGGATGTCACGAGAACCCCTCATGCCATCCGATGCGCCGGCGTCGACCTGAAAGACCGCGAAGAACTCGCTCTGTGCAACGAAGTGGGAGCTCGTTTCGCCGTGATCACGTCATCGCTGTCTCCTCGCTTCCGCTGACCTGTTCCCTCCGCGCGTCCTCGATGTCCCCCCTCCGGCTCAACCCTGTGTTTTCACCGTGGAGCCGTCATCCTCGCATGGCGGTGTAGTTTGAATGCCGACCGGTCGTCCCTGGTGACTGGCGGCAAGACAGGAGGACGCCAAACATGGCCCAGAGAAACTGGAAGCACTGCAGGTGTACCGGCGCTGAAGCCATCCGATGTCCAGGGGTCCTCCGACGGAATGGACGGCGGACCTGAGCGAACCCACAGTTCACCACGGTCCGATGGCTTCAGCGATGCAGCAGATCTCTTCTCTTGCTCGGCCGCAACCGGGGCTCTATTGCTCTCCGGGGCGCCGGCAGATTCGCCAAGAGGGCCTGTTATGCGGAACGCGTATAGGAAGTTGTCGCGAGGGTTCACGCTCATTGAACTCCTCGTAGTGATCGCGATTATCGCCATCCTCGCTGGGATCCTGTTCCCGGTGTTCGCGAAGGCGCGCGAGTCGGGTAAACAAGCAACCTGCCTGAGCAACTTGAAACAGATCGGCTCTGGGGTTGCCCTCTATCAGCAGGATTTCGACGAGCGGTTCCCGTTCGGCATCGACTTCACCGATGCGGCGATCGGCGGAATCGGCGGCTGGAAGGGCGCTTTCCCGAACTCCAACTACTGGGTCACCAAGCTCGCCAAACAGACTGACCCCGTGGACGGAGGCATCCACGGCGGTTACATTGACCACGTGATGCGGTCGTACGTGAACTCGGAAGGCGCCTGGCGGTGCCCGGGTGACACCGGCATCGGCGGGATCGGATATGCTACCGCCACCTCCTACGCCATCCCGTTCACCGGCTCCGATTTGACCCGCCCCGTGTGGCAATACTCCCGCGGCGCGGCGAAGTGGGGCGGCACGAGTTACGTCTACCGGACCGAACTCGGCCTCTGGGGGGCGCAGGCGGGCAAACGCATTGGTCAGGTTATCTACCCCGCCGGGTGCAACGTGCTGATGGATGCGGCCCATTATTGGCACGCTCGCCTGAAGCGAAGCCCGCGCAGCGGCGGCAGCGGCAATTCGAATGACCTGCTGGACTACAATCTGGGCAGCTTCAGCATCTTGTTCGCGGATGGGCATGTGGCCAACCTGACCACCAAAGAGTACAACGACGCCTGGGAGAAAACCACCAGAACCGTGATCACCAGTACCGGAAGCGCCACGACTCCATTCAACTAGCAGCTAGGTCGCTCGCTCCGGCGGATCGAAGCGCGCCGGAGCGCGGGGCGCTTCGATCCGTTTCGCGCATATCCAGGCTCCCCCGTTGGCCCTGGCTGATTCGCCGTCGCCCCCGGCTTCGCTCGGAGGCGCTGTAAGACCGTCATTCGGGAGACTGCCTTCGGGGCAGCCTCCTTATCCCAACGCACGGCCGAGCCGCGCGCGGCGATGCCGTGCCCATTTCGTCGCCGCGCCGGCGAGTGTTTCGTCCGCCAGGTCAACTCGCGGTGGCCCATCGGACGTAACGTCTCGCGACGTCGACCCGCCTGCATCAATAAGGAGACTCGAGTGAAACACTGGATGCCGCCGAGACGGATCGTGGTAACGGCCGCCTTCGGCTTCGCGGCCGCCATCGCCGCACAAGCGTTGACCCCGCCGTGGGCCGATGCCAACTACCGCTACCGCCGCCCCCTCACCATCAGCAACAATGCCGGAGCCGACATCAAGGCCGGCGATGTATTGGCCTATTCCTTCGTTCCCGCCGCCGGACCCTTCGATAGCAAGGCCGGCCGGAAGGACGTTAAGATCTATTACCAGCCCGGGTCCGATCTCAGCGTCAAGGATGTGAAGCAGGTCCTCCTGGACCAGGGCGCCGGCTCCGCCAAGGTGCTCTTCTCCGCCAAGGACGCCATCGCGCCTGGCAAGCCGCTTCCGTTCATCAAGGGAACAGACAGCTCCACTTTCGCGGAAACCGGCGCCGCAACTGGCCTGGCCGGCGACGACGCCGTGGGAGCCCTCACGCTTCCGTTCTCATTCCCGTTCCTGGGCGGCTCCTACACCAAGGCGCTGATCTCCACGAACGGATGGATCTCCTTCGACACCACCATCACCGACACGCACTATGGCGATCCGCAGGGCGCCGCGAATCTGAAGAACGCTCTCCAGGGTCACACCTTTATCGCGCCGCTGGGCTACGACCAAGACCTCAGCGGATACGTTACAGGCGCCGGCGTGTTCGTGGATTCCGGCACGGCCGGCCAGGTGACGATCCGCTGGAAGTCTGACGCCTTTACCGATAACTCAACGCGACCGGCTCGGCTGAACTACTCCGTTACCCTGTTTCAGGATGGCCGCATCCGGTTCAACTACGGAAGCGTGGCCACTATCGTCGCCAATGACGAGCCATCCTACGACATCAGCCTCGGCATCGCCGACGGCAACGTGAAAGATGATTTGCTTCAACTCATCGGCGTTCCGCTCGACCTGAGCAACCACGCGCCGATCCTCTATACCCCGAACGCCCCTAGCGTCTCCACAGATGCCAACTACTACGTCTACTACAGCAACCCGGCTGAAACCGGCGCGCGCGATATACCCGATTCCGCCAATCTCCAGGCTTTCACGTTTGATGCCGGCGTTCAGGGCTGGACGGCCGTTCCGTCCAACCCAGATACGCTTGCCGTTGCCGCAACGGTCCAGCCCGCGCCCGGAAGCGAGTCCGTGCTGGAGGTATCTCCCGGTTCCGCCTCTGGCAAGCCGTTCGCCTATGCAGCGGGAAGCCCCGATCTGCTGGAGCAGACGATCTACGCCAAGATCCGGCCGTCGGGGGCGGGCGGCGTGGCCATTGCGGCCCGCGCCGGCGCGGACAACCATGGCTACGCGCTCGTGCTGAACGACTTGACGGGCGTCAGCGGCACAACGGTCACCCAGGCCGGACTCATCGTCCGAACATCCACGCCTGGCGCGCCGCCCGACTATGCGCCCATCGGCACGTTCTACAACTACACGCAGGCCGGCGCCGCATGGAACTTCGCCGTCCTCAAGGTGACCGGTTCCGGGGCGAGCACCGACATTCAGGGCAAGGCCTTCTCAAGCGGCGGCCTTGAACCGCGCGGCTTCCAGTATGAGGCGGCGCCGGCCGATGCTGCGCTCTGGTTTGGCGCCGGAAAGGTGGGTCTCACGGGATCCGGCGGCGGCGGCTCCCCGCCCAGCGATCCGCAGGCAGACTGGATTTACGTGGCCGCGAATGGGTTCGCGGATAGCATCACGGCAACCATTGGCGCCGACGCCACGGAGGAGGAGCTTCCGAAGCCTCCGGGCAAAGCCGTGCTGAAGGGCTTCGCGATCGATGCCGCTACAACCGGCCCCATTCCGCGCGCCAACATCACCGTTACCCCGACTGGCGGCGGCACGCCGCTGGTCCTCCCCCCCACCAACACCACCGGAGCCTACCAGCTATATCTGGACCCGGGGACCTACACCATTGCCGCCTCCGCCGTGGCGTACACGACGGCAACCTATTCGGTGACTCTCACGGCCGACGCGACCACCGTGCAGAACCTGGCCCTTGTGGCGCCGGAACTGGTGACCAACGGCGGTTTCGAAACGCCGGACCCCGCCGCGCCCGCACTAAAGCCGCTCGGCTGGTACCGGCGCGACTATCTTGGCTCTCTCACGGTAGATCCCAACGCCGAGTTGTACGCGCCGGGATGGCGGTACATCTCGTCCAACGCTCATTCCGGTTCCAGAGCGGTGGAGATTGTGGGGCCATACGATGCTTCCAGCAGCGCCAACCTCGCATGGGAACCCGAAGGGTCCACGCCAGGCGCCGTGAATACCGACAATCGGGGCGCCGGGCCCACCATCCCGGAAGTGGCCGGAGGCACCTATCGCATCACGGCGTGGGTGAAGAAGACGCAGGATTCCGGCTCCACGCTTGGCGGTAGGGCGATCCTCCGCATCCGCCCGGACCTCGCCTCTGACGACCCCTCCAGCCTCGACTTCGTGAACGCCGGTCTGCAACTGGCCCTGAGCGGCACGTTCGACTGGACGAAGATCAGTTATGACTACACCGTGCCCGCCGAAGCCGACAACCATTTCCTCCAGATCCGCCTGTACGGTACGCTGCTTCCCGCCGGTAACCACGTGTACTGGGACGACGTATCCGTTCACCGCATCCAGTTGCCGGTGTTCCGCGGCACTCTGCACACCTCCCCGGACAGCGCCGGCAATGTGACGCCGCTTGGCAACTACATGGTGGGGGTTCGCGAATCCGCCACCAACGGACTGAATCTCCCGATCACCTCCACCAACACGGATGCGCTCGGAAACTGGTCGCTCTCGTTCGAGCCGCAGCCTGGCACGAGCTACGTTGTGCAAGCGTATCCGGACAGCGGAACCGTTGTTGACCACGTCCTGGCCAGCAAGAACGTGCCGCTGCAACCGGCTACCAGCCTCACCGAGATCGTGTACGACCAGCCCGCTACCGTGGATATCGCGCTCGGCAAACCCGTGGTCGCCTTCTCCAGCATCCTGGACCCCACGTACGCCCCGGAGAACCTGGTGGATGGCATCAACCCGAGATGGGCCTCGGACGCCACAACGCCAGCCGGAACCAACCCACGCGGGTATGACCATCCGCAGTTCGTGGTCCTCGACCTCGGACAGACGATCAACTACAAGTTCATCGATCAGATCATCCTGCTGGCCACCGACTCCCGGCCAGACCACTACCAGTTGCGCGTCAGCGACACCCCGCCTCCCACGAACCCCGACGACTTCACCTACACCCAGGCCGCCGTCTATGGCTCGCTTCTGTACGATTCCGGCCAGAGCATCGGCAACCGGTTCCACGCCACGCCGACCTTCGTGGCCTACACGGATATCGTCGGTTCGCCAGCGCTGCAGCCGGTCTCCGGCCGCTACCTGGAGATCTACCTGGACAAGTACCTCGGTTTCGGCACCCACTTCGACATCTACGAACTGAAAGTCGAGAGCTTGCCGGTAACCATTCAGGGGAAGGTGGTGGACAAAGCCGGAAATCCGGTGGCTGGAGCTTACGTGGGTGTGCATCCGGATGGGAATTCGTACGCTCTGACGGATGAAGGCGGCGTATACCGGCTTCAGCTTCCGCGCGCTGGATCCTACCGGATAAGCGCTCACAAGCCCGGAGCGGGAAATACGGTTATCCCGGTTTCCGCCGCGTATACCATCATCCCTGGCGCCGGAACAGCCGGGCCAACCCTGGTGCTTGGAGACAGCTCGCCGAACCTCGTGACGTCGGCCTCGTCAGACCGACCCGATCTGACGACTGCCGCCAATCCGCCGGCCCTCGCTGGAGACAGCAACTTCACAACGCACTGGGAGTCGGACCTCATCGGCGACGCTTCGCCCGCCCCCGTGGTGAACGCGGATAACCCGGTGCACATCACCACCGACCTCGGGTCGGTCAAAACGGTCAACCAGGCCGTGGTGAGCTGGTACACCGACGTCGCGGCCAACCACAACGTGGATGTCAGCGGCCAATACTCCATCGACCTTTCCACGGACGGCGCCAACTACACCAGCGTCTACCAAACCGCCAACGCCACCGGCGGCTACCCGGCCGATCTCCCCGACGGGAGGCGCCAGGTAGATGCCATCTCATTCGCGGCCCAATCTGCCCGTTTCGTCCGCCTCACGCTGACCGGGCACAAGGGAGACTACTTGGGCATCTGGGAGGTTCAGGCCGCCAACGTTGCCGTTGCAACGCCTGTCCCATCTGTGGCGGATGTTCAACGCGCGCTTCAGATCGCCGCCGGCCTGACAGCCGTCACGCCTGCCGACCTGGCCCGGTTGGACCGCGACGGCGACCAGAAGATCACGATTCTGGATGCCGTTCGCATCGACCGCGGCCTCTTCAACCTGTGACGATCGAATCGCTCTCCGGAGCGTGGGGCCGAGGAGATCAACTCGACCCCACGCTCCGGAGAGAGACGTCGTAACGCAATGCGCGGCGGCGTCACCAGATGGATGGCATACGCCGCGTGGGGAGCCCGACGTTGGCCTCGAGGCTCCCATCGCGGCGTAGCGCCGTCTGAGCCTTCCCTCAGGCGCCGCCAGCCTGCCATGATGGGTGTACGAGCAATCGCCGCGGCCTGCATCGCCAGGGCCACGGACCAGTTGGACAAGGAGACACCCATGACAAAGCTGCCGCGGAAGGGCCCGGCCGTTGTCGCCGCCTTCCTGAGCGCCATGATCTTCGCTGCTGCCCCCAGGGCCGCCGAGAAGCATCCCACTGCGCCCCCAATCCCGACGAAAGTCCGGTTCTCTTCGGACCTGAATGCCTCCATCGCCGAAGCCGGTGAGTCCGGCAAGCTGGTCATGGTGGACGTGTACACAGACTGGTGTTACTGGTGCCGTAAGCTGGATTCAGGCGCCTATTCCGAGCAGGGCGTGGCCGATGCGGTGAAGAGGGACTTCATTGCCGTGAAGCTGAACCCGGAGAAGGACGCAGGCGGCAAGGAGTTCGCGAAGAAGTATGAAGTGAAGGGCTACCCCACCATCCTCTTCCTGAACCGCCAGGGCGAGGAGGTCCATCGCCTGGTTGGCTATGCGCCTCCGGCCAACTTCCTGAACGAGCTTCGCGCTGCCCGCAAGAAATCTGCGGCTTACGCCTGCTCCGTCGCGCCGGCGCCGTCCAACGCCAAGCCGGCCGCCAAGTGCCCGGTCACCGGCGAGACGATCGCCAAGATCACGAATGACACGCCGCGGAGTATCTACCAGGGCAAGACATATCTCTTCTGCTGCCCCGGCTGCAAGACCAAGTTCGATAAGGATCCCGCCAAATACATGAAGGCCGTCAAGACGAGGACGTAACATGGGCGGCTGTTTCAGATTCCGCAGTGGGGGCGCATCCGCCGGGATGCGCCCCCACTGCGCATGACGGGCCCCGGCGCCCAATGCTCGAACCGATCGGCCCCGCGGGCGGCCCCCTCCGCGGGGATTCTGAGATGAAAAGACGCGGCGGAGGACGCCTTGTTCCGGCATCCTCCGCCGCGTGGAGTGCGAGCCTGACGTTGGGCCTGGGCTACGGGGTGGCTTTCCGAAGGACGAGGCATGCGTCCGCCGCGGTGATCGACCCGGATCGGTCGAGGTCGAGGCGAGCCATGTCATCCGCCGACGTTATGTCAAGCCCGGCCGCTGACCGCAACGCCGCCGCCACATCCGCCAGCGAATACGGGCGAGCAGTACCGAACTCGTAGGCGCCCATGTCCACCGTGGCGCCCTGGATGCGCGGGGCGCCCGTGATGTCGTCCAGGCCATCCAGGATGCTGACCACGCGGCCCGCATCAATGCACGGACTGCCGGTCGAGAGGCGGAAATCGCCCGCGCCCGCGTCCGCGAAGAGCGGATCGGCGGAGATGTTGCCGTTTCCCCCGACTGGATCCGTTATGCCGACATAGGCCGAGGTCCCGTTAGCCCATGAATCGTTGCTCTGGAAGGAAAAGGCGGCCTGCTCCGAGCCCGCCTGGAAGCCGCCGGAGTTGAAGGTCACGATGTTGTTCGTGAACGCGAAGGAGCCGGAGGAACCGGAGATGACGCCTTGCCCGGGCGTATCAGAGGCATTGTTGACGATGGTGTTGTTGACGGCCCGCACGTTCCCGGTGAGACTGAGCGCCACTCCGGAACCGCTGCCGGTGCACCCGGCCACGAGGTTGTTGGCAAGCGTTACGTCCCCTCCGGCGACGTTGATCCCGGAGGCCTCGTAGTACGACGGCTTCTTCTGCGCCGTGATGGAGTTGCCGGCCACCAGCCCCGTGCCGTTTACGTAGATCCCACTGCGGCCGTTGGCGCGCACCGTGTTTCCGGCGATGGTGAATGCCGTGCTGCACGTAATGCCCCGGCCGAGATTGTCGTGAACGGAGTTGCCGCGGATCGTCGCCGGGAAGCCTGTTCCCAGGCCGTCGGCGGAGACGGATGAGATGCCATCGCCGCCGCTGGCGAACACTTCGTTGCCCGTTACCGCGCCGGATGTGTCGTACAACAGAACACCGCTTCCGGCGCCGACGCTGTTGGCCGCGTTCGGGCCGACGATCGTGTTGTTCGAGACGGTAACCTTCGCCCGGTACGCGTAGATGCCGTACTCGGCGTGCTGGATCCGGAACCCATCGATGACCGATAGGCCCACGCCTCCGTTCCGGTAGACCGCATCGCCGCTGCTGCTGATGATTACGCTCTGGTAGTGGCGCACGTCGCGCTGGGCGAGCTCCGTCTCGTCACCCCGGAACCCGCCATACAGGCTGACGTTGCCGTACAGGGTGACGTTGCCCGCGTAGGAGCCGGCGGCAACCCACACCTCAGCGCCACCAGGTGAACGGACGGCGCTGATGGCGGATTGGATGGTCCGCTTGGCGGCGCCCCACGAGCTGCCGTCCGCACCATCATCGCCGCCGGGAGCCACGTATATTCGCATCGCCGGGATGGTGTCGGGCGGTAGGCCGTTGGACTCCAGGGCGCCCATATCTACATGGCTGCCCTGCATGCGCGGTTGCCCATACAGGTCCGTGGCGCCCAGAAGCGGCAGCGCGCTATCGTCGCCGCTATCAATGGCGGGCGAGCCCTCTCGCAGACGGAAGTCGCCGAGATCCGCGTTAGCGAATAGCGGATCCTGCCGGACGTTGCCGTTCGCTCCAACGAGATCGGTTCCCGAGAAGTCCAGGGTATTACCGAAGACGAGGTTGTTCCGGAATGACGACGCGGGAGCGCTGATGGCGGGGTATGTGGAATACGTGGTATTGCCCGAGATGATGTTGTTCACCACCAGCACTCCATCGCTGGCGGCGAGGGCGATGGCGCTGTTCGAGCACGTATTGGCGACGATCGTGTTGTTGGCCACCACGGAGTTCTTGCCGCCAACGATAATGCCGGCAGGGCGATCATCCGTGTCGTTCCACGCCACGAGGTTGTCGGCGATGATGACGTCCTCGCCGGTTGACTCGATACCGCCGGCGTATCGACCATCATTGTCCACGATGATGTTGCGGAGGACGGAACCGCTGCTGTACATCGTGATGGCCTTGCCCATGCCGCCGTTCTCACGGATGACATTATCCGTAACAGACACGGTCCCTCCATTCGTCTGGATGCCGCCGTCGCCGTTCCAACGAATCAGGTTGCCCGCTATGTTGGCGGTTGCGGAGGACAGGCTGATGCCGGGGCCGTGCTGAGCGACGGTGTTCTGGACGGTGTTGCCCAGGATGTCCACCACGCCGCCGCGCACCTGGATGCCGCACGCCATCTGGAAGTTGCCGTTGTCGGTGACGAGGTTGTTCGCAATGGTGGCCGTGGACGAGTCCACGAGGATACCGCCGCCGGCCACCCACGTCCCCCCCTCAACGCCGTTCCGGATGGTGAAGCCATCCACCACAACCCTGCACCCGCCGGATCGGATAGTGACCGAGGTGCCCGTCAGGGCGCCGTCGATGATCGATTCGTTATGTCCGGGCCGGCGCTGATCTCGCTGCGCCTCAGATCCGGCGAAGCCGCCGTAGAGAGCCGCAGACGGGCCGAGCTTCACGTGTTCCCGATACGTGCCGGCCGCCACCCAGACCTCCGCTCCGGTTTGCGCCGCCGCCTGGATCGTGCGCATGGCAGTATCCCATGTGGCGCCGTCGCCGGCGTCGGCGCCGTCCGGCTTCACGCGCACGATGCGGCGCGTTGTGGAGACGGGCTGCCCGTCGCTCTCGAAAGCGCCGATGTCAACAGCGGTTCCCTGCACCCGGGGCGCGCCGCCTAGGTCCAATGCGCTCACGGCGCGACCGGTGTCGCCGGCGTCACGGCATGGGGAGTCCGGCATCAGGCGCGCATCGCCTGTTGACAGGTCCGCGAAGCGCGGGTCGGCGTTCAGGTTCCCAGCCGCGCCGGCCGGCCCCTCCACGTTCACGAAATCCCCGCCTGGGTTGCCGTATACGTCGTTGTGCGACCACACGTCGGGTAGGCCGCTCGTATGGTAAGTGTCCTGGTAGACGCCGGAACCGTTGAAGGCGATGATGTTGTTGGCGACGGCGACGTTGCTTGGCGGGAGCGCGAGCGCACTGCCGAAGTTGGCGGCGATTGTGTTGTTGACGAAAGTGGCCTGATCGCCGTACACCTGAACCGCCGGCGAGGCGATGTTGCCCACAACCACGTTGTTCGCCACGGTCACCCGGGAGCCCGACACAAACAGCGAGCAGCCGAGGACGGAAATCGAAGTGGGTATCCCGGCCAGCGTCATGCTGTTGCCGGAGATCACGTTGTTGAGGATATCCACTGAGGCGACGTCGATTGCGGCGATGCCGCCGCCGTAGTTGTTCGCGGCGACGTTGTTGGCGATGACGGCGGAGGCCGAGCCTTCCACCACGATGCCGTTGCCGCCCAGGCACGCGGTGAATCCATCGACGGTGGTGTAGAGCGAACCTTCGGGCACGTCGATGACCGGCGTGGTGATCGGCAGCGTGTCGCTGGAGCCGTCCACAACCGTGCGGTTCGCGCGGAAATCGCGCTGTTCCCGCGCCGTCTCGGTTCCGGCGAACCCGCCGTAGAGATGGGTGAACGGGGCCAGTTTCAGCCGCTCGTTGTACGAACCGCCCGCCACCCAGACGTCTCCGCCGGATGGGAGTGAACTGATGCCGGCCTGGATGGTCTTCATCGCATGGCCCCAGTCGGAGCCGTCATTCGCATCGTTTCCGGTTGGACTCACGCGTATGATGGGCGCCGCCGTCACGCGCGGCTGGCCATCGCTTTCATCCGCGCCGATGTCCATCTGGCCGCCCTGTATGCGGGGCTGACCGTCGATGTCGGTCGGCCCGGCGTCTGCCGCCGCGTCGCCGGCGTCGCGCGCCGGCGATTCCGGCAGGATGTGGGTGTCACCGTGGGCGATGTCCGCGAATCGCGGGTCCACCTGGATGTTGCCGTTCGCGCCGGTGGCGTCCGGTACGTTGGCGTAATCGCCGCTGAGGTTGCCATACACGTCATTGTGGCTGAGCGTTAGGGCGCTCGTGTCGCCATCCGGTCGCACGATGCCGCGGCCGTTGAAGGCGATGATGTTGTTGACGGCCGACAGCGTAGACTGCAAGCACTCGATGGCGCCGCCCAGTCCTCCGTTGCCGGCGATCGTGTTGTTGATGAGCGTGGCGTTGGACTGAGCGAGATAGACGCCGGCGGCGGCGCGGGTCGCCTCCAGGTATCCGTTGGGGACGAAGCGATTCGAGGAGATCGCGTTATCGCGAGCGATCAGCGTTGCGTTCGTCGCGGAAACGCCGGCGCCGTCGAGAGAGGCCGTGTTCCGCGAGATGCGGTTGCGATCCAGGGTTACGGCGGCGAGGTAGATGGAGACGCCCGCGCCGGTGTGATTGGCGATGATGTTATCGCGGACGGCCGCCGCACCCCGCGAGACACGAATGCCGATTCCGTTGGACGTGATGACGTTTCGTTCAATGACGGGGGAGGCGTTGTTGGTTTCGACGCCGCTGCCGGAATTCGCGGAGATCACGTTGTCTGTAATCGCCGGCGCTCCGCCGTCCGTGAAAACGGCTCCTCCGTTCGTCACCGTATTGCCGGTGATCACGTTGCCGCGGATGAGCGGCGATCCGCCCACGCTCAGGATGGCGCTCCCCGAAACGGAGTAGTTGCCAGGCGTGGCGCCATTGCGAATCGTGAAGCCGTCCACCACGGTAGCGGAGTCCGATCCTATCGGGATCACCACCACGGAACCCTTCGCATCGCCGTCGAGAACGGAGACGCTGGCCTTCGGGTTGCGCTGGCCGCGGACAGTCTCCGCGCCGGCGAATCCGCCGTAGAGCGCGATTCCCGGGCGCATGATGGTGCGGCCCACGTACGTGCCGGCCGCTACCCAGATCTCGCCGGGAACGCGGACCGCGTTCACGGCGGCTTGCACGCTCTTCATTGCGCTCTGCCACGAAGAGCCATCATTGGCGTCGCTGCCATCGGCCCGAACGCGAATGAGTGATGGGCCCGACGGCGTCAGCGGGCCGTCCGATTCACAGGCGCCCATATCGACATGGCCGCTGCGGATGCGCGGGCCGCCGGCGAGGTCCAGTGATCCCGCCGCCACGGCGTAATCGTCGCCCGCGTCGATGAGGAGCGATGTGGGCTTCAACCTGAAGTTGCCGGCGGCGTTGGAGAATTGCGGGTCGACATGGAGGTTGCCGTTGATGCCGGATTGATCCGTTACGTTGGCGTAGTCCACGCCGTAGCCGAAAACGTCGTTGCACTTCAGGTTCGCCGCCGTGAATGGCGCGCCTACGGATGCGTCGTTCGCAAGGCCGGAGGAGTTGAAGGCGATGATGTTGTTCGTTACGACGGCCTTGCCGCCCGTCCCGTAGGCGCCGCCGCCCGCGGTAGCGCTGTTGCTGGCGATGGTGTTGTTGGTGATGGTCGCCGTGGCGCCATTGAGGAAAATCGCGCCGCCGTTGGCGTCCGCCGCGTTGCCCCAGAACGCGTTGTCCTCCACGACGACGGAAGCCTTGACGGCTGCGAGGCCGGCGCCGTTCTGCGCGGCGTTGGCGGCGATCACGTTGTGCGCAATCGTAACGCCATCCGCCTGAACGAGGATGCCGCCGCCGACGGACGCGGCCTTGCCGTTGCGGATCGTGAACCCGTCCACGGCCGCGGCGAGCGCGCCCCGCCCCGCGGTGATGACGGAGCCGGATTGGGCGCCGTTCAGCACGGTTGGGAACGCCGCCCAGTTACGCTGGCTCGCCAGTCCCTCAATGCCCTGGAATCCGCCCAGCAAGCGAACGTAGGGGCGCAGCGTCACGCGTTCGTTGTACACGCCCGCGGCGATCCACGCCTCTCCGCCCTCCGGCCCAAACGCTTCCACAGCCGCCTGGATAGTGCGCTTCGCCTTCGCCCACGAGGCGCCGTCGTTGGCGTCGTCGCCTGTCAGGGAAACGCGAAGCACCCGCAATTCGTTCTTCCAGAGCGTTAGGTCGCTCTCGTCCGCGCCGATATCAACGCCGGCGCCCTGGATGCGAGCCTGCCCGTCGATGTCCTGATCTCCCGCGGAGATCACGCCGGCATCGCCCGCGCCCACGCAGGGAGATAGCGGCTGGATATGCAGGTTGCCCGAGTCGGGGTCGGCGAGCAAGGGGTTAGCGGTGAAGTTGCCGCTCTGTCCGGTGGGGTCTGTGATTCCGGCGTAGTTGGTCTTGTTGGCCCACATGCAGTTGTTGCGCGCGATGACGCCCGTGCCTGAACCATCGGAGACGGATAGCCCGGCGTAACTGCCTTCCACGATGTTGTTCGCGAATGTCACCGCCACGGTTGCCGCGGGGTTCCGCTGGTCGCGTATCACATACACCGCTGTACCGGTCGACAGAGACGGGTTCCGGCTGATGGTGTTGTTGGCGATCACCGAGCCGTTCGCGTAGGTGAAGATGGCTGCGCCGTATGTCCCCGCGTTGCCGATGAACGTGTTGTCCACCAGGCGCGCCGTCGTGCCCGTGCCCAGGGACACGGCGCCGCCGAGCGTACTATCGGGCGTCCCGTTGGCTATGAACTGGTTGCGCGTGATGGTTGGGCACCCGTGGTCCACGCCAACGCCGCCTCCGCTCGGCGCCGAGTTCCCGACGATGATGTTGTCCGCCACCAGGGCGCCGGAATACGCCACGTGGATGCCGCCGCCGGAGTATGGCGCGGTCTGCAACGCCACCTGGCCGTTGCGAACCGTCCACCCGGATACCGTTCCATACGCGCCGCTCTGCAGCGTTACCACCGGCCCCACGCCCCCGCCGTCAAGCACGCTGGCGCGGCGGCGGAAGTCCCGCTGTTTGAGGACGGTCTCTCGTCCGGAGAATCCGCCGTAGAGGTGAACAAACGGCGCAACCGTCACCTGTTCGGAGTAGATCCCCGCGGCCGCCCATACCTCGCCGCCGCCCTGGGAGGCCGCGGCGCTGAGCGCTGCCTTCACGGTTAGCTTCGCGTGGCTCCAATCAGAGCCGTCATTGGCGTCGCTGCCCGCCGGGCTCACGCGAACAACGGGCGGCGCGGCGGTCCACACCGTACCGTCGGACTCGTCCGCGCCGATGTCCACGCCGCCGCCCTGGATGCGCGCCTGCCCGTCGACGTCGACGTCGCCCAGCGCGGCGCTCGCATCGCCGGCATCGCGCGCCGGGGAGTCGGGCTGGATGTGGACGGCGCCGAAGGCGGGCGCCGCGAGGCGCGGGTCCACCGCGAGATTGCCGTTCGCGCCGGTGGGGTCCGGAACGTTTCGCACGGAATAGGCCGCGTTGCCGTACAGGATGTTCGATCGGAACGTCGGCGCCGCGCCGGATACGCCGAACACGCCGGATGTATTCCAGGCGAGGATGTTGTTGGCAATCGCGGGGTTTGAGCTGGCGGCCAGGTATAGCGCGCCGCCATCTGGAGCGGAGTTTCCGGCAACAGTGTTGTTCACCAGCGCCGGAGATGCCACCATCAGGTAGAGGCCGCCGCCCGAAGCGGCGCCGTTGCCGGAGATGATGTTGTTGGCGACCTGCGGCGCGGCGGCGTTGAGCATCAACCCGCCGCCCGTTGAGGCGAAGTTGCCACTTATGGCGTTCGCGAAGATCGTGCCGGTTGCCCCCGCCACATAGAGGCCGCCGCCGCCGGTGGTCGCCTCATTGCCGGAGATGACGTTGCGCGTGATCTCAACCGTGCCTTTGTTGACGAAAATGCCGCCGCCATTCACTCCGGATCCGGACACTGTGGAGGGGTTCGTTGCGTGGTTGTCGCGGAGCGTATTCCCCGAGATGACCGGCGATGCGGACAGGCTGTAGATCCCGGCGCCCGAAGCGGAACTGCCCCTGGCGGTGTTGCCCGTCATCGTGTTGTTCCGGATGACGGCGTTGCCGCTGGCAGCCAGGTAGATGGCCGCGCCCTGCCCCGCCAGGTTGCCTGAGAACGTGTTGCCCTCGATCAGCGGCGCGCCGCTGGCCACGTAGATGCCGCCGCCTACCGATGCAGCGTTTCCGGTGATGACGTTGTTCCGGATGATGGGGGAAGCGCTGGTGATATTGAGCCCGGCGCCCTTCGCCGTCGGTAGATACTGCGAGCCGCCGTTCTGGATCGTGAACCCGTCCAGCACCGCGTCGGCGCCGATGCCCGTTGTCGCCTTTACGACGGGCGATTTGTGGTCGCCTTCCAAGATGGATGCGTTCTTGGCGGTATCGCGTTGAGCGCGCAACGTCTCAGTTCCCGCGAATCCGCCGTACAGCTCGACGCCGGACTTGAGGGTGATCTGCTCCACATAAGATCCGCCCGCCGTCCAGACTTCGCCGCCGCCGGCCGCGAAGGCCGCGTCGATCGCGGCCTGCACCGTCTGCTTCGCTGCCGCCCACGTCCGTCCGTCGTTCGCGTTGTCGCCGTCGGTCCTCACGTAGACCACGAAGCCGGGCCAGTTGGCGCCATCAGACTCATCGGCGCCGATATCCACATGGGCGCCCTGGATGCGGGGCTGGCCGTCCATGTCCGTGTCGCCAGGGATCACGCTGGCGTCTTCACCCGCGTTGACGCAAGGCGAATCCGGCTGGATGTGGAAGTTGCCGGCTGGCACATTGGCGAAGCGCGGGTTCGCGATCAGGTTCGTATCCGTTCCCGCCGCATATGAGAAGCCGGAATAAGCGCCCATCCGGTTGCCGTAAATGCAGTTACGGCGCACGAGCCCCGGCGCGTTCGCCCCGCCGGCAACGCCATAGCCGTTCCCCATGGCGATGATGTTGTTGACCACCGGCGACGTGGAGGCGCTTCCGAGGATGATGGCCGCCGCCGACGATGTGCTCATGGCCAACGTATTGGTGGCAATCAGTCCGCCGCCCAGCATCTGGATGCAAGTGACGGCGCTGCCAGACACGATGTTCTCAGATATGAGCGGGGCCGTTCCCGCCACCGCGTAGATGGCGCTGGATGAACCGGATGCGGGCGCCGCGACCGCGCGCAGCGAGTTGCCGCGGATAGCAGGGCTTGCGCCGGAATTCAGCAGAATGGCCGGCGCAACGCAGTCGGTGATGACGTTGTTGGCGATGGCCGCCATCGCGCCGGAACACAGAACGGCGGAGGCGCCGCCGGATTGCGGGCGCCCCCTCGTTAAGGTGAAACCGTCCACGCCAAGCGCCGCCGGATTTCGCAGCGTTACGATGGGGCCAGAGAGAGCGCCGTCCAGCGTGGAGACGTTGGCGCGCGGATCGCGTTGGTTGCGCTCCACCTCGGTCCCCGCGAATCCGCCGTACAGGGAGACAAAGGCGGGCACGCTAACAAGCTCCGAATACGTGCCGGCCGCCACCCACACCTCGCTGCCATCCGCTCCCGCGGCGGTGAGCGCCGCTTGAACGGTCTTCTTCGCCTTGGTCCAGTCGGACCCGTCGTTGGCGTCGTCTCCGGTCGGGCTTACCCGGATGATCGACTGTGGTCCGGCGGGCCGGATGGAGCCGTCGCACTCGTCGGCGCCAATGTCGACGTGACCACCCTGGATGCGCGGCTGGCCGTCGACATCGACATCGCCGGCGCTAACGACGGCATCATCTCCCGCGTCCCGGAGCGGGGAATCCGGTTGGATGTGGAAGTCGCCGTGCGGTATGTCCGCAAACCGCGGGTCCGCCGAAAGATTGCCGTCAGTGCTCGGCGGTACAGCCGCGCTGTTATACAGGTACGTGGCGTTGCGGTAAAAGCCATTGTGGGCGATTACTGGGGCCGCGCCGTTCACGCCGAAGACGATGGAGTTGTAGGCGAAGACGTTATTCACAATGGTGGCCGCGGTCGAACCCAGCAGGGCCACAGCGCCGCTGGATCCGCCGGCGCCGGGGAACCCCGATGCGACGATTGTGTTGTTGGTGAGCTTGAGTGCGCCGCTGCTGGAGAACAAGGCGCCGCCGCGCGTCCCCGTGTTGCGGAGGAAGACGTTGTTGGCCACGGTGGCGTTGGCGCCGTTCAGGTACACCGCGCCGCCGTCAGAGGCGGAGTTGCCGTCGAAGACGTTGTCCACCAGCGTGAGAGCCAACACGCCGTAACCGGTTTGGCCGCCATCAAGGCTGGAGGCAACGTATACGGCTCCGCCGTTCGACGACCTGTTGCGGAGGAATGTGTTTCCCTGCACCACGGAGGCGCTGCCGGCGATCTGGAGCGCGCCTCGAGATGTGTTGGTGAGGTCCCGGAAAGTGTTGCGGCGGACGTTCGACCATCCGCCGAGTATCTGCAACCCGTACTGGGAAGACCGGCTGCAGTCCACTGTGAGCCCATCGACAACCGTCGGCGATGCCTGGGGGCCTCCGCTTGCGGAGATTGGCGCGGCGATTGTGACGCCGTTCTTAACGGGGTCGCGGCTGTCGCGGGTCTCCTCGTTTCCGGCGAAGCCTCCGTAGAGGCCAACGCCGGAGGGCAGATGCAGGCCGCCGGATGTGTAGACGCCTGCCGCAACCCATAGCTCATCACCGAGGTAAAGCCCGGCGGCCGCCAACGAGGGCGTCTTCTGCGCTGTGGCCCAGGTCCGCCCGTCCAGGGCATCGTTCCCATCCGGGCGAACGTGAATGATCAACGCCGGATCGTCGTAGGTCGTGCCGTCGGATTCGTCCATGCCGATGTCGACCGTGTCGCCCTGGATGCGGGACTGGCCGTCGATATCCGATTCCTCCGGCATGACGGCGGCGTTGTCGCCTGCATTGCGCGCCGGGGAATCCGCCTGGATGTGGTAATTGGCGTGGCCGTAACTGGCGAACTTGGGATCTCCGCTGATGTTGCCGTTCGCGCCAGTGGGATCCGGCAGGTTCAGAAACGTCGATGCGGGGCCTCCGCTCGTAGATGTGGAATTGGAGTAGAAGAGGTTGTTGCGGAACGTAGCCTGCCCCGGGGCTGCCGCGTCCATCGCCACGAGGCCGCAATGAGTGACGATGTTGTTCACAAAGACCGGAGCGGCGACCGCGCCGGTGATATAGATGGCCCCGCCGGACGGTCCCCCCGAGGCGCTATGGTCGGTACACTGGACGAAGGTGTTGTTGACCAACTCCGGCGAGGACGAGGCGCAATAGAGCGCCCCGCCCAGGGTGGCGGTGTTGATCGCGAAGAGGCAGTTGGAGATGCGCGGCGCGGCGCCGTTCCGGCATGCCAAAGCTCCGCCTTTGTCGTCGTTCGTGCTGCCCGAGTAAGCGAAGTTGTTGTGGAAGGTGCAGTGGCGCACGGTTGGAGAGCCGCCGTCGCAGAGGAGCGCCGGCTCGCCAGACATCAGCGTGAAGCCATCCATCACGGCCTGCCGCCCGACGCCCGCCGGCGCCGTTACGAGGACTCGGTCGTTCGTCGGGTCCAGGATGGTTGTGCTGTGCTGGTTCCACGAACGTTGGTCGCGGGCGGTCTCCGTGCCGGCGAACCCGCCGTACAAGGCGACGCGGTCCTTCAGCGAGACCTGTTCCCGGTAGGCATCCGCGGCCACCCAGATCTCGTCGCCGGGCTGAGCGGCATTCAGGCCCTCCCGCACTGTGGTGAAGGCGCTGCCCCATGAGGCGCCGTCCGCCGCGCCGGTTGCATGCGACCAGACATAGATGACGGCCGCCCGTGCGGGCGGCGAGCCCGCGGCCAGAAGGAGCATGAGTATAGGGAATAGCCGGACAAGGGGCGCCAGAAGGCGGCGGACGCTAAGCAGTCGAACCACAGCGCATTCCTCCGAACAAACAACGGTCACGCAAAGAGAGGGTTCCAGAACGAGCGCATTGGGGGGGGGGTAAACCCATCTCGCTGCTAACGCTCATTAGCTGGAATGCGAACCCATGCCTATCATACCGCGGCCCAGCTCATTAGGTTACACGCTAGAGGGTTTCTGTGTGGCGATTTCTGCCCCCACTGGGGCCGTTGTTCCGTCGGCGGGCCGGAACGGTTACTGGTCGTCGGGGGGAGCGGCGACGATGAGGATGTCGATGGCCCGCAACTCGCGGGTGAGGGTGTTCACAACGGAGCCGTGCATCAATTCCTGAAGTCGCGAACGGCTGGAGTGGCCGATTACCACCTGGGTCATGTTGTGCTGTCGGGCGTAGCGCACAAGCTCCGCGGCCACGTCGCCGTGGAGCGTCACGATGGGCACGTCCAGGCGGTCGGCGAGCGCGAAATCGTCCTTCAGAACCTGCCGTTGCCGATCGTCGGCGGGCCCATCTTCCACGTAGACCGCCACAACCTCGCCTTTGAGGCGCTGCGCCATGCGCCACCCCCTCCGAACGAGGCGGAGCGAAGACTGCGTGGGGCTGATGCATACCATGATGCGCTCCTGCGTTGCCCAGGCCCCATCAATGTGCTTGTCCCGCCGGTATTCGGCCACATGCTCGTCCACATTGTGGGCGGCTTCGCGCATGGCGATCTCGCGCAGTGCGGAGAGATTGCCCTCGCGGAAGAAGTTGTGGAGGGCCTGGGTGACCTTGTCCGCCTTGTAGATGTCGCCCCGCCGGAGGCGGTTCATGAGCGCCTCCGGGGTGATATCCACGAGCATGATCTCGTCTGCCTCACGCAGCACCTGGTCGGGCAACGTCTCCCGAACCCACACGCCGGTGATGTCGTGGACCGTGTCGTTGAGGCTCTCCAGATGCTGGACGTTCATGGTGGTGAGCACGCTAATGCCCGCCTTCAGCAGCGCCTCCACGTCTTGCCAGCGTTTCTCCCGCTCGGAGCCGGGGACATTCGTATGGGCCAATTCGTCCACAAGGCACACGCGCGGGCGGCGCGCCAGGACGGCATCTGTGTCCATCTCCTCGAATGTCGCGCTTCGGTACTCGATCTTCCTGCGCGGGATGACCTCCAGGTCTCCCACTTGCTCCTCGGTCGCTCGTCGCCCATGCGTCTCGACGAACCCGACCACCACGTCCTGCCCGCGCTCCTTGCGGCGGCGGGCTTCACTTAGCATCTCGAAGGTCTTGCCCACTCCCGCCGCGAAGCCGAGAAACACCTTCAGGCGGCCGCGCGAAAGCCGGTCCTCTTCCCGCCGGACGCGGGCGAGGACCTCGTCGGGATCGGGCCGGTTCTCCGTGGGTCGGCTATCGGCGTGCACGGAAGCCTCCTATCGCCTTGATGCCAGGACGGAGTCCGTCCAACGTCGCAGACCGGTGGTAAACTCCTCAACCAGCAGCGTCTCCACCGGCGCCTGGGCGTTCTGCCACACGTAGTTGGCCAGCGCCTCCTCGCAAAACCCCTGCCAGAAGGCGTCCCCGCCGGGCATCTGCTCGCATCCCGCCTGCGCCTTCACCAGTTCAACAACGTAGGCCGGGAGTCGCACCGCGCACGCCTTCGCCTCGCCAGCCGGGCTGCGGACAACGAAGTGATAGACCATGTCGCTGCCGCTCCGCTCTCCGGGCGTCCGGTGCGACTCGATACGGAACCCGTTCAGCGTGGTGAAGCTGATGACCGTGCCTTCGCGGTTCCCGTCAACGCCGGCTGCCTCGCTTGTGGCGGACTGCACGGCGCCCCGCAGCACGTCCAGCGTGAACGGCTTGCGCAGGAATTCGGCGGCTCCCGCTTTCATCGCCTCTACCGCCAGATCGATTGTCCCGTAGGCGGTGATCATGAGGATGCGCGCCCTCGGGTCGCGGGAGCGCATCTCGCGCAAAACCGCCAGGCCATCCATTCCAGGCATGCGCTGATCGAGCAGAACCAGATCCCACGCGCTCCCGTTGCCGAACTCCTCCAGACCATCGGGCCCATCGGCGGCCTGCCCGACGGTGTGCCCGTCCTTCTGCAGGGCCATTCGGATCATCATGCGAATGTTCGGTTCGTCATCAATGACCAGTATTCGCGCCATCTCGCTTACTCCTTCCCCTCGGCCGGGCCGGCCACCGGCAGCGTGAAGGTGAACACGCTGCCCTGCCCCGGTTCGCTCTCCGCCCGAATGTCTCCTCCGTGCGCCCGGACGATCGTCTTGGCGATGGAGAGGCCCAGGCCCGCTCCGCCGCGCGTTGCGCCGGGAACCTGCACGAAGCGGTCGAAAATGCGCGGCAGGTAATCGGTGGGAATGCCGGAGCCGGTATCCTCCACGCGGAACGCCACCTTGTCATCTGTTTCGCACGTTCGTACGGTAATCCTTCCGCCTCGCGGCGTATGGCGCACTGCATTGCTCAGCAGGTTGACCAATACGCGCGTGATCTGCGCCCGGTCGGCGCGGACGCCAGGGATGTCCATAGGGATATCCTCGGATAGTGCGAGGGCCCCTTCCTCCATCTGGGAGCGTACAGCCGCTGTTGCCGCGTCGACCAACTCGCGCGGCGGGACGATCTCGAACCGAGGCGGCTCCACGCTCGCTTCCAGTCGCGTCAGGTCCAGAAGGTCGCGCATCATCCGCTGGAGGCGCTCAAGGTCCTCTCGCTGCGCGGAAACCACTTCGCTCTGCTCGGCATTCAGGGGACCCGCGGCGCCTTCCTCCAGGAGTTGAACCGAGAGAAGCAGCGAGGTCACCGGCGTGCGCAACTCGTGGCTCGCCACGCTGATGAACTCGGTCTTCAGGCGGTCGAGCTGCCGGAGGTGGGTTACGTCCTCGAGAACGGCAACGGCGCCTAACAACGTGCTGTCGCTATCGCGCATTGGCGTAACCCGCAGCCGGTACGCTCGCTCCTTCTCCCCGGTGGACAGCGTAACGAAGGCGCTCTCGCCTTCCTCGGCCGAGACGCGCTCCTGGCGAATCGCTCGTTCCACCGCCAGCGCTACCCGGGGGTCGTCCACCACCTGCCCGGCCGCCCGGCCGGCCGCCCGCGCCGCCGGGCCAAACAGCCCCTCCGCCGCCCTGTTCAGGTGCACAACCCGCCCCTCGTCGTCGGTCACCACCACAGGGTCATACAGGCTTTCCAGCGCCTCGTCGGACATCCGCTCGGCTCGGCGCAGGCGCTCCTCTTCCTTCCGGTGGGCCTCGCGCAGGCTTTCCGCCATGTGGTTGAAGGAGTCCGCCAGCGCCCCGATCTCATCGTCTCGGTGCAACTCGATTCGCTGGTTCAGGTGGCCGGCCCCGATCTCCTCGGCTTGTCGCGCCAAGGTGCTGAGCGGCGTCAGCGAAGACCGGATCATCCGCAGCGCGAAGAACAGGGCCAGCACGAGAGCGATGGCTGTCAGGGCGAGGCCCATGCGCGATGCCCGGCGAGCCTCGGCTTTGGCCTGCCGATCCGCCTTGAGGATCGCCGCCTGGTTGAGGTCCAGCACCTTCTGCGCTCGTTCCTTCAGTCCGATGAACTCAGGTTGCAGCGTCTTGAAATAGGTCGACCGCGCCGCCGGGCGAGACATCGGCGGCTGAGCGTACAGGTAGCGTTCCGTATCCCGCCGGAACCGCGGCCACAGCCGATCGCCGATGTCGGCAACAACGTCTCTCTCGCCGCGCTCGGTGATGTTGCGAGCCTCGATAGAGAACGCCGACTCGAAGAGCCGCCGATGCTCCTGGTACTGCTGCCGCCCGCGCGCCGGCTGGTCTGCCAGAAGGAACGCGTTGGCGCTATCGATGCGCTCCAGCGCGTCCTTCATGTCCTGGGCGGCCTCCACGCTTAGGTAGTTGTCCTTCAGGATGCGATCGATCGAGCGGCCGAGGTGAAGGAAATTGGCCACTGCCCCGGCCATCATAACCACCATCAGCGCGACAAGCGTTAAGTGGCTAGCGAGTAGTTGTACGCGCAGGTTCCGCATCATCAGCGTTCCATGCTCGGGATTCCATGCTCCCAGGCGCCCTGCCCGCGTCCGGCAACCGCGGTGAGCCATCTGTCCAGGAACGGCTCATAGTCCGCCCGGCGTAGAACCGCCCCCATCGGCACGTTGGCGTTGTCCCAGAGGTATTGAGCCATCATCTCCTCGGCCAGGGCCTGCCAGAAGCGGTCGCGAGCGTGCATCTCGGCCTCGCCCAGCGTGCGGCGAATCGATTCCACCAGTTCGGATGGGAAGGCGACGATGCAGGGCGTCAGGTTGCCGTTTGGCATCCGCACCGCAACGGTCTGTTGAAGCTCGCCGCTTCGGCGCGTCGCCGGCTGGCGAAGCGGCTGGATGAGAAAGCCGTTCAGCGTCACGCGGTGGAAGCGGCCGCCGTCCGGGGCGACGGCGCTCTCCGGCGCCGTGATCGCGGGCCGCAACATCGCGGCGGTAACCGCGCCCCGTAGCGCCTCCAGAGGGAAGGGCTTGCGCAGGAAATCCGTTGCTCCGGCTTCCATGACGTCCAGAGCGAGGTCCACTGTTCCAAAGGCCGTCATCATCACGATCGCCGCGGACGGGGCCAGTTCCTTCATGTAGCGCAGCACATCCAACCCCGCCAGACCGGGCATCCGTTGGTCCAGAAGCGTAACGTCCCAACCGCTCCCATCGCCGAACCGCTCGAGCCCGTCGATTCCATCCTCGGCCTCCTCCACGGTGTGGCCGCCCTGGCGAAGGGCCAGGGCGACCATGGCGCGGATGTTCGGCTCGTCATCTATCACCAGTATGCGCGCCATTTGCTACCCCCTAGGCGCTCCCGCGTCCAACTGCAGGTTGATGTCTAGAACATTCACCCGCGGTTCACCGAGCAATCCGAGCGTGCGCCCCTGCGTGCGCCGCGCCAGCAGCGCGCGCACCTCAGCTTCGCTCATATCGCGGGCCTTCGCCACGCGCCGAACCTGGAGAGCCGCGTTCGCCGGGCTGATGTCCGGGTCGAGCCCGGAGGCGGAACTCGTAACGGCATCCGCGGGCAGAGGCGTATCCGCCGGCAAACCGTTCTCCTTCCGATATGCGTCCGCGGCCTTGCGAACACCCTCAATCAACTTCGGGTTCGTTGGCCCGAGGTTCGTGCCGCTGGATGCCATTGGATCATATCCGCTTCCGGCGGCCGAAGGCCGCGGGTGGAAGTACCCCGCCCCACGGAAATCCTGCCCGATGAGCGTTGAGCCAACCACAACCCCATTCCGTCTGACGAGGCTCCCCTCCGCCTGTCGGCGGAATGCCGCCTGGGCGATTCCCGTGATGAGAGCCGGGAACAGCAACCCGGTCAGAACCGCGAAAACCAGCACGCTGATTACCGCCGGACGTAACTGCTTCAACATCTCTCCCCCTCCTTATGCGAGTCACCGGTTATGCAAGGCGCAAGGCCACCAGCAAGCGGTCGATGGCCCAGATGCCTGGGAACGGGGCAACGAGGCCGCCCAGACCGTAGACGAGCAGGTTCCGCCGTAACGTCGCCGCCGCGCTCATCGGCCGGTAGCTGACGCCTCGAAGCGCCAGCGGAATCAGCGCCACGATGATGAGCGCGTTGAAGATCACAGCAGCCAGGATCGCGCTCCGCGGGTTCGTGAGGTGCATCAGGTTCAGCGCCCTCAACTCCGGGTAGGTGGCCGCGAACAACGCCGGTATGATGGCGAAGTACTTCGCCACGTCGTTGGAGATGCTGAAAGTGGTGAGAGCGCCGCGCGTCATCAGAAGCTGTTTGCCAATCTCCACCACCTCGATGAGCTTCGTGGGGTTGGAGTCCAGGTCCACCATGTTCCCGGCTTCCTTCGCGGCCTGGGTACCGGAGTTCATAGCCACTCCGACGTCCGCCTGGGCCAGCGCGGGGGCATCGTTCGTCCCGTCGCCGGTCATCGCCACAAGCTTGCCGTCCGCCTGCTCTTTGCGGATCAGGTGCATCTTGGCTTCCGGGGTAGCCTCCGCCAGGAAACCATCCACGCCCGCCTCCTCGGCGATGGCGGCGGCGGTGAGCGGGTTGTCGCCGGTGATCATCACGGTGCGGATGCCCATGGCCCGCAACTGGTCAAACCGCTCGCGCATGCCGCCTTTCACAATGTCTTTCAGGTGTATCACGCCAAGCGCTTCGGCATCCAACGCAACCACCAGCGGCGTGCCGCCCAGCGAGGAGATGCGCGTTGTGATCTCATCCAGCTCATGCGGCACGCTGCCGCCCTGATCGAGGATCCACTTCTTGACGGCGTCGCCGGCGCCCTTGCGTATCCGGGCGCCGTTCAGATCCACGCCGCTCATCCGCGTCGTCGCCGTGAACGGAACGAACTCGGCGTGCCTCTCGTGCAGCTCGCGCCCGCGAAGCCCATACTCCTCCTTGGCAAGCACCACAATGCTTCGCCCCTCCGGCGTTTCGTCGGCGAGGCTGGAAAGCTGCGCTGCGTTCGCAAGTTCGTTCATCTCCACGCCGGGCAGTGGGATGAACTCCGCCGCCTGGCGGTTTCCAAGGGTGATCGTGCCCGTCTTGTCCAGGAGAAGCGTGTTCACGTCGCCCGCCGCCTCCACCGCCTTGCCGCTCATCGCCAGGACGTTGTGCTGCATCACCCGGTCCATCCCGGCGATCCCAATGGCGGAGAGAAGCCCGCCGATGGTCGTCGGGATCAGGCAAACGAGCAAGGCGACGAGGACCGTGATGCTGGGCGGAGCGCCGGACCCCGCTGAGCGCACGCTGTAGATTGCGAACGGCTGAAGCGTGACCACCGCAAGCAGGAACACGATAGTGAGGCCGGAGAGCAGGATGGAAAGCGCGATCTCATTCGGCGTCTTCTGACGTTGCGCGCCCTCCACCAGCGCGATCATCCGATCCAGGAACGATTCCCCAGGGTTCTGCGTGATGCGGATGACGACCCGGTCGGAGAGCACCTTCGTGCCGCCCGTAACAGCGCTGCGGTCTCCGCCGCTCTCACGGATCACGGGGGCGCTCTCGCCGGTGATGGCGCTCTCGTCCACGCTGGCAATCCCCTCGATCACCTCGCCGTCGCCGGGGACGACGTCGCCCGCCTCACAGACGACCACGTCGCCTTTGCGCAGGCTTGCGGCGGGCACGGCGACCTCCCGCTTCCCGTCCAGCTTCCGGGCGGCCGTATCCGTTTTCGCTTTGCGCAGCGCGTCGGCCTGGGCTTTGCCTCGTCCCTCCGCCATCGCCTCGGCGAAGTTGGCGAAGACCACCGTGAACCACAGCCATGCCGTAACCTGTCCGGTGAAGAGCGCGTTCCCCGTGTGAAGCGCCAGGTCCTTCAGCCATAGGTACGTGGTCAGGGCGCTTCCAACCTCCACAACGAACATCACCGGGTTCCGCGCCACCGTGCGCGGATCCAGCTTCACGATGGCATCTTTCGCCGCGCGTCGCATGATCTCCCGGTCGAACAGGCTGCTGCGGCGTGACCGATGCCGGTTCTCCTGAGTGGACGGAGCCCTGTCGGGGCCGGTCGCGTGAATTGGTGTTGTAACCATACTCTGTTTACCTCAGGCTCGCCAGCCGCAGGTGCTCTACAACTGGCCCTAGCGATACCGCCGGGAAGAACGTCAGCGCGCCGACAATGACGATGACGCCGACAACGAGGAATGCGAACGTGGCCGTGTCGGTGGGGAATGTGCCCGCGGACGGCGGCGTAATCTTCTTCTTCGCCAGGCTCCCAGCGATGGCAAGGAGCGGAACGATCATCAGGAAGCGCCCAAACAGCATCGCCAGGCCGAGCGCCACATTGTAGAACGGCGTGTTCGCGTTCAGGCCGGCGAGTGCGGATCCGTTGTTGGCGGTGGCGGACGAGAAGGCGTAGAGGATCTCGCTGAACCCGTGCGGACCCGGGTTGGCGATGCTCCCCGCCTGCCGCGTAACGGCGTAGGCAGTGAATCCCAGCACGCTGGCGGCGAAAATCAGCACGGCCAGCATCGCCATCTTCACTTCGTACTGCTCGATCTTCTTGCCGATGTATTCCGGCGTGCGCCCCACCATCAGCCCCGCAATGAAGACGGCGAGGATGGCGTACATCAACAGCCCGTAAAGGCCCGCGCCAACGCCGCCGAAGATGACCTCGCTTGTCAGGATATTCGACAACGGCGCCAGCCCCCCCAGCGGAGTGAACGAGTCATGCATGCTGTTCACGGCCCCGCAGGAGGCGTCGGTGGTGATCGTCGCGAAGAGCGCCGAGCCGGCGATGCCGAATCGAACCTCCTTGCCCTCCATGTTGCCGCCTGGCTGCGCGGCGGTCGGCGCCGTCACCACGGAGAGGCGCGCCAACCCGGGGTTGCCAAGCTGCTCGAAATGGCACGCCGTAACGGCTCCGCCGAGGAAGAGGACGGCCGAGGCCCCCCACAGCGCCCACCCTTGCCGCGTGTTTCCCACCATCTTGCCGAACGTGTACATCAGCGCCGCCGGGATCAGGAAGATCGACAGCATCTGAAGGAAGTTGGTGAGGGGCGTGGGGTTCTCAAACGGATGCGCGGAGTTGGCATTGAAGTAGCCGCCGCCGTTCGTGCCCAGCATCTTGACGGCTTCCTGTGACGCAACCGGGCCCCGAGCGATCATCTGCGGCGCGCTCTCCAAGGTTGTTGCGCGCATCGGAGGCGAGAAGCTCTGCGGCGTTCCCTGCCATACCAGAACCACCGCGAACACCAGCCCCAGCGGCAGCAGCACATAGAGCGTTGCGCGCGTTACGTCCACCCAGAAATTGCCGATGCCGATTGCAGAGCGCCGGGCGATGCCCCGCACCAGCGCGATCGCCACCGCCATCCCGGCCGCCGCCGACATCCAGTTGTGGATGGCGAGGGCAACCATATTGGTGAAGGTGGAGACCGTTGCCTCCGGCGAGTAGGACTGCCAGTTCGTGTTCGTGGTGAACGACACGGCTGTGTTGAACGCCAGGTCTGGCGGCATCTGCCGCCCTCCGAAGTGCTGCGGGTTTAGCGGCAGCAGCCCCTGGACGCGCAGCAGCGCGTATGTGAGCAGTAGCCCCGCCACGCTGAAGGCCAGCAGCGAGAAGGCGTAGACGGTCCAGCGCATATCTTCCTCTTCGCGCACTCCGAACAGGCGATAGCACACGCTTTCAAAGGGGCGCAGGGCCGGGGAAAGGAACGTCCTTTCCCCGGCGAAGACGCGCGCCATGTAGCCGCCTAACGGCTTCGTGGCGAGAAGCAGGATGCCGAGCAAGAGCGCAACCTGCACAAGGGCGGTGATCGTCATGTCAGCCTCCTAGAATCGCTCAGGACGCAGCAGGGCATAGGCCAGATAAGCCAGCAGGCCCATGGCCGCGAGACATGTGAGCAAATAGTCGAACATCATTCGCTCCTTACAGCCGCTCGCAGGCGTGCACATATCGCGCCGCCAAAGCGAAGAACGCCAACACTACTCCAATGGCGAGGATGTCTCCCATAGTCGTTCCCTCCAACGCGCCCGGCTGAAATACCCCCAAAAAGTGAGGGAGGCCGGAAGTCGCGCAATGTGTCCTCAACGGCGCCGCCGTTGGGACGTACATGCGGACATCTGGCCTCCCCCGCGACCGGTGCGCGCCCATGTGGGCTGAACCTTTCGCCGTGGCAACCCGAACGGTCCACGAAAACCTGTTTGTCTGCCGGGATATTACCCCGTGCGTTTGCCTGTCAAACCGCCAAGCCGATCCAGTTCTTGGCGCAGTAGACGCTTCTCAAGGTCCGCTTCCAGCACGTAAACCTCCACCTGCTCCGCGGCCTCCACATCAACGTCGCAATACGATCGCAGCACCGCGCAGCCGGCGATGCCGGCCACGATTCCCTCTATTTCGCCATGGTTGAGGGCGCGGAGCTCCTGCCGAGCGCTCTTGATGAGCTTGCGGCCATCGTCGCTGGCGGAGAGATGCGCCTCGATGGGCGTGAAAATGCCGGAGCACCGCACCAGCACCATGTCGCCGATGAGCCGCGTCCACACGTCGACCGGCCCGCGTCCCTGCTGCTCCCGATGGAACCGCACGACCGCGTTGGCTATCTCCGCTTCGATGCTCCCTTTAGTCACACGGTCCACGCCGCGCCCCCAAAACTACGAAAGACCAGCACCCGGACGCGCGTCCCCGATACGGGGCGCCGCGAGGATGCTGGCCTACAGTCCGCACCGGGCAGGCTTCTGCCCATTGTCCCTGTCAACCAACGATTGAAACCATCAGTAGAATACCCCTTCCCCTGCCCTGCCGTCAACTCCCCAGAAAGTCTGTTTCCGGGCAAGCCACAGCGAACAGGTTGTCGCTCAGGGTGATCGGCCGGAGCGCGTGGATTCAGCGTCGCCCGCCCCGGGCTGTACACGGAGGGCAGCCCGGGGTCTACCATATCACCAAGACGGCCAAGTCGTCCGGCGGCGCGGACGCCGCAATCCCATCCCGGCGTGTTCAAAGAGGCCAGCGCATGATCTCTATCAGCGGTTCCTGCATCTGTATCGCCGTTATGGCGCTGATGCTCTGCGGCGGCGTTGATGGCGCCGCCCCGCCGGACGCGGCGCAGGGCTCTGTAACCGCCGGACCTTTTCGGAAGGTGTACGACCCCGGCATCGGTGAAGAGAAGAACTGGTACATCAACGACCACTGCTTCATCCGGAGCAGAGCCGGCATTTGGCATATGTTCGGCATTACGCACGCCGAGCCGCTGAACCCGGGGGATGAGGTTAACTTCGCCCATGCCACGGCGAAAACGCTGCTGCAAGCCCCATGGGAGAAACGCCCCTTCGCGCTGACCGTTAACCGAACGCGCGGCGAGACCCATCTCTGGGCGCCGCACGTGATCGAGCACGCCGGAACGTATTACATGTTCTACTGCGCCGGAGGGCCGGACGGGGCGCACTCCCGCATCCACCTGGCGACCTCCAAAGACCTGAACACGTGGACCCGCCACCCGGCCAACCCGATGCTGGTGGATGGGTTCGACGCGCGCGATCCCATGGCGCTCCGCGTGGGCGACAAGTGGGTGCTGTACTACACCGCCAACTCCTCGCCGGGCGGCGGAAACCATATCGTGGCATATGTAACCAGCGAGGACCTGGTTCATTGGAGCGGGAGGGGCGTTGCATACACGGACGCCGAGACCGGTACGTTTGGAGGCCCCACCGAATCGCCGTTTGTGGTGCGTCGGGGGCAGTACTGGTACCTGTTCATCGGGCCGCGAGGCGGGTACAGCGGCACGGATGTCTTCCGCAGCAAAGACCCGTTCCACTGGGAGTCGGCGGACCAGGTGGGGCATATCCCCAGCCACGCCGCGGAGGTGATTCGCGGCGAGGACGGCAAATGGTACGTCAGCCGCGCCGGCTGGGGCGAGGGAGGCTTGTTCATCGCTCCGCTTAAGTGGAATGACGGCCAGGATGACGCCGATACCTCCATGCCTGTCCCCGGGAAAGCGCGCCGGTAGGGGCGGCATATGCCCGCTCTTCCGCCCGTGGTCCGAATTGGAGCGACGGCGTACAATCAGTAACATCGTCGCGGGGAAGCCATGCCCCGGCCTCGATGTTTCCGCTTCGCGTTCATCGATCCACCTCCGCTTTCCCGAGGCGATGGACTTCTATTTGGCGACGACGGCAATGCACGAAAGGAGTTAACACGTGCTCCGTCCGAACCTAACGGCTGCGGCCCTCGCGCTTCTGTGCCTGGCCACGGCAGCTTCTTACGCGGAAACCCATTCCCCGGTTCTCGCGCCCAGTTCAGCTCAATCTTCGCCAGCGGTCCCGCCTCCGCTGTTGACCCTATCACCCATCCGGCTGCCTGCGCTGCCTCCGGGCACGCAATCCGCTCCGGTGATGCCCCTCACTCTATCGCCCGCGCAGGCCGGCCCCGCCGCCTCGCCTGCGACGCTGGCGGTTCCCGCCGCCCTTCCGGGCGACGTTCCGTTCAATCGAACGGCCTATTCCGGCGTGTTCTCCCGGTCCATGCCGGGAACCGCCTTGCGCTACGTCACGCCAAGCGAACTCGCGGGCCGCACGGCGTTTCTGTCGACCTCCCCACTGCCCTATATGCCTTCCAGTCTCGCCCCTGATGAAGCGATGCTGGACTGCTCGTTGCCTGAACGGCCGGCGTCAAGCACAGCGCCAGTGGCATCCAGCGGGCGGGCGATACCGATCCGCGCGCGGCAGACCGGCGCTTCGGCGGAAGTTGCGAATGCTCCGAAGGGCGGGGCAAAATGACCAGCCTTCGCGCACTCTCATCCCGGGCGATAGCTTCCGCCGCCATGCTCTGTCTGATCCATATCGCGGCCGCGGCCAAAGTGCCCATCGCCGTCACCTACACCGACGCCGCCAGCGTCGGATTCCAGGACCCCAGCCTCGGCGCGGACCGCCGCACGGCCTTCGAGTACGCAATGTCCACCTGGTCGCAGAGGCTCGGCGGAAACATCCCCATCCGCGTGAAAGCCGGTTGGGCCTCGCTGACGGGGAACACGCTGGCCCAGGCAGGCTCTACCAGCGCCTACAGCAACTTCACCGGCGCTCCGCTGCCCGATACCTACTACGTTCCCAGTCTCGCCAAACAGCTCTCCGGCGAAGACCTGAACGGCGGGGGCACGGACTTCCAGATCACGTACAACACCAATAAGTCTGACTGGTACTACGGCACGGACGGCGGCACGCCCGGCGACAAGACGGACTTCGTCTCGGTGGCCATGCATGAGTTTTGCCACGGGCTGGGGTTTGCCTCGTCCATCGTGTACGGCGATTCCCGCTACGTGGACGGATCGTGGGCAAACGGCATCCCCAACAGCTTCGACCAATGGATGACCGACATAGACGGGTGGCGTTTCGTCTTTCGCCCGCCCGGCGATCGGGCGCCGGACATCGTGAGCGGGAACCGACTGTACTTCATGGGGCCGGAGACGTACGCGATGTCTCCCACCGCCGATTTTGGCCACCATGCCCCACTGTATTGCCCGACGACTTACGCCGGCGGTTCGTCGGCCAGCCACATGGGTGAGCAATACAACAACTGGAATGGCGGCTCCGATGCCCTTATGACCTATTCCATCGGGCATGGCGAGTCACACCACTGGCCGGGCTACGTCGGACAGGCCGTTGTGGATGACGTCGGCTGGGCCGGCGTTCAGCCGGTTACGGCCTCAATACTGGACCCGCTCTCCACCACCACGACCATCACCCTTCGCGCCATCGTGAACGTGCACGGCCACCCCGGCACTCTGTACTTCCACTACGTCACCAGCGATGGCGTGATCGGGAATACGGCGCCGGTCAGCATCCCCGGCGACAATGCGGACCATGAAGTGGATACGGTGTTGAGCGACCTTCCGGCGGGAGACGGTAACGCGTACTATCCAACGGCCATCGCCGACAACGAGCGCGGCCATTTGGAGTTGCGCCTCCCGAACAACGGCTACGTCCTCACGCAGGTCCCCGGCTCCGGCACGGCGTTGCAGTTCAACGGGGTGAACCAGTGGGCGCAGACAACGGGCCTATCGGGCCTTGGCTCGGGGAACCAGCCGCACACCATCGAGGCGTGGATCAACCCCTCCGCCATCCCGTCTGCGCCGGCTGGCGTCCTGATGCTCGGAAACCAGCCGAACGGCTCAGAGAACTGGTTCCTGCGCAGCGACGGCGTGCTGGTAATCGGCACGTTTGGCGGCATCGCGGGCGGAGTTCCGCTTCCACTGAATGCATGGACGCACGTGGCGGTTTCCTTCGACGGGATCAATCACCGTGTCTACATCAACGGCGGCTTCATCGGCATCTTCCCGAATACGCTGAACCTTCAGGGGAACACGCTCTCGGTGGGCGGCGGTCAACCGGGCGTGCCAGGTTACTTTCAGGGGGGAATGGATGAGGTGCGCGTGTGGAACTACCAGCGGAGCCAGGGGGAGATCGCCGCGAACGTCTACAAGCGGATGACGGGGTCGGAAAGCGGCCTTGTCAACGAGTGGCGCTTCGATGAGGCAACCGGGTTCGCCGTCAACGACTCCACCGGCCGCTCCGCCGCCGGGAACGTTTCAGACAACCTGGCCTGGTATCCCTCGTTTGCGCCCATCGGTATCCCGTTGGCGACAACCGGCGCCGCTACCGGCATCAGTGCAACCATCGCAACCCTGACCGGTTCCGTTGACCCCAACCAGCTTCCCACGGCCGCCTCTTTCGAGTGGGGCGCCACAACGGCATACGGCAACGTTACGCCTCAGCAGTTGCTCTCCGGCGACGGCGCACAGGACGTCAGCGCCCCGCTTGCCAACCTGACGCCGGGCACAACATACCATTTCCGAGTCATCGGAGCCAATGGAAAGGACACTCGATCCGGGGACGACCAGGTCTTCACCACGCTCATTCCGTCGCCGCCGGCCACGCTGGCGGCCACAAACGTCAGCGTCAGCAGCGCAACGCTCAACGGCGCAGTCAACCCGGGCGGCGCGGCGACCGATGCGTCCTTCGAGTGGGGCGCCGACGAATCGTACGGTCAGACCACACCGGCGCAGAGCATCGGAGCCGGCGTGTCGGACGTCTCCGTGTCCTTCCCTCTCACCACCGGCGCCCTGCCGCAAGGAACTTACCACTACCGCGTGAAGGCCACGAGCGCCGCCGGCTCCGTGCCGGGCGGCGACCAGACCTTTACGCTCCTCTCTCCGTCCGCAGGCGACGCCCTCCAGTTCAACGGAGTAGACGGCGATGTGGTGGACAAAGCGGCAGACCCCGCCAACCTCAACCTGCTGCCGCTCACGGTGTCCGCCTGGATCAAAACCTCGGATACGACCGGAACCCGCGCGATCGTCAATAAGTACGTCTCCAGCAGCGACAACGGCTACCAGGTGTTCCTCGAAAACGGCCACCTGGCCGCGTGGTATTTCCGCGATGCCGGCAACTACGTCTACGGCGGGTCGGACCTGAGCCTGGACGGAGGCTTGGTGGCCGACGGCGCCTGGCACAACGTCGCGTTCACCGTGGATAACAGCGGCGGCAAGGTCTACGTTGACGGGGCCCTGAAGAACCAGTTGGCCTGGACCGGCTCACCGGCCCCCACCTCAACCGCGCAGCCGCTTACGCTGGGCGCATACCCGCCGGCCGTTCCGGAAACCCGCTACAACGGGTTGATGGACGAGGTGCGGATCTGGCGCTCGGCCCTGAGCCAGGCGCGGATACAACAAACGATGGGCCGCCGGTTGTTGGGAAATGAGGCCGATCTGGCCGCCTACTACCGGCTCGACGATGGGTCGGGAGCGGGCGCCGCGGATGTGTTGGGGGCGAACAGCGGGACCTTGGAGGGCGGAGTGCAATGGGTGGCATCCGACGCATTCAACGATTCGGCGCCGGTCTCCGGTTCGTCCGTCTTCTTCGATGGGTTTGACGGCGCCATCCGCATCCCCAACTTTGGCCGGGTTGCGCCCACTTCAGAGATCACCATCGAGTTCTGGGAAAACGCCCTCAGCCCGAAGCAACAGAGCGCCTTTGTCACCAGCCCACCCGACTCCGCGAACATCATCAACGCCCACGTTCCATGGGTGGACGGGATCGTGTACTGGGACTTTGGGAGCGAAACCAACGGCGGACGTCTGACCTACGCGCCGCCGGACAACTACTTCGGCGTTTGGCAACACTGGGCCTTCGTGGCCAGCCAGCAGAACGGCGGGTTCATGAAGATCTACCGCAACGGCGAGGAGGTCGCTTCAAAGACTGGCGCCAACCAGTTTGCCCCGGGCGATTACGACCTCCTGATCGGCGGCGCGCCGAACGCGCGCTTCGGCGGTTCCATCGATGAGTTCCGAATCTGGAACGTGGTGCGCTCGCAGGCAGACATCCAGATGACCATGCACCGGCGCCTGGCCGGCGCCGAGCCGGGCCTGTTCCGGTATTACCGCATGGACGAAGATGCCGGACCGGCCATCAACGACCCGTTCCGGTCATCTGACACGCCGTCGTCCGGTGACGCGATCACCGGATATCTGCTCCCCGGCGCGTACTGGACGCCGTCCACCGCTCCCCTCAGCGCGCCGTTCACCCTCGCGGACGCCCGCCGGGCGCTATCTCTGGCGGCGGGCCTCTCAACCTACGCAGTGGACGACGCTCGCCTGAACGTTGAGCCGTCATCTCCGGGCATCGACATCGCCGATGCCCTGCGCCTCGCCCGCAGCGCCGCGGGCCTTGACCCGAACCTGTAGCGGAGCGATCGGCTCACTCCGAACGGGCAGGAGGTGCAGTCCTCCTGCCCGTTTCTGTCAGGCGGCGGAGATCTTCCGCGGGCGCGACGCAACAGCGGGCGGGCATTTGGTTTGGTATGGATTGTGCCCCATCAAACCTCATCCGCGCGATTCGGCGAATCAGACGCATCCGTCCTGGCAGGCGCCGCACAACATCGGCATGCTTGGTTGACGGCTGTTCGAGATCCGATGAGGCGACGCCGCGTACCCGCCGCGAAAGGGCACTTCGAGCGAGCACAGCCCCCTTCCTCGGCCACTTCAGAGGAGGAATCGGGATGCGTTGCTTACTGGCGGCTCTGACTGCGATGGGGATCTTCCTTGGCTGTATGTCGGTTCGCGCCGAGGCGGCCGTGCTTTACGTCGCTCGGGCCGCAAGCGGCAATGTCGATG
Organism: Armatimonadota bacterium; assembly: GCA_036504855.1. Lineage (GTDB taxonomy): Bacteria > Armatimonadota > DTGP01 > JAKQQT01 > JAKQQT01 > DASXUL01. The sequence goes on along the minus strand of DASXUL010000089.1, from coordinate 21,008 downwards.
GCTCATCCTGGACCGATGCGTTCACCACCATCCAGGACGGCATCAACGCGGCCGGCCCTGGCGACGAGGTATGGGTGGGCGCCGGCACGTACCGCGAAAACGTGCAACTGCACAACGACATTGCCCTCTATGGCGGCTTCGCCGGAACTGAAGAAGCGCGCGATGACCGGAACCCGGCCGCTCATTTCACGTCCATTGACGCGGGCAAGTCCGGCAGCGCGGTGCGGTTCGACCCGGACGCCACCCCTCAGACCGTGCTGGACGGATTCCGGCTGCGCAACGGGATGCCGGATGATCTCGGCGGCGGCGGGGTCTACCTGGACGGCGGATCCCCCGTTATCGCCAACAACGTCTTCACCGAGAACAAGGCGAACCAGGGCGCGGGCATCGTGGTCCGCAACGGAGCCCCCACCATCGCGAACAACCTCTTCTTTGAGAACTCCGCCGACTATGGCGCCGCGATACAGATCTACCAGAATACCGCGGATACCCTGATGATCGTGAATAACACGGTCGTCGACAACCACAGCGGCGATGGCGGGTTCGTGGTTGGGATGCAATCCGGCGCCAACGTTCAGTTCGCGAACAACATTGTGGCGTTCAACGACCGTCAGATCTTCCTGGATGGTTCCTCCTCCGCCGCGTATGAGAACAACAACGCGTGGGAGAACAGCGACTTCAACTACTTCGGCGGAGACCCCACCGGCTCCAACGGCAACATCGAAGATGATCCCCTATTCCAGGACCGGCCAAACGGCAATTACCGCCTCACCCCAGCGTCCCCCTGCCTCGACGCCGGCAACAACGCAGACGTCATCGGAGAGAAGGACCTGGACAACGGCGACCGCATCCAGGCGGACACTGTGGACATGGGCGGCTACGAAAACGCCGCCGCCGGCTACCATCTGGTGTTCGCAGCCCAACCGGCCGGCGGTTCGGCCGGGGCGCCGCTGGCGGCGCAACCCGTGTTGCAGGTGGAAGACAGCCAGGGCCAGCCGGTTATTGGCTACAACGGCCCGGTGACGGTCTCCATCGACCCAGGCTCCGGAATCCGCTCCGCCACGTTGCTGGGCTCGACCACCGTGAACGCGGTGGATGGCGTGGCCGCATTTACCGGCCTGACCGTTCTGGAGCCCGGGGATGGCTTCGTGATGGATGCGGTTACAGCCGACACGCTCCCCGCCCAGAGCCGAATGTTTACGATGGTGTTCACGCGCATCTACGTCAGTAAGTCTGGCTCGGATGCCAAGGATGGGCGAACGTGGGAGAACGCGAAGCTCACCGTTCAGAGCGGCCTCGACGCCGCCCCCACGGAGTTGTGGGTCGCCGCCGGAACCTATGTCGAGAACCTTTCAACGTCCACGGCGCTGGCCATGTATGGCGGTTTCGCGGGAACCGAGAGCGCAATAGCCGACCGGAACCTCGCCGCCAACCACACCATCCTGGATGGCGGCAGCGCGGGAACGGTCCTTTCGTCCACCGCCGTGCCCTCCTTGCGCGTTCTGGATGGCTTCACGATCCAGAACGGCAAGGCCGCCGGCGATGGCGGCGGCGCGGCGATTTCGGCGTTTCGAGGGTCGATCGCAAATGTGACGTTCTCCAACAACACCGCGTCCGGAAAGGGCGGCGGGCTGTTCATCAACAGTTCCGGGCTCAACGAGCCCTTCGGCATCACCCTCTCGAATGACGTCTTCACGAGCAATTCGGCGGGGCAGGGCGGAGGGATCTACCTCGATGCCAGCAACAACGGCGCCGCCGTCATCACCATTGCGCAGACCAACAACGCTTTCTCAGGGAACTCGGCCGTTAACGGCGGCGGCGCGTATCTGATGGGCGACGAGCATATGGATGTCTGCCAGTTCCAGAACAACACGGCATCCGTGGGCGGCGCGGTGTACCAGACCAACACGCTGACGGCCAGCGGCTGCGCGTTTGCGAATAACGGTGTTGTGAACTCCGCGATCGACGCGGCCGGAGGAGCCGTGTACTCGGGCGAGGACTCGGGACTTCAATCGTACGGCTGCCAGTTCACCGGCAATCACATTTCCGCGGTCTCCGGGAAAGCGGCGGTGGGCGGCGCGTGGGCTGCCCTCGCCAACGGATCGCTTTACGCGCCGGATTCGGTGTTTACCGGAAACTCCGCGGGATCTGGCGGCGCCCTCTACGGCATGCGGGCCGGGAACATCATGCTGTCCACTTGCAGAGTTCAGGGGAATTCGGCCTCAGGTTCCGGCGGCGCCGTGTTCGTGGGCAAGGGACCCTTCTCTAGCCAGCAGAGCCTGTTCACGGGGAACAGCGCCGGGGGGTATGGCGGCGCGTTGGTCTTCGACACCGCGCCGGTGGGGCACGACCAGGCGAACCAGGTGTACCTGCTGAACAACACGATCAGCGAGAACTCCGCCGCGGGAGGCGCCGCGGCCATCGATGCCCGGCACTACACCGAGATGCGGCTCCTGAATAACCTGATTGCGTTCAACGGCTCCGGCATCCGGCTGGACGCTACCTCGCAGGCCTGGTTCTACAACAACGGCTTCTTCAGCAACGGCGCCGGCACGGACTTCCAGGGGCTGGCCAGCCCTGTGGGCTCCTTCGGCAACATCGGCGCGGACCCGCTGTTCGCGAATCGCGCCGGGGGCGATTTCCACCTCGCGGCGGGTTCTCCCGCCGTAGACTCCGGCGACACCGGCCCCTGGACGTGGTTCTCCACCGACCTGGATGTCCAACGGCGCGTCCAGGGCGCGCGCGTGGACATGGGACCTTACGAACGCGCGGGCGAAACGGCCCTGATGTTGCAGTTCGACCAGAACGTGGCCGCGGCCGGGCTCGGCCGCCTCACGGTTCAGCCTATTATCCACATCGTAGATACCGATGGGCAGACCCCAACCGCGTACTCCGGCCTGGTAACGGTGGCTCTCAAGTCCGGATATGGAACGGCGGGGGCGACGCTGGGCGGAACGACAACTGCGCCGTTCGTCAATGGCATCGCCACGTTCACGGACCTGTCGGTGGACAAGGGAGGCACGGGCTACGCGCTCACCGCCTCCATCGCCGACCGCGGCGGCGCGGATTCCAACGAGTTCACTGTGACCATCCCTCTCGTTCGCGTGAGCCCCACCGGCAGCGACAGCAACGACGGCGCCTCATGGGCCTCGCCGAAGCGCACGCTGCACGCGGCCTTTGACGAGACGGCGGCTGATGGAAGCGTCTGGATCAAGGGCGGGTACTACTTCGGCTCGTATGGGTTGAGCCGCAACTTCAGCGTTCTCGGCGGGTTCGCCGGCGCCGAAACAGCCGCATCGCATCGAGACCCGAAGGCGAACGTGGTAACTCTGGATGGCGGTGGACTTGGGAGTGTCTTCAACTGCTTCGGGCAGACAGCGGATACGCCGGTCTACGACGGCATGACGTTCACAAACGGCTCCGGCTTTGGCGGCGGCATTATCGTCTACAACGGCGCGCCGACGATCTCCAATAACGTTTTCAGCGGGAACGACACCGTGTTTGGCGGCGGCATCCTCACCTTCACCTCCAACGGGAGCATCCGGAATAACACGTTCACCGCCAACTCCGCCGGACTCGGCGGGGGCGCCATCTACCTGTCGCATTCCACGGTGACTGTCCGCGATAACCTGTTCGCCCGCAACTCCAACGCCAATCAGGACGGAGAAGCGATCGCTGTTGACGCCGGCTCCAACGTCCTGTTGAACAACACCTTCGTCTCCAATTCCGGCCCTGGCGGCGTTGTCGCCCTGCACAGCAGCGCCGCAACGGTTGTGAACAACATCATCGCCAACAACGGCTCCGGGCTTGCGCGGAGCGAGGACTCTAGCGCCGCGCTGGTTGAGCGCGCAAACCTCGTGTTCAACAACGCGCAGCTCGACTACATTAACATCACAGCCGGCGCAGGCGACATTTCCGCGGATCCGATCTTCGTGGACGCGGCCGCCGGCGACTACCGGCTGGCGGGCAACTCGCCGGCCCTGGATGCGGGCGACGACACCGTGGTGAACGCCGGCGACCTCGACCTGAGCGGCGGCCCGCGCAAGCAGGGCGCTCACGTGGACATCGGCGCGTATGAAGCGAGTTCCAGCCCGTTCGGCATCGCGGATGCCGTCCGGGCACTGAAGATCGCCGGCGGCCTCACCGCCGCCGCGCCCGCGGACAAGACGCGCCTGGACGTTGAGGCGTCGGTTGCGGTCATCAACATCGTCGACGCCCTGCGCCTCGCCCGCCGCGCCGCTGGTCGAGATCCCAACCCATAGGCGCTCGAGTTGGATAATCTGAACGGGCAGGAGAAGTTTCCCCTGCCCGTTCCGGCGCATGACCCGCGTCAGCGGAATCGCCGCTCCCGGTTGCCGTGGGCCCCCGCGGCGTCGGCGATCATCGATCGCTCATCGCAGGTCGCGTTGCATCCGGATCCTGGCGCCGGTATCATACTACAGGTGTTCCTGTGGATCCACGCGCGATGCGCCAAGCGGGGCCCGACAGACGGGGGAGCGCTTGGCGTGGATGGATCTCGGAGAAGTGGAACGCCGGGATCCCTCGAAAACCGCGTGAATGCGCTGGTTCGGAGGCGAGAGTGACCAAGCGGGAAATCGTCAAGCGCGTCCTGGAAGGCGGCAAGCCGCCATACGTGCCGTGGGCGTGCTCGTTTACGCTGGAGGCGGAGGCGGCTTTGCGCGCCCATTTCGCCGGCCGTGACCTCGAAGACGCGCTGCAGAACCATATTGTCGGCCTCGGCAGCGACATCGGGTTCTTTGAAGACCTGGCCGACGACCGCGTGCGCGATGTTTTCGGCGTGGTCTGGGATCGCTCCGTGGACAAGGATATCGGCATTGTGGAAGGCTGCGTCCTTCCGGAGCCCACGCTGGACTCGTATCGCTTCCCCGATCCCCTGAACCGCCGGTTCTTTGAGGATATCCCCGGCAAGATCGCCCGGTACGGAGACCGCTTCCGCGTCTTTCGAATTGGGTTCTCGCTCTATGAGAGGGCGTGGTCCATGCGCGGCATGGAAACGCTCATGATGGACTTCTATGACAGCCCGGATTTCGTGCGGGCGCTGCTGCGAGCCATCGCCGACTACAACCTCGCCCAGATCGATGAAGCCCTGAAATCCGATATCGACGCGGTCTACTTCGGCGACGATTGGGGCAGTCAGCGCGGGCTTCAGATGTCACCGAAGCTCTGGCGGCAGTACCTGTTGCCGGAGCTGCGGCGCATGTATGGTCGCGTTCGCGACGCGGGCAAGTTCGTCATGATCCACAGTTGCGGCGACGTGGACGAGCTGTTCGATGACCTCATCGACGCCGGCGTGAACTGCTTCAACCCGTTTCAGCCCGAGGTGATGGACGTCCACGCCCTCCTGGACGAGTACCATGGGCGCCTGTGCTTCCATGGAGGCCTTTCCACCCAGCGCACCCTCCCCTATGGGACCGCGAATGACGTACGGAATGAAAGCCGGCGCCTCATCGAACACGGTCGCGAGGGCGGTTACGTCTTCTCGCCCGCCCATTCCGTGGAAGGCGACGTGCCTCTCGAGAACATGCTGGCGTTCCTCGAGGCCCTACAGAGCCAGCCCGGCGCGCCCCGCGCTGGATGAGGCCGTTCGGCAGGCAGACCCCCATGAGATTCTCAACCGGAATGGCGTTGGCGGCAGCATTCACCTGGCTGGCCGGCGGGACGGCTCGGGCCGCTTTCCGCCCGCCCGCCGTACCCCTCATCACCCACGACCCTTACCTGTGCTGCTGGTCCATGGGAGATCATCTCTACGATGATTGGACCAAGCACTGGACGGGCGCCAACCACGCCATGGCCGGGATCATCCGGGTGGATGGCGTCCCCATGCGGTTCATGGGGGGAGCCAATGCGCAGCCGGTCGCGGTTACGCAGACATCCCTTGTCGTAACCGCCACCCAGAGCCGCTATGCTTTTGCGTGCGCGGGCGTCGACCTCACCGTGACGTTCACCTCCCCGTTGCTGCCGGACGACCTCGATATCCTCACCCGTCCTGCCTCGTACGTCACGTTCGATGTCCGCTCGGCGGACGGCAAGCCGCACAACGTTCAGCTCTACTTCGACATCTCCGCGGAGTGGGTGGTGAACGAGACGTCGCAAAGCGTTACGTGGTCACGCGTCGCGGTCCCCGGCAGTGACGCCATGCAACTGGGAAGCGTGGATCAGAGCATCCTGACGAAGTCCGGCGACAATTTGCGGATCGATTGGGGACACCTCATCCTTTCGGCCCGCAAAGACCAGGCTGCGGCAACGTCCATCGTCTCCGCGGATGACTCACGCGCGCGGTTCAACGCCAGTGGCTCGCTGCTGGCGCCGGATGACACGGCGAAACCCCGAGCGGCGAATGACCGATGGCCGGTGATGGCGGCTGTGTTCGACCTCGGTTCCGTCTCCAGCGCCTCGGCGCGCCGCCACGTTACCGTCGCTTACGATGACATCTTCGGTATTGAGTATTTCGGCGCGAGGCTGCGCGGCTGGTGGCGACGAGACGCCGAAATGACGCCGGAAGCCATGGTCGCGGCTGCCGAAGCCGGCTATGAGGCGCTGATTGCCCGGTGCGATGCGTTTGATGGACGGCTCGCCGCCGAGGCGACGCGCGCCGGGGGCTCCCCGTATGCTCAGCTTTGCGCTCTCTGCTACCGGCAGACCGTGGCGGGGAACAAGATCGTGGCCGGAACAGACGGGAAGCCCCTCTGCTTCCCCAAAGAGAACTTCAGCAATGGGTGCATCGCCACGGTCGATGTTATCTACCCCTCCGCGCCCTTCTTCCTGTACTACCAACCGGCGCTTCTTGAGGGGCAGATAGCCCCCATCTTCGCATACGCCCGCGGCGGCAAGTGGCCGTTTCCGTTCGCTCCCCATGATCTTGGCACTTACCCGAAAGCCAACGGGCAGGTGTATGGCCTGGTGGACGGCCAGTTGAGGCTCGAGTCCCAGATGCCCGTCGAGGAGACCGCAAACATGCTCATCCTCACCGCTGCCCTCTGCCAGGCGCAGCGCTCCCCCGCTTTCGCGATCCGGAACTGGGACTTGCTGAAACCATGGGCGGATTACCTTGTGGGGAACGCCCTCGACCCCGGCGCGCAGTTGTGCACTGCGGATATGTTTGGCCCGTTGGCTCACAATACCGACCTGGCGCTCAAGGGCATCATCGGCATCGGGGCGTATGCGCGGTTGTGCTCGATGGCCGGCAAGCCCGATGAAGCGGCGCAATACATGGACATCGCTCGGGACTACGCCGCCCAGTGGCAGCGGAAGGCCGCCGACGAGGGCCGCACCCGCCTCGCCTACGACCAGCCGGGCACGTGGAGTATGAAGCACAACCTCGTGTGGGACCGAATCCTCGGCGCGAACCTGTTCTCGGAGACCGTCGGAAACGCGGAGACCGCGTGGTATCTGAGAACGCAGAACGTGTATGGTTTGCCCGTGGACAACCGCACCACGACGAGCCTCATCGACTGGGCGATGTGGTGCGCGGCGCTGGCGCCGAGCCGTGCAGACTTCGAGGCGCTGGCGGCGCCGATCTACCGCTATGCGCAGCAGACCCCGTCGCGCGTTCCCCTCAGCGACTGGTACGACACGAAGACCGGCCGGCAGACGGGGTTTCAGGCGCGGCCGGTGGTGGGCGGGCTGTTCGTGAAGATGCTTCGTCCGCCGGCCACGCCCGCGGACGCGCTGCTGGCGGCTCGCATCGCGGCCGGCTTCGCCATCGCAACGCCCGAAGATGCCTACCGGCTGGATGCTTTTCCCAACGGCGCCTCTGACGGCGCCGTCGATATGCGCGATGCCCTCGCCCTGGCGAGAGCCAGCGGTGGGATCGCGAGCCAATGATGTCGCCGAATCGGCGTCATCACCGCCAGCGAAGCGCGAACACCGCCTGGTTAGCTCAGATCATTGGCCGGCGGTTCCTCCGCGCGCGGATGTGCTGTTGGGCCGGTCTCCCTCTCACCCTCATCATCGCGTCGAAACTCGACACGGCATGATGACGCCATTCAGGTGGGCACGCCCAGGCGCGGCAGCACCCAGCGCATCACTATGATGTAGGCCACCACCATCGCGATCCCCATCATCCATTCGGGCATTCGACTCTCCTCTTTCTGAACGGGGTGTCGCCGCCATTTCCTCCGGCGCGAGCAGACGGCAGACTGTCGGTTCGGCGAACGCCTGTCAGGCAAACGCTTTGAGGGAGGCAATGGCTCGGCTAAGCCGCTCCTTCGCTTCCTTCGCCACGGGCTGGAGCCCCTCTTCGCCCACTGCCGCCAGGCCCGCTTCCGGGTCCATGGCGGAGACAACCGATCCTCCGTCCGTCTCCTCGACGACGACGTTGCACGGGAGCATCAGGCCCACGGCCGGGGTGACCATCAGCGCCTGGTGCGCGAGCTTCGGATTGCAGACGCCCAGGATGGCGTAAGGGCGAAATTCCACATCGATCTTGTCCTTCAGAATCTCTCTAACGTCGACCTCGGTCAGCACGCCGAAGCCCTCCTCTTTCAGCGCCGCTTTCGCGCGCGCTAGCGCTTCACCATAGGGAAGCGCCAACTTCGCTGTTATGCCCAACCTCCCGAACGGGTTATCTGTGTTCCGCATAGCAAGCCTCCTTACGGCTTGATCTCTCCGGCGCCCCGCTCGTCAGCAGCAGGGCATCCCATGTCACGTTTCGATCAGCGCTCCATCGGCAGGCCCGCGGCCCGCCAGGCCATCATCCCGCCGGATAGGTTCACCAGGTCCGTGTATCCCAGGGCTCTCAACTGCCCAATGGCCATGCGGCTCCGGTGGCCGGACAGGCAGATCACCACCACGGTTCGGTCCCTCGGCGCCTCCGAAGCTCGCCCCTTCAGCCGGTCGACCGGGATGTTGTGGGCGCCTGGGATTCGCCCTGCGCTGAACTCGCCTGGCGTGCGAACGTCCAACGCGAACGCGCCGGCCTTCACCAACTCCGCCGCGGCCGCCGGGGTGACCGCATCCTCGGTCGGACGGCCAAACAGTGTCTTGAGCAAACCCATACCGCCACGCCTTCCTATAGCTCTCAGATTAGGCGCAGGATCGCTTCGTCTCTATATATGCTGTACCATATACATACGGCATGGCAAACGTCGCCGCCTGGCAGACGGTTCCCGGAACCAGATCGATCCGGGCCGCGCGGCCGTTCTGGAACCGCAACAGACAGCGGAGCCGGGTGACCGATTCCGAGCGGATCAGCGGCTCGGAATACGGACCTCCGGCGGCATCGCGCGGCTTCGGCCATAGAACCCAGCTTCGATGCAACCAAGGGCCACGGCAAATAGGAGCCAGAAGCCAAGCGGCGTTATGCGCTCCGGCTTCATGAGAAGGCCCGCCATCAGGATTCCGATAGCGGCGCCCATCCGCCAGAGCGGGTTATCCCCATCGCGCCGGTTTGCCGTTCCGTCGTTATCCTGCCGGAAGCCCGGGTTGACGCGTCGTTGCCTGCGGCTCAGAACGGCGAGGAGAGCATAGAAGGCGATCACGATGGGGATAGCGGTCGCGGCGCCGGAGAGACCACCCACCTCGGATTCCACGCGCGCGGCTACGGCCGGCGGGGAGGATGGGGCCGTTACCCCGGCGTAAAGGGCGTGGCGAATGGCGGCCTGGGCGCCGCGGCAATGGGGCAGCACCGTATAGCACAGCCCCACCAGCCTCGCCTCGTGGGCATCTGAGGCGCCGAGACGCGGCTTGGTGACGTTTCGCAGGAAGGCCATACGGCGCGCTCGGGCGGCGCCGGTGTGGACGATGCCGGATAGCTCGTCGGCAGCGTCCACAGTCTCAACAGCATCAAACGGCAGCGTGTTGGCCCGTTCTCCCAACCCGTTGCGCTCCAGAGGGTGCAACGCGACCGCGAGCGCGTGCTGCGCGTGGATGCGCCGGATCGTTTCCAGCGGCGAGAGGCCGCGGGGAATGGCGGAGACGGCGTACAACGCGATGATGTGCCCGTGCGTCGTTGACACCTCCTCACCAGGGATGATGGTAAAGGTTGCGGGGATGTCTCCAGACGCTTGCAGCGAGCGCACGGCGGCCTGGGCGACCGGCACTCCCGCCATCGTGTTGTGGTCGGTGATGGCGATAGCGGCCAGCCCGCAGCGCGCTGCCTGTACGATATCGTCTGCAACGGCGGCATCTGAGTCGTGGGAATACCTCGTGTGGACGTGGGTGTCAATCGCCGCCGCGCCTGGGGGAAGAGACAGCCGAACGGGCCGCGGCGCCACGTCGTAGAGCAAACTCCTCGCGGCGATCTGCTCACGGTCGCGCCGGGAATGGATACGGTCCACAGCTGGGCCGATACCCGCGCCGCCGCGGTTGACTGCCCCGAAAGCGATGCCGGCCACCGCCGCCGCCGAGAGCAGCAGAGGCGCGGTTACCCTTCGCATGATCGCAGCAGCTCCATATTAACGCCCTCCATGGACCGTGTGTGTCTGCCTGCGGTACTGCTCACCTAACTCCCCCTTGCGGGCGCCCGGAGGGCAGAGCCCGTCTGTGGCGACGCGTCGTCTGCGCCCAAGGTTTCATCTCCTCAATCGCGAAGTCCGTCGCCGAGCCGGCGGCTGCCACATGCGTCAACACTGCAAGCCGATGGATCGATCCAGCGGTCGATTTCCCCAGGGCGCATGCGCGCCTGGCGACAAGGCCTCCAACCTGCCCCGGTCACACGGGCGCATCCATGGGGGAGGTGTTCGAGGGATCATCCTCTGAAGCTGACTGATTCACGCTAGCGCTGGCCTTGTCCATGGCGTGGTCGAGCGCGTTGAGCATGATCTCCGGGTCGGCCGTCTCCTTCATCGCGGCAAGCTCCGGATCGTGCTCTCTTTCCGGGTGGTGGAGCCGCACGAAATCCTCCAAGAGGGAGAGCATTTTCGTGATCTCCCGCTCGCTCAGGAGGTTGATCTGCAAATCCAGGTGGGCCCGGCGGTCCATCTCGGCTCCCTGCCGGTTCTGCGTCATGAGGATGAGGCCTGTCACGAACAGGGATTCCACGCCGACGAGAAGGGCGAGGCCGCTGAATGGTGACGGATCCATTGGGTGGCCTGTCCGGGTATTCAAGGCGATCCAAAGGAGCATGAGGGCGGCATTGATGTAGAGAAAGCGGGGGCGCCCGATGGCGTTGGTGAACGATTCGATGGCTCGCTGCCCTCGCGGAAGCCGCGCTTCCCGCCTTGCTACTATGTCCGCCATGGCCTGGATGTTCTCGGCCATTAGGTCGGAATGCAGGTCGAGCGTTGGCTCAACCGGCGGCTTGTCCCTCTGGACCGGCATGTTCAATCCTCCTGGCATCGGGCGGGAATGGCCGCGATCGCGCGGCGGCGCTGACGCATCTGCCCGGCTACGGGGGCATCGGGAGGGTGTTGATGGCGTTTGAGAGGAGTTGCGACGGCGCCCGATCCCGGATAGCCGGCTTCCCGCGGCCTCTGGCGCCCGCGCGTGATCGCCCAGTTCGATTCAGCCCACGCTCGTGCGCCAGATGATGTATACCCCCGCGAGCCTGCGACCTACGCGGGCGTGCGGACGACGGCTTGAACGGCCGCTGTTTCATCGATGCCGCAAGCGTTCTGCCGGCATTTGGCCCATAATGTGCACGCCCGTCAGACTACGGGGGTTCTCCGCGCTTCTCCGAGCGCGCCAGTCAAGTAGTACGGCATCGTAATACCCATCCCGTCTGACAGGCTGACACGGAGTGTCAGTCCGGGCGCCGGAAGGCTGAGAACCGCCTACGAGCATGTCTCGTCTTGGGAGCCCAATGCGGCCCCCCGCGTTGGCGATGGCAGGGGCCACCCGTATACCGGCGGGCCTTCCCGGCTTCGCATTCCGATAGCGGAAACCGAGATCCGCGGCCGTCAAACTGCGTTTCGCCAGACTCGCAATGATCCGCCGTCTCTCGGCGCATAGGGCCGACCGGACCGTGAAGCGCCTGGACCTGGGCAGGCTCTATCGGCTGGACATCACTGATTCACCGTCAATCTCTTGCTCAAGAAAGGGAAGATCATGAAGCGTAAACTAATGGTTTGGTCAACAGTCTGCGCGACATCTCTCGCGGGATCGCTGCTGCTCGGGGCCTTGCCGGCGCAGGCAGGCACGGTGGCCAACTGGCGGTTCGAAGAGGGCCCGGCGGATGCGCAGATGGTTCACTTGTCGGGCGCAAACGGAGTGTGGTCCCCTGACGTTGCAGACAGCTCGGGCAACGGCAACGCCCTGTCGGTGTGGACGGGGGAGAGTTGGGCCGGCTATGGGTACCGAACCGATGTCGCCTCTCCCACGGTCCCGCAGACCGGCGAGCCCAACCACTACAGCGTGAAGAACACCGGCGGGTTGCCCGGCATGTGGAACAACACGCTCGAGGGCTGGACTCCCTCGGCCTTCACCGTTGAGGCTTCCTTCAAGCCGGAATGGGGCGGTTGGCGGACCATCGTGGGCCGCGACAGCCTGGGAGCGGGAACTCAAGGGGGCGCCGATCCAAATGCGTCCGCTCTGTACTTCCAGATCCAGCCCGACAACCGGGTGGCCATTACGTTTGAGGATGTCATGGGCTATCAGTACTCCGCGGTCTCGGACCCCGGGCTGATTCAGGGATTCGACTACCCGTCCGACCCCAATGGGCTCACCGGGAAATGGTACAGCATGGCCGGCGTCAGCGACGGCTCCAAGCTGTCGCTCTACCTCAATGACGTCGCCGCGGGCGCGGGCTATCGGCTGGTCGCCCAGACGGACCTGACCCTCAAGGGCAGTTCCAACACGGCGTTGACGGCCGGTACGGGCAGCGGCGGCGACTGGAAGGCCGGCGACTTCTCGGTGGGCCGCGGCCTCTACAACGGCGGGCACGGCGACCGGGCGTACGGTTTCATTGACGAGGTCCGCCTCTCCGATGGCGCGCTCACGCCGGATCGGTTCCTGTCAACGGCCGTTCCCGAACCCAGCACGTGCGCCTTGCTCGTCCTGGGCGGCCTCTCCCTGATCCGCCGCCGCCGCCAAGCGGCTCGCTGAGCCTTGCCAGGCTCTCCGTCCATTGACGGACGCCCCATCGCGGCGCCTACCGCGATGGGGCCTTTTGTCGGAGGGGGAGCAGCCCTGATCGGCGCTCCAAGCAGCAATAGCGCGCCGCGATGGGGCGTATAAAAGCAGATCGCATCGGAACCCGGAACGCCTCCACGCGTTGCGAACTCACCGATGCGCGAAAGGTGTCTCCAAAACCCCCTCAGGCAGTACAATGACCCATGCGGTGAGCTCACGCGAATCCGGCGCCCCTCGGCGTTGGATATCCATCGGGCCACAGCCCCGTGGCCCGCGGCGGGCTCTACAGACTGGACATCAACGATTCACCGACAAGCTTTCATCAAGGAAGGGCACAGTCATGAAATGCGATCGAACGGTTTGGTCGGCAGTTTGTGCGGCATCTCTCTCGGGTTTGTTGCTTCTCGGCGCCGTCCCAGCGAAGGCGGGAACAGTCGCCTACTGGCGGTTCGAGGATGGCCCGGCGGATGCGCAGATGGTTCACGTCTCAGGAACGGATGGCGTATGGTCCGCGGACGTCGCGGACAGCTCGGGCAACGGCAACGCCTTGTCCGTGTGGACCGGGGCCGCTTGGGCCGGCTACGTCTACAAGTCCGATGTCCCGTTTAGCTCCATCCCGCAAACGGGCGTCGCAAACAACTTCAGCGTGAAGAATTCCGGCGGCTCTCCGGGCATGTGGAACAATACCCTGCGCACTTGGAGCCCGTCGGCATGGACGGTTGAGGCGTCCTTCAAGCCGGAAAACGGCGGTTGGCGCACGATCGTGGGTCGAGATAGCAGGGCGGCCGCAACCCAACCGGGCGGCGATGCCAATGCCGCCGCGCTCTACTTCCAGCTTCAGCCGGAAAACCGGGTAGCCGTTACGTTCCAAGACGTCATGGGCTACGGGTATACGGCCGTTTCAGCGGCGGGCGCGGTTCAGGGGTTCGACTACGGAACCGACCCCGATGGACTCACAGGGAAATGGTACAGCATGGCCGGCGTCAGCGACGGCTCCAAGCTGTCGCTCTACCTGAATGACATCGCTTCGGGCAAGGGCTATCAACTGGTCGCCCAGACGGACCTGACGCTCCAGGGCAGTACTAACACGGCGTTGACGGTTGGCTTGGGCAGCGGCAGCGACTGGACGGCCGGCGACTTCTCGGTGGGCCGCGGCCTCTACAACGGCGGGCACGTCGACCGGGCATACGGTTTTATCGACGAGGTCCGCCTCTCAGATACCGCCCTGACGCCGAACCAGTTTCTGGCCGCTGCCCCCACGGATACGGAACTCCGCGGCACGGTGACCGATTCCCTCACCGGAAACCCCGCGGTGGGCGCCACGGTGACGCTTGGTACGAGGACCGCGCTTACCGACACCGCCGGTAAGTATTCCGTGTTCAACACCGCCAGCGGCACGTTCCCGCTAACGGTCACTTCGCCTTATTCAGAATCGACATTCACGGCTACCGTGACGCTACCAGCGGCCGGCTTCATCACGAAAGACGTCACGCTCCCCATTCGCCCCCATCTTTCACTCGATACGGCGAGCGGCAACGCGTGGAAAGTGCTTGGCAATACCGGCAGCGCGGCGGATTACAGCGCGGTGGCCGCCGATGAGAGCAGCTTCCAGACGATCAGCGTGCCCGCCAACTGGGACGCAACGGTCGGCGTTACGGATGACATCTTCGGCTGGTACCGGTTGCACATTACGTTGCCGGCGAACTTCAACTCCGCTTTCCCGGGGCGCCTCGTCCGGTTCCATGTGGGCCCCGGATCCGCGATCGACGATATTGATGCCACCTATGTGAACGGTACGCTCATCGGCTCAACCGGACGCTTCCCCACAGTGGCGTTGCCGGTTCAGCCGGTTGACCACACGAACCCGCCCTTCGCCGACCTGCCTGTGGTGTTCTACCCCGGCGAGGACCTGGCGTACAACAACGAACGCAGTTACTTCCTCTCGCCCAGCCTGCTCCGGCCCGGCCAGGATAACGTAATCGCCATTAAGGTCTTTGACTTCAATGGCGGCGGCGGCGTGCAGGGCACGCCTACGCTGGAAGTGATGACGCCAACCGGCGCCGTTACCGGAACGTTCAAAGTCGGCGGCGTCGGCGTGGCCGGCGTCCGCGTGAGCGGCATGGACGTTGTGGGCACTACCAGTGATTGGACGTTCACCGATGCCGCCGGCAAGTACACTCTGACGCATGTGACGCCGGGCGTCAGCGTCATCGGCGCCGCCAAGCCCGGATTCGCGCCGCAAGCCGTGCAGACCACCGTTCCGGCCGGAGGCGCCATCACGATCAACTTCACGTCCACCGCCGTAACCGATGGCGGTCCCGCGCCGCTCTACGACGACTTCAGCGACGGGCCGGACGGCTGGATGGCCAAGTGGAACGCGATTTCCCTGGAGAACAACACCACAGACAACGCGCCCACTGTCACCGAACCCGGTTGGGACATGAACACGGGAGCCACCATCCCGAGCTCCATCACCGTTCAGACCGGAACGGCCAACCGCGGCGGGATCCTCTCCAAATCTCGAATCAGCCGGTACGCTTCCGTCACTTCCGCGAAGCTCGTTTCGGGGCTGTCCGCCAGTCCGGAACCCACCGGAGGCGACCCGAACGTTATCCTTCGAATCATCGGCGCCGCCGAAGATGACCCAACCAAGATCGTCACCGGTTCCCGCTACTACGAGTATGACATCGAGGGCTATGTGACGCTGGACAACGGCGCCGGAACCACGGAACAGCGCGTCGCCTTCCGGGGATTCTCGCAGGCCCAGGGGCAAACCGCCTTCACCCCCGTGCCGCTGCCCATCTCCCGCATCGGCGACGTGTCCCCCACCAACCCGCTTGTCCTGACGATTGTGCGCACGGGTTCCATCTACGACACTTACGCGTGCAACAGCCTGGACGGCGTCACTGGAGCCGTGTTGCTCCACACGGACAACATCCCGGACACCGGCATGCTGGACCATAAGATCTTCCCGTATTCGTACCACGCGGACGGCAAGAATACGTGGGATTGGGTTCGCGCAGCCGGCGCCGCCGCTTCGCAGCCGCCGATGTCGTTGGCCATGCGCGCCCTGCGCATTGCCGGCGGCCTTGACCTGGCCCCATCCCCGGCGACAACACCAGACTTCCTCGCGATGAACGTCGTCAACTCCGGCGGATCCAGCAGCAAGATCGACATGCTGGATGCGCTTGCCCTGGCCAAGCAGGGCCTGTAAGGCGCGCCCAGAGACCCTCCACCGAGGCTCGCTCGCCTCGGCGGAGGGTCTCTCGCGTTTTCGAAAGGGAAGGGGCTCCGGGGGCTATCGTCTTTCCACGCCGTGGGGAACGGCGGCGCTGAACGGCTTGGAATAGTCACTGCGCCGCGTTGCGCGCGTGCAAGGGCGGAAGCCAGATTGGCGATCATATACTGCGAAAAAGCCCAGCGGCAATGGGTCGGCGTTCTTCGACGGGATCCGGATTTCGGAACGGTAGTGATCGCCTTGTCACGATGAAGACCCTCTCACCTCATCCCACATTCAAATGGTTGTGCGCCCTCTGCCTGGGCGTGGCCGCCATCTCGTGGCTGCTGCGCCCGAGGCCCGAGACAGCCCCAGCGTCGAGCGCGGTCGCCGTTGTCCCCGCCTCCCAGCTCCATGGAAACGTAACGGTCTGGAGCTGGAACATCGCCGCGAAGAGCCTTCAGCAGTTGATCCCCGGCTTCGAAAAGCGCCACCCGAACGTCCACGTTGCCGTGGACATGACCGGAGCGCGGATGACCACCCGCCTGATGCTTTCGCTGGCCTCCGGCGTGGGCGCCCCGGACGTGTCGCAGTTCGAACTCAGCGACGCGCCGAGGTATATCGCCACCGGGAAACTGGCCGACCTTACCCCGGTGGCCGCGAAGTACCGCTCCATGTTCCCAGCCTACCTCTGGGACAACTGCATGATGGACGGAAAGGTCTACGCCATCCCGTGGGATATGGGCCCGTGCGCCGTCTTCTACAAGCGCAGCCTGTTCGCGAAGTACGGGGTAGACCCGCAGCGCATCGAAACCTGGGATGACTATATCGAGGCTGGCCGGACGATCCTGCGGAAATCGAAGGGGCAAACAAAGATGCTGCCGCTGGGCTCCAACGCTCTGAACTGGATGTTCCAGATGCTTATACAGCAGACGGGCGGGCAGGTCTTTGACGGCCAGGGACGCATCGCGATCAGCTCGCCGGCATCCCGCCGGGCGCTGGATATCATGCGCAGGCTGCGGGCCGCGGGCATCTGTTCAGACGTGCCGGTTTTCAGCCAGGAATACCTGGCCAGCATCAATGCAGACACCATCGCGTCCTACCCAGCCGCCGTGTGGATGGCAGGAACGATGCGAGACACCGCTCGGGATTACGGGAACGGCGACATCACGTGGGGCGTGTTCCGGCTCCCGGCCGTGGAGCGCGGCGGCAAGCGAGTGGCGAACGTGGGCGGATCCGTTCTCGTGATCCCGGCGCAGTGCGCCAACAAGGAGGCCGCCTGGGCATTCATTGAGTTCGCCTTGTGCACCAGGGAAGGCCAGCTTGCGCAGTACCGGAACTTCAACCTGTTCCCGGGCTTCCTGCCGGCGCTTCAGCACCCGGGCGTGGATGACCCGGACCCGTTCTTCGGCGGCCAACGCGCCGGCGGCGTTTTCGCCACGGATGTAACGCAGATCTCGCGCCTCAACATGACGCCGCAGTGGAGCGCCGCCATGGGTTACGTTGACCAGGACCTCAGTCACTGGGCCGCCACCGGGATGCACAACGAGGGGTTCTTCGAGAATGTGGAGCGGAAACTGGCGAAGCGGTTGGGCGTGCCGGTTGCCCCAGGCAATGCCGGCCCGAGGGCGCGCCGATGACTCCCCAACGCGCGGAATGGCTGGCGGAGGTCAAACGCCACCGGCACTTCTATCTGTTCGTATCGCCGTTCTTCGTCCTTTTCGCGGTATTCGGCCTCTACCCGCTGCTCTTCTCGCTGTTCCTCAGTTTCACCCAGTGGGATGGACTAACGGCGATGCACTGGGTGGGCGCGTCCAACTTCGCGGCGATGCTGGATGACGAAATCCTGTGGCGCAGCCTCTGGAATACGCTGATCATCGGCCTGCTCTACGTTCCGCCGATGATGATCCTGGCCTTCCTGTTCGCTCAGATCCTGAACACGCAGTGGCTGAAGATGCGGGCGTTCTACCGCGCGGCGTTCTTTCTGCCGTGCGTGACGCCGATGGTGGTCATCGCCATCGTGTTCGGCCTCATCTTCAGCGCCGAAAAGGGCGTTCTGAACTATCTGCTCGGCCTTGCGGGCGTGCAGTCCGTGCCCTGGCTAACCAGCGAGGAGTGGTCGAAGGTATCGGTGGCCATCTTGGTGATGTGGCGGTGGACGGGTTACAACATGGTCCTCATGCTGGCCGGGCTTCAGGGGATACCGGTCGAGTACTACGAGGCGGCGATGGTGGACGGCGCGACCGCCATCCAGCGGATGCGCGCCATCACGATGCCGATGATGCGCCCTACCTTCCTGTTCTGCGGACTGCTGTCGCTGTTGGGCACGATCTTCATGTTCGACGAGATCTTCGTCCTGACAAGCGGAGGCCCCGGCACGTCTTCGACGAACTTCGGCATGTACCTGTTCAACATCTCGTTCGGCGATTTCCGGTTCGGATACGCATCCGCCGTGGCCTACAGCGTGGCTGTGGCAGTTTTCGCGGTCTCGTGGCTCGTTTCGCGCCTGAATCGCCAGGGATTGGAGGGGGCTTGACGATGCATTCGCGCAACGTTCGCACGGCGTTGGGGCGAGGGCTCGCCTACGCCGGCCTGACGCTCCTTGCGATCATCTTCATCTTCCCGTTCTACTGGCTCCTGATCTCGGCATTCAAGACGCAGGCGCAGATCTTCACCATGCCGCCGCAATGGGCGCCCCACCCCGTTACGGCCGGCAATTTCGTCGACCTGTGGCGCGAAACGAACATCCCGCGCGCGTTCCTCAACTCCGTCATCATCTCCGCCGGCAACGTTGCGCTGGCGCTATTCCTGTGCTCGTTGGCCGGCTTCGCCTTCGCGAAGTACCCGCGCGCCCCCGGCAACTCTAAACTGCTGGCCTTTGTGCTGGGCACGATGATGATACCCGGCGCCGTGACGCTCATCCCCTCGTTTCTGGTGATGGTGAAACTGGGCCTCATCAACACGTATCCCGCGATGATCATCCCGGGCTCGGTGGGCGCGTTCGGCATCTTCTGGATGCGTCAGTACATGGGCGCAAACGTGCCGGACGACCTGGTTGCCGCCGCGCGGATTGACGGCTGCAGCGAATTCGGAATCTATTGGCGCGTGGCGGCGCCCATTGCCACGCCCGCGCTCGCCGCCCTGGGCATCATGCAGTTGATCGGCAGTTGGAACAACCTGATGTGGGCGTTCATCGTGCTGCGCACGCGCGACATGCTGACGCTGCCGGTGGTCATCTACCTGCTTCAGGGGGAAACGCGCACGCCTTACGGGATGCTGATGGCGGGCGGCCTCCTGACCACGCTGCCGCTGGCGCTGGCGTTCCTCTTCTTCCAGCGTCACTTCATCGCCGGAATCACCGCTGGGGCCATCAAGCAGTAGCGCCCCCTGCATGCGGCCAGCCTCCCCACCATCCTCTTTCCAGGCTTCCCCCTGTCCCTCGCCAGCCGTCGTACCCGCGACGCGTTACTGAGGGGCTGCGGAAGACGCGAAGCATGCAGGCGGGATTCGTGCCGGCCCAGACGAAGGAGGCCCAGGCCGCCGTCAGTGCGCGCCATACGGCGCCGGCGGCTCGCGCCTTTTCCCCACCGCCCATGAGCGCACCGTCCCGGCTATGCTCCCTTCGCCTTCACCACGGCGACGTTCGCCTCCAGGTGCGGGTCCTCAACCCCATCCCGGCCCGCCGTCCGGCGCTTACTCTTCACGGCCAGGGCCCTCGCGGAGAACAAGGCCATGGTCTCGTAGAATGCGTCGCACGCCAGCGTCGTCTGTCAGTGGGGAGGGCGCCCTGTTTCGTGGACGGTATCTCCGCCGCCATCACGCTGTCGTGGGCCGCGTCAGGCGCACATGCCCGGACGTTCGGGGCGGGGCCATCCATTAGAGGGTGTTATGCACTTTGAAGCAGGGGAGCAGCCTTAGCGAGCATGAGCCCAGCGAAAGCGATGAAGTGAAGGGCGGCAACGGTCTGCGGGAGTCGTTCATAGTCCCTGGCCAAGCGTCGAAACCGGGAGAACCAGGCGAAGCTGCGTTCCACCACCCAACGCCTCGGCAGGAGCACGAAGCCCTTCTTGGCCTCCGACAACCTTACGACGTGCAGGTGGATGCCCATCTCCTCGGCGGCTTTCCTGGGCTCGTCGCCGGTGTAGCCCTGGTCCACGAAAGCGATCTCCACGTTGTCGCCCGTCGCCTCCTGCACCTGTTGCGCTAGCTCTTTCACTTGGGCGCGCTCCTGTTCGTTGGCTGGGGTCACCACCAGCGCCAGCAGATGTCCCAAGGTGTCGACGGCGATGTGGACCTTTGAGCCTTTCGTCTTCTTGTGTCCATCGTATCCGGCCCGCTCGCCAGACTCCACCGTGGAACGCAACGTGCGTCCGTCCAGGATCACCGCGGAAGGCTCCGTGGAGCGTCCCTCAGCGTGGCGGATCACCGCTCGCAGGTCGTGCACGATCGCTTCAAAGCAACCGGCCCGTATCCACCGCTGCGTCTGCTGATACACCGTTTCCCACGGAGGGAAGTCGCCGGGGAGGTAGCGCCACGGGCTGCCCGTGCGCACCAGCCAGCGCAACGCATCAAAAACATCCCGCATCGCGTACGCCCGCTGAGGAGCGTCCTCTGTCATCAAGGTCAGATACCACGACACGAATGCCCACTCCGCATCGCTGACGTCACTCGGGTAACACTTTCTAACACTCATGCAATCCTTCTACCCAATGTGAACAGCTTACATTAGCGAACATACTGCGAAGTGCATAACACCCTCTAG
>DASXUL010000088.1:0-47057 GCA_036504855.1 Armatimonadota bacterium | reverse complement strand
ATACTTCAGTGCCTTCGCGAAGCCGTCCTTCGCCAACACCATCGAGATCGCGCTGGTCAGGGTCGTCTTGCCGTGATCCACGTGTCCGATCGTTCCGATGTTCACGTGCGGCTTCTTCCGCTCAAACGCCTGCTTGGCCATTTGATGCCTCTCCTTATGGGTCTGTTAACGATTGCTACGCTCGGCGCAGGAGCCTTCCGGCGCCGAGCGGCGTGTGGTGCGGCCAAGCCGCTTAGTGCTTGATGCCGGTCTTCTGGATGATCTCGTCCGCGATGCTCTTCGGCACTTCCTCGTAATGGCTCGGTTCCATCGTGTACGAGGCTCGACCCTGGGTCATGCTCCGGATCGTGGTCGAATACTGGAACATCTCCGATAGCGGCACGGCAGCCTTGATGATCTTGCTCTCTCCGTGGCCATCTTCCATGCTCTCGATTCGGCCGCGGCGGCTGTTGATGTCCCCGATGATGTCGCCCATGTTCTGTTCGGGCGTCACCACTTCGACGGCCATGATCGGCTCCTTCAAAACCGGGCTGGCCTTGCGGGCAGCCTCCTTGAAACCGATGCTGCCGGCGATCTTGAACGCCATTTCGTTGGAGTCCACCTCATGGTAGGACCCGTGCACGACGCTTACCCGAACGTCCACCAACGGATAACCCGCCAGGATGCCGTTCTCGGCTGCTTCGCGGCAACCCTGCTCAATGGCCGGGATGTACTCGCGCGGGATCGCGCCGCCGACTACCTTGTTGACGAACTCGAATCCGCCGCCGGCCGGCAGAGGCTCAACCTCCAGGTGGCAGTCAGCGAACTGGCCGCGACCGCCCGTCTGGCGCTTGAAGAGGCCCTGCGCCTTCGCGGGCTTCTTCAGGGTCTCACGATAAGCAACCTGCGGCGCGCCGACATTCGCTTCGACCTTGTACTCGCGCATCAGGCGGTCCTGGATGATCTCAAGGTGCAGTTCACCCATTCCGGCGATGATGGTCTGTCCGGTTTCGTGGTCGGTGCGAATACGGAACGTCGGGTCCTCAGCGGAGAGGCGGCCCAGGGCCACGCCCAACTTTTCCTGGTCGGACTTGGTCTTCGGCTCGATGGCGATGGAGATGACGGGCTCCGGGAAGGTGATGCTCTCCAAAAGGATCGGCGTCTTCTCGTCGCAGATGGTCTCGCCGGTGGTGATGTCGCCCATGCCCACGCCGGCCACGATCTCTCCGGCGAATACTTCCTCAACGTCTTCACGCTGATTGGCATGCATGCGGAGGATGCGGCCCAACCGCTCTTTGCGGCCCTTGCTGCTGTTGTAGATGTAGGAGCCCTTGCTGATCTTGCCGGAGTAAACCCGGAAGAACGTGAGCTTACCCACGTAAGGGTCGGCCATGATCTTGAAGGCCAAGGCGGAGAACGGCGCGTCATCAGACGGCGGCCGCTCTTCGGCGACGCCCGTGTCCGGGTTGACGCCCGGCACAGGGCCAACGTCAACGGGGGACGGCATAAAGTCGACAACGGCATCCAGCATCGGCTGAACGCCCTTGTTCTTGAAGGCGGAACCGCAGAGCACGGGGACAATCTGGCCGGCCAGCGTGCCCACGCGCAGAACCCGACGGATCTCCTCCGGCGTGATCGGCTCGCCCTCCAGGTACTTCTCCATCACGGTATCATCAACATCCGAGATGGCCTCAATCAGGGCCTCACGGTGCTCGATGGCCGTGTCCTTCAGTTCCGCAGGGATCTCGGCGTCGGAGCTGGTGGTCCCGAGGTCGTCCGTGTAGATGAGGGCCCTCATGGTAATGAGGTCCACAACACCCTTGAACTCGGACTCGGCGCCGATGGGCACCTGAAGGGCCACAGCGTTGGCTCCAAGCCGCTCGCGCATTCGCTCGACAACCTTGAAGAAGTCCGCGCCCACGCGATCCATCTTGTTGACGAACGCCATCCGCGGGACCTTGTACTTGTTGGCCTGACGCCAAACGGTCTCGGACTGGGGCTGAACGCCGCCCACGGCGCAGAAGACGGCTACGACGCCGTCGAGCACGCGCATGCTGCGCTCCACTTCAACGGTGAAGTCCACATGGCCAGGCGTGTCAATGATGTTGATGCGGTGGTCGCGCCAGAAGCAGGTGGTAGCGGCAGACGTGATCGTGATGCCGCGCTCTTGCTCCTGAGCCATCCAGTCCATCGTGGCGGCGCCGTCATGGACTTCGCCCATGCGGTGCAAGCGACCAGTGTAGAACAGGATGCGTTCAGTCGTCGTGGTCTTGCCGGCGTCAATGTGCGCCGCGATTCCAATATTTCGGGTCTTCTCGAGCGGATATAGCCTTGCCATTGTGATACCACAGTCCTCCGTATTCAGCCATCAGTTATCAGCCAGATCATCGGCACTGATAACTGATGACTGACAACCGGGGACTTTCCTACCAGCGATAATGGGCGAACGCCTTATTGGCGTCGGCCATTCGATGCGTATCTTCCTTCTTCTTCACGGACGCGCCGGTGTTGTTGGCGGCGTCCAGCAATTCGGCGGACAGCCGGTCGATCATCGTGCGGCCGCCTCGCTTGCGAGACTGAGTGACCATCCAGCGGATAGCGAGGGCCATGCGACGCTCGGAGCGAACTTCGACGGGTACCTGGTAAGTGGCGCCGCCCACGCGGCGGGGCTTCACTTCCACCACCGGCATCACATTCTTCACCGCGCGCTGGAACATTTCCAGGGCGGGCGTTCCGCTCTTCTCTTCAACGATACTCATCGCGGTGTAGAAGATCCGCTCGCCCGTGCTGCGCTTGCCGCGGGTGAACAGGCGGTTGATGAACCGGGTAACGACGCGATCATGGTAGATCGGGTCCGGCAACAGTTCGCGCCGAGGCGCGGGTCCCTTGCGAGGCATATTTCTCAGATTCTCCTACGAGACTTGGGGGTCATCCTATCACCGAATCGGCTGGTGCACCCCCGGATGCGGCATTCCGGATCCATGACCCAGGATCCAGCGCCCCACTGGGGGGACTGAATCCTGAATCGACGCTCCGGAATCCCTACGCTTTCGGTCGCTTGGTGCCGTACTTGCTGCGGCTCTGCTTGCGATCCTTGGTGCCGGACGTATCCAGCGTACCGCGAACGACGTGGTAACGCACGCCTGGCAGGTCCTTAACGCGACCGCCTCGGATGAGGACGACGCTGTGCTCCTGCAGGTTGTGGCCAACGCCCGGGATGTAGGCGGTAACTTCCTCGCCGTTGGAAAGACGAACACGGCAGATCTTGCGAAGGGCGGAGTTCGGCTTCTTCGGCGAGACGGTGCGCACCACGAGGCACACGCCGCGCTTCTGAGGCGCGCCGGGCGTCGGTGTGGCCTTGCGCTTCACCGAATTGAACTCCACGTGGAACGCCGGCGTGGTGGTGCGCTTCGCCACCCGTTTACGTCCCTTACGAACCAGCTGGTTGATGGTCGGCATTCAGACTGTCCTTACTTGGTGTTGGTAGTTGGGTCTCGGCGCTCGGGTGCGCGACGGTTCCCGAGAGGGGATCTGCCTTGGCCCGTGCGACGCTCCAACACCAGCGTCCGGGGCCACACCCGGCCCAAAAATCAAAAAACCCTTGCGTGGCACGCAAGGGGGCCGAAACGGGAGGTTTTCTTCCAAGTGTAACGCAGCGTGGAAGTCCTGTGTTCCGTCGTCCCCTTTCCGAACGCGGGACCTGGGCCGTATTCCGGCCTGGTTTCGCCGCGCAGCCATGCAGCCTCGAACGAGGCCGCTCGCTTTGGTTGCGTGCTGTATGCTTTCGACCGCGCCCATACGGGCACAGCCTCTTGAGTATAGTCCAACAGGCAGAGAGTGTCAAGCCGGCTTGCGCACGGCGGGCGTTCTGCTGCCTTGCACAGTATAACACGCACGGCCCGCGTTGTCCAACGCGGGCCGTGCGTAAAATCTCACCGGGCCGGAGGGGGTTCCGGAGCCTACGGAACCCAGATGGAGCGGGCCTCCACCAGCTCGGCGTTGGCCGGAATGCCCACCGGCTCGTTCGTAGCCGTAAAGAAGAAGAACCCCCGGTAATTCGTGAGATAGCTGTGCTTTTTCTGGAGGAAACCGCCGTCGGCGATGACCACGAGCGGGTTCTCGGCGCGCATCAGCAGCGCCTCGAACTGCTCCGGATCCACCTTCACGATGGCGCCGGACGCCCCAATCGCCTGTATCACGGCCGCCGCGGCGGCGCTTGCTGCTGTTGACATACTGACTCTCCTTGTCGCCTTACGCCGTCCAGTACGCCGCAGCGCCCCGACGGGTTTCAGGGCGTCAGCGCTGGCGGGCGATCATCCAGCAGTTCGGCGCGTGATCGAACCCAATGTGGCCGTAATAGTCCTTCGCCGACGGCGCGGCCAGCAGAATAAGCGCCACCTCCGGCCCCAAAGCCTCCCGGGTGCGCTGGATCAACTCGCGCCCCGCCCCGGCGCGCTGGAAGTACGGGTGCACCGCCAGGTCCGAGAGATAGCATGCATAGGAGAAGTCGGTAACGGAGCGGGCGATGCCGGCCAGGCGGTCCCCGGCCCTGGCGCACACGATGAGGTCCGATCCGGCGAGCATCCGGCCAATGCGCTCAAGATCGTCCACCGGCCGGTTCAGGCCGGCCGCCCGGTACAGCTCCGCCACCTCGGCGGCCCCCGGCGACGTCTCGATGGAATACGTTAACGCGTCTCGATTCATGCGGCCGGCCACTCCCAGGCGTCGTCCACGCGCTTCATCCCCAGGCGCTCGTAGAAGGTCACGGCTCCCGGCGCCGCGAAGAGGTGGAAGCGCACTCCCTCCCCCGCCGCGCACCGAACGCGCCGCACCAGCTCCGCGCCCACGCCCTTCCCCTGGCACGCGGCATCCACAACGAGGTCCGAGAGATAGCAGGTATACAGGAAGTCCGTCAGCGCGCGCGCAAACCCCACCAGCCGCCCATCCTCCCGCGCGCAAACTATCACATCCGCCGTTTCGATGAGCCTTGCCATCTTCGCGGGGTCATCCAGCGCATGCGGCAGACCGGAGGCGACGAACACGCGAATGACTTCCACAGGCGTTGGGCAATCCTCTAGCGCATACGTTATCTCTGGCACGTTATCCCTCTCCAACCGATGGCTCCTCCTAAGAGTGCGGCCGGCGGATGCCCGCATGGCTCTTGGTTACGCTATGACGGCGACCGGCGAAGACTGTCCCTCGCCGGCCTCGTCGACCGCCGGCCAGCGCTTTCGGACCAAGGCGGCTCCCAATCTGATGCCCGGGCGCTCCACCGCATAGTACAGGGCAACGGGCGTCGCGCAGGCCACACACGTGAAGACAGACCACTGGAGGTACGCAGGCGACTTCGCGAGGCACATCGCCCCCAGCCATAGCGCGATGCAGTGAGTGAGATAGATCCCGTAAGAGTACTTGGCGATGGCGTGGGCAACGCGACAGACGATTGGATTAGCCAAGGGACGCAGGCGCGGGAGAACGAGCCCGATGGCGAGGCAGATAAATGCCCCCTTAAGCGTTAGCAGCCGGCCGGAATGGTAGTGCGCCGTAAACACGAGTATGGAGCAGGCAAGCAGCGTGGGCAGAAAGGCGAACGGCCAGCGTCGATCGACCGAGGCGGACATTCGAAAGGCAATCACGCCGGCAAGAAAGCACGGCGAATACCGAAAGACGTCCAGGCGATTCTCCACTAGCGGAATGGCCAGCGCAACCACGACGCTGCAAACCCAGAGGGCCACCAGGGGACCCAAGGACCGAACCCTGGTCACGAAGGCGAAGAGTGCCGGAAGCAGCAGGTACATTTGCAGTTCGATCGGCAGACTCCACAGGGGCCCAACGATGGAAATGCTCTTCGTCAGGTTCTGCACTAGCGCAAGGTTCGACAACAGCGTTGAGGACGTAATCACAGCGATATCCATGTGCCCCGGCGCCAGGTGACGATTCGGCAGGTGGAATACCGCAACCAGAACGACGACCACGATACTCAACGGGTAGATCCGCATCACGCGGCGGGTCAGGAATATGCGTGTGCGATGGGAGACCCCGAACTTGCGATCCTGGCGTTCCAGAGAAAGCATCAGGACAAAGCACGTATGCACAAAGAAGATCAGTACGCCGAGGCGCCCCAGCGCCTCGGTGGAGTAGATCCCCACCTTTGGCGCTCCCAGAAACACCAATACGTGGCACGCCACAACCAGCAGAACCGCGATGGCGCGCAGAAAGTCGAGGTTGGTGGATTCGAAGCTGTTCATCAATCGGTCCCCTCATCGCGTCGAAAATGTCTACCGGGGCGCCGCTCGACGGCGCATCATGTCGGGCTGAGGAAGCATGTGGGAGGAAGGCGAAACCCTCGTGCACATCATAGCAGCCCGCAACGCCGTCGGTCAGTGCTGTATGCAGGGCGACGCCAAGCTCGGGGAGCGGCGTTCAGTTTGACCGCGCCCGAGCCCGCGTCCCGCTGATTTCGGCCATAGCAGCCTACCGCATCCGCCGGCCGCCGACCTTCTTCTTCGTCATCATGTCGGGCTTGCCGCCGTCCTCGCGCTTCGGTTTCTGGCGGCCCCAGAGCTCGGCGGAGAGGTCCGCCTCGGGAACCGTATCGTCGCGAAGGGCTTCCAGATGCTTGATGCGGTCGCGCAGGGCGGCGGCATCCTCAAAGCGAAGCTCCTTGCTGGCGCGCTTCATGTCCTCGCGCATCTTCTCGATGGCCTTCGGGAGGTCCGCCTGGTCGTAAACCTTGTCCTCCACTGCCGTGCCGTCCGCCGTGTACTCCGTCACCGTGCGCGCGGATTCCTCGCTGAGGAGCAGGTCCCGGATCGCCTTCACCACGGTTGTGGGCGTGATGCCGTGGTCCCGGTTGTATTGCTCCTGAATGGCGCGGCGGCGGCGGGTTTCGTCGATGGCGCGCCGCATGCTGTCGGTCACGACGTCAGCGTACATGATCACGCGGCCGCCCACGTTGCGAGCGGCGCGGCCCATCGTCTGCATCATGGATGTCTCGGAGCGGAGGAAGCCCTCCTTGTCCGCATCCAGGATGGCCACCAGGGTCACCTCGGGCAGGTCCAGCCCCTCGCGCAGGAGGTTGATGCCTACCACGCAGTCATACTCGCCCAGACGCAGGTCGCGCAGGATCTCTGATCGCTCCAGCGTATCGACGTCGCTGTGGAGATACTGAACGCGAACGCCGAGGTTCACCAGATACTCGGTGAGGTCCTCCGCCATGCGCTTGGTGAGCGTGGTTACGAGGGAGCGCTCCCCCACCTCGGCTCGCTTTCGCACCTCGCCCAGCAGGTCGTCGATCTGGCCTCGGGTGGGCCGGATCTCCACCTCGGGGTCCACAAGGCCGGTGGGGCGGATGATCTGCTCCACCAGTTGTGTCGAGTTCTCCCTCTCGTAAGGGCCCGGCGTGGCGGAAACGAACACAACCTGGTTCACGCGCTGGCTGAACTCATCCCATTGGAGCGGCCGGTTGTCCTTGGCGGATGGGAGGCGGAACCCAAAGTCCACCAGCGTGGTCTTCCGGCTCATATCACCGTGATACATGCCGCGAAGCTGCGGGATGGTAGCGTGGCTCTCGTCGATGATCGTCAGGAAGTCGCTTGGGAAGTAGCTCAGCAGCGTGTAAGGGGCCGACCCGGGCGCGCGTCCGTCCATATGGCGGCTGTAGTTCTCGATGCCGGAACAGAACCCCACCTCTCGAATCATCTCCATGTCGTAGCGGGTGCGCTGCTCCAAGCGTTGCGCCTCCAGCAACTTGTTCTGGCTGTTGAAGACCTTCAACTGCTCTTCCAGCTCTACCTCTATGTCCTGCAGCGCACGCTCGATGGTCTGCTGGCTGGAGACGAAGTGGCTGGCCGGGAAGAAGCTCACGCGGTCCTGCTCGTGCAGCACCTCGCCCGTTAGGGGGTCCAATATCCGAATGCGCTCCACCTCGTCGCCGAAGAACTCGATGCGGGTGATCACCTCTTCGTCGGTCGGCTGGACCTCCAGGATATCGCCGCGGACGCGGAACGTGCCGCGCGACATAGCGATGTCGTTGCGGCTGAACTGCATATCCACAAGCTGGTGCAGGATCGTGTCGCGGTGATAGCTCTTGCCCTTGCTGATGGGCAGCACCTTGCGCTGGTATTCCTCGGGGGAGCCCAATCCGTAGATGCAGGAGACGGAGGCCACGATGATGACGTCGCGCCGCTCCAGCACGGCCTGTGTGGCGGCATGGCGGAGCCGGTCGATCTCATCGTTGATGGCGGAGTCCTTCTCGATGTAGGTGTCGGTGGAAGGGATATAGGCTTCCGGCTGGTAGTAGTCGTAATAGGAAACGAAATACTCCACGGCGTTGTGGGGGAAGAACTCGCGGAACTCGGAGCAAAGCTGGGCGGCCAGCGTCTTGTTGTGGGCGATGACGAGCGTTGGCCGCTGCACGTCCTGGATGACGTTTGCCATCGTGAACGTCTTGCCGGAACCGGTGACGCCCACCAGCGTCTGCAACCGGTCGCCGCGCGAGATGCCTTCCGTCAGCTTGGCGATGGCCTCGGGTTGGTCTCCCTGAGGCCGGTAGTCCGATACGAGGGTGAACTGGTCTTCCATAGCATGCATTATACCCACCCGTTCCCCGCGGGGCGAACATATGAGCGGTCGCTTCCAGCGCCCAACGGAGGCCGCAGCGGACTCCTGCTCCGGGCCCGGAGCGCCGCTCACGGCTATCATGGGGGTATGGAGAGACCGGCGGAATACGATGTGGTGGTGATCGGCGCGGGGCATGCGGGCTGCGAGGCGGCTCTGGCCGCGGCCAGGATGGGACGGCGCGCGCTGCTGGTCACCCTCAGCGCAGACAGCGTCGCGCGGATGCCCTGCAACTGCTCCATCGGCGGGCCCGCCAAGGGAGTGGTCGTCCGCGAAATCGACGCGCTCGGCGGCCAGATGGGCCTCACCACCGACGCTACCACCACCCATATCCGCATGCTGAACACCTCCAAAGGCCCCGCCGTCCAGGTGCTCCGCGCTCAGTGCGATAAGGCCCTCTATCACGCCCACATGGCGGACGCGGCGCTGGCCCAACCGGGGCTGGACCTCCTGGAAGACGAGGTCACCGGCCTGTTGGTGGAGCCGGACGAGAAGGGCCGGCCGGCCGGCCGGATGTCGGCGACAGGCATCTCTACCCGAACTCATGGCGACATCCGCGCGAAGGCGGTTGTACTCACCACCGGCACTTTCCTGCGCGGCCTGATGCACTCCGGCAGCGAGAAAACGGTGGGCGGACGCGTGGGTGAAGGCGCCGCCTACAGCCTCTCGGACGACCTGCGCCGCCTGGGATTCGACCTCGGCCGCTTCAAAACCGGCACGCCTCCGCGAGTGGCGAAGGAATCGATCGACTATTCCCAGGCAGAAGAGCAGCCATCGGACCCGGCGCCGCTCTGGTTCTCCTTCATGGCCGATCCGCTATCGCGCCCCGGCCTGATGAGCAACTATCTCATCTACACCAACGAGGCCACCCACGACGTCATTCGCCGCAACCTCCACCTTTCCGCCATGTACGGCGGCCACATCGAAGGCGTGGGCCCGCGCTACTGCCCCAGCATCGAGGACAAGGTCGTTCGCTTCCCCCACCACGAGCGCCACGGCATCTTCCTGGAGCAAGAGGGCTGGGACACCAACAGCATCTATGTGCAGGGCATGAGCACCAGCCTGCCGGCCGAAGTGCAGAACCAGTTCCTGAAGACGTTGCCGGGGATGGCGGAAGTGGTCATGTTGCGCCCGGGCTACGCGGTGGAATACGACTGCATATTCCCGCAGCAGCTTTTCCCCACGCTCGAAACCAAGCGGGTGGCCGGCCTCTTCACGGCCGGGCAGATCAACGGAACGAGCGGGTACGAGGAAGCCGCGGGCCAGGGGCTCATCGCCGGCATCAACGCCGCGCGCCTGGCAGGCGGCGAGCCGCCATTCACCCTGCGCCGGGACGAAGCCTACATCGGCGTGATGATCGATGACCTGGTGACCAAAGGCACGCTGGAACCGTACCGTCTTCTCACAAGCCGCGCGGAACGCCGCATGCTCCTTCGCCACGACAACGCGGACCTGCGCCTCACCGCGCGCGGCCGCTCCATCGGGTTGGTTGACGACGCGCGTTGGGAGCGCTTCGGCACGCGGTCTGCGTGGATCCGCCGCGAGCAGGACCGCCTGCACAGCACGCGGGTCACCCCCACAGCGCGCGTGCTCGATTGGCTGTCAGAGCGCCAGCAAGCGCCCATCGGCAAGCCGGTTAGCCTCGCCACGATCCTGCAAAGAAAGGGCCTTTTCTACGAAGAGGTTGCGGCCCTATCGGGACCGCTCGCTCCGCCGGCCGCATCCCCCGCCCCGGCGGACGTGGAATCGCTGACAGTGGCTGTGAAATACGCCGGATACATTGAGCGCGAGAAGCTGGAAGCCGCCCGCCAGGGCGCAATGGAAGACCGCCCGCTGGGCATCGGGGTCGACTACGCCGCCATCCGCGGCCTGTCCAACGAGGGCCGCCAGAAGCTGACGGCCGGAATGCCCCTCACCATTGGGCAGGCCGCCCGCATCCCCGGCGTCACGCCGGCAGATGTCTCCATCCTGCTGGTCTGGCTCGAAGCAGGCCGCTGACGCGTCTGCGCCGCCGTATCGTCCCGGCGGCCGCCTCCGATGAGGCTCAATTGAACGGCGCGCTACCCGCCGTCGGCGAATCTGAGTGAAAACGTGCAGGGCCGCTTACCCGCCGAGGAGAGCGCCGTCTCCAAAACCGTAACCGCCAGCTTGCGGCCCAGCGCGGCCTGCAGATGCTTCTTCACATGCCCGCCGCAGCAGTAGCAGTAGGTGATGGGCAGCGCCTCGCGCGCCTGGGGCAGGCACGCGCAACGGTACGACTCCTCACCATCCGCGAAGAAGCGCACGGTGACGCTGCCGTCGCCTTCCAGAGCCACGCTGTTGCCGAACACAAACGGCGCGTCGTTGCATGCAGCGATCCGTTCCTCCAGAGTGGCGTTGTCTCGAGCGATGGCCTTCGTGATGGCCAGCCGCTTCCCGCCCAGGCAACAGGCGCAGGTCTCGCGGACCGCTTGGCGGGACTCCGGATCCATCAGGCGGTCCATCTTGCACATCGCCTCGCGCATCCAGTCGGCCTTGGCCGCGGGTGACGTCCTTCTCGTAACGGCTTCGCCGCCTTCCAGTATCTCCGCCGCCACATCGGGGGCAACCCCGAAGGCCCGCAAGCTCTCATCCAGCCTGCGGATCCGCCCATACTCATAGTCGGCCATATCGCGTGCTCCTGGCGTTCACGAAGGGACTCCGGCTGAGCCCCTTACTCGGCTTTGGGCCCGCGGATCCCGCGTCCCATCTTCACCCGCGATGATAGGTGATCGTGATTCCACCAGACAAGCATGGGCGGCTGCGCCCGTCATAGCAGATGGCCCGCGCCGGCGCCGTCTCACTCAGCGCGCCGGAGGGGTAACCGCATCGGTCAGCGCCTTCCATACGGTTTCGAACGCCTTCGGCGGCTCAACCCCGTCCGAAACGCTCACCGTCTTTGCGCCGCCCGACGTTACGATGCGGATGGAGCGCGTCATCCCATCAGCGACAGGCCGCCCCGAGTAGCTTGAACGCAAGGACATGAACCCCGAGTCTCGCACCGTCTTCTCCAGACGGCCGAGAACAGGCGCCGTCACCTGGATGTCGCGCATCGTTCGGGCTTTGCCCGCTTCCGCAGGCGTAACCACGCGGCCCACCAGCCGGATCACCGTCTGCCGGTCCAGTCCCGCGAAGCCGCCTGTCTCGCGCAGAACGAAATATGTCTTGCCGGCGGCAGGAACGTTCCGGCCGGAGCCGGTCCGCGCCGGCGCCGCAATGCCCTGACCGCCAACAACCACGAAAGCAGCCAGTGCGGCTGCAAACCAGACTCTCATATCGTTTCCCTTCAGCGGGCGCCCCCGCACGGCCAGTATACCGCTGAATGCGGCTTTGCTACCCATCGTCGCAAGCGGATAGCGGCGTGCTAAGCTTTCGCCTAACGAAAGGAGCGCCATATGAGAGACGAGATGCCGCTGGACCCGCCGGAGGATGCGCCTGCCACAATCCAACCCGATGAACAGGATGCCGCGCGTGAAGCGCTGGCGGAGAAGCTGGGCCACGAGCCAGACGATGAGGAGTTGGCTGAGATGGCGATCCCCAACCCGCCGGACCGATAGCACCTTGCGGCGAGCGGTTGTGGACGGCGCGCTCCACGACCGCCTGTCCGGTCGTTTTCAGTTACCCTTCCGCAACGCCCGCCAGGCGAAACAGGCCGGCCGGCTCAAGCGCTGCGCCGGCAAGGGACCTGACCCGCGATTCCGCTGTTCGGGATTCTGCGCCATTCCGCATCCTCGGCGCCGGATTTCGCGCTATATTAATCCCTATCCCTACATGTCAGGTAGCTTATGGCGGACCCGTATCACGATCCCACATCCGAAGACCCTACCGTCGCCCTTGTTGACCTCTTGGTCCGTGGGCGCGAGGATGTTCGCGCGCGCCACGAACAGGGCGCCAGTGGGATCGAGGTCACCCGCCGTCTCTCTGACCTGGTGGATCGACTGATCGCCTCCATGTTCCGCCTCTCGCTGGACCGGCAGACCCTGCCGCACGGCCACGACGCGGAGATCACCATCGCCGCAACCGGCGGCTACGGCCGTCGCCGCCTCGCCCCCTTCTCGGACATCGATGTGACTTTCATCGTCTCCGAAGAGGATGACCCCTGGCTGGACGGCGTGGCGAAGGAGATGTTCTTCCTCATCTCCAGCGTGTTCACAGATGGGGCCGGCCTGAAGGTCGGGTATGCCTACCGCACCCTGCGCGATCTGGAAGATATCGATACCCAGACCCAGACGGCTCTGCTGGACGCTCGTTGGGTAGCCGGAGACCGGCCCCTCTTTTACCGCTTCCGCGAGGAACTCATCCGCAACATCCGCCCCGCCGTATTCGTCTGGCACAAGATGGAAGAGCGCCACGAAGCGCTGAAGCAGTACGGTGACAGCGTGTACCTGGTGGAACCGAACGTCAAGCTGGGCGCCGGCGGCCTGCGAGACCTCCATACCGCCGAGTGGCTGGCGAAGGCCACCATGGGCACCGGCCTCGAAGATCCCTGGGGGCGCCTGCGGACCATCGGTCTCATCGCGGAAGACGAGTTCCACGCGATCACCGCCGGTCGCGAGTTCCTGCTGCGCGTTCGGAACGGGCTCCACTGGGTGGCGGGAAAGCCCCTGGACGCTCTGACCCAGGACCGGCAGGGCCCTCTTGCCGAGCAGCTAGGGTATGAACCCACCGAGTCGCGCTCAGCCGTGGAACTGATGATGTGCGACTACTACACCCACGCCGCAACGATCCAACGCGTATCACGTAAGGTGGCGGCCAAATCCATGAAGCACCCGCTTCGCCTGGACCATGGCCTCGTCATCAAGGGCGGCCAGATCACCCCAACGGACCTGACGTTGTTGGAGAAGGAGCCGTCCGCGGCCCTCCGTATCCTGCACCTGAACCAGCTTTACGGCTTCCCTCTTTCGCCGGAAACCGAAGAGATGATTGGCGATTACGCAACCCGCAACGACGCCCCTCTGGACGACCCAGACTCGCGCCGCCTCTTCCTGCAGATCCTTCGCCACCCCGCCTCCATTTACGCCACGCTGCGCCAGATGGCGGACATGGAAGTGCTGCCCCGCGTGATCCCAGCCTACGAGTCGATGCTCCGCCTTCTTCCGGCGGAGACCATCCACAACCACACCGTGGGAGAGCACAGTCTGCGCGTGGTGCGCGAGCTGGAGAAGATGCGCGACACGCGCGACGTTGAGCACATGCTCTACCAGGAGCTCTTCAACTCGCTCGATCGACCTGAGGTGTTGCACCTCGCGGCGATGTTGCACGATGCGGGCAAGGTGCGGCGCAGCGGCAACCACGCTGAAGTGGGCGCGCAGATGGCTGAGAACATCGGCTATCAGCTTGGACTGGATGAAGACGGCGTGGAACTCCTCTCCTTCCTCGTTCAGAACCACGGGCTCATGCCGCACCTGTGTCGCACGCGGGACCCCCAGCAGCCTGAGACAGTGGCGGAGCTGGTTGGCAATCTCCCGCGCCCTGAGTTCCTGGCCCCGCTCTACCTTCTTTCCTGCGCGGACCTGCGCACATTCGGCGCCGATACGTGGATCCACGTTCAGATCGAGTTCCTGACGCGCCTGCTCCTCAAGGCCGAGCAGGCGATGGCCCAGCCGGAATCCGCCTTCCCCAGCCCTGAGCGCATCCAGAGCAGCGTGAAGAGGGTTCAGCGCCAGTTGAACCTCCGCAACCTCCCCGAAGAGGACGTTCGCGCATTCTGCCGCGATATGCCCGCTTCCTATCTGCTCAACACGGATCTGGATCGCATCGTGCGCCACATCCAGGCCATGGCGAAGCTGGAATCCGGACCGGTGGTGGACTTCCACGAAGAGCGGCGCCGCCCCTGGACGATCATCACGGTGGCCGTGGATGATGCCCCTGGCGTGCTGGCGAACATCGCCGGCGTGCTCTATGCCCACGACATCAACGTCCACGCCGCCCGGGTGTTCACGCGGGAGGGGGTCCGCCCCGTGGCGCTGGATGAGCTGTTGGTGGAGGCGCACAACCGTCCGCTCGCGCCGGCCATTGAGACGGAATTGGAACGCGACCTTCTGGCCGTGCTCTCCGGCCAGACCCCTCTCTCGGCGATCCTCTCGCGCCGCGGCAAGGAAATGGGGCCTGGAACGCCCGTGCGCCTCGTGCGCCTGCACAACGACATGAGCGACACTTTCACCGTCGTGGAGGTGGGGATGCCGGACGAGAAGGGCTTGCTCTACCGCCTGGCCGCCGCCATGAGCAGCCTGAACTGGGTCATTCACAACGCCCGCATCGGCACCCGCGCCGGTGAGGCCCGCGACGTGTTCTACATCACGGACCAGCACGGTCAAAAGCTGGAAGCCCAGGACGTGGACCTCCACGTTGCCCTCTCCGACGGCCTAGCGGCCGGCCCTCCCGCGGACTGAGGCCACCGCCGACGAAGTTCGCCGGCGGGCATGGCAATCCCAGATGATGCCCGGCTTGGCGCGCCCGGCCCCTCACTCCTCACGACCCCGCGCCATCAGCGTTCCGCTTCGCCAATCGCATCAGCGCGTAGGGGTCCACCACCACGGCATCCGGGTTCGCTTTCCTCAGTTCGGCGGCCACGGCGGCGTACCACGAGGGCTTCTGGAGCACCCCGCGGAAGATGTGGAAGGTGGGGGCTGCTTCCGTGAGGCGCGAGGCGATGCGATGGGCGGCCTCCTGCGGCGACCCGCCGAGGTCGTCCGACATCCGCATCAGCGGCATCCCTTTGTGAACCGAGAACTCCGGGACCTTCTGCGCCACGGTTCCGCCGGGTGAGAACCGCGCGTAGGCATCCAGCACGGAGTTGGGCATCGGCGGGGCGTTGCCGTCGATTACGAAGCCGGTGAGCGAGAGGCCCTGACGGCTGTACCACTCCGCGTTGTGCCGCTCCCAGAGCGCTACCGCCGAGGGGAGACCGGACGGACGCGGCGTTTCCAGCAGTGAAGGGTTCACGTAACCCGCGCCGGAATCGCCCGCCGTGAAGCTGTCATCGGGAGTCCGCGTCTGGCGCGTATACCAGAAGGCGGCCGGGAACCGGAGCGCCAGCGTGGGGTTGAACGCCCAGCCCATAGGCACGGATCCCCGCGCCGGGTCCTCCCACAGCTTCGGCAGCATCTGATACAGCCATGCCGCTGAGTCGTAATCCCCCACGTAGAACGCTACGTAGTGTTTGGCCGCTACGCCGCCTGGCTTCTCCCATGCCGCCGTCTCGATGCCGCGCTCCGGCGGATACTCCGGCAGCGGCTGGTGGGCGAAGAACGATGCGTTCGCCATCGCGCATAGCCCCAGGGCATCCGCATCCAGCCCTGCGTTATAGGCGGACAGAATCTCCACGCAACGCCATTCGGAGGGCACGCCCTCATGCTTTCCGCCCACGAGGTTCGTGTACTTGTAGGCCCACGGGATGAACCCGCCTACGTGGGCCATGCGGGTTGTTCCGTTCCGCTGCGCCACCGCCGCAAAGAGCATCTTCAGTGTTTCGGCGTCCAGGCCGGGCGTCTGGGCCGGGTCATCCGTGGCCGGTTCGTCATCCCACGGCGAGAGATCAAAGAAGAAGGACCGCTTCCCCACGAAGTAGTCGTGGTTGGTGAGCGTGTGGTTCCAGAAGGTGGAGGCGTTCGGGTTCTTCAACCAGGCCGCGTCGATGTAGAATCCCAGCGCCTCTGTTCCGCACCGGCCGGTCTCCACGAAGCGGGAAATCGCCCAGCGGTAGGCGTCGTTCTTCGCGCTGCCGGTGCTGGGATCGGTGGAGCCGGGGATGCGCCCTGCGCCAGTGAACAGCGGCTTTCCGTCCGGGTGCAGCAGCCAGGCTTTCACCGGCAGCTTGAGGTCCTCGGTCAGATGGCGGTACAGCGATCCGGCCGATGTGTCATAGCGCACCGGGATGAGATCATCCACGCCGGCAACCGTGGAGGCCACGCAGGATGTGGCTGGCACGGACTCGTCATAGACAACGAGGCCGTGGTACTCTCTGCGAAACCGCTTCAGCAGGGCATCGAAGTCGGGAACGTCGTCGATCTTGCGTTTGGCCAGCCAGGCGCCTCGGCGCTGCAGCTTATCGAGCCACCAATCGTCCAGCGGCACATCGCCGCCCTCCGGGGTGTGGATGGCGCGCAAGTAGAGTCGGGCGCCGTGGCGGTTCACAATGCCCTGCAGAGCGGCGACCGCGTGGCAATGGTCCCACGCGGCCCGCAACCGGCCGGGCTCGCGGGACCAGGCTTCCGCGTAGCGCAGGTCGTAACGAACGATAGGTGGGTTCGCGGGCGGGTTCGACATCATCCTTGTGCTCCGTCTACGTGGGCCGGCCCGGCGGTTCGGGCCATTGCTGGGTGAGGCAGTGAACGGCGCCGAGGCCCCAGATGAGGTCGGTGCAGTCCACCGGAACGATGGCGCGCCCGGGAAAGCACCGGGCCAGCGCGCTCAACGCGCGTTCGTCATTCCTGTGCCGGAATACCGGCGCGATGACGGCGCCGTTCGCAATGTAGAAGTTGGCGTACGACGCCGGCACGGGTTCGCCTTCGATGGTCACCCCGTCTGGCGTGGGCAGCTCGACGACAGTCAGCGAGCGGCCATCCTGATCCGTCGATGCGCGCAGGCGGGAGAGGTTGTCCGCGAGGATAGCGGCATCCGGGTCGGCGGGGTCGTCCGGCGCCGCCGCGACGACCGTGGTCTCATTCACGAAACGCGCGAGGTCGTCGATGTGTCCATCGGTATCATCGCCGGCAATGCCCTCGCCTAGCCAGATGACGTGATAGGCTCCGAGGTAGCGCGCAAGCGCCGCCTCGATCTGATCCCGCGAGAGGTCCGGGTTGCGGTTCGGGTTCAGCAGGCAGGACTCGGTGGTCAGCAGCGTTCCGCGCCCGTTCACGTCGATCGAGCCGCCCTCCAACGTCATGCCCGGCGAAACGCGCGGCAGCCCCAGCTCCTCGGCCACGCGGGCGGGCACGGCGTCATCCAGGTCCCACGGCTCGTACTTGCCGCCCCAGGCGTTGAACCCCCAGTCGAGGACGGCTGGCGCTCCGTTACGATCCTCAACGAAGATCGGGCCGTGGTCGCGGCACCAGGCGTCGTTGGTGGGAATCGGGTGGAAATGGACGCGCTCCGGCGAAACGTCCAGCGCCTTGAGGAGCCGCGAGGCCTGCTCGATGTGGCCGCAGCCGCTTCCCACGTTCAGATGCACCGGTTCGAATTTCGCGATGGCGGACACGAGGCGGGCGTACGCCGCCGGGACCGGCTCGAAGCGGCCGGGCCACGACTCCTCGCGGTGCGGCCAGCTCATCCAGACGCCGCGGTGCGGCTCCCACTCGGCCGGCATACGCAACGATGGAGCCGTTTCGCTCACGCGTCCTCCGTATCGTCCAGGTAGCGCCGGGTGAGACCTTCATAGGCGTCGATACGCCGGTCGCGCAGGAACGGCCAGTGGGTACGCTGAACCTCCACGCGGGCGAGGTCTACGGGGACCACCAGCGTGGCCTCGGCATCCGCCGGCGCCCGGCTGATCACCGCGCCGTCCGGCCCGGCCACGAAGGATTGGCCCCAGAACTCGATGCCGGCATCCGGCGTAGCGCCGCCGGGGGTCGGCTCGAAGCCGGTGCGGTTGGCGCAGGCGACGAAGACGCCGTTCGCGATCGCATGCGCGCGTTGCGCCGTCTCCCACGCGTCGTGCTGGGCGGCGCCGTACTGCGCCTTCTCGGCGGGGTGCCAGCCGATGGCCGTGGGCGTGAAGATCATCTCCGCGCCGGCCAATGCCGTGAGGCGCGCCGCCTCGGGGTACCACTGATCCCAGCACACGAGCACGCCAATGCGCCCGAAGCGGGTATCGAACGCCCGGAAGCCCGTGTCGCCGGGCGTGAAGTAGAACTTCTCGTAATACAGCGGATCATCCGGGATGTGCATCTTGCGGTAGCGGCCCAGCAGCGCCCCATCCGCGTTCAGGACGACGGCTGTATTGTGGAATAGGCCGGGCGCTCGCCGCTCGAACAGCGACGCCACGATGACGATGCCCCTCTGACGCGCGACCGCGCCCAGCGCCTCCGTTGTGGGTCCGGGGATCGTCTCGGCCAGCGCAAACCGCGCGTGGTCTTCCGTCTGGCAGAAGTAGCGCGAGAGGAACAGCTCCGAGGTGGACACAATGTTGGCGCCCGCGTCGGCCGCCTCATGGATGCTCGCTATGGCGCGGGCCAGGTTGCCGGCCGAATCGTCGCCGCAGGCGCGCTGGACGAGGCCAACTGAAATGGGTGTGCTCATCGGTACCATGATAACGCGCGGATCGACCGCGAGGACGCCTTATGTCGTGGCCCCCGGTTCCGGCTTTTCGGGTACGGCGCGGTCCAGCGTCTGGTCTGCAAAGGCGAGCGGATCCTCCTGGGGCTCCAAATGGGTGAAAACGGTGCTGCGGGGAAGAACCTCCAGGATGGAGTGCTCGATTTCCTCGCAGAGGTCGTGTCCCTGTTGGATGGTCCACGCTCCCGGCGCCAGCACGTGCATGGACATGAACCGCCTGTTGCCGGAGCTTCGGCTGCGGAAGGCGTGGAACTCGATGCCGCGCTCGCGGTACGGCGCCAGCACATCCACCACCTTCTGCCGGTCTTCGCCGGGAAGCGCGGTATCCAGCAGGCCGTGGATCGTGTTGTCCATCAGGCGGTACCCGGTGAACACGATGTTGGCCGCCACAAGGATGGCCACGATGGGGTCGAGCGGCAGCCAATGGGTGATCTCCACCAACACCACGCCCACGAAAACGCCGCCGGACGTCCATACGTCGGTCATCAGGTGCGCCGCGTCGGCCTGCAACGTGATGGAATGCATGCGCTTCCCCGCCCGCATGAGGGTGACAGACACGCCGCCGTTCACGAGCGACGCCAGCGTGGCAATCCCAAGCCCCACCCACACATGGGCCAGCGGCTCCGGTTGTCTCAGGCGCTCCACCGCGGCTATGGCGATACCCACGGCGGCCAGGAGAATAAGCGCCGCCTCCACGCCGCTGCTGAAGTACTCCGCCTTGGTGTGACCATAGGCATGCTCCTCGTCGGGCGGAAGCGCGGCGATGGACAGCGCCCAGAACGCCACCAGCGCGGCCACGAGGTTGACAACGCTTTCCATGGCGTCGGAGAGCAGGCCCACGGAGCCGGTGGCGAGGAACGCCGCCGACTTCAGGCCAATGGTGAGAACCGCCGCGCCGATGGAGAGCGCCGCGTATTTCCGCGGGCTCGCCTGTTGGCGCGCGGCCCGCTTTCCAACCTGTTCGTTGCTCATTAGCGCCGTGGCGTTGGGGCGTTGTTACGCGGCCTTCTCGCCATCCCTCCGGTTTACGAGCGCGGCGGGCAGGAATGGAACGGCCAGCAGCACCAGCGCTGTGGTGGCCGCATTGATTGGCACCAGGGGGGCGAACTGCTTGTGGAACAGCTCGTAAACGTTCGACCCGATAATGTCGCTGCCCGCCATGGCCAGGTTCACGAACACCATCATCACGGAATACCCAACCGCCTCGCTTCCCTTCGGCGTGGCGCGAGCCGTGAGGTCGAACAGGCAGAGGTAACCCAACGAGCCGGCGAGTCCGTAGAGGCCGTCTATCAGGAAGGCCGAGACCGGCGTGTGGTATGCGAGGTAGGCGGCCGCGCCCGCGACATTCAGCGAGATGCAGATCGTGATGACCTGGCGCAGCTTGAAACGACGGCAGAGGAAGAAGTAGACGAACCCGGAGACAATGCTGCACCCGCTGCCGACGCCGCCCAGGATGCCGATGAACTTGCCGCTGAAATGCAGGCTATCGGTCTGGTAGAAGAACAGCGGCGTTGAGAAGCCCGGGGCCACCTGCACGAGGAACATCAGCCCCCCGGCGGCCCACAGCATCTTGCTCCGCCCCAGCATCTTCATCTGGTTCCAGGTGGCCTGCCCCACGCCCGCTTTGGGTCGCGCCGTCGGCGATTCGTGCAGACACGAGTAGGCGGTCACCACCATGACCAGGAAGATCATCGCCCCGGCGGCGCACGTCCAGCCCAGCGCCTGCCCCGCCAGATACCCCCCCAGCGGCGCGCCGATGAGCGCGGCAATATGGCTGAACACGCTGCGGATGGAGATGATGCGCCCCGTGGCGCCGTGCCGATTCCCCTCTTCCATCACGACGGCGCCGTGCATGGTTCCGCATACGGTGGCCATCGCGTTCAGCGCCAGGCCCACCACCAGCAGCGGCAGGAAGCTCTTGGGGATCAGGGCCATCACGCCCCACAGCGCCATCCCGGTCACCGAGGCCAGAAGCACGTAGTTTCGCCGCCGCGTGCCGAACAGGGGAAATGTATCTGACACGATGCCGATGAGGATCTTGCACCAGGACGGCAGATTGACGATGGTGAAGAAGTACGCCAGCATGTGCGGCTCGAGGTGAAGCTGATCCTTCAACAGGAACCGCAACGGGATCTTGCCGATGCCGCTGTCCGGGTAGGCGAGCACAACAACCATCATGCCGATGGCAATAAAGGTGATCCGCCGGCGGAATTCCTCCGCATCGCCCTGCTCAACCGGTTCCACCGCCGCCGCGACCGCCGACTTTGCCACGTGGCCCTCCCGCGCTGATTGCTGCACGCATGGTAACACGGAAGCGCCCCTCTGGCAAGCGGTTGCCGGAACCGAGCGCGACGGGCAAGGATGAGTGCGTAAGCGTTTCGGACCCCTATCACAATAAGGAAACCCATTATGCCCGTTCAGCGCGCCCTATTGAGCGTATCCGACAAAACCGGCCTCGCCGATTTCGCGAAGGGTCTCACCGCCCTCGGCATCGAGGTCATCTCCACCGGCGGAACCGCCAAGGCCCTTCAGGAAGCCGGCATCCCTGTGACTCCCGTGGACCAGGTTACCGGCTTCCCCGAGATGATGGAAGGCCGCGTGAAGACCCTGCACCCGGCCGTGCACGGCGCCATCCTGGCGGACCGCCGCAAGCCCGCCCACATGCAGGCCATCGCCGAGAAGAACATCGCCCCCATCGACCTCGTGGTCGTCAACCTGTACCCCTTCGAGCAGACCGTGGCGAAGCCCGGAACGACGCTGGACGAGGCGATTGAGAACATCGACATCGGCGGGCCCAGCATGGTGCGCAGCGCCGCCAAGAACCACTTCGCCGTTGGCATCGTGGTAGATCCGGCGGATTACGCCGCGGTCCTCCAGCAGCTTCAGGCCAACGACCGCACGCTCTCCGACGACCTGCGGTCCCGGCTCGCCTTGAAGGCCTTCCAGCACACCGCGGCCTACGACGCCGCCATTGCCCGTTACCTCGAAAGCCAGGGCGAGGGCTTCCTGCCCGAGCGCCTCACTCTCACCTTCGACCGCGCCATGTCCATGCGGTACGGCGAGAACCCGCACCAGCAGGCCGCCTTCTACCGCCAGAAGGGCTACGAAGGGCCCACACTGGCCGACGCCACGCTGCTCAGCGGACTGGAACTCTCCTTCAACAACATCCAGGATGGCGACGCCGCCATGAAGGTGGCCATGGAGTTCGACAAGCCCGCCTGCGCCATCATCAAGCACACCAACCCCTGCGGCTGCGCAACGGCGGATGACCTGGTGACCGCCTTCCGGCGCGCCAAGGAGGGCGACCCCGTGAGCGCATTCGGCGGCATCGTGGCCGTCAACAAGGAACTGGATGACGCCACCGCCGCCGCCCTGTGCGAGAAGAACCAGAAGTGGGACATCATCCTGGCCCCGTCCTTCGCGCCCGAGGCCCTGGAGCGCTTCCGCAACCGCAAGAGCTGGGGACAAACCGTTCGCCTCATCGCCGTTCCCAATTGGGAATCCGTGCGGGAGATCAAGACCCGCGCCGTGACCGATGGTGACCTGGACCTGAAGCGCGTTTCGGGCGGCTTGCTGGTGCAGGAGCCGGACCGCATCGTCCTCACCCGGGAGAACCTGAAGGCAGTCTCCCAGGCGCAGCCCACGCCAGACCAGATAGAGCAGATGATGCTCGCATGGAAGCTCATGCGCCACGTGAAGTCGAACGCCATCGTCATCGTGAAGGACAACATGCTGGTGGGCGCCGGCGCGGGGCAGATGAACCGCGTGAACAGCGTGCGGCTGGCGTTGGAGCAGGCCGGCGAGCGCGCCAAGGGCGCTGTCCTGGCCAGCGACGCCTTCTTCCCATTCCCGGACGGCCCGGAAGCCGCCATCCTGGGCGGCGTGGCCGCCATCATCGAGCCC
The DNA here is from genome assembly GCA_036504855.1 of Armatimonadota bacterium. Lineage (GTDB taxonomy): Bacteria > Armatimonadota > DTGP01 > JAKQQT01 > JAKQQT01 > DASXUL01. The sequence continues at coordinate 24,263 of DASXUL010000088.1, read as the reverse complement.
GGCGGCAGCACCAAGGACGAAACCGTCATCGCGAAGTGCGATGAGTACAGTGTTCCCCTGGTATTCACCGGCATCCGCCACTTTAAGCACTGAGTAGCGAGTCATCAGTTGTCAGTCGTCAGTTGTCAGTCGCCCGGGAGCGCCGTCTCCCACGGATCCGAACTGATGACTGACGACTGGTAACTGACGACTCCCCATCCTGGCACGAACCTTGCGGACATGGAGGTTGGCGCCGCGCCCTGGACTTGCGACGCAGCGGTTTGGGAGGCCGCCCCCCTTTGGACAAGACCCGCGAATCGTCCAACCTGGACTTCCTGCGCGCCAGCGCCGTCTCGCTGGTGCTGATCGCCCACCTGGGAATTTTCTTCGGCTACGCCGACCGCCCCGGCTTCAACGTGCGAGCGTTGGGAGTGCTGGGCGTGCTCTTCTTCTTCGTGCACACCAGCCTCGTGCTGATGTTCTCCCTACAGCGTCAGGACCGCAAGTTCGGCGCGCATGCTCGCTTCCTCACCTTCGTGGTGCGGCGAATCTTCCGCATTTACCCATTGGCGCTCGTGGCCCTGGGGTTCATCGTGGCGTTCCACCTGCCATCCTCCTCGCTGAAGGTCCACTCGCTGGCCTACAGCGCGCCAGACAAGCTTACGCTGCTCTCAAATGCCCTGCTGGCGCAGAACCTCGTGAACCGGCCATCGATCCTGGGCGTGATGTGGAGCCTGCCATACGAAATGCAGATGTATGTTTTCCTGCCGGCGCTGTTCCTGTTCGCCCGCAAGCTGAAGACGATTCTGCCCCTGGCGCTGCTCTGGGTCGCCGCGGCGATCCTCGCCGTGGCGCAACCGCATCTGCACAAGGTCCCTGACTTCTTCTGGTATGTCCCGTGCTTCCTGCCCGGAATTCTGGCCTTCCGCCTGTCCGCGGATCGCCGCCCGAGCGTGCCGTTCGCGGTGATGCCTCTTGTGCTCCTCGTCCTGGCCGTCGCCTACACCTGGCACTTCCCGAGCGGCCATGAGTTTGATCTGGTCTCGCAGCACAATGCGGTCATGCGCGGCATGTTCGTTTGCCTCTGCATCGGCCTCTCCCTGCCCTTCTTCGTTGAAGTGAAGAGCCCGGCCGTACGGAGGGTAGCGCACCTCATAGCGAAGTACTCCTACGGGATCTACATCGCGCACTACTTCTGCATCTGGGCGAGCTTCATGGCGCTGCGGAACCTGCCCATGGCTTTCCAGTGGCTGGCGTTCGCGGCTCTTCTGGTGGCCGTTCCGGCGGCGCTGTTCCACGGCATTGAGAACCCCGGCATCCAGGCCGGCGGCCGCGTGGCGGAGGCCCTGTTTGGCCACCGTCGCCGAGCCCTCGCCGCCCGTGAAGCGGAGAAGGCCGCGGCCTGAGCGGGGCCGCGAAAAGGCGCCCATCGATCCGTCGCCTGGCTGTGAACGGCCGCGCCGGATCGACGGGCGCCTCGAGGATCGCCGCCTGGGCGAATGGCGGCTCGGGCGCGGTCCGCTAGGCCATCGCTCGAAGAACTCGGCTCCACATTTCGTACTACTGAATCCAAGCCCCTGCTCACCCCCAGCACCATGGAATTGGGATGTGACGGATGGATCCGATTCGGCGTGCGCCGCTTATCTCCGGCCACCCGCCGTTCTAGCAAGGGGTAGTTTCAGATGAAGCCATTATTGGCCAGAGGCCTTATCGCCGTTCTCGCGGTCGCGGTCCTCGCGGCCGCGCCGCTACGGGCGCAAACGCCGCCCGTCGTTGTGGTTCCGCTCGCGCGGTCGTGCGCTTTCCAGCTTCGGCTGGACCAGATCGCGCCAACGCTGTACGACGCCAAGGTGCACGGCCCCCTCATGGACCCGGCCCACCGGGCAGCGCTGCAGTGGCGCAAGCTTGGTGACGCAACGTGGAAGAAGGGGCAGGATTTCGTTCGCGTTCAGGCGGACCGCTGGAGCAACCAGGTCCCGGAGCCGCGAATGGCCACCATGATCTTCGGCCTGAAGGAAGATGAGACCTACGAGTACCGCGTCTCCTTCCAGGGCGCCGGGCTGCCAACAGAGGCCTACACAGGGAAGTTCACCACGCGGGGCGTCAACGTGCCCCACGGCGACGCGCCCACCCTGCGCATCACCACCGCCACCGCGAACCCGTCCACGGCCATCAAGGCTGTGCTCTCAACCACCGCCGCCAACAAGAACGCCGTGATCCAGTTGGACCCGAACAAGGACGGCGCCGGTAAGCCCGTTCGAACCATCTTCCGGACGCCGCTGACCTCCTTCTATGATGTTGGGACGCTGCCGTTCTCCTACAGCGGCGCCGCCGACGGCTGGCTCACCCTGCAGGGAGCGCCTGGCGCCGACATCGTGCTGGACGGGTCGGACCCCGAGTACGACGTTGTCGGGAAGGGCATGTGGATACCCTGCACCGACTCCGCGCTGGGCATCACGGCCAGCCACCGCATCTACCGCACCAAGGCGCAGTTCTTCGATCCGGCGAACCCCAACAAGCCGTTCAAGCCCGGTGACGCCCTCCGCCCGCGCCCCATGCAGATGTACTTCGAAAAGGAGAGCGGCGGCGACGCCTGGCGTCTTCTGGACCTGCTGCCCGGCACGATCTACGGCCCGGATGGCAAGTATACCTCCACAGGACTGGCCTCGCTGCGAGATCGCGCCGTAGAGAGCCCCTCTGTTGCCAGCTTTACCGCCGACAGCTCCGGATATGTGTACGTTCGCCTGAACAACGGCATCGACCCCAACACCGTGGCGATGAAGATCGCCGTCTACATGGCCTGCCTCGATATCTCGCACGCCAGCTACGTCCGAGTTGAGAACATCAAGTTCCAGTACTTCCGCGGCTGGATGATCACCGCTCACGGCGGCATCCACTTGGACAACGTTGAGCACCTCATCATCGAGAACTGCGGCTTCAAGGGGCTTGGCTACAGCATCGGCAATCGCGTGGCCGCCCACACTCCGCGCCGTGATATCGTCATCAAGAACTGCACCTTCACAGAGCGCGGAAACTACCCCGAGTGGAACGCCGCAAGCGGAACCTGGGACGGGCCGGTGTGGGATAAGGTGAAGGGCGGCAAGGAAGACCAGCACCCGATCTACATGGTGGCCAACCAGCTCTCCGTTCTGGACTGCTACTTCCAGGGTTCCTTCAACGGCATCACCTCCGAGATCGCACCGCAATTCGCAGATTCAACGGACTTCAGTTACCCCACCAATGCGCATGCCGAGTGCTGGGAGATCGATAACAACAGGTTCTTCGGGATCAGCGACGACTGCGTGGAGGTGGAAACCTATGCGGTGTGCATCGCCGCCACCCGGAATACCATCGAGCGCAGTTACAAGGGCTGGTCCGTGGCCCCGCTGATCGGCGGACCGCAGTACTTCCTGCGCAACACGTTCATCGGTCGCGGCGAGTACGGCGATCTGTCCTACAAGCAGGCCATGACGAAGTTCGGCAACGATGACCCGTCCGATACCGGCTACAAGCTGTGCGCCAACAACACCGACATCAACGTGAATGACAGCCCAACCGGGCCGCCTTTGGTTGGCCTCTCTTGTTCGGGCGCCACATACAACACGTACGTGTACAACAACTACGTGGCATGCGACGCCTATCCGGTGGACTGGGGTGACGGCGCTCTCGGCTACCCACACGTGTTCAACGGCAACCGCTACGTTGCCAAGCGACGCGCCGCGCGCTTCCCCGGATATGGTCCCAGCGACTGCATCGCCGTCGCCGCCCGCGTGTGGCGCCAGGGCGAGACCCGGGGCGTCCGCGTGTCCCACAGTTGGGAAGACTGGCAGCAGGGCAAGGACGTCCGCGAGGGCGTCAGCTACCCCGGTTACCAGGCCAGTCCGTCCGATATGACCGCCTACATCCACAGCCTCCACAGCGACACGCTGCCGTGGATGCATGACCCGGACAGCCGGTATTCTGATGGCCTACACTCGCTGGTTGATCCCTACCATGGCGACTTCCGGCCGAAGCCGGACTCCGACGCGATCGGCGCCGGCGTTCCGCTGGCCAACATCACCTACGACTGCGGTCCCGGGTGGACCGCTTACGAGGAGGCTGGTCGCCCCACCGCGGGCGCCCTGACGACCGGCGTGCCCGTAACGCCTCGCCCTAACCAGGCTCCCTCCGTGAATGTCGCCGCCGGAACCGCCGGCTACACCGGGGCCGCCCTGAGCGTGGTCGTGAGCTACTCCGACGTCGACGGCAGCGTTGCGGCGCTGACAGCCTCTGTGAAGGACGCAACCGGAGCCGCCGTGGCTTCCACGTTGACCAACCCCGGCGCGGGCGCCGCTACGGTTGCCTTCACGCCTTCGAAGCCCGGCGTGTACTCCATCTCCGCAACGGCCACCGACGACAAGGGCGCAGCGGCGAGCGCGATCGGAACCGCCACTGTCGCCGATGCGCCGGTGCTCTCCGGTAACGTTACCGTCACCATGACCGCCTCCGGGAACGCGAAACCGGGCGAGGTGGTCACTTACACCATCGTGTGCATCAACTCCAGCAACCGCGTGGCAACCGGCGCGACGCTCACACAGAGCATCCCGGCGGAAATGGTTGTGAACGCCGGCGCTGCCCGTATGGACGGCGCCGCGGTCAGCGCATCGCTGTCGGCCGGGAAGATCAGCGTTGCGCTGGGCGATATGGCTCCGGGCTCAATGCATACGATCACCGTCCCAGCGTACGTCAAGTAGCTGCTCCGGAAGACCACTGAGACCCAGGGGCCGGCGCCTGACCAACGGGCGCCGGCCCCTGGGTCATCCAAGCCGTCAAGCGCATAGTGAATGCCGATATGGACTCCTCCCTGCCTCCGTGTCACAATGGCGATATGAAACGTCCTGTCACCATCGCTGTGATGGCCCTCGTGGCGGCGGCCGTGCTGGGCATCCTGGCCGCGCGCCCGCGGGCGCCTCGCTACGCGAATGCGCCCGGCATGAAGCTGTGGATCGCCTCCGATACCGTTAAAGTTCGCCCCACTGCCGCGCCGCGGCCGGATAGCATTGATGCGAAGCTGGCAGCGGCGCGACATGAAGTGGCCTCCTTCCAGGCCGTGGTGACGGCGGACCGCGTGCCGCTGACGGTCACCGACGTGCGCCTCTCCACACTGAAAGGCCCAAACGGCCGGTCGATCGGCGGGGAGGCCGTGGAGTTGTTCCGCGAGGCGTTCTACAAGGTTACCACGCCGTCTCTGGAGCAGCCGCGCGGGGACGAAGTGGGCGAGTGGCCGGACGCGCTGATCCCGATCGGGGCGGACCGATACTACCACGAGCGCCGGCTGGGAACCCCGTTCACCGTGGCCTCCGGGCGATGCCAGCCGCTTTGGGTAGACATCCGCGTTCCGGATGACGCCGCGCCGGGAGACTATGAGGGCGAACTGACCGTCCACGCCGAGGGCCGGCCGGACGCTGTTGCGCGCGTTACGCTGCACGTGTGGGACTTCGCGCTGCCGAAACAGTGCTCTCTGCAAACGGCCTTCGGGTTCGGCGGAGGCACGCGCCTCCAGCACGGGTTGCCGCCGGAGGAGATGAACCGGCTCACCCGGCTGTATGCGCGCGAGCTTGTTGCGCATGACCTCTCGCCCTGGGGCCTCTGGTTCACCAACGGATTGCCGCTGGCCGTGTATGACCCCAACCACCCGGAAAATGGCGCCAGCATCCAGGGTTGGGACCGCATCGACGACCTGTATGGCGAGGTGATGGCTGGCACGCCCGAGGGCCGCGCCAACGCGATCGACGTGCCGCCCGCCGCCGTCTTGAAATCGGCCCTGGATGCTCCCGTCGTAACCGCTGACGCGAAGCCCAATGGCGGGCTCCTGGCGGCAGGGCAATACGTATACCGCGTTACGGCGGTGAACGAAAATGGCGAGACGGAGGGCAGCCGGCAGACGCTTGTGCAGGTTCCCGCGAACGGCGCCGTGACGCTCTCATGGCCGGCAGTGCGCAACAACGCATACCCCACGCTGAACCCGACGCACTACACGGTTTACCGCTCGCGCGGGCCGGTGGCCCGCTTCGAGGACGAGTTCGATTCCTTCCGCCTGGACCAGTCCACCGGCGGGTCGTACACCGACGACGGTCTGCGCGCGCCGGACGCGGGGAAGCCATGCCCCTTCTCAAACTCGACGGGCGACCGCGAATGCGTCGCCATCTACGCGGCGTGGGCGAAGCACTTCCAGCAGAAGGGCTGGCTGGACCGCGCGTGGTTCTACGCCACGGATGAGCCGTTCGCCAAGAGGAAGCTGGCAGAGGGAAGGCGGCAATCGCTGCTCTGGCGCAAGGCCGTGCCGAATGGCTGGAGCCTGGTTACCAACACCTTCTCCCCGGAGCTTGAGGGGGCGGTCAACGAGTGGGTTGTGGTGGTGAACTGGATCGACGACCCAGAGCGTTGCAGCCCGGCCGTGATTCGCCAGCACCAGGCGAAGGGGGAGCGGGTATGGTGGTACCAGGGCCTGATGAGCCGCGCGCCGGGCCTCTCGCGCGGCGGGCGGTGGCCGAGCATGTATATCGATGACGACGCGATGGCGCTTCGTGTAGATGGCGCGATGACGTGGCGCTACGGCTTCGACGGGATGCTCTACTACATGGTCGATATGGCGTATGCGCAGAAGAACAACGACCCCTGGCAGAACCAGTTCTTCTACAGCGCGAACGGCGACGGCACGTTCTTCTACCCCGGCACGCCGGTTCGCGTAGGCGGCTCGCATCCGATCCCGATCACCACCCTGCGCCTGAAGCTGCTGCGCCAAAGCATGCAGGATTACGAGTACATGAAGCGCGTTAGCGACCTGGGAGACAAGGGAATCGCCGACCGGGCCGCCGCGCGGATCGTGGCGGCGCCGGATCGCTACTGGACCGACACGCAGGCCGAGGCGCTGCCGGCGTTACGGGCGGAACTGGCCCGTCGCATCGAGGAGCTTCAGAGGAGTCATCGGTGAGGAGTCGTCGGTGAGGAGTCGTCAGTGATCAGTCGTCAGTCGTCAGTCCCGAGGCCCAGGCCCGCGAGGCAGGTGGTCGCACGGTTGATGCCATCCGGACTGACGACTGGTGACTGATCACTGACGACTTCATCCGTTTGACACCGCCGGGCGAGCGGCTTATAATGACGGTGTTGGGGCCCTTGGCTCAGTGGGAGAGCGCTTCGTTCACACCGAAGAGGTCACTGGTTCGAATCCAGTAGGGCCCACCACGCGCGCGGTGTTCGCGCTTGCAGTAACCTCATCGTTACCGGGAATCTGACCCTTCACGTCCTAGACGGGAGGGTCATTTTCGTGCAGTCACCTCATCGTTTGACCGACGGCGCCGTCGCCGTGAGCGACCTCAGCCACCTCTCTGAAGGGTGGCTCCTGGACTGTCAGTACCGGCGTCTCAGCGACGCAACGGTGCACACACGGCGCCTGCTGATGCAGAAGCTCCTATGGTGGTTCGATCACGTCGGGATCACCATCTGCGGCACCGCGGAACTCAAGGCCTTTCTGACCTACGTGTCCACGGGGCACGAGGAGCCGGGTGGACGGTGGGGCAACCCCCGGCTGTCGAAGCCCGTGCGCCCCCGCACGGTGAAGGACTTCCATACCACTCTGCGGACCTTTTTCCGATGGCTGGTCGAAGAAGACGCCATCGCCGTAAGCCCGATGGAGCGGATCCGCGCGCCCATCTCCCGAGCCGACCAGATCCAACCGTTTTCAGAGGACCAGGTGCTGGCCCTCCTCGGTGCCGCCCGGCGATCTGATCACCCAAAGCGCGATGAGGCAATCGTTCTCTTCCTCCTCGATGCCCTCGTCCGGGCGTCCGAGTTGTGTCACATCAGCATTGAGGACATTGATCTTGCTGGCCGGACGGCCCGAGTGTACGGCAAAGGTGGGAAGTGGCGGCAGGTCTACTTCGGGGCGACGACCGGACGGGCGCTTTGGAAGATGCTTGCGGGCGCGCGGCGCGAACCACAGGACCCGTTGTTCGTCTCCGAACGCGGCGGTCGTCTCACACGGTCTGGACTCCAGCAGATTATCGAGCGCTTGGGGCTTGCGGCTCGGATCGAGGCGGTCCGTTGCTCCGCCCACACGTTCCGACATACCGGGGCTTTGTTGTTCCTCTCCCAACGTGGCGGAGCCCCCGCGGGGAACGTCTTCGCTCTGCAGGCGCTCCTGGGGCACACGGACCTCCAGATGACGCGGCGGTATCTTCAGCTCGCGCAAGCGGACGTGCAGGCTCAACATCTTGTGTCGAGCCCAGTGGAGCGGTTGAAGAGGACCCCCCGATGAGGTTGAATGCATCTCGGGAATCGGGGCACGCCAGTGTCGGCACCCCGTAGACGAGGCGACGTGTCTGATGGACAGCCGGACCGGTCTCGCCACAGGAGCTTGACCCATCGGGCGCAGCGCGCGCATCATGAAGAGTGAGTGCTCGCTTGCTCAACTGAAGTCGACCAGGGGAGCAAGCCCTTCGCCTCCGACAGCATCGGGGCGATGCTGGAAGCGAAGCATCACCACGCTTGGGTGCGAGGACCAATCGTCCTTTCGAGGGGCCGCGTGCTGATGCAGAGCGTTCGCCCGCCAGATCGGAGCCACGATGATCCCTGCTGTCGCCCGGCTCCCGTACCGCCTCAGACGCGTTCGGTGGTCCGTAACCGCGGGCGACACGGTCAGTGTTGTAGTTGAGATGGCTCAGATCCGGGTGCGGCGGAAGTACGTCGCGAAGAGAAGGGTCGACGCCATCGCTTAACGCCTTCTGACCGGAAGCATATCCCGGTCCGTTCCCACCGGCGCAATCGCGGCGGTCGACAATGGTTAGGTAGCACGTCCTCTCAGCACCAATGCTGCGTTGAATTTGCCACGAAGGAGAGGTAATGCCACCCAAGACGCAGCAGACGGAACCTGGAGCGTACATACAAACCGTCCGGCAGTACGCGGTTCTCCACCGGAAGTATGCCAAGGAGATCGGACCGACGGGAGTCGCGTGTTACTGCGCACTAATGTCCCATCTGCGAGACGGTGTCTGGGCTTGTTACCCGTCCCAGAGCACCCTGGCCAACGAGATGGGGCACCGCACTTACAAGGGCGTCGACAAGCGAGCTCAGAACGCCGTGAAGATTCTGGATGCCGCCGGACTGGTCGAGGTAGAGCGGCGGAAGGGAGGCGGACGAAACGCACCAAACCTCTACAAGGTGCGGGAGATATGGAAGGAGTATGATGAGGTTCGTAGCGACGACGACTACCCTGCACGCCCAGGAGTTGATTCCAACCGTCCGATAGGAGCCGATCCCCCTGCGAATACCGTCGAGGTTGACAGTATTGCCGACGTGGCGGGAGCGGTGAATACCGCCAACTCGCCTGAGGAATACCGTCGGTCCGACAACGAAATACCGCCAACCACGGCGGTGGAAGTAGGCCCCGAAGTAGGCAATGAAGTAAGCACGACGTGGATCGAGTGGAGTGAGCAGGTCGCACCATTCCGCTGGGAATCCAGTTGGGGCATTCCAGGACCCTGGAGATTCGCGGCTCGGTGCCTTCCGCCGGAGCTTGTCGATTCGGCTTATGCAAGATTCCAAAACCATCACGAGGGGAAGCGAACGGAGGACACGGTGACGGGCTGGGCCGAGCGATGGCTGCGTTGGCTTCGCGGTGATTGGAATCACAGGGGCCAGGTTGATGGTTCCGTGAAGGGACTCTGCGAGGCCTACGATTGGGCGGACCGACAGAAGAAGCTGCAAGATGCCGCCGAACTCCGCGAGCTCGCCGCAATGCTCCCCGAGAGACTGTCGAGATGACCGGGGCAGTTGGGAACCAACGCGGCCAACGAAACAGCCTCAGCCTTGTGTCGTCCAGGAACGCCTGAAGGCGCCTTCGGCGGGGAGCACCTGCGAGAAGTAACAACTGGGCAGTGCTGGACTCTGGGGCGAGCGCACGGCTCATCGAGCCGAATGGCCCGCCTGGCAGCAAGGCGTCCTGCACAACCGCGCGGTCTTCACCGACGCAGAGGTTCCACCCCAGGGCCAGCACCGATCCCGGACGCCTCGGTTCACTGAGTAGGCTTGACGAGCGACCTCCTCGGAGAGCCGCATAATCGCAGAAAACCCCTCCATAATGACTCTCTGACCGTTGGTCTGCCCTACTTGGCCGCCGAAACCTGGAGGTCCCGCACGCTTGTTCGAGCGTGGACCGATACTCGAAGGGGGCTTTCCCCCGCGAGCCCGAGAGAGATTTCCGATTTACGGCTCCCGCCACTGCGGAAGGGACGGGACGCGGTCCTGAAATCCGGTCGCCACGGCGCGTTCGTGCCAAGTCCCTGCTGACCACGGCTCGGATCACGATTGCGGAGACGACGCGGCCCGGCAATACGGTACTCCGGACCCGACCGGCATCTCGGACGTACCGCCGGCGCCGCAATGCACTTCACGACGATCAACCTTCATCGAACCAGGTCGTATCCCCCTTCGTCCTGGCCGCCAGGTCCTTGTCAGCCAGGTACTTCGCGAGCTTGGCAAGCTTGCCCGCCATCGCTCCACGGTCGAAGAGTTCGGTCGCGGCAATGGACAGCACCTCGTAGCCCATCTCCCGCAGGCGCTCCCGAAGCTCGCGATCGCGGGCCTGCGCGTCCGCGTTGCCGTGGATACCGGCGCTGAGGCCGTCCAGGTACACGCACACTCCGGGTTCATCGTCGAGCGGAAAGAAACAGTCCGGGGTCGTATTGCCGTATGGGTGACCAAGGTCGATCTGGCGCTGCCACTCCGGATCCGGGAAGCCGGCTCGAGCCAGATAGGCTCGAAGGTGAGCCTCTCCGCTGTTGACAGGTTGACCCTCCGATGTCGAAGGCGTTGAGGGTAACAGGGCGGGTACGTCGTGGGTGAACTTCAGTTCCGAGCCCCACTCGCCGAGCACGTCGCACGCGGCGATGCGGTTCAGGTGACGGTGGTAGTAACCGTTCCAGTACGTGCAGAGGCATTCGGTGCAGGCGCTCTTGCACTTCGCCGGGCACCCTTCCACGATGCTCTTCGCGGCGTCGTAGACTTCTTCCCAACGGTCGCACAGCTGCTGAAGAAGCCCCGACCCACCCGGCATCGGATCGTAGAGCAACGCGTCCACCTGGGACACCCCAGGTTTCGCGATGACCAGCACTTGGAGGTCGTCGCGCTCCATATCGAGAACACGCTCGGCCCCGGCGCGGAGACTCTCCAGCACGCTGTACGCCTCCTGTCGGTCGGTGCAGTCCTTCAGCGTAAGGGAATCCGCGACGATGTCGGCGTAGAACCCCGTCGATTCCACCGGACGACCACACCGCTCCAGATGGGTGGTCCTGAAGTGATCAAGCTCCGTTGCGGACGAGATCGGTGACCGGCTTTGTCCGCAGACTGTGCAGACTGGGTATCCCAGTTGCCCCTTCTGCGTCACCTCTCGCGCGGCGCCGACGTTCACCAGCCGCAGATGCACTGCCCGACGGAACAGAACGGTTCTCGATCCCCAGGTGAAACCCTGGCCGCCGCCGTGCCGCCCGAGCTCGTGGCCGTAGATCGCCACCTGCATCTGGAACCGGTACTCCTCATCATCGGAGATGTTGGAGATATGAGCGAGGTCAACGTCGCACACGGGGACCGCTCGCAGGTCCGCCGCGCCCAAAGTCGTGACCCCGGCCGCAGACCCGCGGGCTTCGACGGCTTCGTTCGTTACGTCCACGCTGAACGCCATCGGTTGCTCGGGCTCCAGGTGGTAATACCGGGACACGAACCGGTGACCGTTCGCGTAGATAAGGTTCCCCGGCACGTACTCTCGAAGCGCGACGGCCGGCGGACGAGGCAAGTCGAAGTCCTTGCGGTTCCGTAGGTGCGGCGGCATATTCGCGTTCCCGACGATGGAGCCGCTCTCCAAGCCGTAACCCGGCAGGAACCCCTCCGCCGCCAGGACGCCGAACGTGACGGTGTCATCGTATCCCTCGGCCTCCGCGCGCTTCCTCCGCTGTTCCCCCTTGAATCTCTTCACGAGGCGGTCACATCGGGCGTAGAGAGCGTCTTCCTCCGGCGTCCGGGTCCCGTGCTTGACACGTTGCACCTCGAGCCGGTCCTGCTGGCTCCGAGCCCAGTCCAGTCGCTTCTTCAAGGTGCCGACCACGCGCTGCAAGTCGGCGCCCATCGACTGCACGGCACTTCGCAGAATGTCGTCGGTGACAGCACGAGCGTCCTCGGCAGGCCAACCTTGCGCAAAGACGCTCTGCACGTAGGTCACGAGTGCCTCGGTGTGCTTCTCCACGAGGGCCGTGAAGGCAGAAACGTCGAGGGCCTCGGGACGCACAACGCCGCCGTCAAAGAGGTAGTCTCTAATGGTCGGTGGGAATGCGAGCGCCAGTGTATCAGCGATCCGCCCGCGCTCGGAATCATCGAGGCCGCTGCCGGGGTGAGCCATCTGATGCAGACGGGTAAGGGCGCACGCGTGGACGTGCTTGCGGACCATCACCTCGTTCTGAAGGTTGAACCGCGGGGGCTCCACGCTTCCGGTGAGCATCTTGAGTGGGTCGGCGAAGAAGAAGCGGTCGTGGCTCACCGGACGGGCATAGGTGATGTCCACCGCCATTCGATGCCGCCGGCCGGCCCGGCCCGCGCGCTGCCAGTAGTTCGCCGGAAGCGGAGGGACGTTTCGCATCAGAACCGCGTCGAGGGCCCCGATGTCCACACCGAGTTCCAGCGTGGGGGTGCAGACGAGGGTGTTCACGCCGTCGCCATCGCCCTTGAACGCCCGCTCCAGCTCGTCGCGCTCGTCGGCGGGCACCTGGGCCGAGTGCTCCCGAGCCCGGATCATCTGGAACGCGCCGTCCAGCATTCCGAGGTCGTAGTTCTCGGTGCTCTCACCTTCGAAGACCAACTCGCCGTCACAGCGGTACGTTGGGCAGGTGGCCCTCGGCATCAGGCGGGCATAGGCGCGCCGGCACTTCCGACAGCGCCAGAGGCCGGCGCCCGGTTCGAGCATCAGCAGGTCGACGTTCATCTGGTAGGCTCCGGAACACTTCGGAACCGGCTTGTCCTTAGCTCCCCGCAGGGTCACCGAAGCCAAGAGGCCCTTCTGAACCAGGTAGCCCCACAACTCCGTCAGGAAGTCACGCGCGTGGTCCTTGGGTACGCCCCACGCGGTGACGGCCTGTCGAACGGCCGATGACCCGCTGGCGCTAAGCCACTGCTGCAATCGGTTCTTGTTGTCATCGGACTCCCTCTCCAGCTTCAGCGCCTGGGGGACGCCTTGCATATTCGGTAGGTAGCCCCGCTGCAGTTCCCGGTCGCCGTCCTGCCAGAAGTGGGAGTAGACCTTGGTCAGCGGATCCAGGACCAACCGCTGCCGACGATGGATATCCAGGATACCGGCGATGCCCTCCGCGAGCGCCTCGGGCGTGATCCCCATCTCCTTGGCGTGGCGCTCGATGAACTCGTCCTTCGGGCTCAGTCCGTGGTACCGCACCTTCAGGCGACCCCAAGGCTCCAGGCCAACGCGCTGCCGAGGCCCCATCGTGATCTCGCGGAGAACCTGGAGGCGCAGGTAGTACTTCCGTTCCTGCTGGTGCTTCTTCCCGGTGGGCGTCTTTGGTTCTGCTTGCCATACCTCCGGCAGCAACGATTCCGAGACGGCGTCATCAGCTTCGAGGCGGTCGTCGAGGTCGGCCACGAGGTCGCCGACGGACAGAGCTCCCTGGCGGAGCCGCTCCCACATCAAAGCACGCAGGCGGTACCGGCGGGCGTGGTCACCCATCCAGCCAGCCTGGAACGCGGCGTCCTGGCGGCTGTCCGCGAAGACGAGGAGCCTCGGGCGCTCGGCGTGCCGGATCATCTCCTGTCCCAAGACGTGGACGTCGGCCACCCCAACTGCGCGCACCGGACGGATCGGCTCACGGAAGCCGCTCCCGAACGCAACGCCTCTTGCGAGGCAGGAGACACAGGAGCTCAGTTTGCCCGGCCTCGCGTCCTTCTGCTGGACGACCAGAAGCCTCACCATCTCGTCCCTGGCGCCGCACGCGTCGCACGCAGAGAGGGGTTGCGGGTGCAGGGCTCCGCACGTCCGACAAAGGAAGACCGGAGCAGTGCGGGTCGGCTCGTCATCGTTCTCTTCGGCCTGGGCGAGATGGTCAAGGAGAAGCACGCGGCGGCCTCCGTGCGACTCGTCGAGAGGCGGCCAGTAGAAGCGGCTGTCCACCGCGACACCGCCGCCAGGAGCCTTGTCGGCGAATTGGAAGTCCTGGACCCAGTGGGCGAAGTAGTGCTGCCCGCAGGTGGTGCAGGTGAGGACTGGAAGGCGGAACAGCGGGTCCGGCCCGCCTTGTGCCTCTTCCTGCTCCGTGGAGAGCCATAGGCGGGCGTGGTCATCACCCTTGGGGAACGTCACCACGCCGCCTGAAACGCCTTGTACGAAGACGTGCACCACGGGGCGCAGCAGTGCACGGTCATCGCGGCGAGCGGCGGCTCCCAGCGTCAACCAGATGAGCACTTCCTCTTCGGACACCTTGCGCTTCGTCCAACGTTCCACGATGTCCAACAGCTCGGGCAGCGGTTGCGGCTGCTTCAGAACCTCGGCAAGCGTGTGGACCAACTCGTTGTGCGTCAGGCTCTCGTACAGCGCCTCCCGCCAGCCCGTGGCGGGCAATGCTGCCCCGGTGAGGCGCGTGTAGACGCAAGACACCGCCTGGCCGGCATCGTCGGCATCGACAGCCTTCAGAACGTCCTGAAGCAGCGTGGCGGCCTCTTCGTCGGGGGCCGGCGGCGTAGTCCTGTCGGTCGCCCAGTTGTCCGCCTGGTATTGCTCCGTCACGAGTTGGACGGTGGAAGGATCCACGCCGAAGAACCGGGCGGCGAACTTCCGGCCGGCCTCGGGGCCGTCCTCCGGGCTCGCCAGGGTGGCGGACGTGGCGATGCAGACCGTATCGCCAGCGCCCTTGCCGCAGAAAGCGCGAAGTCGACGGATCAGGCAGGCCGTCTCCGCGCCGCCGGCCCCGGTGAACGTGTGTGCCTCATCGAAGACCAGGTACTGCAAGGCCGCGCCGGCGAAGAGCTCCACGTCGCGATAGCGCGTCAGCAGCAACTCGAGCTGCTTCACGTTGGTCAGTAGAATCCGAGGCTGTCCGCCCGGCGTCCGCATCGAAGCCCGCGAGCAACGCTCCTCGGGCGGGTGGACGGCCTCGGACCGGTTCTCTTCCTGGACCTTCTTCACGGCCGCAACGTAGTCCGCTCTGGAGGACCCTTCCTTCAGGCGCACGCCGGCCACCGCTTCCTCGCTGTCCGGCGTGCTGCCGACGTAGAGCCCAAACGGGATCCCGCTTCCCGCGAGCAGACCTCGCAAGCGGTCCAACTGGTCCTCCGCAAGCGCATTCATCGGGTAGACGATGACCGCCGCGACGCCGGCCGGCGCGCCCTTCTCCTTCATCTCCAGACACCGGCTGATGATGGGGTAAAGGAAGCACTCCGTCTTGCCGGACCCCGTTCCGGTGGACACCAGCGTGCTATTCCCGGCGGCGATGCTCCGTACGGCCATCTCCTGATGAGCGAACAGATGCGGATGCTCGACGAGATGCGCCATATGTGGGTGGAAGGTGCCTTCTGATACGAGGTCCGCCACCGGCGCCCCCTGCGCGAAGGCGCGGGAGAGACTGATGTACGGGCCCTTCATCAGCGGGGTTCGTCGCGTCGCCTGTAACGAAAGGAGTGAGCGCATCTGGTCGTGCAGGTCAACGTCCGCGAAGGCGTAGGCGCCCAGTTGGTACTTCAGGTAGTTCCCGATAACGTGTTCCGTGTAGGCGGTGGGGTTCAGGGCCATTCTCGTCGCTCCTTGAAGGTCGTGGCGCGATCAGCGTCGCTTCCGCGTATCGATCTCGTTCCCGAAGAGGTCCGTGGGGACCGGGGTACCGAACAGGTCGGTCGCGCCCGGCGTTGGGGCTGCCGGCGTCTCGCCCCGGAGTTCGGCCATCAGCATCTCGAAGCCGGCTTCACCCAGAATGTTCCGGGCGTGGTGTTCGCACTCGGGCCAGGACTCTTCGGGCGTCTGTTCCAGCTGCCAAGGCAGGAAGCGGGGGCCGAGGGCGGACGCCACCGGCTGCGGCACCGCGGCCCGGTCGTCGTGGCCGAGGCCGTAGTCGCAGAGGCGAAGCGTTTCCGGCAGCAGCCAGCCGTCACCGTCGTTCGCGGCGCAGAACGCGGCGATGCCGGCGTCTCGGTCGCCGCCGTGACGGGCAATCTCGTCCTTCAGGTCCGCGAATGCGACTTGCGTCAAGACCGTATGGCGGAGCTCCGGGCGTTTCTCCTTATCCACGCGCCAGAAGCCCTTCGCTGCCAGATCTCGAGTGAACGCCGTGTTAGTGGCGCGTGTAACCGGGTGATCGCAGTCTCGCAGTATCCAGACAAGGTCTTCCCAGGAGAGCCCGTAGAGCTCCGCTATCACTGCGTCAAGGGCACAACGGAGTCTGAGGCGCTCATGCTGCGTCACAGCCCAATTTAGGAACCAGGGGCGACACCGAAGCCCGGGCGCTGCCTCCGCCAGCCGCAACCAATCAGGCGCGGCGCCTGCCCACGGAAGTCCTAGTCCGGCGGACCAGCGCGTGATCGGTCTGGATTCCGCGGTCGGTGGATAGAGCGGCAGTTCCCAGATCACGTACTTGTTCAGGTGCGTGCCACCCACGCGGAGACGAGCCGCCCAGTCGAACGCGAATGAGCAGAGGCAAGCGACCAATGCAAATACCCTGCTTGATGAGGTCTCCAGAACACCAAGGACATTGCCGCACGGCATATCGGGAACGAGGCCGCTGATCATCGTGCGCTGATCGGTGTTACGGGCGATGTCTCTGAACGCGACCTTCAGGCCACGTACAGCCCCGTCGCTTTCGCTGTACGTTTCGAGGTCCATCAGGAACTGCGAAGAGATGAACTTGCGATCGAACGGCAGCGATTTCCACTCAGCTCGGTTCCCGGCGCCCGAAACGTACGCCGCAGCGGCGAAGTCGAACTGGTTAATCATCACGCCTTGGTACAGCGGCAAAGCGACGTCGCCGTCGGGGCCGATCCAGCGGCCGTACTCGTCAGGCTCGTACCCCCGCGCCTCCCATTGCGCCCGTGGTGGGAAGAGCTTCGAGTCATTGGTCATATCGAACTCGCGGGCATACTGGATCCCCCAGCCGTCTGGGCTCTCATCGCCCAGCAGTACACCGCTCGTGTAGATCGTCTCCAGCACCTGCCGGTCCCGCTCCGAGCGGACCTCGAGGAGGGACAGAGTGCTCGGGCTGAAACGTACCGCCTGTTCGCGGGAGTACAACAGCGCGTACCGCTCCGCCTCTTCCCAGTCGCGCACGTCGCGCCGCATAAAGGCCGCGCGGACCGCGCCGGTGCACCCGCCCTTCCGGACGATGACGGGACAGAACTTGAACCGGCTATCGATGTCGAAGATGCCGTCCCTGTTTTCGAAGCCGAATAGCCAGATCCACCGGCAGTGGTCCAGGAACAGCCTTCGCAGGGATGTGCTGCCCTTGTCGCTGTAGAGACCGGAGGGGACGATGAAGCCCATCTGCCCGTCCCGTTTGAGAAGGGCGTGGGCCATCTCCAGGAAGAGCTTGTACGTGTTGATGTCGGCGCTGCCCTGATACTGGTACGGGATCTCCGCGACGCCCCATCGTGGGCGGGCGGATCGCTTGCCGCGCCACGTGGAGTGCAGCGCTTTACCGGCGTTCCCGTTGGCTAGGCTGAACCTGGCGCCCGGCCCGTCCGGGTCACCAAACGGGGCGTGGGCGTTATTCAGGAAGTTCGCGAGAGCCTTCAGGCGGTCTTGGTACGCGCACCAGTCCGCCCACACGCGATCTCCGTACCCTCGCTGCCGTTGAAGAGCCTCCTGCTTGCCGTAGGTGCGGTACAGCGGGTCCACGTTGCTGAAGAACTCCTTGGAGTTGGGTTTCTGGATCTCCCACGGCGGGTTCCCGAGCATCGCGTCGAAGCCGCCGCCGGCCGGACCGAACACGTCCGGGAACTCGAGCTCCCAGTGGAAGAAGCGGAGATGCGCCGACAGTGTCGCAACCATCGCCCGGGTGGTCTCGTCCGGCGCGCCGAAGCGCAACGGGTCCGGCGCGGCTTCCAGGTCGTCCACCGGCCAGAACCAGACGGCGCACCAGGTGTCCAGCGCCGCCTTCGCGTTTTGGTAGGCATCGGAATCCAGCCACGCCTTCAAGCGCTTCTCGCGCTCGTCGGGTTGGCCAATCGACACTTCCCAGATCGCCTTCAGATGCTTCATCGCCGCCTTGTGGACGAACTCCGGATCCAAAGCCTGGTCGCTCCAGCCGAAGAGAGATATCTGATGGGTGATGGCGTCCACCATCTTCGGCTTGATGGTCTCGTTCCGAACCGCCTTGATCGCCTTGGTGGCTTCGGCGGAGCCGCCGTCGCGGTCCCAGGCCATCAGCGGATAGTCCCGGAATCGGGAGAACCAAGCGCCCACCAGCGAGTTGCCCGCCTTCAGCTTGTGGTCCAGGAACTCGAAGGGGAGGTCTCGGTCCATCGTTTCGACCCAAAGAGAGAGGCGGGCCAGCTCGACGGCAAGCGGGTCGATGTCTACGCCGTGCAGGCAACGTTCCACCACCAGGCGCTTCAACCGGGCGCAGACGTGGGCTTCTACCTCCGAGGCGTCCAGCGGCATATCACCCACGCACTCCACGAACCAGTCCTCCCCCTTGCCGGCGGCGGCGCCAACAGCGTAACCGTCGGACGTGTCCACCAGCCAGCGGTGGGACAGCAGGCTCGCGAAGAGGGTGTCCGTCAGGTATCGGAGCGAAGCCACGAGGAAGGAGCCGGAACCCATCGCCGGGTCGCAGACTTTCAGCGATAGGACCTCCTGCGGAGTCTTCGGTTTCCAGAGCGCCGGCGGCGCGTCTTCGCCGCCTTCAGCCGGTGAATCGCACGCCAAGGGGGCCAAGGTCCGGTGAACAGTCGGTACCGCCAGCTGCGGACGCGTGTAAAAGGTACCCGCGCCCTTGCGCGTTCCGCCCCATCGTACCAGGTACCAGTCGCCTTCCACCACCAGGTTGGCGATGAGCCCCCGCGCTGCGGAGTCTACATCGGCCTCGTGCTTCGCCAGCGCCTCGGGCTTCATACCGGCTGGCTTCGACACGAGGCCGCCGGCCTTCACGGCGCGACGAGCCCAGTCCACGGCGAGGTCGTGCTCGCGCAGCCGGATGTCATCGTCGAGCACCGCCATATCGTCGGATAGGGCAACGACGTCTGGAGCTTCCTCCTCGCCTGCTTCGGCTTCCTCCTCACCTTCCTCTTCGTCCTCGCCGTCCTCCTCCGCTGTCGCGGCGAGACCGCTCTTCACCTTCACGGAGGCCACCAGCGCTTTCAGGTCCCTGTCCTCCATCGCCCGCAGGCGGGACAGGGGCAGCGCCGGCTGGTCTCCCAAGCTCAGGAACACGACGGTCTCGTCTGCCCGGCGAAGCTCGAAGTCCAGCAGGCCCTCGTAGAGGATACCGATGTACTCGCTGGAGAGGTCCGAGAAGTCCACCGGAGCGGTAACCCAGGTGTTTCCGCCGCCCTGGCGCACTTTTACGCGCGTGGAGCCCAGAAGGTCCAGGATCCGCTTTACGGCCGCGTCCTTGGGCGGGCTGGCGGGAGACTCGAACACCGCCACCGCACGGGAAAGCGGGTCGTCCGCAGCTGCGTCGCCGGGGCGGAACAGACCGCCTCCGTAGGCGGGAACGGTGAGCGCCTGGTGGGGTGAGCCACCGTACACGAGTCCGAAGAGGCTCAGAACGCGGGGCCACGCAGAGACACGGTCTCGCATCGTTTCGGAGCCCACGCGGTCGAGCTGCTCACGAAGCCCGGCGAGGCTGTAGGACTGGTAGTAGATCTCGTTGTCGCCGGGGAGCAGATCACGTGCCTCCGCGAACAGCAGGACCACCAGCCGCATAACGACGCGCACGGCGGCCCGATAGATGACATCGTGGCCGACGTTCTCCAGCTTCTCCAGGTCGCCTCCGCGCTCGCGGATCAGGTGTTCCACTGCCTGCCGGACACGCTCACCAAGTTCCGAGGACAGCTCCGCTTCGCCCTTGCGGGAGTCGAGGATCGCCCGAAGGAGCGGAGCGTCCTGTCCCTCGGCTCGGGGCGTGAGGGTTGCGGCAGAGAGCAACACGCGCAGGGCGTCCACCTGGAGCGTGAGAGCGCCTTCCTCGAACCAGAGGTCGGTGTCCCATTCCGCCCACGCGTCGTAGTCCATTCCAGCGAAGACGAGCCGCCATTGCCGTCCGTTCGTCACGAGGGCCAGCTTGCGGCCGTCCGCCCGCAACCACTCCAGCGTGCGGGCCAGGACCCGGCGACCGCGCCCAACACCGAGGCGCCGTTCCTTGTCCGTGAACACCGGCAGGGACGCGCCGTGGGGCCCGACGTACAAGTGGTTCGGGCGAACCGACTCACCGGTCCGGGAACGCTTCGCGAGGGAAGCGCCGGCGTCGGACTTGCGCCAACCGTTCGTCTTCAGGCCGCAGGCAGTCTCCAATACTGTCTTCACGAGATCGCTGGTATACGCAGTCCGTTCCGTGTCGGTCGTTGCAGCATCGCGAAGGGCTACGCGTCTCCGCAGCTGCTCCGCCTGCCACTGCGGCAACGGGTCGATACACTCGGGGAGGTTGTAGTCGTCGGTGAGGCGGGACGGCGCGATCAGCAGGCCGCCGTGCCCAAGGCTCGACCACCAGGGACGGGTCTCGTTCATCGGGCGCCTCCCATTTCGGGAAGCCGAATCTCCACAGCCACGGGAAACACCTGCGCGTCACCGTGCATCGTGTGCCGCATCGGGATCACGTTCTCGAGAACCCGTTTCCGCTCCCGGCGGAGGATCGCCTGCATCTCATCGATGTGGGCGGTGCGACGCTTCAGTTCTTCTTGGGCTTCGTCGGCCGCCGCCTTGAGCTGCGCTCGAATGTCCTTCGCGAACCCCAGAGTCAACTGCCGGCGGGCCTGCATCAACTGCTCGTACTCCCGTTGGAGCTTTTCGATCGACGAGGTCCCTTTCAGAGCAGCCAACTCTCCCTGACGGCTCTGGAAGCGTTCTCTCTCGTCCTTCAGCTCCTGTACCTGATCGGTCTCCAGCGCCTGTCTGAGTTCAGTTCCCAATGCGGCGGCGCGCCTCTTCAGAGCGGCCTTCACATCGGTCTCCACATCGTTCCAGATCGCGCGGGCGGGCAACGTGTCAGCTTCCGGGGCGTGGCCGTTCGGAGTGCGGAGCGAGACCGCGGACTGGTGCGACAGTGCCTGTCCTACGTCGCCATCGCTGACGGGGAAACAAATCGTATGGACCCAGTGGTGGAACGGCTCGCGCAACTCGTTCACGGCCATCTCCTCTACTGTGAGAAGCACCAACGCGTCCACTCCATCAGGGACCGGCCCCCGGCGGACGGTCCACCGGGACTCGGCGGTGTACCGGCGCTGGGCCAGGTCCACCAGAGCCCGGTGGATCAGGGGGTGGGCTATGTGCATCAGCGCGGTGTCCTGCCGTGCGCGGTATACGGACCGGCCGTTGACAGATTCGACGAAGAACGCAGGATCAAAAGCAAGGGCCGGCATTGGACCAAGGGCTCCGTCCTTGCGGCGAAGGCGGAGGCAGTCGTCGGCAACAGCCCGCCACGCCGCCGGCAGAGAGGGAGCCAGCAACACGCGACCGTCGGGGCCCGGTTCCTGGAGACCCGGACCGGACGCGCCAGAGGCGATCGCGGTCCCAAGTGTCGTGCGCAGCGTGTCGGGATCGAGGTCCAATTCGCCGCGCAGAGCAGCCAGACGGCCCATCTCCGCCTCGCCGGTTTCCTCGGAATCATCTGTGATGATCGTCGTTCGGCTTCGCGCTTCCTCAACGCTCTCGTCGAGCTTGCGATGGCCTACAGCCCTTCCGTGGACGATCTGCTCCCGGAAGGCTGCGTCGAACACCTCGCCAACCGACCCGAGATCGTGGCGGATCGTGTCCACCTTCCCGACCACATAGGCAAGGAAGCGGATGTCATCGTCGCCGGCGGCGTCGAAGTGGAAGACCGTCACGTCCCGTGCCTGTCCGTGGCGGTCGAGGCGGCCGTTTCTCTGCTCCAGTCGCGAGGGATTCCACGGCACGTCGAAGTGGAACAGATACCGAGCGGTCTCCTGGAGGTTCAAACCCTCGGAACCGGTGTCCGTGGCAAGCAGGAGCCGCACCGCGTCCTTGGGGTTGTTGAAGGCCCGCTTCACGTCTTCGCGCGCGTCGGGGTCCATTCCCCCGAACAGCGTTAGCAGTGCGCCGTTCCCGTACCGGCGGGCAAGTCGTTGATGCAGGTAGTCGAGGGTGGTCTTGTACTCCGTGAACAGGACCATTCGCTCGTCAGCGCGCCAGGCGCCGTTCACCCGCAGTAGCTCATCGAGGCAGGCGCACAGGGCATCGAACCGGGCATCGGCATTGGGTTCCCACGATTCCCCCAGGTCCAGGGCTACCAGCGCATCGTCGATGCGGGCGATCAGCGTCTTCAACGCTTCCGCGAAGGGGCGCAGCCACGCACCCACGGCGCCGGCAGCCTGGGCAGTCCGGCTCTCCGTTTCGCGGTCGTCTCCGATGTCCTCACTTGCCGCCCGGCCGGTGGCGATGACGTCGGCCGCTGACGCCTCCTCCTCCTGACCGAGCCCGGCTTTGCACCGCGCCCAGGAGTTCGCGAATGCGGCGGGACACGAAAGGAGACGCTTTCCGAGCACCTCGATGGCGAAGTTCCCGGCGACGACCTGGGAACCGGAGAGCGATTCCACCTCTTCTCGGAGCGAGGTCCGGAATGCGGCGAAGGCCGCCGACAACTCCGCTTCGGCGTTACCGATGTCGAGAGGACGGGCGGAAAGGTGACGTTCCGCGAACCTGGGCGTCCGGCCGGCTGCCTTGTCGCGTTCGTTGATCTCCGACTTCAGCCGCCTGATTACCACGCGCGGAATGCGGGCTCGAACGGCCGGCGTAAGTTCCGAAGTCCTGGAGAAGCGCACGGGGTCCAGCCGCTCCAGGAGACCCGAGAAGCACCGCGTATGCCCGTTGTGCGGCGTCGCCGTCAGGAAGACCTTGTGCTCGAACATCGGAGAGATGCGCCCAAGCATCTGGGACAAGTCGCTTTCGTCTCCGAACGCCGACGGAACGAGATTGTGGGCTTCGTCCAGGATCAGCAGGTCCCACGGCAAGTGCGTGGAGTCCGACCGCTGCTCTGAAGACGCCAGGAACTGCTCCAGCACGTCTTCCTGCTTCAGGTAGTGATACGAAGTGATGGCGTGCGACCAGGCCCGCCAGGGGTTTGCATCGAGGCCGAGCCTCTTCCGAAGCTGCTGTGTTGTATCCCGGTTCACAAGATCGAAGCCCACCGAGAACTTGGACGACATCTCCTCTTGCCACTGAATGCAAAGCGAGGCCGGGCACGCGATCAGCACGCGCCGGATTCTGCGGAGGTGGATCAGGTCGCGGAGGACTAGTCCAGCCTCAATGGTCTTGCCGAGACCAACGTCGTCCGCCAACAGCAATGACACTCGCGGCATCGTCCGCGCCTTCAGTAGCGGGACGAGCTGGTAGTCTTCCACCTGGAACGCACCCTGAAGCGGCGCGGTCAAGGGAAGCCGCGACAACGGGCCGTGGGAGCCGTCGGGATCAAGGTATGGCGCGAGCGCGTTCCACCGGGCTCCACGCACCAGGGCGTCGAAGTGCTCGTGGGTCAACGGACGCGTGTCATCGGGCTGCGGGAGAGCCAGGGGCTGATATAGCCGCGCACCGGCTTCGCACTCCCACAGCAGCGTCTCGGAAGATGCACCGCCCGGATCGAGGTAGTCCACGTTCACGAGGTGCCAACGCACCTGGTCGGCGCCGGAGTGCGGCTCGACCGATGTGATGACGGCCCTGCGGTTCCGGACGCTGGCGAGCATTCCGGGTTGAGGCAGGTCCGCGTGAGAGCTTATGGGCAAAGGGCTTCCTCCGAAGTCTCCAAATCCGTGGCCGCAAGGCGACCAGTCCCCAGGAGGTTGGCCCTCGCGCTACGAAGTGACGGAATTGGGATCACGTTCCCCGCGAAACGGATCGTCTCCTAACCCATTCTATGACGCACGATGGAAGACTGTGTTTCCAGGCGGCAGATGCCTTACCTCTCTAGAGGGTGTTATGCACTTCGCAGTATGTTCGCTAATGTAAGCTGTTCACATTGGGTAGAAGGATTGCATGAGTGTTAGAAAGTGTTACCCGAGTGACGTCAGCGATGCGGAGTGGGCATTCGTGTCGTGGTATCTGA
>DASXUL010000087.1:0-27630 GCA_036504855.1 Armatimonadota bacterium | reverse complement strand
CCGCGAAACCGTGGCCTCCGGCGGCAGAACGGGCGGCGCCGCCACGGCGGGCAGCGCCGCGGCGAGCAGGGCAAGAACGGGAATACGCATCTATATGTCTCCTAATTGGGATATGGGTGACCCAGGGAGCCAAGCCCAGCGACCGAGGTCGCGGGCAACGGACTGCACGAAGTCCGCCTGCGCGGACTGACTCCGCAGTCGCCGCAGGGCGACTTGGCGCCGTTCGTTGCCCGCGACTTCAGTCGCTGGGGAATCGCCTCGTCAGCCCTTGACCCCGCTGATCACCAAACCCTGCTGGAGCGCCCGCTGGCTGAAGAAGAAGATGACAAGCACGGGGACCATCATCAGCACGCTGGCGGCCATCAGGCTGGGAACGTCTGTCTGCCCGTAGGCATTGCTGAACTTGGTCAGGGCAAGGGCGAGGGTGCGCTTGTAGTCGCTGTTGAGGTAGATCAGGGGACCGAAGAGGTCGTTCCAGGCGCCGAAGAACGTATACACGCCGGCCACCACGGCCACGGGCCGGGCCATGGGCAGCAAGATCTCCCACCAGATGCGGAAGGGGCCGCTGCCGTCGATGCGGGCCGCCTCATCCATCTCCAGCGGGATGCCGAGGATGAACTGGCGGAACAGGAACACGAAGAAGGCGCCGCCCATCCAGGCCGGCAGGATCAACGGAATGTACGTGTCCACCCAGCCCAGCGAGCGGTAGATCATGAAGGCGGGGATGGCGTAGATCTGGCCCGGGATCATCATCGTGGCCAGCATCAGCATGAACAGGGCGTTCTTCCCCCAGAAGTTCATTCGCGCGAACCCGTAGGCCACCAGGCTGCAACTGATGATCTGCCCGAAGACGCACAACAGCGCGATGACCAGCGTGTTCAGGGCGTACCGTCCGAAGGACTCGCTCTTCCAGATGTCGCTCCAACGGAACGGCGCGTCCTCCACGTTCCCGCTGGAGGTGTCGCCGGTCTTGGCAAACACGCTGGTGATGTTCTTCCAGCGCGGCTCTGACTTCTCTACCTTCTGGACCGATGCCGTTGGGACCCACGTTTTCGCGGGCTCATCCAGGAATCGCACCTGCGTGCGGCGTCCCTCTTCCTTGATGGGCGGAAACGTCTCCCGCTTCACGCCGTTGGCATCCTTGGCGTACCAGTAGGTTTGGACCGGAACCCACTGCGGGGGATACTGGTCCGTCTTGTCCCGGCTCTGCACGGAGGCCACGAGCATCCAGTAGAAGGGCACGAGGATGGGAATGGCGAAGACGACCAGGATGACGTGCAGGATGGTGGGGCGCACTTGGCGGCGCCAGCGCAGAGGCTTTGCCATCACGCTTTGCCCTCCTTCGATCCTTCGTAGTACACCCACAACGGGGAGGACTTGAAGATGATCAGGGTGAACGCGAGGATGATCACGAACAGGATCCAGGCCAGCGCCGCTCCCAAGCCGATGTCGAATTGCTCGAAGGCTTTCCGGTAGAGATAGAGGCCGTAGAACAGCGCGCTGTGCTTGGGGCCGCCGTCGCTGCCGAAAAGGACGAAGGCGCTGCCGAATACCTGGAAGGTGCCGATGATGCCCATCACGAGGTTGAAGAAAAGCACCGGGCTGAGCATCGGCAGGGTGACGTGGCGGAACTTCGCCAGCCCTCCGGCGCCGTCAACCTCCGCGGCGTTATACAGGTCGGTGGGAATATTCTGCAGGCCGGCGAGATAGATCATCATCCCGCCGCCCGCGCCCCAGACGCCCATGATCAGGATCGCCGGGATCGTGAAGCGCGGATCCAGCAGCCAGTCCGGCATCCGGTGGAAGTCCGCCCGGCCGCCGCCCGAGAGGGCGTAGTTCAGCAGGCCGTTCTGCACGAACATCTGCTTCCAGAGCATCGTGGTGGCGATGCCGGGCAGGATGGCCGGCAGGTAGTAGATGGTGCGGTACCAGTTGATGCCCCGGATGTTCGTGTTCATGAACAGGGCCAGGATCAGGCCGGCGACGAGGCCCAGAGGGACCGCCCACAATGTGTACTTCGCCGTGACGATCAGCGAGGTGAAGAAGAGGTCATCCTTGCCGCCCAGGAGGTAGCCGAAGTTGTCCAACCCGATATAGCGCGCCTGGCTGGGCGGCGATAGGTTGCTCCAGCGACACAGGCTGAGGAGCAGGCTGAAGAGGATGGGCCCGGCCGCGAAAACCAGGAAGCCCACCAGCCAGGGCGCGATGGCGATGTAACCGTAGGCCTGCTCGGCTCCACGCGTGCGAGATTTGCGCGCCTCCACCCACACCCGGGCCGCCCAGGCCGCCACGATGATGGCCGCCAGGGCCATGGCGATCTTGGCGATGGGTCCGGTGGGCAGCGGCGTGCCGGCCCGCTCCGTGCGTTCCTCGGCGAGGATGGCGTTGCCCTTCGCGGCGATCCGCTTCGCCACCTTCTCCGGCGTGTCGCCCGGGTTGGCGTTGGAGAACAGGAAGTCGCCCAGTTCGCCGTTGAGGTAGTCCTGGAAGTCTCCCCAGCGGCGTCCCGTCCACGGCGGCACGAAGGCGTAGCCCTTCTCCACGGCGTCCAGCACCGCGCTCATGTGCTCCGGCAAGCCGGCGGGGTTCATCAGCGCCGTATTTGTGGCCACGCTCTTGCGGGCAGGCACGAACAACGCTGATACGGCCAGCGCGGCCTGACCCTCGTGGCCGCAGAGGTACTTCACCAGCTCGTACGCTTGCTGTGGGTGTTTGCTCTGGGATGTGACGGCGAACCCGCTGGTGGCCACCACGCTGGCGCGGATGCCGGTGGGGCCCTTCGGGGTGGGCGCGATGTCCCAATCCACGTTCTTGAAGTCTTCGCCGCGGAACTGCGGGATGTAGAAAGAGCCGAACGGGCCCAGCATGCCCTGCTTGTCTTGCGAGAAGAGACCCTGGCCGCCGATTGCCTTCGGGCGGTTCTTGTCGTTCGGGATAACGCTTTCAATGCGGCTCAGGCGGTGGAGGAAGGCGATGGCTCCCACCACCTTCGGGTCATCGAACGTGATGCGCTTGCCGTCCGGGCTCACCACGCGGCCGCCGTTCTCGTAGATCCAGGTGTAGTAGCCGTCCTGCCACTGGGCGAAGTTGGCGCCGAACACGTCCGGGTAGCCGTCGCCGTTCAGGTCCTTCGTCATCTTTTTGGCGGCGGACTCGTAATCGGCCCAGGTCCAATCCGCCGTGGGGTACGGAACGTCGAAGCGGTCGAAGACGCGCTTGTTGTAAAAGAGGATGAAGGGGATCAGGTTCCAGGGGAGGGCGTAGTACTTGCCGTCCGCCATCATGGCGGTGCGGGCCACGGGGTAGAAGTCGCGTTCAACGTCCGCGCGGTCGGCATCGGACATCAGGGGGGTGAGGTCGCGCATCACGTTGGCGGCCTTGTAGTGGTAGAACTGCTCGCCGGCGCCGATGTTCACCACGTCTGGGGCGTCGCCTCCGGCGATCATGGTGCCCACTTTGTCGCCTTCGCCGGCCTTGATGAACTCAAGGCGGATCTCCGGGTGGGCGGTTTCGAAGCCCTGGATGCCGGCCTTTGGGTCGCCGTTCTTGATGAGGCGCCAGAAGACCTGATCGCGCTCGCCCGAGAAGACTACGAGGCGGAGGACAACGGCGTTCTTCCGTTGCTCGGGGGGGCGCTCCAGGAAGACCCAGAGCGAAACAAGGACGCCCAGCGCAACCAGCCAGGCGTACGGCCGAATGGCATTCCAGAGGCGCAACACAGCGTGGTTCCTAGCGGGGAGCCGAGAGGGTGCGACGCGGACGGAAGGGTCCCCAACCCCTCCGCGCGATGACGCGGGAGCATACCCGGAGAACTACCTCCCTCAGTCTACCGCCCCGGTCCCAGCCGAACCAAACGAGTGGCCAAGCCCGAGGCCAGTCGCTCGGCAATGGGCCGGCGCCAAGTGGATCGGCACTGCGATTAACTTGGTGCGTTACGCTGAGATTGGACCGGTAGCGATCGAGGGGTCAGTAGATCATCTGGCGATGGACAACATCGCGCCGGTTTCCGTACCAGAACGTCATCTTGGATGAATCCCAGGCTCCGAAGGCCCCCACATGCCCGTCCAGGAACACGATGGTGGTTCGGCCGCCGTGCGGGCCGGGGAAACGGCTCCAATACGATGCTCCAGCGCCTGATGTGAGGCTCACATTGCGGATGGTGGTATCTTCAGAGTCTCCATAGACGTACTGGCCGTCATTGCTGCGGTCGCAGTCCGTGGAGATCGTGAGATCGTGGTTCCAACCCGCCAGCGACTTGACGTAGATGGGCAGTTCGGACACGTGAATAATGCGGGTGGGGTCGCCTTTTGAGTCTTCCTTGGCCTCTCCAGCCCACTCGTTGCGCGTGTACGAATGAGCGTACTTTGTGGTTGGGCAACGAAAGATGTCTCTCGTCGTCGTGTACCTCAGTACGTTTGTTTCCCAACCCAAGGGGCTGTTTGGGGGCGGATCGCCCCACCACGTCGGCGGCATGATGCCGTCGTTATCGGTTGCGTAGTTCGCAAGCGCCAGCCCAATCTGGCGCAGGTTGTTCGTGCAGGTGGTTTGCTGCGCTCGTTGGCGCGCCTTGGCGAAGACGGGGAAGAGGATGGCGGCCAGGATGGCGATGATGGCGATGACCACAAGCAGTTCGATAAGCGTAAAGCCTTTCCTTCTCACGGGTGATTCTCCGTTCATGCGGGACCCCATTGTCCCGTCCAAGTATGACTCTCTGCCCACGGTTCTATTATACCTCATCCCTTCGCAGGCGGCCGCATGGCCGGCGCCGGGCGACGCCGGCCGCTCTTACAAGGCCGCCTGCCGCCAGAGAGTCAGCACGTCCGTCAGTGATACCAGGCCGTCGCCGGTCACGTCCAGGCGGGTAACGGCTGTGGAGTCGCCCTGCGTAAGGCCGGCGGCGATGCGCCAGGCGGCGAGGGCGTCGATCCGCGCGCTCGCGGCGGTGGCCTTCACGCCGAAGACTTCGCCCATGCGCACCTCCGTGCCGTAGTAGTTGGGCGCGTTGTAGCTTCGGTCCGAGTGGCGCGTGAAGATGAGGCGGGCTTTCGCCACGGGGCGCGGCGCGAACTTGATCGGCGTTACGGTGTTGCCGTCGCCGCCCACGTAGTCCTTGGCGCCGTACCCGGCCACCCGGCCCAATACCTCAAACACGCGCTCCCATGCGCTGGAGCCGGGGCGCTGCACTTCCACGTAATAGCCCAGCGGCATGCCGTTCTGCTGCCAGAAGATATCAATCTCGGTGAGCGTGGCGGGGGCGGCGGGTTCGATGAGCAGGCCGAAGCGCTTGTAGCCCGCGCCCTCGGTGATGTATGGCACGCGCGTGGCGTCCAGGCGGTCCGGCACGTCGGTGTTGATGTCCCATTCCGTTGCCGGGTCGCCATCCGCGGCGCGGTCTGGGGTTGCTTCCAGGATGCCCAGGGGGTCTCCGTCCGGGTCGCGGCGGCCGATCTCCGTGGCGGTGGTCGGCAGGTAGGTATCGGCGCCGGGATGGGCCTGGTTGTCGATAACGGTGGTCGCGGCGCGGCGGAACGCGTTGCCCTCCGGGTCGCCCCCGACGTTCGACGGGGCGATGAGGATGACGCCGGCGTTCGCGCCGGCGAGGCTTGGCGCGGCGGTGAACTGCGTGAGCAGGTACGGGTCCGTGTTCTCCCGGCCTTTGTGGGCGGCCATCTGAAGCGGAATCGCCGGTCCGCTGTAGGTGAACTGCCCATCCGCGTTGGTGACCACGTAGAGGCTCGGCGTATAGGCGGCGCGGGTGAATGGCTGTGGCCCCACGAAGACGTTCGGCGCCGGCATGCCGGTCACCGCATCCACCACCGTTCCAGACACCGTTCCAACGGGAACATCCACGCGCAGTTCGAACACCGAGAAGTTGGTGAGGCCGGCCACGTACTTATCCGCGAAGAGCATCAGGTAGCGGCCCTTGGCCCGCCCTAGCGCCGGCGGGGTGAGCACATCGATAGACACGCCGGAGGTTCCGGGCGGCGTATAGCCGGCCGCGCCGGAAGGCGCGGCGTAGATGCGCGTGCCGTAACCGGCTGCTGCTGCGGCATCCATCGTGGGGCTGGGCGCCGCGTCCGAAACGCGCAGCTCGTAGCCATCCGCGCGGGCGGTCTCCCAGCGGAGAATGACCTGGCTGACCTCGGCGAAGTCGATGCGTTGTCCCAGGTCCACCACGAGGAACTGCGGGTTTGGATAGCCGCGCGGGTTGGAGGAGCCGCCGTCCGAGGCCCAGCGGGTGGACGGGTCGCCGTCCACAGCGTTGGCCGCGGGCTCGTTCGCGGAGGCCGAGGAGAAGGCCGCAACCGTCTTACCAGCGGCGATGTTGGCTGCGGCCGAGGCATCGTAGACCACGATGGTCCGGGCTCCGGGCGCGGCTAGCGCCGTGTTGGAGCTCGCCGCGTAGCCGTCGAGCCAAGCCTGCACGCTGTATTGCACCCCGGGCGTGGGGATGAAGGCGAACTGGAAGCGTCCCACGCCATCCGTGGTGGCGTACATCAGCGGTTCCGCCACGGCGTCCGCGGTGGATCTGCGCAGCGCCACGGCCGCGCCGGCAACTGGAGCGCCGGACGAGTCTCGCACCAGCCCCGTGTAGACCGGCGTCTGCACGCGGGTGAGCGACACGTCGTCCCAGTAGGCGTGCTGCCCCGACGGGATGTCCGTCCCGTAGAGGCGGACGCTCATGAAGCTGGATGTCGCCGCCACGTCCTTCGTTAGCTGCACCCAGCCGCCGGTGGCGTCAGTAGCTTCGGCGTATTGGGCGCCGGGGGCCACGTTGCTATCCGCGTCCGTGGGGCCGGTCATCGGGTGTCCCACCACTCGGGCAGACCCGCCGGGGCCGGTCTTGGAGAGCCAGGCCGACACGCGGTAGGTGTCGCCGGCCACGGTGGCGGCGAAGCTGGCGCGCCCGCGGTTGTCGGCGTTGTTCACATTGGCCTGGTTGCCCTCGATCTCCCACGAGGCCACGCCGCTGCTGCCCGAGATGCCCACAGACTTGCTGCCGGTGTGCCCGAAGGGTATGTACTCCCACGGCGCCGTGACGGCGGTGGCGTTCGGCTCGGAGTTCGCGCCCAGATTGCGGCGATACCAGGATTTCGGCTTCCCGCTGAACGACGCATCCTGCGTCTCGAAGCCGCTATTCAGCAGGAGGTTCCGCGCCGCCAGCACCGCGTCCACAACGGCCGTGTCGCCGGCCGCCAGCGTTGCGCTTCCGGAGGCGACGGCGTAACCGTTGTACAGGAACGAGAGCGTGTAGGAGCCTGGGTCGGCGAACTGCTGGTACTGGCCCGCGCCGTCTGTAGCGGCGCTGAGCGATGTTCCGCCGCCGGAGGGCGTGATGCCCACGGAGACGTTCGGGATGCCGGCTCCGGTGGCGGCATCGGTCACCGTCCCCTGGATGACCCCCTTCCCCGCCGGGATCGGCGCCGTTTCCTCGGCGCCCGCGTCGAAGACGAGATCCTCCGCGTAAGGGTTGGCGACAACGTACACGGACTTCACGAACACGTCGGTCAGGTAACTCGAGAAGCCGACCTTCCCGGCAACGAGGGGCTGCGTGGCCGATGCCTTGATGGCGGTGTCGCGGTTCACCAGCCACCGGCCGGGATCGGTGGGAATAGGGTCGGCCACGCTCGGCCAGGCTTTCGCCTTGATGAAAGTGTGCCCGCTAACGGCGTCGTCCACGGTCGCCTGGATCTGGTACTGGTAGGCGCTGAGGTCGTTCTGCTTGTACCTGACCCAGCCCTCAAGGGCGTCGGGCCCCGGATGGCGTATCCCGTTCTCCTCGGCCTGGCTGAGGTTGGTGACGATCGGCATCGCCAGCACCCCGCCGAACGAGGTGTAGTCCACGCCGGCGCCGGGGATGTCCGCTCCGGTGAGGTAAGCGCCCACCGTCGAGACGCTGCTGGTGAGGGTCTGCGTATTGAACCGCTGGAAGACCCCGTATTCGCCTCCGCAGCGGAGCCGGGTGTAGGTGACGCCCTGCCCCACAGGCGTCATGTCCTTCCAGTACATCGTCGGGTGGTGGTACTTCGAGGCGTTGAGGCGTAGCTCATTGCCGAAGGCGCCGTTCACGATCTGCACGTCCGAAGAGGCGGTTCCGGTTCCGGCGGGGTCCTGCAGGCTCTCAAAGCCGTGGAGCAGGCCATCTGCGAAGTCCACTCCCTGCAGACCGGCGGTTGGGGCCGTGCGCGCGCCATCGTCCGTTCCATTGCCGTAATAGGCCCAGTAGCCGCTAACGTTGGAGCGGCTGAAGCTCTGAGTAAACAGGATATCGGCGTGGTTGGTGAAAGCCGGGTCGTTCGGACCATCGAGCGTATAGGCTTCCTGGGTGATGAGGCTACGCGTTGGATCCCCAACGCCGACGCCGTGGCGCACGGGGTCATAGCCTCCATTGTCAGGATCCGCGATGCTTTCCTCTGGGAAATGCACGGGGGCGCCGTAGACGAAGCGGATGCTTCCGTCCGGCTTGAGGATGGCGGCGAATCGGGCGATGATGGGCCCGGAGGCGGACTGCTGCACCTCCCAGCGGATGACGGCTTCGCTGGTCGTGGCTGCGAGGTAGACGCCCATGGACGGGTCTGTGATGGCGAAGTCGCTCTGCCAGGGCATCACAATATACTGGTCGGCCTTGTTGTGGTCGTTGTCCGGGCGGCCCGGGTCCGCGGGGCCGATTCCGGCGTAGCCGTCGATGGCGATGGTGAGCTTGTTGGATTGGGTGTCGCGCAACGGAAACGCGAAGGGCAGGGTCACCGTAATGACGTTGTCATCCAGCGGGAAGGCGGCGGTGGACGGGAAGTTCAGACGGGAGCCGGCCGGAAGCGATGCGTAGTCCGTCTTCCCGGCGGCCGTTTCCACGAGGGAGTACGGCGGCGGAGCGCCCACCGGGGCCGCAATGGCGAAGAGCACGCGGGCCGACGAGTTTCCCATCGGCAGCACGACCTGCGGCGGTTCGACGGTTTCGGCGCCGTTGTGGTAGATCACCTTTACGTCGCGTCCATCGGCGCGCGTATGGCCTTCGAATGGGCCGTAGTTCGGCACGTAGGGAAACGCGAACACGTCTCCGGCCTTCAGCCCCTCTGGCACGGTGGAGGAGATAACGAGGGGGCGCCGGTAACGATAGGCCGCATCGGCCCAGGTTTGGGCCTTCGCGCGCGGCGCGAACGAGAGGATTGCCAGGACGGCGGCCAAGGCGGCTCGCGCCGGTTTCCCACGTGTAAACATCGCTGGGACTCCTGAAATGGACGGTGGCGCGGGGCGCCGCGAAATCGGCCCGGCGCGTGTGAGGGCTCGCGCCGCTGTGGCCAACTCGATATACAACATCCGCTGGCGATTTCCTACGGCGGGTAAGCGGGACACGAGGTTTTGAGCGCGTTTGGGCGGAGACAGATCGCCGGGGCGTATCCCCGGCTGCACGCTATCATGGGCAAATGAAGCGCAATAGGAGGCGGGCCATGACGTGGGCGGCATCGTTGGCGGCGGGCATTGCCGTTTCGCTGTTTCTGGCGGTGACGCTCTTCACCTGCCAGGCGGTGCGGCCGGCGCGTTTCGCCATCCGCAAGACGCCCGCCGACGATGGGCTCCGGTTCGACACCATCCGCTTCCCATCCCGCGACGGAACCCCCCTCGCCGGATGGTGGGTGGCGGCGGCCGACGCCCGGGCGACCATCATCCTCTGCCACGGCTACCCGTCCAACCGCTCGGACGTGCGACCGCTGATCCCGTTCCTCCACGCTGCGGGCTACAACGTGCTGGCCTTCGATTTCCGCCGGCTTGGTGAGAGCGGCGGCAGGGTGTGCACCATCGGGCTGAATGAGCCGAAGGACCTGCTGGGGGCCGTGGATGAGGCGGCCCATCGCTCCGGGCGGCCGATCGGCGCGCTGGGCATGTCCATGGGCGCCGCCGTAGCGCTCATGTCCGCCGCCGAGGAGCCGCGCATCCGCGCCGTGGTTGCGGACTCCGCGTACGCTTCGCTGGACCGCATGTGCCGCCGCCGCTGGTCCGCGCTGCCGGGCGTCCTCAGCCGCCCAGCCGGCTCCTACTCGAACTGGCTGGGCGCGCGCCTCGTGGGGCGCTCGCTCTCCGGCGCTTCGCCGTTTCGGGCCGTAGCGGCCATCGCCCCGCGCCCCATCCTGTTCATCCACGCGCGTCGCGACGCGCTCATCCCCTGCTCCGATTCCGAAGAGCTTTTCCACGCCGCGCCCGGCCCGAAGGATCTGTGGATCACCAGCGCCTCCGGCCATGTGCGCTCTTGGTCCGAGGAAACGGACGAGTACCAACGCCGGGTGCTGGCCTTCTTCGAGGGGTCTCTTTCACCACAAAGGCACAAAGACACAAAGAACAACTCCTGATCTTTGTGTCTTTGTGCCTTTGTGGTGAAAGAGACGTTACTTGGCTTTGGCGCGTTCCCAGTAGGCGTCCCATTGCTCCAGGGTGAGCGACTTCAGCGATCGGTTGTCGGATTCGGCCATGCCCTCCATGGAGCGGAAGCGCGCGGAGAAGCGGTCCACCATTTGGCGCAGGGACTCCTCCGGGTCGATCTTCAGCCAGCGAGCGAGGTTCACGAGGGCGAAGAGCAAGTCTCCGATCTCCTCCTTGGCGCGAGCGTGGTCGCCGGCCCGCAACTCCACGCGCAACTCCTCGATCTCTTCCTGCACTTTGTCCAGTACGGCGAGGGCATCCGGCCACTCGAAACCGACCTTCACGGCTTTGCGGCTGATGTCCATGGCGCGCATCAGGGCCGGCATCGTCACGGGAACGCCATCGAGGGCGGAGGTCCGATCTTCGTGCGCCTTTTCGGTCTTCTTGATGGCCTCCCAGTTGCGCAGCACGGTCTCCGAGTCCTTGGCGTCCACGTCGCCGAACACGTGGGGGTGGCGGCGGATGAGCTTGTAGGTGATGGCGGCGATGACGTCGTCGATGGTGAAGTAGCCGTCCTCCTTGGCCATCGTGGCGTGCATGAGGGGCTGCATCATGAGATCGCCCAACTCCTCTTCCAGCTTCGCCGGGTCATCCTTTTCAATGGCCTCGATGATCTCGAAGGACTCTTCCAGGAGGTTGCGCTTGATGGAATCGTGCGTCTGCTCGCGGTCCCACGGGCAGCCGCCGGGGGCCCGGAGCCGTTCGATGACCCGCACCAGGTCGTCCCAGGTGGGTTTTCGGAGCTCTTCCGGCACGGGCGGGATGAACACCGACGTGAGGTGGTCGAACGCGTGGCGGTCCAGTTCATGGATCGGCGCGGGGATGGATGGTTGACCCTCGCGCAGCACCAACGCTTCGTGCTCGTCCGGGTAGCGCTCCATCAGCGTGAGCTTCGCCTCCGAAGCCACCTCCGGGCTGTGAACCTGGTAGAGCAACGTGGGGATTGTAGCGTCCAGCTTGGCGACATCCAGCGAATGAGCGTCCAGAACCAGCAGGTCCGTCTCAACGGAGGCGCGCGCGGCGGTGAGCGTTGCGTCGATGAAGCTCGGCGAGGGCAGGATCTCCACTTCTACGCCGGCGGCGGGAGCGCGTTGGAGCAGCATGGTGACCGTGCGCTCGCCCGTCAGAGGATGGCCGGGCGTCGCGTAGAGGAAGCCGGGATCCTCAGCCGCGCGCGCCAGAACCACAGCGACGATGGACTCGTAGACCGCATCGAAGTCGTCGCCGGCATCGTAGAGCGCGTCGAGGGATTCCACGCGTACTCCCTCGGCGCGGAGTTCGTCCACGGCCGGATGCCGCTGCGTGCGCGCCAGTATGGCGCCCCGATCCTTGATGGCGCGGTAGGCGCCGACGCTCATGGCATCCAGCGAACCTGGCCCCAGCCCCACGACGATAACTCTTGCTTGCCCCACGAATGACCTCCCGCGAATCGCGCCCGCGCGGCGATTCCGGCGGGCCATCTGTTGTCATCGTAGCAGTCCGGATGCGCAAGGGGCCGGAAGCGATGCTTCCGGCCCCCGCATTTGCCTCTTCGAAAGGCCAGCTTACTTCTTCTTGGCGACGGGCTTCGCGGCCTTGACCGACTTCTTGGCAACGACCTTCTTCGGGGCGGCCTTTTTGGCGGCCTTCTTGGCGGTCTTCTTGACGGCCTTCTTGGGGGCGGGCTTGGCCGCCGGCTTCGCTGTTACCTTAGCCGTGGGCATCGGAGGCATCGGGGGCTTGGGGCCGGCGAATGCGGCGGAGGCCAGGCAGACGGCCATCAGAGCGACAATAGCTTTTCTCATAGTTCGAAGTTCCTTATATCGTGAGCGGGATTCAACGCTGGCGGCCCCCCGCGGAGGCTGGATTTGCCGGCGCTGCTGTCGGGGACGCGGGTTGGGCGGTCCCGGCGGCGTTGGCGTCCAGAGGGCGGATCGCCCACTGGAAATCGGGTGTCAACAAAGGGTGCGTGTTCCTGAAGATCGCCCTGTCCGCGTCGCGGAATACGAGCAGAGAGGCTCCGCCTGTGTCAACGGCCGGCGCCGGTTGCTCCGGCAGCTTCACCATGCCGGGCGCCCCCGTCACGATCACCCAGGCTTCCCGTTGACCATCGCAGGTGATGGAAACGATGCGGTTGGGATCCAAGGTGGAAGCAGTGGCCGCCTCCAGCCCGGTAATGTCCAGGGCGGCGGCCTTTCCGGCGTTTCGCTCCGCCAGTATGGCGGCCGAGCTATCGGGCCTCCGAACTGCGTGCCCGGTCAGTTGCGGCAATGCGGCCGGCAAAATGGGCGTCGGCGAGGCGGAGGCGGTTGGCGCGGTTTGCGCCAGAGCCGGCAGGGGCGCGAGCGTGATTGTGGCGAGGGCCACGCGGATGGACATTCGCATAGTGGAATCCTCCCGCGATCCGGCAGATGGTCCTGCTCGGAGGGCATCAACGGGATATTAGGCGTACCGCGCCCCGGCTGGCAAGTGCCCGGCTCCTTTCGATCACGCTAAGATACGAGCGGCGACCGGCACGGCGGCGCGGAAAGGACTACCCCCATGAGTTTCCTCCATCTCATCGAGGCCAAGCGAGACGGAAAAGCGTTCACGCGCGAACAGATGCATGAGGCCGTATCGGCCTTCCTCCCCGATTCCGGCGTGCCGGAGTACCAACTCGGGGCGTTCCTGATGGCGATGTTTCTGCGCGGCCTCAACGAGGCGGAGGTCCCCTTGCTGGCTTTTGCGCTGCGCGACTCCGGCGTTGTGTTGAGGTTTCCCACGGACGACCCGCGCCCAGTAGTGGACAAGCACAGCACGGGCGGCGTGGGCGACAAAGTGACGCTCCCCCTGGTCCCGCTGCTCGCCTGCCTGGGCTTCCGCGTGCCCATGGTCTCCGGGCGCGGCCTCGGCATCACTGGCGGCACTCTGGACAAGCTGGAAAGCGTGCCGGGCTTCACGGTGCGTCTCTCGGCCGAGGAACTGGTGGAGCGTGTGCAGATGAACGGCGGGGTCATCTGCGGCGACTCGCGCGACATCGCTCCAGCCGACCATGTGATGTACGGTCTGCGCGATGTTACCGGCACGGTGGACTCGATTTCAGTGACCACCGCTTCCATCCTCTCCAACAAGCTGGCGGAGGGGTTGGACGCGCTTATCCTGGACGCCAAATTCGGGGCCGCCGCCTGCACCCGGGAACTGCCCCGCGCCCGCGAGTTGGCGCAGGCTATGACGGACCTCGGCAACGCATGCGGCGTGAAAACGCGAGCCTTACTGACAGACATGGAGGCGCCGCTGGGCCGCGCGGCCGGCAACTGGGTGGAGGTGAAGGAGAGCGTTCTGTGTCTGGAGGGCCGCGGCCCCGAGGACCTGACGGACGTGGTGGTGGATTGCGCGGCTCACCTGATGGATCTCACCGGCCTGGCGCCGAACCTGGCGGCCGCCCGAGCAGCCGCCCGCGCGTGCCTGGCCTCCGGCGAACCCCGCCGGCGTTGGGATGCAATTCTGGCGGCGCAGGGCTCGGACATTGAGGCGCTGAACCGAAAGCTGGCGCTGGACCATACCGCCCCGTTCGTGGTCGAGGTGACGGCGGAGCGCACCGCCTTCATCTCGGCGTTGGATGCGCGCGTGGTGGGCGAGATCGTGCGCGATCTGGGCGCTGGCCGCTTCACGAAGGATGACGCGTTGGACTATGACGTGGGCGTGGATGCCCTCGCCAAGCCCGGCGAATCGGTGGTTCCGGGCGCCGTTCTCGCTCGGGTGCACGCCAGAACCGCAGAAGCCGCATCGGCCGCCGCGTTACGTCTTTCGGCCGCCTTCGCGTTCGCCGATGCCCCGCCGCCGGCCCGGCCGCTGGTGCTGGACGTGGTGCGGTAGCGCGGCTCGCCGCCCGGCCGCCGGAGCGCTCAGCGGCTCATCGCCAGAGGATGCCGTCGAGGCTCTGCCCGGGGCTACGGTATCCGGCGAGTTCCACCAGGTTCGCAAAAACGGCCACCTCGTGCTGATCGATGTGAGAGGTGAACCGGGTGCGAAGCACCGCGCTGCGGATGACGACGGAGGGCCAGTCCTGTCCGGCCAGACGTTTCATCTCGGAGCCGAGAATCGGGATGAAGGTATCGGGATGCTGGGAGATGGCGCGGGTGATCACGTCGGTCACTTTGGCGAACCGCTTGGCGAAATCCCGATTGCCTGTTACGAAATCCCGCCGGGCCAAGAGCACCGTGGCGGGGTAGGCGCCGTTGTTGAACAACTGCGTGGGGCTGAGCAGAACCGTGGCGAGCCCCTCGCGCTCCAACCTGCTGGCCCAGGGTTCCGGAACGCAGGCCGCGTCCAGTCCCCCATGGCGGAAGGAGTCGGCAAGAGCGGCGTTCTCAACCAGCACAACCTGCACCTTGCCGCCCCGGTCCGTGGGGCGAAGGCCGTTGAGCGCCAGTTGGTAGCGAAGCAGGATGTCCTGGTTCGTGCCGGGAGCCGGCACGCCCACCCGGCGGCCCGCGAGATCGGCCACCCGGCGCACCTTACCGCCGCGCCGCGCCAACAATACCGACGCGCCGGAGGCCGAGTTCGCCAGGATCACAAGGTCCTTTGACTTGCTGTAGGCCATAATCGCCGGCCCGCCGCCCACGAATGCCATATCGAGGGCGCCGGCCCGCATGGCGTCAATGGCCTTCTGTCCATTCGTGAACAGGCTGTTGTTGAAGTTCACGCCCGGGAACGCTTTGTAGTACGTTTGCTTCTGCGGGCAGAACCCCACGATTCCCGTGGCCATGGCTATGTTGGGCTGGTAGCCCACGCGCGCCATTGGCGGATTGGCCGCGGAGACCGGCGCGCGTACGGCCAGAGCGGCAACGGCCGCACATGCTCCAATCAGACGCTCCATCCGATTCATATGCACTGATGCCCTCCACTGGAACCTATACAGGCCGTGCGCCAAACCAGGGAAGGCGTTGGCCTGGCGTAGCGCCGGGCTAACGCCTCCCCGCTTTGGATCGGTGACCTGTCGGCGTCAGAACTGGTACTGGCCCTGAAGGGTCAGCACGTCTTCATTCCGCGTTTGGGCCGTCTTGCTGGAGGGCGCGTACCGCGTGATTCGGGGTCGCTCCCACGCCAGCGACAGTTTGAACGCCTCGCTGACCTGATGGATGCCAACAACGCCGAAAGTCTTCACCTCGCCGTCGCCGAGCAATCGGTAGTCATTATTCACATCTGGATCGTACACATCATAGCGCACCGCCACAGTATTGTCTGATGCAACCGGGTGGCCGTAGTAGACGAACCACGCCTGCGCGTCGGCGTTGGCGTACTTCGCGCCGGCGCCCAGATTCGTGGCCACGTCCTTCGCGCGGATATACTCGGTGCGCACCTGGCCGCCCAGCACGTTGTCCAGCACGGCATCCAGGCCAAACCGGTTACGGTCGCCATTGAACCCGGGTACGGCGGCCTTCCCCGGAGAGATGATGACGGTGGACTCACCCGGATCGCGCACGCCGTTGCCGTTCAGATCGTCGAAGCCGGTAACGGCCGCCACGGCGGCCACGGGAGCAATGGTGTTGCGTCCGCGATAGCCGGTGATGGCGAACGTGCCAACCTTCTTGACCGAGTGGGTCAGGCGGAGGAGCACGTCCTTGTAGTTGTCGTCATCCTTGCCCAGCGCGGTGGCGCTGCCCGACCCGTTGCCGTTCATCACGGCGAAGCTGAGATCGGTGTTTCGGTCCAGCCCCTTGCTCAGTTGGAGCCCCAGGTCGCGCTGGTTCGGGAAGAAGGTGGCGATGCCCACGGGGCAGGCTGGAAACTCGGTATCCCGGTCGCTGCGCTCGTTCTCGAGACCGAACGGCTTCATATACTGGCCGGCCTTCAAAGTGAGGCCGGAGACTTTTTTCACGGCCGGGGTGGCGTTCCACTCCCAGTAGCCGTCGCGCAACGATGATGTGGCCGGGCCGACCTCCCAGGAGATAACGCCGCGGCTGGTTTCGCCAGCGCTCTTCAGCGTGAGGCGGGTCCGGCGGTCGGAGAACTGCGAAGAGGGGTTGGCGTATTTCTGGAAAGCCGCGCGGGCGCGGATATAGCCGGAGAGCGAGTATTTCGGAGCGGTGGGCTTGGGGGCTTCCTTCGGGGTGGGCGCGGCGGGCGGCGTAACTTCCTTCTCGGCTTCGGCCTTCACGGCTCCGGCCTCTTCCTGTGTCAGGATGCCCTTTCGAACCAGCACCTTGAGCAGGGCATCTGCTGTTGTGTCGGCCATGGCGGCCCCAGAGAGCATGGTCAGCGCCGCCAGCGGCGCGGCAATACGGTAAACGGTTCTCACTATCATCTCCCGAAGAGGTGGTATTACCACCTAACTGCCACCTTGCGGGCCCGATTGCCCGCTATTCCTACATGCCTGATTCCATGGATGGGCCCTGCGTCTCTGGGTCGAAATACGCAAAGAAACGGGGCGGCCGTTTCCGGCCGCCCCGATCTCGATTCCGCTGCCAAACCTGCGCAGGTCACCGATCAACACGAACCGTGCATGAGCGGCTCTTCAGGCGGAGGCATCCATCAATACGCGCGCAACCTCGGGTCGGGTGAACTCCACCGGCAAGGTTTCTCTGTTTCTCAACAGTTCCCGGACCTTCGTGCCGCTCAGGATCAGATGGTCCTCTTTAGTATGGGGGCATGTCTTGCTGCTGGCCATATTACCACACGCTTTGCAATAAAAAGTGTGCTCATATTTTAGCGGAGTTATAGATAGCTCCTCCGGCGTGAACCGATCGAAGAGCTGCTGGGCCTCATACGTGCCGTAGTAGGATCCCACTCCGGCGTGGTCGCGCCCCACGATGAAGTGAGTGCAGCCGTAGTTCTTGCGCACCAGGGCGTGCGTGATCGCCTCCCGCGGGCCCGCATACCGCATCGCCGCCGGCAAAACCGAGAGCTGCACCCGGTTCGCCGGATAATAGCCGGCCAGCA
Organism: Armatimonadota bacterium; assembly: GCA_036504855.1. Taxonomy (GTDB): domain Bacteria; phylum Armatimonadota; class DTGP01; order JAKQQT01; family JAKQQT01; genus DASXUL01. The sequence goes on along the minus strand of DASXUL010000087.1, from coordinate 10,314 downwards.
GCGCTTCGTAGCACTTCATCCGCACTTCGGCCGGGATGTCATCGGATTTGGTTTCCCCCACCAGCGGGTGGAGCAGCAGCCCGTCCACCATCTCCAGCGCGCATTTGTGCAGATACTCGTGGGCGCGGTGAACCGGGTTGCGAGTCTGGAACCCCACCACCGTCTTCCAACCCAGTTCGGTGAACCGCGCTCGGGTTTGAGCCGGGGTGGCGCGGTGGCTGGGGAACTGATCGTGCAGCGGCAGGGCGTAGACCGTCACCGGCCCGGCCAGCAGGATGTCTCCCTGGCGGTAGACGGCGGCCACGCCGGGGTGCGATTCGTCATCGGTGGCGTACACCTTGCGCGCCTCGTCCTGCTTATCGTACGCGTACTTCTCGGTCAGCGTCAGCGAGCCGATGACGTCTCCATCCGGCGTCTTCAGCGCGATCTCCTGACCGGTCTCCAGCGTGTTCGCCACGTCAGGTTGGGTGGACAACGTGATGGGCAGGCTCCATACCGTGCCGTCGGCCAGGCGCATTTCATCGCGCACGCGCGTGTAATCCGCCTGCCCCATGAAGCCTGTGAGGGGGCTGAAGGCCCCCACCGCGATCATCTCCAGGTCCGCCCATTCGCGCGGGTTCAGCGTGATGGATGGCAGGGCATCGACCCGCTTCTGGAAAGCGGCGCGCTCCGCGTCGCTGGCGAGTCGGTTCACGAGGGTCCCGCCATGCGGCGCAATCGTATCTGGCATTTCGGTAATCGTTCCTTCCGTTCGATCTGGCTTCAGGCCGCCAAAGCTAGTGAGCGCTGCGGGATGTATCCATGGGTTTCGAGCACAGCGAGGATCTTGTTCGTGCTCTCTTCCACCGATTCCTCGGCGGTGCGCACCACAACCTCGGGCCGCTCCGGCGCCTCGTAGGGGTCCGACACTCCGGTGAAGTTCTTGATCTCGCCCCGGATCGCCTTCTCGTACAGGCCCTTCACGTCGCGGCGGACCAGCTCCTCAAGCGGGCAGTCCACGAAAACCTCCACGAAGCCGCCGACCGCGGAGATGTCCTGGCGCGCCTCGTCGCGAATCGCCCGGTACGGCGAGATCGCCGCCGTGAGCACGGCGCCGCCGTGGCGGGTCACCAGCTTCGCCACAAACGCGATGCGGCGGATGTTGGTGTTGCGGTCCTCCTCGCTGAACCCCAGGCCCTTGGACAGATGGGTGCGCACCACGTCGCCATCCAGCACCTCAACGGCGCGGCCGCGCGCCTCCAGCTCCTTCTCCAACCTCTCCGCGATGGTGCTCTTTCCGGCGCCGGACAGCCCCGTGAACCAAACTGTGAAACCTTCTTGTGCCATATCTCTCTTTCCTGATACAGAACACAGCACTCAGAACTCAGGAATCAGCCCCGAAGGGCTTACGTCCCCGGCGTGGCCGGTCGCATGGACGATGCCCTCTGGGCTGATTTCTGAGTTCTGAGTGCTGTGTTCCGCTAGTGATGCAATCCGCATTCGGTCTTTGCGGCGCCGGCCCAGCGGCCGGCGCGCAGATCCTCGCCGATCTGGATGGGACGCGTGCAATGCGTACAGCCGATGCTCGCGTACTGCCGGTCGTGCAGAGGGTTGTAAGGGACGTCGTTCGCCATGACGTAGGTCCACACGTCCGCCTCGGTCCAAGCGGCGAGCGGGGCCACTTTGAGGAGGCCGAACTTCTCGTCCCAGCGCGCGATGGGCGTGTTGCGGCGCGTTTCGGACTGATCGCGCCGGATGCCGGTCACCCATGCGCGAAGCCCCTTGGTGGCCTCGCGCATGGGTTCCACTTTCCGGATGCGACAGCAGGCGTCCGGGTCGGTTTTCCACAGCGCGTCGCCATACCACTCCGACTGCTCGTCGGGCGACAACGCGGGCGCGGCGCGCTCCACGGAGATGCCGTATTTGGCCTCCACCCGCTGGATCAAGTCGTAGGTCTCCGGGAAGAGGAAGCCGGTGTCCAAGGTGATTACGCGCACCGATGGGTCCATCCGCGCCGCCATGTGAACGAGCGCCATACCGCTTGGCCCGCCGAACGAGCAGCTCAGCGCGGCGTCTCTTCCGAACTCCGCCAGCGTTCGCTCCAGGATCTGCTCGGCCCGCAGCCCCTCCCAGTTCGGGGCAGGCTGGTCGTTATTGAGTAACTCGATCATATTAATCACCTTTCCGCTTAGGCCTATCATACCCCAACGCGCGCATCCGCGTCAAGGCCGGTTGGACGGGAGCGGTAGGACGGGATAGCATGGAACCAGGAGCGAAACAGATGACCCTGTACACGGCCGGATACCGCGATGCCAATGATGCGCGGCGACTGCCGCCGGAGGCTTTCTACGGATCTTTGCCGGAGGAGGCTGTGGTGGTGGACATTCGCGGGCATCCCTACAGCCCGTTCGCGCCGGCCTATACGGGCTCCGGGGTAGAGCACGCCGTCGCCGCCATGAAGCCTGGGCGCACCGAGACCTTTGGGCTGCGCGAACTCGGGAATACCCGCCGCGACCCCTCGGGAAAACGCGTGAACCCGCCTCTGTATCGCGATCCGGATGCCGGATTCGCCCGTCTCGGCGCGATCCTGGAGGAATACGGAGGGGCTGTTATCTTCTGCGCGTGCTCCCTCTCCACTTACGGAGATTCGCTCCACCGATGCCACCGTTTCGCCGTGGCCGAGGAGATGCAACGCCGCTATCCCGGCCTGAACGTGGTGCATTTGCCGCTGGGAGCGCAGGGAAACCTGCCCCTCGAAGCAGACGTCTAAGGTTGGGGCGTTGCGCCCCAACCGCAGTTCGTGGGATCTCATCAAGGAGGAAACCCATGAAACGAGCAGTCCTCTCATTTTGGGTGATGATCGCCATCCTGACGGTCGCCGCCTCCGGCTTGGCCGCCCCCTCCGTCCTCGTGAAGGCCGTAACCGGTCCTGTCACCTCTGATCGACTTGACCTGATGATCTCGTCTGTCGCTCCGTGTGACGCCACGAAGGATCAGATCCCCGACAACAGCCGACTCGTGTCGGATGCATTCGCCCTCCGGGTCGATGACAACGGCGTCGGATGGTTCGCCGGCGCCGTGCGCATCCTCGATCCTGACGCCAAGACCATCATCACCGGCGTTCTGCACGGCGTTGTGGGCCTTTCCGGCCCGGACGCGACCGACTGCAAGGCGCCCGGCCATCTCCAGGGCATGTTGAATCTGCCGCCGCAGGCGGCAGATGGCACAGACATCACCGCGGCTCGCCCCGTTGAGTTGTTCCTCTCCGCCGATATCATCCCCGAGGCCGCCGGCCCCGTGCCTGTGTATCGGGGACGCCTCTCCGGCCTGATCGCGTTTTCGACGCCTCCGCCAACTCCCGCTGTCTCCATCACATCCGCGCGCGCCGAATACCTCACAACGGAGCCGGTGACGGCCGTGATCGCCAACAAGTCGGCCGGCTCGGTGCGAGCTTGGGACGGCGAGTCGTATTGCACGATCGTTCGTTTGGAAGAGCAGACCAGCGCCGGTTGGTTTGAGGTTGCCCGCTGTCCGCTGCTCCGGCCCACCGTCCCGGTCACCATCGCCGCGGGCGAGACGAAAACGGTGCTCCTGCCTCCTTCCGGCGCGGATGCCAACAGAGCCCCCGGCGTATACCGCGTGTCTCTGCAATACGTCGCTCTGGATGCCTCCGGTAATCCGGTTGGCGAGTCGGTGATCGTTTCCAGCGATCCGTTCAAGGTCACGGCGCCGGCGCCGGCCGGTGGAGTCACCGTTGCCGCCGCCAAATCCATCTATGCGCCGGACGAGGCAATCACCGGCGTCGTGTCCAACGGCTCCGCCGCCGCCGTGGTGGGCTATGCCTTCTATAGCTACTGCACGATCCTCCAACTCCAGATGAAGTCAGTGGACGGATGGAAGCCGGTGGGGCAGTGCATGCTCACGGGCGGCCCGTCCGTGGTGATCAAGCCCGGCGAGTCGAGACCGGTGCTTCTGCCGCCGGATGCGACGACGCCCGCCAGTAAGGACCCCGGCGTATACCGCCTGGCTTTCACTTTCACAACCGTGGATGCGAGCGGCAGCACGACATCGTCCGCCACAGTCACCTCGCCGGAGTTCCTCGTGGGCCGGCCTTTCACGGCATCCCTGAGGTTGGCGCCGGACAAACCCGCCTACGCCGTTACCGATGCCATCACAGCCATTCTGGCGAACGGTCCGGCGACGGCGCGCATCTTCGACGAGCAGTCCTTGTGCACGATCGTGCAGCTCTACCGCCAGGACGGCGCCCAGTGGGTCCTCGTGGGTCCGTGTCCGCTTGACCGCATACCGCTTCCGGTGTTCCTGAAGCCCGGTGAAGTGCGGAAGGTTACGCTGGCGATGAACAGCGCCTGGCCGGCCGGCCTCTATCGCATGGCAGTGACGTTCGCGCCTCTGGGTGCCGACGGCAGCGCCGGTCCGGATCAGACCGTTACCACGGCGGCGTTCGCCGTGGGTTCCACGACGCCGCCGTCCGGCAAGGTCATCCTGGCGCCCACCCAACTGGTCTATGGCCAGAACGGCCGCATCACCGGCGTGATCAAGAACGACACGGTCGATCCCATCCTGGTGCAGGATGAGCGTTCATACTGCACCATCCTCACTCTGGAAAAGAAGGCGGGAGACGCCTGGAACATGGTTGCCGGCTGCCCGCTGGCGCGGATGCCGATCACCACAACGATCGCCGCCGGCGCCAAGATCGCCGTTCCTCTGCCGCCGCTCACTACCAGCGTGGTGAAGAACGAACCGGGGGTCTATCGTCTGGTTCTAGACTACACGACCCCGCCGAAGGGCGGCGTCATCGGCGACGCTGTGCAGGTCATCAGCCCGGAGTTCGCGGTCACCGCCCCCACCGGCACGGTGCGCCCCGTGATCTTCTGATCTGCCGGAACGGCGCCGTTGCGCGAAAAGAAGGGGAGGCCGCGTCTAACCAGCGGCCTCCCCTCTTCCACTTCCACCCGTTTCAGACGGCCCCCTCTACACGCCGAGTTCCTCCTTCCGACTCTCCGGCGTGAGACCGATGAGCCAGGTGCAAAGGGCGATGGAGGAGCTTGGCATCGAAGCCATCGCCGCGCTCGGTCATTGCTTGGGTGATTTCATTCGCCTTCGGCGCCGCCCGGAACGCTGCGCCCGGCCGTGTGGGGCGTTGCACAGCGTCATAATGGTTGTGGTGACCCGCGCCGCGTTCGGTGAGGCCAGCCATTATGGAGGTTACACCGTGCGCCTTCTCAGAGGCTTTCTTGTCTGCTGTATCGTACTGATCGCGTTCTCCGCCCGCGGCGCCACCATCCCTGATCTGTGGGTCATCAAGCACGACTCGATGAGGCCCGCGGAGCAGTTGTTGGGCGTCACGTTACAGGGCGTTGTGAACCGAAAGTCGCCCCGAGTGTGGATGGACACCGGCGGGATGTCCGGCGTCATTCTGGCGCAACTCAGTAGTGAGGGAACGCGGATCCACAACGTTACATCGGTCTGGTATCTGGTCCGGCAGTTCCGAACGGAGATCGCCGGCGCCGTGGTCTGCAAACTGGGCACTCCGAGCGTGAGCGTGGCAACGTCCTTATGCGGGCCCGAGTCGGCCATCGCGGTTGACGAGACGCTGCTTCCCACCATCCAGGCCGGCGGTCTTCCCGTGTTGCACGATGCGCGCGGAGAGGACTCTACTGGAGCGTGGACGGCGTACCGCGATCGTTTTGCGCAGGGGATCGCGGCGGAACAGGCAGTGGCCAAGGCCGGCTACCTTGGGGATTATCTGGTAGCGCACAACGCGTTTTGTTTTGACGGAGTGAGCTCGCCGCTTCGGACCAGCATCGTTTCGGCCCTCGGCCCCGGAACCCTGGTTTTCGGGTGGGGCACGGACGAGTATCAGTGGATCTCGGACATCAGCCAGGGCGGAGGAGGAGGGGTGGCATCGGATTGGTGCCTTAACCTTTCCGCTATGGAGAAGATCCCCGCCGCGGCGGGGCTGCACAGGAAGGTTCGGGCCGAACCGGCCCCGCCCGGCCCTAACGAACGAATCGTGGCGTTCGTCCTCAGCGACGGCGACAACGTCCAGTGGCTTGCTGGCGCCATGCCCACGGATACCAGCTTCTACGCCAGCGCGCTGCGCGGCCAGTTTCCCATGACGTGGGAGGTGTCTCCCATCCTCGCGTCTGTCGCCCCGCGTGTGCTGGAGTACCTCTACACCAACGCGACCGGCAACGACGACTTCATTTCGATGGGCGCGCCGGCGTACAGCTACCAGCATCTCGAACCCGCGGCAAATGCCTCCGCCGCGCAGACGGAGCCATTCCTGAAAGCGGCCGGCCTTGATACGGTGAGCGTTATCAACGGCAACGGCGGATCGCTGAATGAGATGGCGCCGCTCCTCGATCTGCCGGAGACGCTGGGCGTCATCTACAAGGACTACTCGCCGTATAACGGTCACCACGGCGCCATGATCTGGCGCAACGGCAAGCCGTGTGTTTCGTACCGTTATCTATTGTGGGAAGGCATGTCGGGGGCCAGCCCCAGCGAAGTGGCGGCCTCGATTGCGGCGATGCCGTCCGCGGCAAGCTCCAACACCGGGAGTTACGCGCTGATCAACGTGCATGCATGGTCGTGGGCGAGCATCGGCGGACCTATCGAAGCGGTGCGGAGAACCATCGCCGCCCTGCCGGCCGGTACGCGCGTTGTGACGGCGAACGACCTCCTTACGATGCTGAGGAATACGTTCGGTCGGCCGGTGCGGTACACGTGGGCGGACGCGGTTAACTGCCTGCGAATTGCCGGCGGCGTGACGAAGGCGGCTCCGGGCGATCTGACGCGCTACAACGTGGCGACATCCGGGGCGTCCGCCAGCGCGATCGATATGGCCGACGCGTTGGCGGTAGCCCGCAGCGCAGCCGGGCTGTAGGCTGTGACCAGGCATGAGAACTGAGGGCTGAGGGATCCGGATTCAGCGCGGAGGGCGCGGAGGTTACGATGAATGGCGGCTTTCGGCCCCCTGGCCCCCAATTCAGGGGGATCCAGAGGATGGACATGGCCATGTACACAGCCGGAGGCGGACTCGTCCGTCGCCGGTTCTACGGCACGGTGCGCCCCGTGATCTTCTGATCCGCCGGATCGCCGCCGATGCGCGAAAAGAAGGGGAGGCCGCGTCCAACCGGCGGCCTCCCCTCTTCCACTTCCACCCGTTTCAGACGGCCCCCTCTACACGCCGAGTTCCTTCTTCAGACTGGAAGCCACCTTGCCGCTGACCGGCATCGGCGTGGGCGTGCCGGTTCCCAGTGCGTTCAAGGCGTACTCGGGATAGGCCGGGCCGCCATGTTCGTGGTTGTCCAGGCCCTCCATCTCTCCGGCGTTGGAGACGCGGAGGATACCCAGCGCGTTCACCGCCTTCATCAGAGCGAACGCGGCAACGAAGGTGCACAGAGTGATGCTGAGGCTGCCGATGCCTTGGGCGGCCAACTGCGCAACGCCGCCGCCGTAGAACAGGCCCGTCACAGGGGCGGTATTGTCTGCGCCGGTTGGGCCGGTGACGCCGTACTTCCCGCAGGCGAACAGCCCGAGGCTGAGCGTGCCCCAGATGCCGCAGATGGCGTGTACGCTGACCGCGCCGACCGGGTCATCCAGGCGGAACCACTCGAACACTTCCACGCTCGCCACCACGACCCCGCCGGCGATCCCTCCCAGCAGAACGCTGCCCAGCGGGCTCACCCAGTAGCACGGACAGGTGATCGCCACGAGGCCGGCCAGAAAGCCGTTCACGGTAAACGAGAGATCCCAGACCTTGGTGCGAGCGTATACGACGAACATCGCAACCAGGCCGCCAGCACAGGCCGCCAGCGTGGTGTTCGTGGCCACGCGGCTGATCCCCTGGAAGTCCATCGCCGACAGCGTGCTGCCGGGGTTGAACCCGTACCAACCGAACCAGAGGATCATGCCGCCGATGGCCGCCACCACCAGGTCATGCGCCGGCATCGGCCCGCCGCCGTCGCGCTTGAACACGCGGCCGATGCGGGGACCGAGCACGATGGCGCCTGCCAGGGCCATCACCCCGCCGATGGTATGTACCACGGTGCTGCCGGCGAAGTCATGGAAAGACGCGCCAAGGGAGGGGAGGAGATTGCCCTTGGAGCCCATGAGCGCCAGCCAGCCGTCCGGGCCCCAGGCCCAGTGACCGATGATGGGGTAGATGAACCCGGAGACGCCCACGGAGTAGACCAGGTCGCCCCAGAATCCGGTGCGGCCGGCCATGGCGCCGGAAGTGATGGTGGACGCGCAGTCCGCGAAAGCGAACTGGAAGAGCCAGAAGGCCAGCATCGGTACGCCGGTGGCGAAGTACGTTTCCGGCGAGCCGTTGAGGAAGAACCAGTGCGTGCCGATCCACGGCGTGCCGGCGCTGAACATGAAGGCGAAGCCCCACGCCCAGAAGAGGAGGCCGCACAAACAGGTGTCGGCGATGCACTCCATCAGGATGTTCACCGTTTCGCGGCTGCGGCAGAAGCCGCACTCCAGCATGGTGAATCCGACCTGCATGGCGAACACCAGGAAGGCCGCTAGCAATACCCAGACCGTGTTGAGCGCGTTGATGGTTACGGCGGGGGCATGCGGATCGTCCGCCGCCTGTGCGCCGCCGCCCAGGAGATTGGCCGTTACGGTGAAGAGGACGAAGAGGAGGAACAGCGCGATGGCCTTTCCGGCCACCAGCGTCTTGAGCAGTTGCATGCCTTCCTTCGTTGCGAGGCCGTCTCGCAGCCGCCGCAGGACGGAAAGCCGCGCCCCTGGCGGCGCCGTGGAAAGCGCGCAGTGCGTCTTCGACATGGGGGTCTCCTTTCCCTACCAGGCCTCCCGGATCGAAAGGCAAGTTGATACTTCAAATTGTAAGGGAGGAGCGGTTTCGCCTCCGTGTCTGGGGCGTGAACTTTGCGTTGCGCAAACGTGTACGGCGCGTTTCCGGGATGTGAACGGCGCGTGAACGAGCGAGATGGCCCGGCGAAATCCGGCCCGACGCCTATCGTCGCCAGGCGTTTCCATCACCCGGCGCCGTGTTGCAACGGGCGTCTGGGAGCCGGTTTGCTGTAGCGGGCCCTGCCGATATGCCACGCGACTCCGGATAACGCCGCCGGCGCTTTCGCGCCTCGGCAAGCCGCCAGCCCGGGTGGGTCTCCCGGCGATGGGAATGGTCTCAGCAGCCTCTGCGGCGAAGACCGCAGCGGGCGTTGGCAAACGCGGGGGCGTCTGCTATAATGAAGTGGCGTCCCACCGGGGCGTCGTTTCGTGGCGGGTGTAGCTCAGTCGGTTAGAGTGCCAGGTTGTGGCCCTGGAGGTCGTGGGTTCGATTCCCATCACTCGCCCCACGAGAAGCGATCAGCCGTCAGCGATCCGCTATCAGCCCCGAAATCCGGGCTGATAGCTGATCGCTGACGGCTGATCGCTTTTGTCATATAGCCAATTTCGGCAGGGCGATGGGGCCGCGGGGTTGGAGGTCGTCGAAGGCCTCCGCGTATTCGATGCCGCAATGGCCGCCGAAGATGTGCCCCTCCATGCGGAACGCATCGCGGTAGCCGACCGCGTCCCATCCGGAGTCGATGGCGCAGCCGCCATCCACCAACCAGTCTTCATACTGACTGGCGTGCCGGCTGGCCGCCTCGATCTTCATGTCAATGGTGTCGCGGATGTCCACGTACACGTCGTGCCTCCGATAGAGGTCGTCGGCGAAAAGCAGCACGCGCGGCACGTTGTAGGACGGCAGGCCCTGGAGGTCCAGCAGCGGGAGGCTGGCGGCGAACACGGCGTCGATGGCCATGCGGTGGGTGGCGCGGTGATCGGGATGGAACGTCTCGTCGGAATGCGTCAGCACCACGTCCGGTTTGATCTCGCGGATGTGGGCGGCCAGCGTATAGGCCACGTCCTGGCGCGTCGGCACGGCGCCGTCTACGTAGTCCAGGAGCCGCAGTTCAACGCCCAGCGTCTTGGCCGCCTCGTGGGCTTCCTTCTCGCGCAGTTTCACCAGGTCGGCCGGGTCCATGGTGCGATGCCCCATGCCGCCGCGGGTCATGGTGATCACCACCACGCGATCGCCCGCTTGGCTGTGTTTGGCCAGCGTGCCGCCGGCCGAGATCTCGTCGTCGGGGTGCGCCCCGATGCACAGTACAGTCATTCTCTTTCCTTCAGGCGGCGCCAGCGCCGCGCGGATACTAAGTCGTTAGTTAGAGAGGATGTGTTACTTTATCTGCGGATAGAGTCTTTTGAGCTTGACGCGTGCGTCTTTGGTTGTGAACTGCCAGTTGATAGTGGCCTGATGGTTGTTGCGTTCCTGCTGCCAGAGAGCGGCCT
>DASXUL010000086.1:0-31152 GCA_036504855.1 Armatimonadota bacterium | reverse complement strand
CGTGCAGTCCGAAGGTCAGACGCAGGTGTTCCGCCTGCCGGCCCCTGTGAACGCTCGCTACATCAACGTGGTCTCCACGGCGTTCCTGGCGCCATACACCAACTACTCGATCATCGAAGCGCGGGCGTTGAGCCTGGCGGCGCCGTTGGTGATCCCGCTCTCGCGAGCCGACGCGATCCGCGCCCTGCAGATTGCGGGCGGCCTCACGCCGGCTGCAACCTCCGCCGAGAAGACCAAGTACGACCTGAACGGCAACGGGAAGGTTGAGATCGACGACGCGGTGAGCATCCTCAAGAAGGCTCAGTAGCCCGTCGCAACGAAGGGTGAACACCAGCGGGTGCGGGTGGCCTCTGGCGCAAAGGAAACGCGCCAGAGGCTACCCGAACCCCTGGAGTTCACCCTTCACCGCGTCTGCTCAGTGGTGTAGGCGCTGCAGAGCGAGCATGTAGGCCGCGATGGCGCAGACGACGAGCGCAACGGCGATCAGGGTGGAGAGAGCCTCGGAGCGGGACAGCTTGAGGCGGCGTCCGTTCACCGTGAAGATGGCGAGCGCCATCGGGACCACGGCGGGCAGCGTGTCCACCACGCCGAATAGCACCAGCAGCATCGCTGGAACGAGGAAGCCCAGCAATACCCAGAACGTCCGTCGCGGCGACAGGTCGTACCGAGCCGCCACGGTGAGGAACATCGCCAGGAACACCCAGTCGCCGAAGCCCACGAAGGAGACTGGACGCAATCCCGTTGCCGTGAAGCCGCCGCCGAATGACGGAATGCCCACCGATGCGCTCCGCACGAAGTCCGGCGCGGCCTGCAGGAATGCATGGGTTGTGCCGTAGTAGACACCCCAGTAGTCCACCAGGCCGCCCACCAGCGCCACCGGCAGAAGCATCTTGGGGTCTGAGATGATGCCGGCCAACGCGGCCCCAAGCAGAGCCGCCGCCGTGATGAGCGCCACATCGCCAAACGGCCGGAATGTGAGACGCAGCGCGTCCAACGCCATCGGGTGCGCCTTCCAGGGCACATGGGCGAGAACGCCAAACGGCATCCCCAACACCAGCTCCCCCCACACCACCGCAAACACGAGGAAGAGCGCCACGCCCACGGCCGGATGCACCTTCCCCACGCTGATGGTCCGCAGCCAGAGCAACGGCAGAAGCAGGAAGACGATGGTGGCCACGAGGTTGCCGAGGGCGGGATGCGGCATTCGGATGAACGGCGCGGCAAGCCGCAGCGCCAGGTAGATCGCCGGCCAGAGGGCCCACCGCGCCCAGTTGGGAGCCGGCCTGTTCGTGGAGACGGCGTCCATACTAGCGGCCTCCAAGCGCGAACTTCAGAAGCGCCCAACCCACGGGCGCGGCGAAGAGCAGGCTGTCGAAACGGTCCAGCACGCCGCCATGTCCGGGCAGCACGGCGCCGAAATCCTTGATGCCGAGTTCGCGCTTAATCGCGCTCTCAACGAGGTCGCCCACCTGGCCGGCGGCGCCCACCAGGATGCCGAATGCGGCCCCCGCGCCCGGCCTCCCGGCCAGAACGACGCCCACGATCGCGCCGGCTGCCGCCGAGGCTGCCAGGCCGCCCAGAACGCCCTCCCAGGTCTTGTTTGGGCTGATGCCGGGCGCGCACTTGTGGCGTCCCCAGGCGCGTCCGATGAAGTAGGCGCCGGAGTCGCCAAACCAGATGACCAGCAGCACCGCCAGCACCCACCACGCGCCAGCGTCGCCGGGCAGGCGGCCGGAGGGCGGCGCCGAGAAGCGCAGCCGGGCGAGGAAGGGGAAAAGCGCGCCGATCCAGCACACGCCGATCAGAGTGGCGCCCACGTTGCGCAATGGCGAACGCCGGCTCCAGGCCAGGTCCCCCGCCAACACGGCTAGGATTGCCAGCAGCGGGCCGAACGCGCCGTAATCCGGCTGGTACGCGATCAGGAAGTTCACGATTGCGGCGACCGGCGCGATCGTCCCGTTCCCCAGCGAGGGCGAGGCCAGCGGAGTCGCCTGCAGCAGCAGCGCGGCGCCGTAGAGGCCGAGGATGATCCAGTGGACCCACGCTCCCCTCTCCCGCATCGCCGCTGTGAATTCCCACATCGCCCCGGCTGTGACAACGGCCACCCCTGCCGTCCACGCCCAGCCGCCGGGCCAGTAGAGCAGGACCAGAATCAGCGGGATGCCGACGAGGGCGGTGAGGATGCGGGTTTTCAAGGTTCGATGCCTCGGCGCAGAGTGAGCAGCGCGATCTCGGGCGGGCAGAAGGCGCGGAACGGCAGCCCCACCACGCCGATGCCGCGGTTCACATATAGCGTGGCGCTTCGCCAGAGGAACCGGCCGCGCGCGTAGTCCGGCCCCAGGTTGGTGGGGCACACCACCGCCGCTCCGTTGGGCAGGCATACCTGGCCCCCATGTGTGTGCCCGGTGAGAACGAGGTCCACCTCACTGTCGCCCAACGACCAGACGATATCAGGCGAGTGAGCCAGCAGGAGCCGGAAGGCTTTGTCGCGCACGGGGCGCATCGCGGCGGGCAAATCGTGGTTGTCCGTCGATGGGTCGTCCACGCCGATCAGCCAGAGCGGATCGCCATTGCGCGTCAGACGCGTGGCCTGGTTGGTCAGAACCGGCGCTCCGGCCCGCATCACGGCCTGGCGCACGACCTCCGGCTCGTAGTAATGGTCGTGGTTGCCTAGCGTTGCCCAGACTCCAAGCGGAGGCGACCAGCCGCGCAGGAGGTCCGGGTAGATGGAGGCGAACCGGCTGCTCTCGCTCACGAAATCGCCGGTAAGGAAAGCGATGTCATGGGGAAGCGCCCGCGCCTGCTCGAAAACGCGCTGCAGGTAGGCGCCGGGCCCCAGAGGCCCGTGGTGGAAATCGGACAGGTGCAGAACACGCGCCCCATCCCAGCCATCCGGCAGGCTCGGAAACCAGAGCGAACGCCGGGTGATCCGCGGCGAAAACGTATAGCCCACGTCGCCGGCCGCGGCCACGGCCATCGCCGCCGCGGCGCGCATCAGGAACCGGCGGCGGCTCAGCGTCAGGCCGAAGCGCGCGGCGATCCGGCCGGTAATTGCCGGAACCGCGGCTTCGGCCTCGGCTCGTGTATCTTGGCGCAATGGAGGCATCCTCTACAGGTTCCGGATTGCCTCCACCTGCATGGTGGGGCCAATGACGATCAGCACATCGCGTGCGCGCAGGCGGGTTTCCAGGTCGGGCGCCGTGCCATAGATGCCTTCCCGCCGCATGGCGATCACAGACACGCCGAAGTCCTGCGGCAGGTGGGCATCTTCGAGGCGCACTCCGCACAGAGCCGATTCCTTCCCCACCTCAACAGCCATCATCTCCATTTCGGAATAGCCGTGGCCCATAACCACGTCCAGGAATTCGAGGCTGATGGGCTTCAGGATGGCGGCGGCCATGCGATGGCCGCCGAGGGTGTAGGGCGAGACGACCTTATCGGCGCCGGAACGGTAGATCTTGTCCTCATTCTCCGGGCGGCTGCTCCGAGCCACGATATGCAGGTGCGGCGCCAGTCCCCGCGCGGTGAGCACGATGAAGATGTTGTCGGCATCGGTGGGGGCCACTGTGACGAGGTCCCGCGCGCGCTCAATTCCTGCGGCGCGGAGCACGGCCTCGCTGCTGGCATCCTCGGCGATGAACGGGTAGCCGAAGGGCTTCATCCGTTCGGCGGCCTCGGGGTTGGGGTCGATCACAACAAAGGGGCGACCGGCGCGCGCAAGGTCGTCCGCGATGGCCATCCCCATGCGGCCGAAGCCGCAGATGACCACGTGGTCTTTCAACTTGGCGATTTGTTGTTCCAATTGTCGTTTTCCGAAATAGCTGCGAAACTGCTCGCCCACGGCCATCTCTGCCGCGGCGCGGGCGGCCCAGGCCACGTTAGCCACGCCGAAACCGATGACGGCGATGGTGAACGCCTTCACCGCCGGGCTGGGCGGGCGCAACTCGCGATAGCCCACGGTAGACAGTGTGATCACCGTCATATACAACCCGTCGAGCAGCGAGACGTGCCAGAGCAACGAATACCCGATGCTGCCTACCGCAACCAACCCGATGAGCGCGCGGATCGCGAACCGGAACTGCCGCATGGCGGGCGTGGGAGGCATCAGTCCACCCGTCCCGCTGCTTTTTGGTAGGCCGCTACCACTTCCGAGGCCGGTCCGTCCAGGAGTAGGCGGCCGGACTTCAGCCACAGCACGCGCGAGGCGACGCGGGAAACGGCTTCCATATCGTGGCTTACGAACAGGATGGTTTTCCCCTGCCGCTGGAAGTCGGCGATGCGGTCATAGCACTTCTGCTGGAAGGCCTCGTCGCCCACGGCCAGCACTTCGTCGATGAGGAGAACGTCCGGGTCCGAATAGACGGCAATCGAAAAGCCCAGGCGCATCACCATGCCGGCGCTCCAGGTGCGCAGGGGCGTATCGATGAAGGAACCCAACTCGGCGAAATCCACAATGGACGGGGTGAGCTCTTCCATGCGTCGGTTTGAGAGCCCAAGGATGCTGCCGTGCAACGCGATGTTCTCGATGCCCGTGAGGTCGTCGTGGAAGCCGGCTCCGAGCTCCAGCAACGGCGCCACGCGGCCATGGACCTCCACAATGCCCTCCGTGGGGCGGCTGACGTTCGCCAGGAGGCCCAGCAGCGTGGACTTGCCGCTCCCGTTGTGCCCAACAACGCCCACCGTCTCGCCTTCGTGCACCGTGAACGACACGGCGTGCAGCGCCCAGAGGGCTTCCGTTCGGCCTCCGCGGCACAGGAGCAGATTCTTCAGGCTGCCCGCTCCCTCGTGTTGGAGTCGGTACCGCTTGGACGCGGCCTCCACGCAAATGACCTCGTTGGGCATGCTACAGGTTCTCCGCGAATTCCCACTTGTAGCGGTTGAACACGGCGTAGCCCGCAACGGCGGCGACAACGCTCAGCAGGGCGGCCACGGCGAGGGTTGGAAGGCTCAGCGGCGCATGCCCGATGACATCCGGCACCGGCGGCAGCAAGATGCGCCGGTACGCCGTGATCCAGACGGCGAGCGGGTTGAGCTGATAGATCGCCAGCACGGCGTCGCGGTGGGCGTAGAGCCACGGGAAGCGCGGGGGGATGTTGGCTAGCTGCTCCAGGACGTAGATCACGGGGACCATGTAGTACATCAGGTTGAGGCACACGGTCATCAGGTACTTTACGTCCTCGTAGAACACGTTGGCGCAGCTCACCAGCAACCCGATGCCCATGGTGAGCAGCAAGTGAAAGAAGATCAGCGGCGGCAGCAGCAAGAGCTTTGCCGTGAAGGGGATGCGGATCACGGCCATGTAGACGAAGAGCACCAAGAGCGCCAGGCCGAAGTGCACCAGGTTGCTGAGCACGATGCTGATGGGGATCGCCTCGCGCGGGATGTAGACCTTCTTGAGCAGGGGACCGTGCAGCAGGATGCTCTGCGAGGCATCCAGCACCGCCATCTGGAAGAAGGTCCACGGCAGGAACCCGGCCAAGACGTAGGCGCTGTAGTTGGGGAAGCCGATGCGGATCACGAACTTGAAGACGATGGTGATGATGAACACCTGGGCCAGAGGGTTCAGCAGCGACCAAAGGAAACCCAGCGCCGAGTTCTTGTAGCGCACCTTCAGGTCCCGGACCATCAGATTGCGCACCAGTTCGTGGTAGCGACAGAGTTCCCGCGTCTCGGCGGCGAGATTGGAGGCGAAGCGCATCACCGGCAGGGGACCACCAGGACGGCCACGGTATCGTCGCCGTCCCGTCCCATCGCGGACTGCGCGTCCATGGCTTCCACGCCCATCGCCAGGCCGAACGGAGGCCAGCCGGCCGGCTCCGCGTCGCGAGCCGTGAATACGGCCTCAATGCGGCAGGATTCCTCATCGCCCCGGAGGTAGACCTGAACGTAGCTGCCCGGCGCCGCGGCCTCCGCGCAGAACGCGAGAAGGGCGAGTGTGGACAGGGCGACGGCCACGCAGGATGCGGCCGGAACGGTGGGCGGCGCGTCTTCCTCCGCATGGATGCGGATGGGCAGGTCGCGCCGCGCCTTGAGCGCTTGGACTATTCCATCCACGCGAACCCGCTCGTCCTGGCTCCAGAGCGGATGGGCATCGTAAACCGCGGCCACCGCGTTCAGCCAGCCGGGGAACTCGTCCAGGAGGGCTTCGGCGGTGGCGCGACGACGGGACAGGCGCAGCAAGGATGCCAGCGTCTGCAAATCGTTGCGCACTCGGTGCTGTGCGCTACGCCATTCCGGAGGTGTGGCGGCTGTGTCGTCGGGCATGATATCCTTGCCACCGCGGAGGGGAGTGCTCGGACGCGTCCGCCGCGAAGCCGGCGGCGGCGCGGATCAGCCCGCCGCCGCCTGTGCTCACTTCGCCGGCGCCCCGGCGGCCTTCAGCATGTCCTCCGCCACTTCGCGCATCGTGCGACGCGAGTTCATGCTCTCCACCTGAATCCGTCGGAACGCTTCGTGTTCCTTCAGGTGGTGCCTATCCATCAGGACACCCTTGGCGCGCTCCACAGCCTTGCGGGTCGCCAGGGCATCCTGCAGACCTTCCAACTCCCCCTGCAGTGAGTTCAGACGATCAGCCAGCGCCACCGTCATGATCAGCGCGGGTTCGAGATCGCTGACCCGAAATGGCTTGACCAGGTAGCAGAGACAGCCGGATTCCTTTGATCGTTCAATGTACTCCTGATCGGTGTACGCGGAGAGGATCAGCGTGGGAGCGATGCGCTCCTCCGCCAGTGTCCGCGCAACTTCCAATCCATCCAGCCCGGGCATACGGATGTCCAGGATGGCGACGTGCGGCCGCAACTCCCGCGCCAGTCGGAGCGCTGAGTCTCCGTCAGACGCCTCGGCCACAACGCTGTGACCAAGCGATTCCAGCATTTCCCTGAGATCCAGTCGAGCTATCGGCTCATCGTCGGCGATTAACACACTTAGCGCCTTCGCCATACGGGCTCCTTTACCGACGAGAAGCGTTCGGCTCTACGCTTTTGGCCGGAGCCAGGCCGCCAAGCGTGACGGCCCTCTGCCATTTTACACGGAGCCTGCCCCAACCGTCAACGTGAGCGCGCTTGGGGCCAAAAGCAGGGACGGGGAAGGCGCTAGGCCTTCCCCGCGGGACGGAGCCCGGCCCCGGGGGAGTTGGCAGCCCCCCCCAGAGCGCAGGCACATCCTCATTCCACGCGGAGCGTGGAATCCTCATTCATTTTGAAGCTTTACCTGTATGCCCGTCTGCTTCATGGGTGGTAATAAGTGGCATCCTCAGCGTGAAATAAGCGACCTGCCGTGTTGATTCGGATACGCGGAACTCCTCCGACACCGCCGCGCCGGGCAGCCACGCAACCCGATCGCCGCAGGCGAGGACGGGCAGCCGTCGCACTTCGGGCGGCGCCTTGCGGTCGGTGAGAATGTCGGCCAGTTTTCGCGAACCGCACATCCCGAGAGGGCGCATGCGGTCTCCCGGCCGCCGCGTGCGCAGCGTCAGCGCCTCGCGCAGCCGGTCCGCGTCCAGGGTTGCGGTCCACGGATCGCGCGATATGGGCCCGCCGTCTACGAGGGCGCCCTCCATCTCGCCCCCCGGCAGCGGAGTGATTCCGGGTAGCGCTACCCGGCATTCGTAGGCCGGCGCCGGACGCGGCACAGCCCGCAGCACCTCCAGGGCGGTCTCTCGGCGCCGCGCCTCCAGGCCTCCGTCCAGGCTCCGCCGCGCGCGGCTGGACGCCAAAGCCCCGACAACGGCCTCCACGTTGGCGTAACCCATCGCGTGTCCCGAAGCTCCGGCGGCCTCCAGCAGCCGTCGGGCGACCCGTCGCTGTAGCGCCAGCGGAAGTCCCAACATCTGGGCGAGGAGCACCCCGGCGCCGCCGGGGACCGACAGCAGGGGCACGTCATCGGCGAGGCGGGACAGCGTCTCGTCGTCCACGCGCGCGATGTCCGCCAGCCGGGCCAGCGCCTCGCGCACCGCCGGGTTGAACTGAGACTCCAGCAACGGCAGCAGCGTGTGGCGCACGCGGTTTCTGGGGTAGCGCGGGTCGTGGTTGGCGGGATCGTCTACAACGGGCAGGCCGAGGCTTGCGCAGAAGGCGGCTGTTTCGGCGCGGCGCACGCTCAGCATAGGGCGCAGAATCCAGAGCGGCGCCGGCGTCTCCGGCGGTGAGGCCAGGCGGGCCGGAGCGATGCCCGCCAACCCGGGAAGACCCGTGCCCGCGGTGATGCGAAGCAGCATGGTTTCCGCCTGGTCGTCCAGCGTGTGGCCGGTGCAGAGGGCGAATGCGCCGAGAGCGTGGGCGGCGCGGTAGAGGAAAGCGTAGCGAGCTTCGCGGCCGGCCACCTCCAGCGAGACTCGCCGTTGCGCGGCCAGCGCCGGCACGTCTGCGCGCTCCACCGTTATGCCCACGCCGAGGCCGCCGCAAACGTCCGCCACGAACCGAGCGTCCGCATCCGCTTCGGCGCGCATCCCGTGGTTCAGATAACCGGCGTGAAGCGTGATGCCGAGATCACCGCGCAGATCCGCCAGCGCGTGGAGCAGGGCCAGCGAATCGGCGCCGCCAGAGACGGCGGCCAGCAGCACGGCGCCGCGAGGCGCGGGGCGCGCTTCGAAGAACTGACGCACGGCGGTTTGGAGGAGTTCAGGCATGCGGCACGGCGGACGGGGTAAAGAGGCCGGGCGCGCGCGCGCCGGCGTTACCTCCATGCTACCGCTTCTCACTGACGCCCGGCAACGCGAGGGGCAGGCTTCCCGGCAGCGTTCGAGGCCGGCAGGAAAGCGTCCAGGTAGCTCATATCGTCGCCCCAGGGCGTTACGATGATCGGACGTCCCACCCCGGAGTCATCGAACAGGGTTCGGGCGTGCGCTTTGGGCAGCCGCACGCAGCCGTGGGAGGCGCGTCGCCCCAGGCGGCGCAGCGCCGTGCTGGCATGGATGGCCTGTCCGCCGCTGAAGAACAGCGCGTACGGCATGTCCACGTCGTATATCGAGCTGTGATGGTCGCGGGAGCGCATGTAAACGGTGAACCACCCGGCCCGGGTGTCGTAGTCCACATCGCCGGTAGAGATCAGGTACCGTTGACGCAGTTTGCCGCCGTGAAATGCCCATAGCCGCTGGTTCTGCTTACTCACCACGATGGCGTCGGCCGGCACGAGGTGAATCATGCGCACGTCGCTGCCGAGGAGCGCGCCGGATGGGTCGAACGCCTTAACGCGCAGGTAGACCGTGGTGCAGGGCATGTCGGGCAGGGTCCATCGAACGCTCGTGGCGGCGACGTTCTCGGCCACGGAGACCGGGAAGTCCTTCTTCGTCTCTCCCATGGTTACGGAGTAAGCGGTCCCCTCAGGGAAGGCGCTGGTCCAGTCCAGGGTAACGGTGTCCGGGCGGAAGAGCACGGCGCCGTTAACGGGGGAGGCCCACGCCACAGTCGGCGCAACGGGCTTCGGCTCCGGTTTCGGCGGGTGCACGGGTTTGGGCGTCGGCTGCGGCTGCGGCTGCGGCGGCGGGGCCGGCGCCTCGGGCGATGGCGGCGTGATGATCACGGTATCATCGAGCTGAGCCCAGGCGGCGAGCGGAGCGAGAAAGGCGGCTATCAGGACGGCAACGCGCATGCAAACTCTCCCAGCGAACGGGGTACACTGTTCTGGGCGCCGGGGGGGCGCCGCGGATACCCTTCACGGGAACGTGAGCGCGCACGCTCAGGTTCCACATCACGATTATCTCACATATATCATGGAGGCGGCTGTGTCCGGCAGACTATCGGATTCGCAGATTGAGGCGGCGTTGTTGACCCTACCGGGTTGGACGCGCGATGGCGGTGAGATCCTGAAGACCTTCAAGTTCACGAATTTCGTGGAGGCCATGGGATTCGTGAACCGCGTGGCGGCGGAGGCTGAGGCGGCCAATCATCACCCGGATATCGACATCCGGTGGAACTCCGTGCGGATGGTCCTCTCAACGCACAGCCAGGGCGGGCTCACGCAGAAGGACATCCACCTGGCGAACCGCATCGAGGCGGCGGCGCGTCCGACGTTGTAGGCGCGCGGCCAACGGAAATGGCGGGCTATCCGGGCGGATCTCGCCCCGGATAGCCCGCCATTTCCGTTGGCCGTGAAGCCCTACTGCTTTACCGGTTCCAGGGCCAGGTTCAGCACCTGGTTCAGGTCGCTGGCGTAGTGGACCGTGAGGGCCGCCTTGATGTCCGCCGGCACCTCTTCTTCGTAGTCCTTGCGGTTGCGTTCGGGCACGATCAGCGTGCGAACGCCGGCGCGGTGCGCCGCAAGGGTCTTCTCCTTGAGGCCTCCGATTGGCAGAACGCGGCCGGATAGGCTGATCTCTCCCGTCATGGCCAGCAGCGGCACGGTGGGCCGGTTGGTGGCCATGCTGGTGATGGCGGTAGCCATCGTTACGCCGGCGCTGGGCCCGTCCTTCGGGACGGCGCCTTGCGGAACGTGCACATGCAGTTCATGCTTTGCGAAGTACCCCTCTGGGATGCCCAGCGCCTCTTGATGAGCGCGAACCCAACTCAGGGCCGCCTGCGCCGATTCCTTCATCACGTCGCCCAATTGGCCGGTTAGGATGAGCCCCTTGTCGCCCGGCATGGCGATGGCCTCGATGAACAACACGTCGCCGCCCACGGGCGTCCAGGCCAGCCCCGTGGCCACTCCCGGAATCTGCACGCGGTCCCGCAGATCCTCGCTCTCGAAGCGCGGCGCTCCGAGGTAGCCTTCCACGGTGGCGATATCCACGGTAACAGGCTCCTGCCGCCCTTCGGCGAACTGACGGGTGGCCTTGCGGCAGATGGCGGCGAACTGGCGCTCCAGGCTTCGCACGCCGGCCTCTCGCGTGTATCCCTGCACCACATGGCGGATGCCTTCTTCGGTCCACGTAATGTGCCCGCCATCCGGGGAGGGCAGCGCGTTCTCGGCCACCACTTCAGCGGCCGGCGCGGTTTCAGCGCTCTCGGCAACGGCCTCCTGCCCAACCTCGCCCTCGCTCGACGTTATCGGGATGTTGGCATCGCCGGCCTTCAGGGCATCGGCCACCACGCCGCCGGCCGGGCGCAGGCCGTGTTCCGCCATCTGCTTCGGAATCAGGTGGCGAACGGCGATCTGCACCTTCTCCTCTTCGGTGTAGCCGGCGAGCTCGATGATCTCCATGCGGTCCCGCAGGGGGCCGGGGATCGGGTCCAGCATGTTGGCGGTGGTGATGAAGAGGGTGCGCGACAGATCGAACGGCGCGTCCAGGTAGTGGTCGCGGAACGAGTAGTTCTGTTCCGGGTCCAGCACCTCCAGGAGCGCGCTGGTGGGATCGCCCCGGAAGTCCATGCCGATCTTGTCGACCTCGTCCAGCACCATCACCGGGTTGTTCGATTCCGCGCGGCGCAGGCCCTGGATGATCTGTCCGGGCAGCGCGCCCACGTAGGTGCGGCGGTGTCCGCGGATTTCGGCCTCGTCGCGCATTCCGCCGAGGCTGAAGCGCACGAATTTGCGGCCCATCGCGCGGGCGATGGATTTGGCCAGGCTGGTTTTGCCCACCCCGGGAGGTCCGGTGAAGCACAGAATCGGCTGGCGCACGTTGCCTTCCACCTTGAACTTGCGCACGCTGAGGAACTCCAGCAGGCGGTCCTTCACCTTGTCCAGTCCGAAATGGTCCTCATCCAGCACGGATTTCACGTGCGGGATGTCCAGGTTGTCCACGGTGGCGGTAACCCACGGCAGCGAGACCAGCCAATCCAGGTAGGTGCGGGAGACGGTGTACTCGGCGGCCTGGGGCGGCATGCGCTGCAGCCGATCCATCTCGCGATCGGCTTCCTTGCGCGCATCCTCCGGCATGCCGGCGGCCTCGATCTTCTTCTTCAGGTCCTCGATCTCTTCGGTGCGATCGTCCGCGTCACCCAGTTCGCGCTGGATGGCCTTCATCTGTTCGCGCAGGAAATACTCGCGCTGGGTCTTGTTCAGCTCCTCGCGGACTTCGCCCTGGATCTTGCTGGAGAGCTCCAGCACCTCGGACTCGCGGTTGAGGATCGAAAGCAGTTTCTCCAGGCGATCGCGCACGTCGAACGTTTCAAGGACGCTCTGCTTCTCCTCGGTGCTGATGGGAACGTGGGCGGCAATCATGTCCGCCAGCACGCCGGGCTCTGTAACGGCATCCGGGATGCCGCTCAGTTCGTCCGGGAGGTTGGGGGAGATGGCCACCACGCGTCGGAAAACGTCGCCCACCGCGCGGCGCAAGGCTTCCAGCCGGGTCTCCTCTTCCGGGGTGAACTCGGTCTGCTCGGCGATGGGCTCAATGCGCACCTTGAAGTACGGGTCGGTTTCCAGGATCTCGGCCACGCGGAAGCGGCGGATGCCCTGGACCATGAGGCGCACGCCATCCGGCATCTTCAGCATCATGCGGATGATGACGGCGGTGCCGATGTGGTAGATGTCGTCCGGGCCAGGCTGTTCAACGCTGGCGTCCTTCATGGTGGCGGTGGCGATGATGCGGGCGCCGGCCGTGACCGTGTCGTCGATGAGCTTCACGGAGTTCTCACGCGCCACGTTCAGAGGGAGGACGGCCGCCGGGAAGAGCACGGTTTCGCGCAACGGCAACAGGTTCAAGAGCTCGGGGAGCTCAAAGGACTCGCTGTCGTCGCCGCCGCCGTTGATCTGATGTTCTTTCAGTTGGTCTGTCATATCTGCTTGCCAAGCCCCTCCGAACCGGCATCACCAGGGCTCTGTGTGGATGGCTGCTGTTCTGGGCATGATACCCTATGCGTGCGGTTCAAAACTCCGTTCAAAACATAACGGTGCCCGCGCCTGTACGGTTCCGTCAAGCGGTGGAGACACGTATAGTTGAGACGCCGGATATCGCCGTAGGGTTCCCCAATTAACGCTAAGGAATATTGAGCGCCATAGACTCAATGCGGCCTCCGAAGATCCATTCGGACCGCTATCCTGTCGCGCCGCCCCGATTTGTGGGAACATGCCTTATGTAAGCGTTCGTCACCCTAACTGACCGCAGTTCAACGCACGGGAGGTTCGATATGGCACAGAGAAGAACTCGCTGGGATACCGTGGCCCAGACCGCTGGGCTCATCGTCCCGGCCATCGCGATGCTGGCGCTGGCGCCGCCGGCCCTGGCCGGAGGCGCCGATAAGCAAACGGGCTGGGGAGCCGCAACCGCCGGCCTCGGCATGGCCGCCGTGGTGGAGGCCATCAAGCAACACCCCGACAAGGCCCTGATCTATGGCGTGGGCGCCGCGGCTTCCTACGATCAGTACCGGCGCGCCGGCAACGAAGCGAACGACCGTGACCCGTACGGTTACGACAACGGCCCTTCGTGGCGCTCCGGCGACTACGGAGATTACGGCGTCCGTTACACCAGCCGCACCCGCGAGGTCAGCGGGCGCCTCGTCAACGGCAGCGGCGCCTTCGACCGCGATATCCGGGTACACCTGGAGAATGACGAAACCCGCACCATCGACGTTCCGCGCGGCATCCCCATCCGCCGTGACCGGGATAGCATATCTGTGCACGAACTGAAGTCCGGCGAGACGTTGCGCGTCTCCATCGAGCGCTACCGCGAGGACGGCAGCCTCCGGGCGCGCCGCATCGACGTGATCTACACGGATTCCCGCGACGGACGCTATGACGACCGCGATGTTGTGACCGAGCGCGTTACGGGCCGCGTTTCCAGCATCGACTCTCGCGCCGAGATCCTGCGCATCGACGTGGATGGGCGCATACTAACGGTCTACACGGATTCCGCGGACCTCCGCGACGGCGACGGCGTGATCCGCCTGCGCGACCTGCAGAGGGGAGACCGCGTTACCGTTGAGGGTCGTCGAACCGGTGACCGCATCCGCGCCGCGCGCGTCACTTTGCGGTAGCGCGGCGCCGGGCCGGATACCGAGGGGGCGGGAGGCGCTTGCTTCCTCCGCCCCCTCGGCTAGATGCGGCCATGGAGCCGGCTTCCGGCCAACGAATCTGGGCGACGGCGCGCTACGCTCCTGCCGCCCGCGTGGTGAGGCGGCGGAGGCCGGCGCCGGCATAGGCCCCCGCGAACGCAAAGGCCAGGGCGATGCTGGACTCGTAGGTGTGGTGAAGCGCAACGTTGGCCATCGGGATCCACAAGCCGATCGCCAGCGCCCACAGCCAGGCGCGCGTGGGACGGATGACCCCGCAGACGGCGCTGGCGAGGAACACCGTCACCGCCGTGATGCCGGCGTCATCCCAGTGCGGACGGGTGTCCATCCAGGCGATTGAGGCCCCGGCCGCAACGGCCCCGATCAAAACGCCTCCCGTTAGCCATCTTCCCATCGTCTCCCCCCGTTTCGATCGCTCCGAACGCCCCCCTTGCATCGGTTGAACGGGCGCCGGATGTGGATAAAGCATATCCGCTCATGCCAGCGGCGTCAAGGCGCGGGATCGAGGCCGCAAGGCCGGAGCGGCCTGCGTGCAGAACGAGGAAGCGCCAACGGAGTGCCGGGCTATTTACCCACGCAGAACCGGCTGAAGATCTCCTGAATCACGCGGTCGGAAACGGTCTGCCCGCTGATCTCGCCAAGCTGATGGATCGCCGTCTGGAGGTCCTGCGCCGCTAGATCCAGCGGCCAGCCTTCTGTCAGCGTTTTCAGGACCGCCCGCAGCGATTCCGAGGCCACTTCCAGGCTTCTCCGATGGCGGACGTGGCTAACGGTGACGTCCGCCGGCGAGACGAGGCCGGCGGTGACCATCGCCGTGAGCGCGTTCTCCACATCAGCCATCCCCCCGTCCTTTACGGCGGACCCTTTCAGTACCTTCGCGCCAGGGAGGCGCACCTCAACATCCATGGCGAAGAGGAACGGGCGGAGGTCGGACTTGTTCAATACGACGAGGGCCGGCCGGCCCTTGGCGCCCTCCAGGATGAGTTCGTCTTCGCGGGTCAGGGCCTGCGCGGCGTCCAGCACGCAGAGCAGGATGTCGGCGCCGGACATGGCGGCCTGGGCCCGTTCGACCCCGATGCGCTCTACAACGTCTTCCGTCTCGCGCAGGCCCGCCGTGTCTACAAGGCGCACGGGCACTCCGCCGAGGATGGCGGTCTCCTCCAGCACGTCGCGGGTTGTGCCCGGTACGGCGGTTACGATGGCGCGGTTGTCTCGCAGCAGCGCGTTGAGGATCGAGGATTTGCCCACGTTCGGCCGGCCCACGATGACGCAGGAGAGGCCCTCGCGATACACGCGTCCGCTCTCCGCCGTGGCGAGCAGCCGCTCCAACTCCGCCAACACCGCGGCCACCCTGGGGATCAGGTCGCCCGGCTCCGGCTCCGGCGCCTCGTCCGGGAAGTCTGTGCTGGCCTCGACCTCGGCGACCACCGCCAGCAGCATTGCGCGTGCGGCCTCCACGCGGGCCGATAGCGCCCCTTCCAACTGGCGCACGGCCACCTTCAGGCCGGCGTCCGAGCGCGCGCGGATGCTGTCGATCACGGCCTCGGCCTGAGAGAGGTCCAGCCGTCCGTTCAGGAAGGCGCGTTG
Source organism: Armatimonadota bacterium (assembly GCA_036504855.1). GTDB lineage: Bacteria > Armatimonadota > DTGP01 > JAKQQT01 > JAKQQT01 > DASXUL01. The sequence continues at coordinate 15,679 of DASXUL010000086.1, read as the reverse complement.
CGTAAACTCACCGGGTCCTGCCAGGCGGGCGCCGGCGCGCAACAGCAGAGACAACGTGCGCCGCAGCGGCGCGGGTCCGCCGTGCGTTGACAGCTCCACCGTGTCGTCGCCGGTGTAGCTGTGGGGCGCGCGAAAGACGGTGCACAGCGCCTGGTCCACTTCGTCGTCGCCATCCACGATGCAGCCGAAGCGAACGGTGTGCGAGCGCTGAGAGGCGATGGACTTCGAGGACCGCGCGCGGAACACGCGTTCCGCGGCCGCCAGCGCGTCCGGGCCGCTGACGCGGACGATGCCGATGCCGCCCTCGCCCACGGGCGTGGAGATAGCGGCGATGGTGCTGGTTGTCTGAAGGCTATCCATAGGCGTTTCCCGGGAGCGATGCGGAGGCGAAATGCGTTACCATTATACCAGTTGCGCGGAACCGATTGGACGCTGAGTTAGCCGTTTCGGCCGCGAAAGGAGCTTGCCATGCTGCGAAGAGCTTTCGGTTTGTTATTGGCGGCCGTGGCGCTGGCGCCGCTGGCGCGCGCCGAGGACGACGTGGTCCTCACCATCCTCCATACGAACGATATGCACGGGCGCGTGTTGAGCAGCAAGGACATGGATTCAGATGGCCCCGGGGGCCTGGCGCGCGCGGCGGCCATTGCGCGAACGGTGCGCAGGACAATGCCCCACGTGTTGTTCGTTGACGCGGGCGATATCACCCACGGCACCCCCGTGGAATTGATGACCGCCGGCGAGTCCGAAATGCGCGCCATGAGCGCCGCCGGATACGACGTGGCCACGCTGGGCAACCACGAGTTCGACTGGGGACAGGACGCGACGGCCGCCAACATCGCCCGCGCGGCTTTCCCCTTCGTTACCGCCAATGTGCACGATCGGTCCACCGGCGGCCCATTCGGCGGCGCGAGGGAGAGCGTGATCTTCCAGGAGGGGCCGGTGAAGGTGGCGGTGTTCGGCCTCACCACACTGGAGACCCCGGAAATCGAGTGGCCGCCCGCCATTAGTCGCGTGCGGTTCGACGATCCCATCGAGGCCGCCAGGCGCGTTGTGCCGGAGTTGCGCAAACAGGCAGATGTCGTGATCTGCCTCTCTCACCTCGGCGTGGAGATCGACCCGGACCTGGCGAAGGTCCCTGGCATCGACGTCATCATCGGGGGGCACAGCCACACGCGCCTGGCCAAGCACATGCGCGTTGGCAACACGCTCATCGCCCAAACCGGCGCCCTGGCGGCCGCCCTGGGCCGCATGGACTTGCTCCTCCGCAGGACGGATGCCGGCTGGACCGTGGCATCCGTGAATGGCGATGGCGGCAAGTGGTGGGCGGACGAGCCAAGCCCGCCGCTGGGAAAGGTCTACCCCAAGGAAGTTCTGCTGCCGCTGCCCACAACCGCCCGGCAGGACCGCGCTGTTACGCGCGCCTATCGACCCTTCTGGAATAGCGCGCAGAAGCGGCTGAAAACGCGCCTCGGCACGGCGGAGCAGGATATCCCTGGCAGCGCCAAGACCGAGAGCCCGCTCCCGCTGGTGTTTGGCGACCTGTTGCGCGATCGCGTTGGGGCGGATGTGGTCATCGCTCCGGGCGACTCGGGCCCCATGGTGGCCGCCGGGCCGGTGACGCTGCGCACCGTGTATGAGAATATCGGCGGCTACACGCGACAGAACGTTGTGATGGTTCGAGCCAAGGGCGCCGACCTCCGCGCCGCGGTGGAGCGCGCCTACCGCAAGCCGGGCAGCTACGGTTGCTACTTCTCCGGGGTCGCCGGCCGCATCGTGCGCGGCCCGGACGGCGTGGCGTGGGAGGACGCAACGGTGAATGGCCAGCCGCTTCAGGACGACACCGCGTACATGGTCGCCGGAGTGTCGTACCTCATCATGGATTCCCCTTCGCTGATGAAGTGCCCGGTGGTCTCCGACACGCTGGGCCAGCAGAAAACGCTGATCTCCGAGGCCATCGTCGCGCGTGAGACACTGGCTCCGGCGGCGCCGACGCTGCTGTTGCCGCCGCCGCCTCCGGCGCAGAAGAAGGGATAGCGGCCCGTGCCCGAACCACTCCTCACGCTGATCACGTACAACATCCACCACGGCGCCGGCCTGGACCGGCAGATCAGCCTCGCCCGCATCGTCGGCGTGGCGGCGGACTCGGGCGCGCAGGTGGCCTGCTTCCAGGAGGTCGATTGCCGCGTGGCCCGCACGCGCCGCGCTCACCAGCCGCGCGAGCTCGCAAGGGCCCTGAAGATGAAGGCCGTGTACGGCCCCACCATCAAGTGGCCGCTGGGCGCGCGGTATGGGAACCTGCTGCTGACGAGCCTGCCCCTGACGACCTGCCATACCTACCTGCTGCCCGGCGGCGTGGAGCAGCGCGGCCTGGTTGAGGCCCGGGTCAAAACGTCGGCCGGGGAGGTGGCCGTGTACTGCACCCACTTCGGCCTCGCTCCAGACGAGCGCCAGTTGCAGGCGACGCGAACGGCTGAGATCATCGCGGCGTGCGGCGTTCCGGCCCTCCTGGCCGGAGACCTCAACGAGGAGCCAGGCGGCCCCTCGCACGATATCCTGCGCGCCGCCGGCCTCGTTTCGCTGGGCGTCACCGAGCCCACTTTCCCCGCCGACGATCCGGCCATCCACATCGATCACGTGTACGGCACGGAGGGCTGGAAGGCGCTGGACGCCTACGCCATCCCCTCATTGGCCTCGGATCATCGCCCGGTGGTGGTGGAGCTGGGGCTGCGGCCAACAGCGTAGGCGCCGTCGCCGCTCGCCTCTTTCAGGAGCCGTACGGCATCCGCGATGTCGATGCGTCCGGCGGAATCGCCGCCGGCAACGTCCAGGCGATTGAGCCCTTCGACGGGCGCCGGCGAAAGCCCGGCGGCCACGGACATCACTGTTCGAGCGTCGGCATAGCGCGCCCCCGCCATGATGGACGGGAAGTCGAGAGCGCGGACGATCTCGTAGCCGATCTTCGCGTGGCCTGGCGCCCTTGGGTGGCAGAGATCCAGACCCCCATTGACGAGGCTGGGACCGAACCAGCCTCTCGCAAGGGCGTTGGCCTGCGATCCAAATGCGGCGGAAGCATCAATGATGACGACGTTTGGGTTCCGCTCGCGGGCAGCCGCAAAGCCCGCCTTGATGTAGGCGGTCGACACCGCCGAACAACTGGGCGGCACGAACAGGAAGACCGGAATGGGTTTGCCGCCGTCGCAGGTGACGCTCCCGAGGCGGTCTGCAATGAGTTCCATGTCGGCGATGAACTGCTCTTGGGGGAAGACCTGGCTATCGACCGTGCCGAACCCAAGCCAAACGGCCACGCGGTCTTTGGGCCCGATCAGCGCCTTCGAGTCTCCAATCCCGAGCCACGCGAGCATTTTATCGGGCGGCAGCATGGCCAGGGAACGCGCCTTGAAACCCCGGTAGGCGGCGTTGATTTCAATGATGCCCCGGTCTGTGGTCTTGGAACACAGGAACCCTTCCAAACGTCCCCACGCGCCCCCGGTGGCGTCAGCCTGAATCGTCACGCGGCGGCGCGCCGAGGGTGCGTCGGCGGGCCCATTGAGCGGGTACACCGTTCCGTAGCGGAACGATCCGGCAGGAAGAGTCGTGTCTACAGGCGTCACCGTGGTGGTTTCGCCGTCCAGAACAAAGGTGAACTGGCAGCATTTCGGCTGCTGCGACAGGATGGCGGACACCGAGTCGCATGGGGGGAGGTTGGCGGAGAGCGGCTCGTTGGCGAAGAGGGCGACGGAGATCCCGCCAAGCCCTCCTGGGGCGATCCCCGTGCCGCCCTTCGGCCAGTGGAAGAGGTTGATTCCATCAATCCCCTCGCCGCTCACCCAGGTGGCGTCGTCAGGGCAGTAGAACGGCGTATTCGGGTTCAGCGGTCTGGGGGGGAAGCAATTGCCGCCATTACCGACAGAGACCAGCGGAAGCGAGGTATAGCCGCTTCCCCCTGAACACAGAGTGAGGCCGGTCAGCCGTCCGTCGGCGTCGATGGACGCGGTGGCGGTTGCCCCTGTCCCGCCGCCGCAGGTGATTGTCACGTCCGGCGCGTAGTGATACCCTGAGCCGCGGTAGCCGATGTTAAGCGCCGTCACGGCGCCGTCGGTGACCACGGCGGTCGCTAGCGTGGGTTGGCCTGAAGCCCAAGGCATAACGGAACCGGCGGCGTAGCATGTGGCGCCGCCGCTGTTCTCGCGTTCGGTGGACGTAACCACCCGCCCAGCATCGCCGAAGTAGGTCCTCAGGTAGTCATTTACGACGCAGAACCAAGACAAGGTCTTCGACTTGGGCGTGTTGTATCCTTCGGAAACCGAGTCGCCAGTGAGGACCTGCCAGACAATCCCGTCCTCCTGAAGCCAACGCCGGTAGTTCTGGAATGCGACGTTTGAGGCGTCCGCATACTGCACCGTGACCGGCGCGGCCGATGCGGCGGCGCAAAGCGCAAGTAATAACGCGGGCACGAGTGCGCGCCTGAGCATAGCGTGGCCTTCCCTCGGGGTATGGCGCGAGCGCGATCTGGTGGGCGAAGGCGACGAGGCGCCTAGAGGGCCAGCCAACAACCGTTCGCGGCGTGGGAACGGTTGTCAGATTACAACCGTTCCTGCCTCATTTAACCGCTTGTCCGCTGTAATTGTCAAGCCGTATGGCGCGGCTGCTTGCTTCTAGCGCGACGATAGCGGGGCGCCGGATGGCGCCCCGCATGCGGCCTATTGCGCCAGGCAGCGTTCCACCGCGCCGATCATCACCTGGGCGGCGATGGGCAGGGAGGATTCGTCAATGTTGAAGCGCGGGTTGTGGTGGGGCCAGACCTCTTGCCCGTCGGTGAAGGCGCTGCCCACGAAGAAGAAGCAGCCGGGTCGCTCGCGGAGGAAATAGGCCATGTCCTCGCCGCTCATCACGCGCACGGCCGGGATCACGTTGGCCTCGCCCACAACGTCGGCGGCCGCCGCGCGCACGATGTCGCACATGCCGGGGTCGTTGACCAGCACCGGGTAGCCGGGGTGGTAGTCCAGCGCGGCCTTCGCGCCCAGCGCCTCGGACGTATGCTCCAGCACGCTGCGCAAGCGGGTTTCCAGGAGGCGGTGCACCGCCGGATCGTAGGAGCGGATCGTGCCGGCCAGCTTCGCCTCGTGGGGAATCACGTTGAACATCGCGCCGGCCTGCAACATCCCCACCGTCACCACCGCGGGCTGGAGCGGGTCCACGTTGCGCGAAAGGATCGTCTGGAGCGCCAGCACGCAGTGGCAGGCGGCGACAACCGGGTCCACGGTGGCCTGCGGCATCGCGCCGTGCCCGCCCTTTCCGGTGATGGTGGCGTACCACTCGCCGGTGGCGGCCATGAGGGGGCCTTCCAGTACGCCCACCTGTCCGGCGGGGATCTCGTTCCACAGGTGGAGGCCAAGGCAGACGTCTACGTGGGGATTCTCGAGCGCGCCCTCGCGGATCATCGGCTCGGCGCCGCCCGGCGCTTCCTCGGCCGGCTGGAAGACGAACTTCACGTTCCCCTTCAGGCTTTCCCGGCGTTCAGACAGCACGCGCGCCACGGTCAGCGCCACGCTGGTGTGCCCATCGTGCCCGCAGGCATGCATGAGGCCCGGAGTCTGCGACCGGTACGGGATGTCGTTTTCCTCGGGCACGGCGAGGCAGTCCATATCGGCGCGCACCAGCACCGTTTTGCCCGGCTGGCTGCCGCGCAACAGGCCGATGACGCCGGTCTTGGCGACGCCGGAGCGCACCTCCAGGCCGAGCGCGCGCAAACGCTCCGCTACGATGCCGGCGGTGCGCACCTCCTGGAAGGCGAATTCCGGGTGCATGTGCAGGTCGCGTCGCGTCTCAACAAGCTCCTGCAGGATCGGTTCGGGAAGGCTGGTGGGCATGGGTTTCCGTTTCAGGAGGCGCGGGGGCCGAGGGCATCTTCAATGCGGGCCCGCTCGGCGTCGAATGCGGCATCGGTCATCGCGGGCGCGGCGCCCTCCGTGGAAAGCGCTTCGTCGAGCGTAATCCACGAGGTGCAGCCGCCGTAATCCGCGAGATAGGGCTTCAGGATGTCGGCGGGCAGGTTGTAGACGCGCAGCACGATGGCGTACAGCGGTTGGCTGGGCTTGAAGCGCAGGCGCTCCAATACGTAGGCGCGCGTCCAGAGGTGCAGGCCGTCGAGGCGCGCCAGGGCGTCCTCATCCGGGATGACGTGCACGGCCGCCGCGGCGGCGTAGGAGGAGATGCGAACGTAGCCTTCCTCCGGACGGTCCGCTTCCGTCTCGGCAAGCCACGGGTGGGCGGAGGGCTTCAACTGGGCGGCGTTCTGGTGGGTGTGGTTGGGGAAGAGGAAGAACTCGGGGTCTTGCACCCTGAAGGCGCCGCCTTCCTCCACGATGCCGCCCTTGCGGACGATCAGGGCGGACGCGCCCTCTTCCATGGCCCTCACCACCGCGGCCCATTCCTTAAAAGCTCTGTTGTTGGTGTTCAGCACAGTTGGATGATAGCAGCGGGCAGCGCCGGAGTTCCGCGCATCGCCGCCGCTATGCCCGGTTCGGCGGCGGGAGCGCTGCTAGAATGGCCATGCTATGAAAACCGCCGACCGCTATCTGGCGCGCGAGCTGACTGGGCCGTTCTTCGTGGGCGTGTTCGGCTTCCTCATGATGTTGGTCAGCGGAAAGCTGATGGACCTGATCCGCCTGGTGATGGCCCAGAGCGCCACCACGCGGCAGGTGATGGAGATCGTGGCCTTCCGCATGCCGCAGTTCGTGGTTTTCGCCCTGCCGGTGGCCATGCTGTTCGGCGTGAGCCTGGGCGTGAACCGGATGGCCCGCGAGAACGAGATCAGCGTGATGCGCCTCTCCGGCATGTCGCTGAAGCGCATCGTCCTTCCGCTGCTGGCTGTCGCCGCGGCCGTCAGCCTGTGCTCGTTTTACATCAACGAGACTATCGTGCCCACCGCCAACCACCGCGCCAGTATGGCGGAGTATCGCCTCTTCTTCAAGGTGCGTCCAACGGCCATCCGGGCGGACGTGTTCTTCGGCGCCGGCCCGTACAAGTTCTACATCGGCGAGATGCAGAAGCTCAGCGACGCGGCGGACCCCTCACGCATCTCTTTCCGCCTGTCCCGGGTGATGGTCTTCGAAACCCGTACCGGCGCCTACCCGGTCGTCTATACCGCCCAGACCGCCATCGCCCGGGGAACGCGCTGGACCCTCTACCGCGGGGTGCGTCGCGAGCTGGATGCAAACGGTTTCACCCGCGTGGACATGGGCTTCCCGAAGTACGCATTCGACGTGGACCGCACCGTGGGCACGCTCTGGACGATGACCCAGACGCCTGAGGAGATGACCGCGGCCCAGCTCTCCCGCGCCATTGTGGAGGGAGAGCGCACTGGAAACGCCGACGTGCGCCAATGGCAGGTGGAGTACTACCTCAAATTCGCGCTCCCGTTCGCCTGCGTGGTCCTGGCGCTCATCAGCATGCCGCTGGCGGTCCATTTCGGGCGCGGCGGAGGCTTCACGGGGATCCTCATCGCATTGCTGCTGTTCTTCGCGTACATCCAGGCGTACTTCGCCTTCAAGGAACTGGGCAGCTCGCTTCTGCCGCCCCTGGCGGCCGCATGGCTGCCCAACGCGGCGTTCGCGCTGGTGGGCGCGGTGATGCTGTGGAGGGAAGAGTGATGCGCCGCGCCGCGCTCTCCATCGCCCTGGCGCTCGCCGCGTCCGCCCTGGCGCAGGGCCTCCCCTACACGCCGCCCGGCAATGACGCCGCGTTCCGCGGGGGGCTGGTGCATTACGAAGAGGGCGCCCGACACTGGATCGCCAGTGACGGCGTGGAGATCCGCTACCGCGAGTACGTTCTGAAAGCCGATTCCGGCGACTATGACGTGGACGCCCAGATCGCCACCCTGCGCGGCGGGGTGAGCCTCGATACCGGACGCAACATCATCGTGGGCGGTGACGACGCCGTGCTCACCTTCCACTTCCCAGACCGCAAGTGGACCTTCACCAACGCCATCACGGACATCCAGCCTCAGGGACTCACCGAGCCGGTGCACGTGCGAGCCGAAAGCCTTGCCGGCACGCGAACGGAGTTGACGCTGCACCGCGTCCGGCTTACAACGTGCGCGCCCGGACAGCCGCAGTACGAGGTTTCCGCGCGAGACGTGACCGTGGAGCCGGACAAACGCATCGTGGCGCGCCACGCCACAACCACCCTCTTCGGCCGCCGCCTGGCAACGGTTGCGGCACTCGTGCTGCCCATTCGGCGCGAAACGGCGGATCGCCCGCCCGTGGTCCCCACGTTCGGCCAGAGCACGGAAGAGGGCTTCTTCGTGAAGACCAACCTGAACTACGCCGGCGCCAACCGGCAGTCTGGCGCGGTTCGCCTGGACGTGATGCAGAAGCAAGGCCTCGGCATCGGGGTAACGCACGACTACCGCGAGGGCGAGGCCTCCGTGTATCAGGTGCTTGGCAAGGGCGGCGGCAACCTGAGCGCCAACCTGCGCCACGCCCAACGCCTGCTGGGCTTCGACGCCGCGCTGAACGGCGAGCTTCGCCGCAATAGCTACCTTTACCTGCCGGGCAGTTCGTCCCGCAACGCCACTCTGGCCCTCAACCGGGCGCGACAGGCATCCAACACGGGGCTCTCCTTCCGTTGGGACGCGACCAAGAGCGGGGCCACGAACTACGGCGGTTTCACGGCCGGCCTCGCGCAGGGATACCGGTACAGCGCAAAGGGGAATGCGACCGTGGGGCTGGACTACACGCGCCGGTCCGCCGCGGCCGTCTCCACCAAGGAACTGGCCTCGAAGGTGGATGTGGCGCAGGGGTTCAGCGCCGTGGATGTGGAGGTTGCGGCAAACCACCTCTCCACGCTGGCCGGCGAAGCTTCCGTCTACAAGCCGGTGGAGCGCCTGCCGGAGCTATCCCTGAAGAGCGATGTTCACCGCCTGGGGCTGGCCGCCACGAAGAGCGCCCCCATCACCCTGCAACTGGCCACCGGCGCGTTCGAGGCGAACGGCGTGAAATCGGGGCGGCAGCTCTTTGAGGCCACGGCGCCGAACCGCGTGTGGACGCTGGGCGGCGCCAAGCTGAACCTGGGCGGCGGTTTCCGGCAGGCGATCTACTCGAGCCAATCCGCTCTCTACTCGCTGACCGGCGCCATCGGCGTTACGCAGCCGATCGGCCATTCGTCCGATGTGAACCTCTCGTGGGCCGTTCAGGCTCCGCGCGGCTATACCCCTTTTATCTTCGACCGCCCCTACGCCTACAACACGCTCACCAGCAGCGTGAAAGTGGGGGCCGTGCACTGGTTGGAGCTGCGCGCCGGCGCCGGTTACGACTTCAAGAACAACATCACCCCCTGGCGCGACGTGATGGGATTCCTGAAGATCGAGCCCCGAGACGGCATTCGCCTGATCACCGACGTGGCTGTGAACGTGAACGGCCTCGGGCCGGGCGAGGCCTCACACTTTCGCTATGTGAACAACGCGCTCCGACTGCGGCTTGGCCGGTTCCATTTCGATGGCGAATCGCGTTATCTGCCGGCAACGCGCAACTTCGGCCGCATCCTGGGAAATCTGGACACCCCCATCGGCCGCCAGTGGCGCGTTCGGGCGCTTGCGGGCACGGATTCCGGCCAGCGTTACCGCCGCGTGATGCTGGCGAAGGACCTGGGCTGCCTGGAGGCCTCCGTGGCGATGATTGATGATAAGGGCTGGCGCACCGAGCGCGGCTTCCGCGTGATGCTGCGCATCAAGGCCTTCCCGGTGGCCGACCCGTTCTCCACCGGCATGTTCGGCGAAAGCCTGGACATCGGCGCCCCCGACATCTCCTACGGCGGCGTCACCGGCCAGGACCGCGGGTTCTGAGCCGAAGCAGGTGGCGGCCATACATCCCGTCGGCAGGGGGTCACGCTGAAGCTATGTAACGCATCGCCGTAGGGGTGACGGCCGTGCTATGTTCTGGGTAGGTGGGAACGGGTGTTCTAAAGGCGGAAAGTTGTGAGTGACCACTCTAAGATCGAATGGACGGACGCGACGTGGAACCCCGTGCGGGGATGCACGAAGATAAGCCCCGGATGCGCGCATTGCTACGCCGAGACATTCGCCGAGAGGTTCCGTGGCGTCAAGGGGCATCCCTATGAGCAGGGATTCGACCTGCGTCTTGTTCCGGAAAAGCTCCTGGAGCCGTTGGGTTGGGCGACGCCTCGTGCAATCTTCGTGAACTCGATGAGCGATCTGTTCCACGAGGACGTCCCCGACCACTACGTTCGCCAGGTTGCGCAGGTGATGTTGTCCGCTGACTGGCACACCTACCAGGTGCTCACCAAGCGCGCAGGCCGCTTGGCGGCGATGTTGGAATGCCCCCTCCGGGACGCGGCTGCAGCCCGCCACATCTGGTGGGGCGTCAGCGTGGAGGACCGACGGCACGGCCTGCCCAGAGTGGACGCGTTGCGCAATTCGCCCGCCTCAGTCCGCTTTCTGTCGATTGAACCGCTGTTGGAGGACCTGGGCGAACTGGACCTGAAGGGGATTCACTGGGTCATTGTCGGCGGCGAAAGCGGACGCGGCGCCCGTCCAATGCATCCCGAGTGGGTCAAGAGCATACGAAACCAGTGTGCTGCCGCCAGCGTGCCGTTTTTCTTCAAGCAGTGGGGTGGGGTAAACAAACGCCAGCATGGCCGGATGCTTGACGACGTCACTCACGACGAAACGCCATATCGCCCGCCAAGCGAGGCGCCATCGCAACTGGTGCGACGCCAACGGACCGCCGCTCTCAACGTGGCCCGCTGCCGCATGGAGACATTTCCATGCTTAACCCAGATCACTACATCGGCCGAGAACAGGCATACGCCAAGCACAGCATCCTCCGGCACTATCTCCAGAGATTGACCTACAAGGTCGGCTGGTCCGGTCGGGCCATTACGTATGTCGACGGCTTCGCCGGGCCCTGGAACGCCCAGGCGGACGATCTCTCTGATACGTCTCCGATGATCGCTATCGCAGAGTTGACTGGGGCGCAAACGGCGATCGGGGAGCGCGGCCGTGTTCGCCCACGCATTCGCTGTATCTTCGTTGAGAAGAACAGAGCAGCGAGCGAACTGCTACGCAAGACCGTAGCCGCGCTAGATGGTGTAGAGGCGACTGTCATCCACGGCAGGTTCGAGCGGCACATACCCGACATCATCAAGCACGTCTCGGGTTCTTTCGGGTTCTTCTTCATCGACCCCAAGGGATGGACAAGGTTCGGAATGCGTACGGTGGAACCGATCTTACAGCATTCGCCCGGTGAAGTACTGATTAACTTCCAGACGCCTTACATTAGCCGCTTCGTTGACAAGGGGCCTGATAGAGTGGCGCCTAGCTTTGAGGATCTCTTTGGGTCTTCGGACTTTCGGGATCAGTGGCGTGGGCTTTCGGGATTGGATCGCGAGGACGCAATAGTTCGAACGTACTGTGACCGTGTCAAGACCGTGGGCCGGTTTCCCTGGGTGGTCTCCACGCCAATCCTCCACCCAACGGACAACCGTACAGGCTACCATCTCGTTTACGCGACGCGTCACGTCGAAGGGCTTCGGACCTTCAAGGGAGCCGAGAAGACGGCCTTCAAGGCACAGATCAGCGCCCGGGCGATGGCTCAGCAGACAAGGCGCAACAAGCGAGAGGAGTCCGAGGAGCTGTTTGGCGCGGAGGAATTCGGTGATGGCGGGCATTGTCTTGATCGCCGTAATCGGTATCTCGCGCTTGCGCGTCAGCAGTTGCTTGGGGAGGTAAAGAGCCGCGGTGTGCTTTCGTATGATGCTTTGGAGCAGTCCGTCACTCAGAATCCGTTGGTATGGGAGTCTGACGTCAAGGAGTGGCTTCAGTCTGAGTGCAGCGCTACGCACATACGCATACTGGGGATGACCACGCGCCAGAAGGGGCCCTCGCGGGGTGCCGGACACACAATTGAGTATATTCCCCAAGCGAGATAGGAACGGGCAGCGCTCACTGTGTCCCTGGCCAAAGCTATTCCGTGACTGTTCCGCGGCGTCACCGGCCAGGACCGCGGGTTCTGATGCTGCCCGTGTTGAGCGCGATCTCCGCCGGTCGCCAAGCCTCACCAAGAGACGGGGAAGAGCAACTAACCATGGCCACTATTGTGATGGCTAACCGCCATACCGATGTCCCTGAGCGAACCGCCAGGAAACTGGAAACACGGGGACACAGCGTTACGGTTGTCCCCAGCAAGATGCAGGCGCTGGAGCTTCTTCGAGCGTCGCTGCCGGATGTCCTCGTGATCGGCGATTTCCTATCCGACGGCTACGGCGTGGAGTTATTCGACGCGCTAAGGGAAATGCCGGGTGCGGGCGCGACCAAAGTGGTCTTCCTGACTGTGATCGGCCCCGATGGCGACCTGATGATTCCAAGCCGGGCATTCGATGCGTGCGTTTTACTCTCTTGCGGGCCCTGGCAGATTCTGCTTACCGTGGAGTCCATGTTGGGTTGTCGCAACTGGTGAGCCCGGAGGCGACGTAGGTCAATTGCGCGAACGTCAGGTGAACTGGAAAGGCATGTGCCGCCGTCTACTCTTCTCGAAACGGGAAGGAGGTGGGCCGTGACCGATCATACGATGATCCGGTTCTGTCTGGCGTGCCACAAGCCGATGCGGGATGCCGGGCCGGTGTGCGCGCTCTGCGGGGCGGACCAGGAGGAGACGCGGGCAAAGCTACTGGAGCCGCCGCCTCCGCGCACGGGGTTGGCCGCGCTACGAAAGGAGCCGCCGCTCCCCGCTAACGCCGTGGACGCCGTGCCGTGCCCAAACTGCCGCGTGCCCGTGCCCGCCGGAGCGCCCTCGTGCGGATACTGCGGCCATTCCATGGCCACCGACCTGCCGCGCTGGAAATCCGACGCTCGCAGCGCGGGATCTTACCTCGTCTGGACCGGCGCCTGTCTGGTCGTGGCGCTTGGCCTTTGCGTCGCCGGCGTCCTGTGGGCGGCGTTTCCTCTCTTCGCCGTGGCGGGGTTGCTGGCCTTCTTCGGCCACGCCGAGAATCCCCTGGGGTGGAGCGGCGCGGTTGTCATGGGCGTGACGATTGGCTGCCTGATCCTCGGCCTGGCGCTGGGCCTGATGCGATAGGCGATAGCCGTCAACGATGGGCCGTCAGCCCGGTTCGACTGACAACCGACAGCCGATGACTTCGATGACTCGCCACGTCATCCCCTTTGCACTGTGGTGCGCCAGTTGATGAGGTCCAGTTCCGGGTGTTCGGCCAGCCCGGGCACGATGCCGGCCTCCAGGGTCTCCGGGTGGCCGGGGTCCGGGTTCACGCCGTCCTGGTACACCTGGGTGTAGGTCAGCGGAATCGTCACGAAGTCGGCGCCGGAAAGGCCGAGGCCATCCACGGTCTTGGTTGTGATCTCCTGGGGGTCCAGCGGGACGCGGTCGGTGGCAATGATGTTCACGTCCAGGGCGCGCACCGCCGGGTTCACGTTCGCCACCTGCGCGGCGTCCAGTTGCACCACCAGCGTGTCGCTGGCGTTGTTGCGCGATTCAACTCCGGCCTGCAGCGGGCGGCCAAGGTACACGTTCATCTGGTGGTCTGGATTGTCGGAGCTCTGGTAGACGCCGAAGGTCCCCGCGTGATACAGAATGTAGTGGGTGTACGAGCCGGCGGCATAGCCGTTGCCCCAGGGCCGCGCAACGACGGGACGCGGACCGTCCGAAGCGTCGTTGTTTGTATCCAGCACGATGTAGTAGTACTCCGCCGGGTTCACGCTGCCCTGCACCTGCACTTCGAAGGTAACGAGCGTTTGTGGACCGGTGACGGCGCCCGGCGGCGTTTTCGCGCAGCCCGCAAGGGCCAGAGCGATTGGGATGAGATGCAAATACCTTTTCATGGCGCCCCTTCCGCTGAGTCCAGCGTCTCTCGGATGATAGACCCCCGCCCCGCCCTCCCGCCACGCGCGCCGCGCATAGCGGCGGCCCTGCTCTCCGGCGCGCTTCTGGCCGCCTGCTTCCCGCCGTTCGGTCTCTCCGCGCTCGCCTGGGTCTGTCTCGCGCCCCTGCTCTGGGCGCTGGACGGCGCCTCCCCGCGCCAGGCGGCGGGCCGCGCGTGGCTTGCGGGGCTCATCGCGATGGGCGGCGTTGGCTGGTTCACCACTTCGTTCGGCGGAAACGTGCTGTGGATGCGCCTCCTGCCGTGGGCGCTCTTCTCGGCCATTGAGGCGCTCTTCTTCATTCCGGTTGGGCTGGCCCTGGCCGCCATCCTGCGCGGCGGACGTCCGGCCTCCATCCTCCTCGGCGCGCCGGCCGCCTGGGTTCTAGGGGAATGGCTGCGCGGAGCGGGCGCCTTCGGTTTCCCCTTCGGAATGCTGGCAAACGCGCTCTCCGGCAACATAGCCGTCCTCCAACTCGCCAGCCTGGGCGGGTGGATGGCGGTCAGCTATGCGGCTGCGCTGATCGCCACGGCGGTTTTCCTGGCGCTGACCCGGCGGGGCGCCTTCATGGGAACGGCCATGCCGGCCGCCTTGGCCCTTCTGGCGGCCATTACCTGGGGCGCCTGGCGGGCCGAAACGCCCCGCCGCACCGATGCGCTCTCGCCGGGTCTCCGGGTCGTCGTGGCCCAGGGAAACACCAACGTGCCGTGGGAGGCGCCGGGGCGCGAAGAGGAGTTCCGCCGGCTCTCCGCCGACACGGTCCGATGCGCTCGCGAGGGCGGCAAGACGGATCTGATCGTGTGGTCTGAGTCCACGCTTCCCGGCTCGGTTTCGGAGCCGCGCATCCGCCGCGCCGTAGCGGCTGCGGCGCGCGCGGCCGGCGCCCCCATCCTCACGGGGAGCATTGTCTTCGCCCCCGACGGCGCCCCGATGAACGTGGCCGTTCTCGCGCTGCCGGATGGTCGCATCGCCGGCCAGTATCAGAAGCGCCGCCTCGTGCCGTTCGGCGAGTGGGTTCCGCTGCGGCGCGTTCTGCCGCTGCTGAACTCGTTCGGAGTGGTGGAGCGCGATGAGGTCCCCGGCTCCGAATGGACGGTCCTCCGCGACGGTCCGATGGCGCTCGGCGTGCCGATCTGTTTCGAATCCGCCTCTTCGGAGGCGTCCCGCGCCTTCGCGCTGGCTGGAGCGAACCTCATTGCCGTGATCACCAACGACGGCTGGTTCGGACGCACTGGCATGGCGGAACAACACGCCGCAGCGGCCCCGCTGCGGGCGGTTGAAACCGGTCGCTGGGTGGCGCGATGCGGCCACACCGGCATCAGCGGGTTCGTTGGGCCGGACGGCCGCTGGACGGGGCGCCTGCCCCTGAACCGTCCCGGCGTTCTCGCGGGGCGCGTTACGCTCCGCTCGGGAACCACGCCGTTCGTGCGATACGGCGACTGGTTTCTGTTCCTCTGCGTGGGTTTGCTGATAGGGGCCGTGGCCTTTCGGCCGGCTCCCGTGGTAGAATCAGCCTCGTAGATACCACTTTGTACCCCGCCCCTTCACGCTCTGCAATCAGACTCTCCTGAACGGAAATCCCTTCTGACATGTTTTAACACGCCTCCCATGCCGTCTCCATGACCCATTCCCGCTCTGAAGAGATAGAATTGTAGCAGGAAGTGGTATTCAGTGGGGCTGAGCTCCCACGGGGAGAGGGGACGGCAAATGGCGGAGCAAAGGAAGCTGAAGGAAGCGAGGGCAACGGCGCTCTTCTTCGCGGAGACGCGCAATCGCAAGGAGATC